>NZ_JBOHHT010000044.1:0-40474 GCF_050725655.1 Sphingopyxis sp. | reverse complement strand
CCCTGAAGGGGAGGGGCTTAGTAGTGCCAAGTGTTTGATGTTACGGTAACACCGCCGTCCACGAGCCCGCTTGCCAAGGCCCGCGGGCGCGATTAGCATCGCATCGATAAGCCCGGTGGCCACGTAGCCGGCGGGTGACGCAGCAGCAGGAACATGGTGCGCCGCGCACACCGAAGACATCGGGCGCGCGGCAGATGATGGCATGTTGCGTGGAAAGGGCAGGCGCATTTCATTTTTCGACGAAATGACGAGCCAGGAGGGCGGAACCCGGTCGCCCTATCGAGACTATTGCGGATGGTTCGAGGCCGAGGATGCGGCGCGTATCCAGCGCAAGGCGCAGCAGGCCGAGGCGCTGTTCCGCACCACAGGGATTACCTTCAACGTCTATGGCGCCGCCGATGGCGATGAGCGGCTGATTCCGTTCGACGTCGTGCCGCGGATTATTTCGGCCAGCGAATGGCGCCGCCTGTCGCGCGGCATCGAACAGCGCGTGCGCGCACTGAACGCCTTTCTCCACGACATTTATCACCGGCAGGAGATATTACGCGCGGGCCGCGTCCCCGTCGAACTGATCGCCGGAAACGAAGCCTTTCTGCCGATGATGATGGGGCTCGATCCGCCGGGCGGCATCTATACGCACATCAGCGGCACCGACATCGTGCGCACCGGCGCGAATGAATTCTATGTGCTCGAGGATAATGCGCGCACCCCGTCGGGGGTGTCCTACATGCTCGAAAACCGCGAAACGATGCTCCAGATGTTTCCCGAACTGTTCGCGAAAGTGCCGGTGCGCGAGGTCAGCGATTATCCGATCAACCTTCTGAAATCACTCGCCGCCTGCGCGCCGCCCGCGTGCGGCGGGACGCCGACGGTCGCGGTGCTGACGCCGGGCATCCACAACAGCGCTTATTATGAACATAGTTTCCTCGCCGACCATATGGGCGCCGAACTGGTCGAGGGGCATGATCTGCGCGTCGTCGACGGGCGCGTCGCGATGCGCACGACGCAGGGCTATAAGGCGATTGATGTCGTTTATCGCCGCGTCGACGACGATTTCCTCGACCCCTTGAACTTTCGTCCCGACTCGATGCTCGGCGTACCCGGCATCTGGGACGTCTATCGCGCAGGCGGCATCACCATCGCCAACGCGCCGGGGACCGGCATCGCCGACGACAAGGCGCTCTACAGCTACATGCCCGACATCATCGAATTCTATACGGGGGAAAAGGCGCTGCTGCCCAATGTGCCGACGTGGCGCTGTTCGGACCCCGAGCATCTGCGCGAAGTGCTCGACCGGCTGCCCGAACTCGTCGTCAAGGAAGTCCACGGGTCGGGGGGGTACGGGATGCTGGTCGGCCCCGCCGCGAGCAAGAAGGAACTCGCGGCGTTCCGCGCCAAGCTGGAAGCGAACCCAGGCAATTATATCGCGCAGCCGACGCTGTCGCTCTCGACCGTGCCGATCTTCACCAAAAAGGGCCTCGCACCGCGGCACGTTGACCTGCGCCCCTTCGTGCTGATGTCGCCGCAGGGGATCACGATCACGCCTGGCGGACTGACGCGCGTCGCGATGACCAGAGGGTCGCTGGTGGTGAATTCGAGCCAGGGCGGCGGGACGAAGGATACGTGGGTGTTGGAAGATTGATGGGGGGGCTGTCGCAAGAAATCGCCAATCCCCTCCCGCAAGCGGGAGGGGCAGCGAGGCTTGGCAGCTTGCTGCCTAGCCGCAACGGGGTGGGCCAGCCACGTCGCGTACATGCCCACCCCGCTGCGACTAGCGAACATGTTCGCAAGTCTCGCTGCCCCTCCCGCTTGCGGGAGGGGAGGGGAGGGGAGGGGCTTAGATGCTAGGCAAGACCGCAGGCTCGCTCTTCTGGATGGCGCGCTACCTCGAGCGTAGCGAGAATAATGCGCGCCTGATCGACGCGGGGTTCCGCATCGCGCTGACGCGGTCGAGCACCGCCGCCGCCGAATGGAAGTCGGTGCTGGTGACCGCAGGGGTCAATCAGGCGTTCCAGGCCGCGCATGGCGATTACAGCTCGGCGCGCGTGATCGACTTCCTTCTCCGCGATCCCGCCAACCCGTCGAGCATCCTTTCGGTGATCAGACAAGCGCGCGACAATGCCCGCACCGCGCGCACCGCGCTGACCCGCGAGACGTGGGAAGCGGTCAATACGAGCTGGATGACGCTCGTCGCGCTGCTGAAGCGGCCGGTGCGCGAGGATGATCTGCCCGACGTTCTGACGACGATCCGCCAGCAGAGCGCGCATGTTCGCGGGGCATTGAACGGCACGATGCTGCGCAACGACGGGTTCCATTTCTCGCTGCTCGGCACCTTCCTCGAACGCGCCGACAACACGGCGCGGATCCTCGACGTCAAATATTACCTGCTGCTGCCCTCGGTTGCGCATATCGGCACGACGATCGATAATGTGCAGTGGGAAACGATCCTGCGGTCGGTTTCGGCGCACCGCGCCTATCGCTGGCTTTACGGGGCCGAGATCAGCGCGCTCAAGATCGCCGAATTCCTGATCCTCTATCGCCAGATGCCGCGCAGCCTCGCTTTCTGCTGCGAGCGGATGGAAGATAATCTGGCGCAGCTGCAGCGCCATTATGGCGAGGAGATCGGGGCTTGGCGCTTGGCGCATGCGCTGAGCCATGAGAAACTCGCCGGGCCGATCCAGTCGATATTCGACGGCGGTCTGCATCAATATGTGACCAGCTTCTTGCGCGATACCGCTGCCCTCGCACGGCAGGTCGAACGCGATTATCGGTTTGTGGAATGACGATGCGGCTCAAAGTCGAACACACCACCCGTTACCAATATGATGCGCCGGTCAGCTATGCGCTGCAGCAGCTCAAATTGACGCCGAAGGACCGGCCGGGCCAGCAGCGCGTTCTCGACTGGGCGATCGACGTCGAGGGCGGGGCGCAGCAGCTGCATTACACCGACCATCACGGCAATGGCGTCGACCTGATCGCGGTGCAGGGCGGTGCGACCGAACTGGTCATTCGCTGCCACGGTGCGATCGAGCTCGAAACATGGGACGGCGTGATCGGCGTGCATCGCGGCGCGATGCCGCTGTGGACCTTCCTGCGCCCGACGCCGCTGACGCGCGCGGGGCGGCATGTTCGCGCGCTCACCGCGCAGCTCGGCCGCGACCATGCCAATGATATCGAGCGCGCGCATGCGCTGTCGGCGCTGATCATCGACCGGCTGGCGTACCGGATCGGCTTTACCGATGCCGAGACGACCGCCGAACAGGCGCTCGGCAGCGAGGGCGGGGTGTGCCAGGACCATGCGCATATCTTCATCGCCGCGATGCGCCACCTCGGCCATCCGGCGCGTTACGTTTCGGGCTATCTGATGATGAACGACCGGACGCATCAGGATGCGACGCACGCGTGGGCCGAGGCGCATTTCGACCATATCGGCTGGATCGGCTTCGACGTCAGCAACGGCCATTCGCCCGACCAGCGATACATTCGCGTCGCGACGGGGCTCGATTATCGCGACGCTGCCCCGGTTCGCGGCATGCGCTATGGTGCGGCGCAGGAAAATCTGGTTGTTCAATTGCAGGTCCAGCAATAAGCGGGCCGGACGATCAGGACTTTCCGGGCGGGGAAAACGGGATTCGATGACTTATTGCGTTGGCATGCGTTTGAACAAGGGACTGGTGTTCATGTCGGACACCCGCACCAATGCGGGTGTCGACGACATCGCACAGGTCCGCAAGATGCGCAGCTGGCACCTGCCGGGCGAGCGGGTGATCACCCTGATGTCGGCGGGTAATCTCGCGACGACGCAAGCCGTCGTCAGCCTGCTCGACGAGCGCACCAAGGCGCCCGAAGACCGTCATCCCTCGATCCTCGAAGCGCCGTCGATGTTCGCGGTTGCGACGATTGTCGGCGAAACGCTGCGCCAGATCGTGACGCGCCACAATCCCGAAGGCCCCGCGGCGGAATCGCTGTTCCGCGCGTCGCTGATTGTCGGCGGGCAGATCAAAGGCGCCGAACCGCGGCTGTTCCTGATCTATCCCGAGGGCAATTTCATCGAGGCGGGGGAGGATAATCCCTTCTTCCAGATCGGCGAGACCAAATACGGCCGGCCGATCATCGTGCGGTCGTACGATCCCGCGATGTCGTTCGAGGACGCGGTGAAGCTGCTGTGCGTCTCGTTCGATTCGACGATCCGCGCCAATGCCGGGGTCGATTTGCCGATCGACCTCAAGATTCACGAGCGCGACGATTATACGACGGTGCGTGAACGGCGGTTCGAACGCAACGACCCCTATTTCGAAAGCGTCGCCGACGGCTGGGCCGAAGCGCTGGGGATTGCACTGGCCGAGTTGCCGGACTTTCATTTCTGACCGGCTTCGGCCACCCTCGCGTCGGTCGTGGACGGACGGGAAGGGATTGCAATGTCGCGCTGGATTTCCGCAGCACTTGTTCTGATAGCCAGCCCGGCCGGCGCCGAAGAGTCGCGCTTCGACGCGGCACTGCGCGATTTTCGTGCGCTGCACCGTGCCGAGACGAACCGCGCGAAGATCGCGGGAAGCAGCTTTTATGTCGTGCAGGACGGCCGGACCGTCGTTGCCGATCATCTGGGCGAGCAGGATGCCGATGCGCATGTCCCCGTCGATGCCGACACCATCTATCATTGGGCGTCGATCACCAAGACGATGACGGGGATCGCGATCATGCAGCTTCGCGATCGCGGGCTGCTGTCGCTCGACGATCCGATCACTCGCTATGTGCCCGAACTGGCGGCGGTGCATAATCCCCATGGCGACACGGGCGCGATCACGCTGCGTCAGTTGATGAGCCACAGCGCCGGATTTCGCAGCGGAACCTGGCCGTGGCGCAATCATGACTGGCAGCCGTTCGAGCCCAAGGGCTGGGCGCAGCTTGTGGCGATGCTGCCTTATACGCAGGTCGAGTTCAAACCGGGCAGCCGCTTCGGCTATTCGAACTCCGGAATCGTCTATCTCGGGCAGGTCATCGAACGGCTGTCGGGCGAGGATTATGAAGTCTATGTCGACAAGAATATCCTGAAGCCGCTGGGCATGCACGCCAGCTATTTCGACCGCACGCCGCCGCATCTGCTGCCGCACCGATCGCACAGCTATTATATCAAGGGCGGCCGGCGGGTCGCGGCGCCGTTCGATGTCGATACCGGGGTGACCGTGTCGAACGGCGGGCTCAACGCGCCGATGCCCGACATGGCGAAATATGCGGCGTTCCTGCTCGGCGACCCGGCGCGCCAGACCGACTATGATCTGGTGCTGAAACGGTCCTCGATCGAGGAAATGTGGGCGCCGCAAATCGCGGCGGGAGAGGATTTCACACAGGGCCGCATGGCGAAGACGACGCAGAGCGGCCTGTCCTTCTTCATCGACCGCAGCGCGGCGGTGCGTTTCGTCGGGCATAATGGCGATCAGAACGGCTTTCGCGCCTATCTCAGCCTGTGTCCCGACCAGCGGATCGGCAGCCTGCTGGCGTTCAACACCGAAACGCGGGGCGTTCAGAACAGTGCCGCCAATCGCGAAACGGCGGAATCGCGTATTGCGCTGGCAACCGACGGCCTGTGCGAGGCGTTCGCGGATCCGCGCGGCTAAAGCCAAGTGAGGAAAGAAATGGCCCGGAAGGTGCGTAACCTTCCGGGCCTTGTTGCTCCGGCCACCAGGGAGGGGGATGGGCAGACCGGAACCGGGGGTGTCCCCGATATGCCGTCCGACGGCTCCCGGCTCAATCATACGAAAGGATGGTACGGCCCATCCCGTTGCGTAGCGCGCCCTGGTTCAGCGGTTCTTCCGCCCCGCAATCAGCCCGTCGACCAGACTTGGATCGGCCAAGGTCGACGTATCGCCCAGCGAGGCGAAATCATTCTCGGCGATCTTGCGCAGGATGCGGCGCATGATCTTGCCCGAGCGCGTCTTGGGAAGCCCCGGGGTCAGGTGGATATGGTCGGGGGTTGCGATCGGGCCGATTTCCTTGCGGACCTGCTGCTTGAGCGCGGCGGCGACTTCGTCGGTCGGCTCGACCCCGGCGTTCAGCGTCACATAGGCGTAGATGCCCTGACCCTTGATGTCGTGCGGGAAGCCGACGACCGCAGCCTCGGCAACGAGATCGTGGAGAACGAGCGCGCTTTCGACCTCGGCGGTGCCCATGCGGTGGCCCGAGACGTTGATGACATCGTCGACGCGGCCGGTGATCCGCCAATAGCCGTCGGCATCGCGGCGGCAGCCGTCGCCGGTGAAATATTTGCCCTTGTAAGTCGAGAAATAGGTTTCAGCGAAGCGGTCATGGTCGCCGTAGATCGTGCGCGCCTGACCGGGCCAGCTATGCGTGATGCACAGATTGCCCTCGGCTGCCCCGCCGGTCTGTTCATCGACGAGCACGCCGCCCTCGGCGTCCACCAGTTGCGGGCGGATACCGAAGAAGGGACGCCCGGCGCTGCCCGGCTGCATCGGATGCGCGCCGGGCAGGGTGGTGATCATGATCCCGCCGGTTTCGGTCTGCCACCATGTGTCGACCACGGGGACACGGCCCTTGCCGACGAGCTGGTGATACCAGCGCCACGCCTCGGGATTGATCGGCTCGCCGACGCTGCCGAGCAGGCGGATCGGCGACAGGTCATGGCGCATCACATAATCGTCGCCCTCGCGCATCAGCGCGCGGATCGCGGTCGGCGCGGTGTAGAGGATGTTGACCTGATGCTTGTCGACGACCTGCCAGAAGCGGTCGTGATCCGGGTAATTGGGCACGCCCTCGAACATCAACGTCGTCGCGCCATTCTGAAGCGGGCCATAGACGACGTAGCTGTGGCCGGTGACCCAGCCGATGTCGGCGGTGCACCAGAAGATTTCGCCGGGGCGATAGTCGAAGCCATAATAGAAGGTGCTGGCGGTCCACACGCTGTAGCCGCCGACGGTGTGGAGCACGCCCTTGGGTTTGCCGGTCGATCCCGAGGTGTAGAGGATGAACAGCGGGTCTTCGGCGTTCATCGGCTCGCACGGGCAGTCGCCGGGAACATCGGCCGAGAGCGCGTCGTACCAGTGATCACGGCCTTCCTTCATCGCGATGTCGCCGCCCGTGTGCGCGATGACGAGCACGGCTTTGACGTCCACGCGTTCCAATGCCTTGTCGACATTGGCCTTCAAGGGAACGACCTTGCCGCCGCGCAGCCCCTCGTCGGCGCAGATCACCCAGTCGCTCGCGCAATCCTCGATGCGGCCGTGGATCGCCTCGGGCGAAAAGCCGCCGAAAACGACGCTGTGCACCGCGCCGATGCGTGCGCAGGCGAGCATCGCGACCGCGCCCTCGGGGATCATCGGCATATAGATGGTGACGCGGTCGCCCTTTTGGACGCCCATTTTCTTCAAAGTGTTCGCGAAGCGGATGACGTCGGCGAGCAGCGCGGCATAGCTGATCGTCCGCGTCTCGCCATCGGGGGCGTCGGGTTCGAAGATGATCGCGGTGCGTGTCCCATGCCCCGCGGCGACATGGCGGTCGACGGCGTTGTGACACAAGTTGAGGACGCCATCCTCAAACCATTTGATTTCAACGGGATCGTAGGACCAGTTTCCGATTTTCGTCGGCGGTGCGATCCAGTCGATGCGCTCCGCCTGCTTGGCCCAGAAAGCGTCGGGATCATCGATGCTCTGCGCGTAGAGCCGGTCGTAATCGGCGGCGCTGCAGTGCGTGTTCGCCGCGGCATCGGCCGGAACGGGAACAAAGGGTTCGGACGGCGACAATTCGGACAAGGACGACTCTCCCATTCGGGTTTGCATTGTTCGCCCGCTGCGATAACCCGCGAGCCACAAACTGCAAGGGCGCGTCGGCGCCAATGAAGGGACAGATGATGACGCTATTGGGCCAGGAGGTCACGCGATTGCTCGACGGACTCGGCGTGCATCGCGCGGCCTGGGCCGATGGATCGATGCCGTCGGTGACACCGCTGACCGGCGAACAATTGGCGATGGTGCAGGTCGCGGATGCCGCTGCGATCGACGAGACGCTGGGCAAAGCGAGCGCGGCCTTTCGCGCTTGGCGCAACGTCCCGGCACCGCGCCGGGGCGAACTCGTCCGCCTGTGGGGCGAGGAATTGCGCGCCGCGAAGGACGAGCTCGCGAAGCTGGTGACGATCGAAACGGGCAAGATCCCGTCCGAAGGCGCGGGCGAGGTGCAGGAGATGATCGACATCTGCGATTTCGCGGTCGGCCTGTCGCGCCAGCTCTACGGCCTCACCATCGCGACCGAGCGGCCGGGGCACCGGATGATGGAGGTCTGGCATCCGCTTGGCGTCGTCGGGGTGATTTCGGCGTTCAACTTTCCCGTCGCGGTGTGGGCGTGGAATGCCGCCGTGGCGCTCGTCTGCGGCAACAGCGTGGTGTGGAAGCCATCCGAAAAGACCCCGCTGACCGCGCTTGGCGTCCAGGCGATTTTCGAGCGCGCGCTGGCGCGGTTCGGCGACGCGCCCGAAGGATTGGCGCAGCTCCTAATCGGCGGGCGCGAGGCGGGCGAGGCGCTGGTCGACGACAAGCGCGTCGCGCTGGTGTCGGCGACGGGTTCGACGCGGATGGGGCGCGCGGTCGCGCCGCGGCTGGCCGGGCGCTTCGCGCGCGCGATCCTCGAACTCGGCGGCAATAATGGCGTGATCGTCGCGCCCTCGGCCGATCTCGACCTTGCGCTGCGCGGCGTCGCGTTCGGCGCGATGGGGACCGCGGGGCAGCGCTGCACAACGACGCGCCGCCTGTTCCTGCACGACAGCATCTACGACGGCTTCGTCGCGAGGCTGAAGGCGGCCTATGGGAGCGTCGGCGTCGGCAATCCGCTCGAAAACGACGTGCTCGTCGGACCGCTGATCGACCGCGCGGCCTATGAGATGATGCAGGATGCGCTGGGCGCTGCGCGCGCTGTGGGCGGGATCGTCCATGGCGGCGAACGCGTCGGCGAGGGGGCAAGCTTCTATGCGAAGCCCGCGCTTGTCGAGATGCCGGGGCAGGTCGGCCCGGTGCTCGAAGAGACCTTTGCGCCGATCCTCTATGTGATGCGCTATTATGATCTGGGTGCGGTGATCGACCTGCACAACGATGTCGCGGCCGGGCTGTCTTCGGCGATCTTCACCACCGACATGCGCGAAGCGGAGCGGTTCCTGGCCGCAAGCGATTGCGGCATCGCGAACGTCAATCTCGGCACGTCGGGTGCGGAGATCGGCGGCGCGTTCGGCGGTGAGAAGGAGACGGGCGGCGGGCGCGAGAGCGGGTCCGACAGCTGGAAAGCTTATATGCGGCGCGCGACCAATACGCTGAATTATTCGGATGCGCTGCCACTGGCGCAGGGGGTTTCGTTCGAACTCTAATTCCCCTCCCGTATCCGGAAGGGGCAGCGAGACTTGCGGCTTGCCCGCTAGTCGCAGCGGGGTGGGCCATTGCGGCGTTGCTGCCCACCCCCAACCCCTCCCGCTTGCGGGAGGGGAGAAGCTAGACCGCGCGCCAGCCGAAGCCTTCATTGAGCGGGATGACCTGCCCGGCAGCGCCCACCGGCTCCGTCGTGCCGTCGGTCAGAAACGCCAGCATCGCGGCGTCACTTACGTCAACATGCGCCAGCGTGCGCTTGTCGTCGGGCGTCCGCGCGACCACCACGCCCGCTTTCGGGCTCCCATCCCGGCCATAAAACACCGTATAGCTCTCGATGGTCGCCGCCCCTGCATAATCCTCGACCAACTCGGGCACCGGCCCGCGCTTCGCTTCGGCTTCAGTCTGATAGTCGAAATCCTGCGGAAAGCTCGCCGCCGCGATCGGCTGGTTACCGAGAACGATGCAATGATTGTCGGTTGCGAAACCGCCATTGGCGAAGAGGAAGCCATAGCGGCCCTCGCTGCGCAACCTGTCGACCATCGAGACGATCGCATGGCTCATATAATTGGCAATCGGGCCGCCGCCGAAGGTCAGCCCGCCGAACACCGTCGCGGGACGGTCCCACGGCCAGCCGAGGATGCGCCGCGCCATCTTGGGGACGCAGGGAAAGCAGCTGTAAAGTTCTACGAAGTCGAAATCCTCGGCCGTCATCGCATTCAGTTCGAGGGTGCGCGTGATCGACGTCTCCATGCTGACGCTGCCGTCGTAGCGGTCGCGGTGGAGGATGCTGGGCGGTTCCTTCGCTGCGGCGCCCATGCCGATATGGATCAGACGGTCTTCGGGGATGCCCCGGCGCCATGCTTCGGCGAGGCTCGCGACGATAAAGCCCGCGCCCTGGTTCACCGACGAATTGGCGACCATCAGTTTCGAATAGGGGAAGGCGATCGGGCGATTGCGCTCGTCGACCTTGAGGATGTCCTTGGGGCCTGCGGGCTTGCGGATCCACGCGCCGTCGTTGGCCGCGGCGACTTCGGAAAAGCGCGACCAGATTTCGGCGCTTTCGAACTGCGCTTCCTCGAGGCTCTGACCCCACGCGGCGCGTGTCGCATTCTCGTAGAGGGGATAGACGTCTACCGGCGCCGCCAGCCCGTGAAGCTGGGCGTAGTTCGGCTCGCGCCGCGTCGCGACCTTACGGATCGCATTATAGCTTTTGTCCTCGCCGCTCGCGGCCTTGGCGGCGCGGCCGGCGGCGGTACGCAGCGCCTCGGCGCCGACGATGGCGGCGAGCTTGACCTCGCCCGCGCCGACGCGGTTTGCCGCCTCGTTGAGCAGGCGGACGGGCGTATCGCCGTGCGGCGCGGCCGACTGGTAGTTGATCGCGGGATTGGCGCCGATCGCGGCGGCGAGCGGTTCGCAAAGCTTGCCGAGGCTGCGGAAACTGATCTGATCGACGATCGCGAGGCTGTCGATCTCGGTCAGCGATACGCCCGCGTCCTCTGCTGCGATCTTGAGCGCCGCAACCATCAGTCCGAGCGAATCGAGCCCATGGTCGGGGTCCTCGGGCCGGTCGTTGATTTGTCCGACGCCGATGATGACGGGAATCCGCTCGGGATCGGTCATCGCCATGTTCAGCGCGCCTTCCATTCGGGCTTGCGTTTCTGCGCGAAGGCGAGCGGGCCCTCGCGCGCGTCCTCGCTGCGCATCAGCACGCCGCGTTCGCGCGTGTTATGCTCCCAATAGGGGGCATCCGCGGCGATGCGGCCTTCGTCGATGCCGAGCGCGACGCGTTTTGACGCCTGTACCGAGAGCGGGGCGTTGCCCGCAATCTTTTCGGCGAGCGCCAGCGCGGTGGGGAGCAGGTCGGCGAGCGGGACGACATGGTTGACGAGGCCGAATTCGGCGGCGCGCGCCGCCGGGATCGGATCGCCGGTCAGCATATATTCCATCGCGAGCTTCTTCGGCAGTTGCTGCGCGAGGCGGAAAGCGCCGCCGGCTGCGGCGAACAGCCCGACCTTGACCTCGGGCAGACCGAATTGGGCGTGATCGGCGGCGACGATGATGTCGCTCATCAGCGCGATCTCGCAGCCGCCGCCGAAGGCGAAGCCGTTGACCGCGGCGATGATCGGTTTCGAAATCGGGTGCGATACCATGCCGGCGAAGCCCCACGCCTGCTGGGCCTTGTCCGAGGGATAGAGACTCTCGCCGCGCGACAGCGCAACGAGGTCGGCGCCGGCGCAGAAGCTCTTGTCGCCCGCACCGGTGATGATAACGACGCGGATTTCAGGGTCGTTTTCGGCTTCTTCGAGCGCGGTGCCGACGCCGATATGGACTGCGGCGTTGACGGCGTTGCGCGCCTCGGGCCGGTTGATCGTGATGATCAATATATGCCCGCGGCGCTCGGTGAGAATGGTATCGGTCATCGCGAATCTCTCCCTTTCGGGAGAGTATCGCGGCAGCTTGACGTTTACGTCAACTGGAAAGGATGCGAGATCCTCCCTGTCGCGAAGCGATGGGGAGGGGGACCGCGCCCGAAGGGTGTGGTGGAGGGGCCGCAACGCTGCGCCCTTGCCCCTCCGTCAGCGGCTCCGCCGCTGCCACCTCCCCATGCCTGCGGCACAGGGAGGAACAGGAATCAGATCGACTGTCCGGTCTTCGCCCAGTCCGCCAAAAATCCTTCGATGCCCTTTTCGGTCAGGATATGCTTGAACAGCCCCTTGATCACCGACGGCGGCGCGGTCATCACGTCGGCGCCGATCTTGGCGGCTTCGAGCACATGGATGCCGTGACGCACGCTCGCGACGAGGATTTCGGTCTCATAGCCGTAATTGTCGTAGATCAGCCGGATGTCGGAGATGAGCTGCATGCCGTCGAAGCCATTGTCGTCGTGGCGGCCGACGAACGGCGAGACGAAGCTCGCACCGGCCTTGGCGGCGAGCAGCGCCTGCGCCGCCGAGAAACAGAGCGTGACATTGACCATCGTGCCGTCGCTTGTCAGCGCCTTGCACGTCTTGAGTCCGTCGATCGTCAGCGGCACCTTGATGCAGACATTGGGGGCGATCTTGCGGAGGATTTCGGCCTCTTTCATCATCGTCGCATGGTCGAGCGCGACCACCTCGGCCGACACCGGGCCGGTGGTCAGCGCGCAGATTTCGCGGGTCACTTCCTTGAAGTCGCGGCCCGACTTGGCGATCAGCGATGGGTTGGTGGTGACGCCGTCGAGCAGGCCCGTCGCGGCGAGCTCCTGAATGTCGGCGATTTCGGCGGTGTCGGCGAAGAATTTCATGGCGCGGGGCATTCCTTGTTCGGGGCGATTCGTCGTTCCGCCTATAGCCCTCCCGCGGCCGAGACCAAACAGGCCGATGGGCGCGCACGATTGACGCGCGGCGTCTCGCTGTGCATGGAACCCGCGTGCGTCGCCGTTGGCCGACGCACAAACGCGCCGATTAGGGCACCGGATCGGCGTTGGAACGATAGCAGGCGGGCGCTGCCGACACGCGGTGGATTGCCATGCCCTTTTTCGAACGACGCCAAATTCTTGCCGGAAGCCTGGCCCTGCCGCTCGCCGGCCTCACAACGACGCCGGTCTCCGCGACACCTCGTCCGGATTTCGAATCGCGGCTTCGGCCGGCCGTCCACACCGGCGCCGAGCGGTGGACGCTTGCCGAGCGGATGGCCCGCGGCGGCGTTCCGGGCGCGGCGATCGCGATCCTGCGCGGCGGCCGGGTCGACAGCGCTGCGGGCTATGGCGTCCGCATTGCGGGGCAGGCCGCTCCGGTCGGACCCGACACGCTGTTTTCGGTGGGATCGGTCAGCAAGATTGCGACCGCAGCGCTTTGCCTGAAACTCGTGGCGCTCGGCCATCTGGACCCCGACCAAAATGTCGATCGCCGGTTAATGCGCTGGCGGGTTCCGGCGGGGCCGGCAGGTGACCGCGCGGACATTAGTTTGCGGATGCTGCTGTCGCATACGGCCGGCTTCAACGTGCATGGCTTTCAAGACATCGCGCCCGCGGACCCGATGCCGACGCTGGCCCAGACCCTGGGTGGCGCGTCCCCGGCAATGAACAAGCCGCTGGCGCGGATCGACGCGGCGGGGACGCGGTCGCGCTATTCGGGTGGCGGCTACATGATCGTGCAGGCGGTCATCGAAGATGCGCTCGGCGCGCCCTTCGGGGCCGTGGCATCGCGCCATCTGTTCGCGCCGCTCGGGATGGAGCGAAGCCGGTTCGATGCGGCTCCGGCTGCCGATACCCCGGATATCGCGCACGCGCATGACGGCGATGGAAAAGCGGTCGCGCTTCCAAGAGGATGGCAAAGCTTTCCCGAGCTCGCCGCATCGGGCCTCTGGACATCGGCGAACGATCTGACCCGCCTCGTCCTGGCGCTTGGCGCGAGCTACCGCGCGTCGGGTGGCTATCTGCCGCAAGAGCTGGCGGTGGATATGATGACCGCGGTGTCGCCCGGGCCCTTCGGCCTGGGGCCGCGCCTCGCCGGGGAAGGCGCCGCACACATCTTCCACCACGCCGGGGCGAACGACAGCTATAAAGCCTATATCGAGGGCAATCTCGCCAGTGGCGACGGTCTGGTGATTGTGACCAATGGCGCGAACGGCGACGTGCTGGGCGACGAAATCCGCAACGCGGTCTCCGACGCGCTGGCATGGCCGGGCGACTGGTCGGTGCGGACGGGGCCGATCGCGACGAACAGCCTGACCGCAAGCTTCGTCGGCAGCTATAAACGGCGGGCGGATCAGAATCGCGCGCTGGCCGGCCTTCTCGACACGACTTTCAGCGCCGAAAGCCTCGAGATCGTCCAATCTGCGGAGGGGCTGCAATTGACCGCGAAAGGGAAATCGCGCGCGCTGGTCGCTGTAACGAGCAATCGTTTCGTGGTGCCCGACGCCTATATTCCTGCCGGGACGTTGCAGCTATCGTTCGATCGAAGCGCCGATCGGTCGGTCCCGGGCTTGACGGTCCTTGGCGGTGGCGGGGTTTTGATTTTCGACCGAGTGTGAACTCGAAACCGCTAGCGTTCCGTCTTTGTTCCGATTATGCGGCGAGGATGGCCAAAGCGAAACGCCAATATGTCTGCCAGAACTGCGGCTCCGCCACCTATCGCTGGCAGGGGCAGTGCGCCGACTGTGGCGAGTGGAATACGCTCGTCGAGGAGGCGGGCGAGACGGTCTTTTCGGCGAAGCACGACCTCAGCCGCGGCGGGCGAACGCTTGCGCTCGAAACATTGAATGCCGACAGCAAGATGCCCGAGCGCATGCTCTGCGGCATCGCCGAGTTCGACCGCGCGCTGGGCGGCGGGTTCGTTGCGGGATCGGCTACGCTGATCGGCGGCGATCCGGGGATCGGCAAGTCGACCTTGCTGCTACAGGCGGCAGGGCGGCTCGCGAAGGCGGGCAAGTCGGTCGTCTATATCAGCGGCGAGGAAGCCGCAGCGCAGGTGCGATTGCGCGCGCGGCGGCTGGGGTTAGGCGATGCGCCGGTGGCGCTGGCCAGCGCGACTTCCGTGCGCGACATCCTTGCGACACTCGACAAGCAGACGGCCGATTTCGTCGTGATCGATTCGATCCAGACGATGCACAGCGACTTGATCGACAGCGCGCCGGGCACGGTGAGTCAGGTGCGCGCGTCGGCGCAGGAACTGATCCGCTACGCCAAGGACAGCGATGCCGCGATCGTGCTCGTCGGGCATGTCACCAAGGACGGAACGATCGCGGGACCGCGCGTGCTCGAACATATGGTCGACACCGTGCTCGCGTTCGAGGGCGAGCGCAGTCACCAATACCGTATCCTGCGCGCGGTGAAGAACCGTTTTGGCGGGACCGACGAGATCGGGGTGTTCGCGATGGGCGAGGAGGGGTTAGGCGAGGTGTCGAACCCGTCGAGCCTGTTCCTCACCGACCGTAGTCGCGACGTGCCGGGGTCGGTCGTGTTCCCCGCATTGGAAGGCACGCGCCCGGTGCTCGTCGAGGTGCAGGCGCTGACCGTGCGACTCGCGAGCGGTGCAACCCCCCGCAGAGCCGTGGTCGGCTGGGACAGCGGGCGGCTCGCGATGGTGCTCGCGGTGCTGGAGGCGCGCTGCGGGCTCCAGATGGGGGCCGCCGAGGTCTATCTCAACATCGCGGGCGGCTATCGGCTGACCGATCCAGCGGCGGATCTGGCGGTCGCCGCGGCGCTGATCTCGGCATTCAGCGAGCGGCCGGTGCCCGCCGACGCAATCGTATTCGGCGAATTGTCGCTGTCGGGCGAGGTGCGGCAGGTTTCGCACGACGGACTGCGGCTGCGCGAAGCGGCGAAGCTCGGTTTCTCGCGCGGCTGGGGGCCGAAGGGCATGAAAGCGGTCGGCGGGATTTCGGTCACGGGTTTCGAGCGCCTCGGCGAACTCGTTGACCTGATGCTCGGGCGCGACTAGCGACCGGCGAATGGGAAGTTTGACGGCTCTGGATATCGTCGTGCTGGTGCTGGTTGGCGGCGGCGCGGTGCTCGGTTTTTCGCGCGGCCTCGTGCAGGAAGTGACGACGCTGCTCGCCTGGATACTGGCGATCGCGGCGGTGCGTTTCTTTCACCCGTTCGTCACCGACCTGCTCGCGGGCTGGGTCGGGACCGCGGGGGGCGCAGCGGCGCTCGCCTTCGTGCTGCTGTTCGGCGGCGTGTTCGCGCTCGCCAAATGGGGATCGCGCGCGATGGGGCAGCGCAGCCGCGCGTCGCTGGTCGGCGGGTTCGACCGCGGATTGGGCGCCGGTTTTGGCGCGGTGAAGGGTCTGCTGATCGCCTCGATCGGCTTCATGCTCCTTACCTTGCTTTATGATATAGGTTATGGCGTTATGCAGCGCCCCGCGTGGATGGCCGACAGCCGCACCTATCCGGCGCTCAACGCGACGAGTGGCGCAATGAGCAAGGTTATCGCCGCGCGCCGCGCCGAGGCGCGCGAGGCCGAGGTCGATGCGGCCAAGGCCGACAAGCCATGAGCGCCCCGCTTTATAACCGCGACATCTTGGCGCTGGCGGTCGCGACCGCGGAATATCTGCCGATCGCCGGCGCGCGCCACCGCGTGAGCAGGCGTGCGCCGCTGTGTGGCAGCGCGATCATCCTCGATCTCGATACCGACGATGCGGGCCGGGTGACGCGCGTCGGCATGCATGTGGAAGCGTGCGCGCTGGGTCAGGCATCGGCGGCGTTGCTTGCGCGCCATGCGCCGGGGCTCGGCCTTGCCGAACTGCGCGCCGCGCGCGACGGGATCGCCAACTGGTTCGCGGGCGCAGGCGAACAGCCCGACTGGCCGGGTTTCGACCTGCTCGCGCCGGCGCAGGACTATCCCGCGCGCCACGGTGCGATCCTGCTGCCTTTTGACGCCGCCATCGCGGCGCTCGAGGAACGGGCGGCGGCGGCATGACTTTGCTCGCGCTCACGGCTGCCGCCGCCGAAGCTGCCGAGAAGGTGGGCGAGACTGCGACCGATACCGCGCTGGTCGAAGGCGCGATCCTGCTTGGCGTTGCGACCTTGTTCGTGCTGATCTTTCGCCGGCTCGGCCTCGGTGCGGTGCTCGGCTATCTGATTGCGGGCGCGATCGTCGGGCCGCACGGGCTTGGCCTCGTCGGTGGCGGCGAATCGAAGCTCGCCTTCGCCGAACTCGGCATAGCCTTCCTGCTTTTCCTCGTCGGGCTCGAACTGTCGCCGCGCCGGCTCTGGGACATGCGCCGGGCGATCTTCGGCCTCGGCCTCATGCAGGTCGTGGTGACCGGGCTCGTGCTGACCGGGCTCATCCATCTGACGTTGGACTTCAGCCCCGCGGCTTCGCTCGCGCTCGGCCTGCCGCTCGCGCTGTCGTCGACCGCGCAGGTGCTGCCCGGCCTCAAAAGTTCGGGGCGGATCAATTCGCCCTTTGGCGAGAAAGCCTTCTCGATCCTGCTGTTCCAGGATCTGGCGATCGTGCCGATGATCACGATCATTGCCGTGCTGTCGCGTGCGCCCGCCGATCCGTCGGCGCCGCCTGGGTGGCAGATGGCCTTCTTCACGGTGTGGGCGATCATCGTCTTGGTGCTGGCAGGCCGTTTTGTGGTCAATCCGTTGCTCCGGATCATCGGACGTTATGGCGAGCGCGAACTGTTCGTTGTCGTCGGCCTGCTCACCATCCTCGCGAGCGCGGCGCTGATGCACAGCCTGCACCTGTCGACCGCGCTCGGTGCCTTCATCGCGGGCGTGATGCTCGCCGACTCGCCCTATCGGCACGAGATCGAATCGGACGTCGAGCCCTTCCGTCTGATCCTGCTCGGCCTCTTCTTCCTCGCCGTCGGCATGGTGCTCGATGTCGGGGCGGTCCTGGAACGTCCGCTGCTCGTCCTCGGGCTCGCGCTCGGGCTCGTGGCGGTGAAGGTCGTCGTCCTTACATTGATCGTGAAATTGTTCGGCAAACCGTGGCCGGTGGCGCTGGGGCTCGGCCTGTTGCTCAGCCAGGGCGGCGAATTCGGTTTCCTGCTGTTCGCGCAGGCCGCCGACGCGCTGCTCATCCAGCCCGAAGCGGCGAGCCTGTTCAGCGCGGTGGTGACGTTGTCGATGGTGACGACGCCGTTCCTGATGCTGTTCGCGCGCAACCTGGAATTTTCGCCAGCGGCCGATCCGGCCGACCTCGACGATCCTGCTGGTGCGCCGCGCGGGTCGGCGATCGTCGTCGGATATGGGCGCTTTGGACAGATCGTGTCGCAGATGCTGCACGGCGTTGCCTGTTCGGTGACGCTGATCGACAAGAAGCCGAGCCAGATCGAGCTGTCGAGCCGCTTCGATACCAAGGTTTATTTCGGTGACGGGCTGCGCGTCGACCTGCTCCGCCGTGCGGGCGCCGACGAGGCGCGGCTGATCATCTTCTGCATCGACGATTCGTCGGTCGATGCCGCGGCGTTGAAGCCGGTGGTCGATGCTTTTCCAAATGCGAAAGTCCTGATGCGCGTATTCGACCGCCGTCAGCTGCTCGCGGTCGAAGGGGCCGGGGTCGACGGGGTCATTCGCGAGGTCTTTGAAAGTTCGGTCGCGATGGGCCTCACGGCGCTGCGCTATCTCGACGTCGATCCGCGCGAGATGGAAGATGTCGAGGCGACGTTGCGGCATCTCGACGAGACGCGGCTGCAGGCGCAGATCGACGAGGGCGATATTTCGGCGGGCATGGACCATCGTTTCAAGCCGGGCGGCGGACGCGAAGCCGAAAGCGTGCTCGAAAAATACCGTTTACGGCGCTTGGCGGCGAAAGCCCTGAAAGACGATCCGAAGGACGAGGAAAGCGAGAACGCGTCAGCGATGAACTGACGCCCAAGGTCCTGATCCTAGCCGTCGAGAAACGCCGCGACGGCATCGAGGCCATAGTCTTCGGTGACGAAACTCTGTCCGATACCGCGGGTCAGGATCAGCGGCAGCTTGCCCCCGCGCACCTTCTTGTCGTGCGCCATATGGCCCGCGAGCGTTGCGCCATCAGTATTGATGCCCGCGCTCGCAAGGCTGTGCGGCAGGTCGACGCTCGCCAGATGCGCGCGCACCCGTTCGGCGTCGGCCGCGGCGCAGAGGCCGTTCGCGGCCGAGAATTGATGCGCGAGCACCATGCCGGCCGCAACCGCTTCGCCGTGGAGCAGCCGGTCCGAATAGCCCGTTTCGGCCTCGAGCGCGTGGCCGAAGCTGTGACCGAGGTTGAGCAGCGCGCGGATGTCCTGCGTCTCGCGTTCGTCGGCGGCGACGATACGCGCCTTGGCCGCGACGCTGTGTGCAATCGCTTTGTGGCGCGCCGCACTGTCACCCGCGAGCAGCGCCGCGCCATTGTCTTCGCACCAGGCGAAGAAACCGGCGTCGTCGATCAGGCCATATTTGACGACTTCGGCATAGCCGGCGCCGAGCTCGCGGCGCGGCAGCGTTTCGAGCGTCGTCGGGTCGATCACGACGAGCGCGGGCTGGTGGAAGGCGCCGATCAGATTCTTGCCCGCGGGCACGTTGATCGCGGTCTTGCCGCCGACGCTGCTGTCGACCTGCGCCAGCAGGGTGGTCGGCACCTGGATGAAGTTGCAGCCGCGCTTGACGATGCTGCACGCGAAGCCGACGAGGTCGCCGATCACGCCGCCGCCCAGCGCGATGACATGGTCGCCGCGTTCGACGCCTTCGCCGATCAGCCATTCGGTGAGGCGCGCGAGACCCGCCCAGCTCTTCGTGCTTTCACCCGGATCGAGGACGAAGGAGGAGAAGGAGATGTCCGCCATCGCCAGCGAGGTTCCGAGCGGAATCAGATATTGTTCGGCGACGTGGGTGTCGGTGACGATCATCGTGCGCGGGCGCTTCAACAGCGGCGCGACATGCTCGCCGATGTCGCGGATCAGCCCGTCGCCGATCAATATCGGATAGGTGCGGCTGCCCAATTCGACGGTCAGGCTTTCCATTGCGGATTTTCCCATTTCGACAGAGCCTCCAGGATCGCGCGTACCGTATGGTCGTGCGGTGTGCTTGCCGAACTGACGCGAAGATGCGCCTCGGCATAAATGGGATTGCGGACCGCCGCCAGTTCGCGCAGCACTTCGCCGGGGTCGCGATTCTTGAGCAGCGGGCGGTGGCTGCGGCGGCCGACGCGTTCGACCAGCGTCGCGATATCGGCGTCGAGCCAGATGCAAAGGCTGCCCTGCAGGATCAGCGCGCGCGTTTCCTCGTTGATAAAGGCGCCGCCGCCGGTCGCCAGGACCATCGGCTTTTCGCCGAGCAGCCGGGCTATCACGCGGCGCTCACCGTCACGGAAATGCGCCTCGCCAAAGCGCGCGAAAATATCGGAAATGCTGGTGTCGGCGGCGCGCTCGATCTCGTCGTCGGCGTCGGCGAACCGCATACCCAGCCGCTGCGCAAGACGGCGGCCGACGGTCGATTTTCCCGACCCCATCAACCCGACGAGCACGATCGACCGGTCGCGGATCGACGCGGGGATGGCCCCTGAAGAAATGGGGCCCGGGCTTTTCGGGTTTCGCGACATGGTGCGCGCGGCTATACCGCCCGTACCGCGCGGGACAATGGTTTTACTGCCTGCGCAATATGGGACGAACGGCAGGCATTGGATATTGCGCGCGCAGGGCAGATCGGGAAAGAGCCGCTGGATTGCACGATTGATCGTGCTGGCACTGGCGGCGGCGGCTTTCTTTCTGTTCCTGCTGTTTCTGGGCCGGCCGATCGAGCCCAAAATGATTGAGGTGGATGTGACCGACAAGATTGCCGCAAGCGCGCCGCCCCAAAGCGATGCCCCCGAAAGCCAGGCCCAATGAAGAAAAAAACGCTTTCGCTGACGCTGGGCCTCTCGGGCACCGCGCTCGCCGCCGTGCTCGTCCTGCCCGTGCTTGCACAGGAATCGCTGCTGCCCGAAGGTTTTGGCAACCCCGCCGAGACGCCCGCACCGCGACCGACCCCCACGCCGTCGCCGACCGCGACGCCGACGCCGGGTTCGGCGCCGGTTAATGGCACTGCTCCGCCGTCAATCGCGCCGACGCTGGGGACGGCGCCGACGAGCGCGTCGGCCGAAACCGGCGAAGAGGGCGAGGACGGTGAAGAGGTCGAATCGGGCGGTCTAAAATACGACCTGCCCCCGGGCGCGCGCCGTCTGCTGACGCGTATCGGGCCGCTGACGCCCGAAACCGGCGGGCTTGCACCCGATGCGTTCGGCGTGCGCGGCCAATATGCCGCCGCGATCATGCGCAAGACGAACGGCCAGTTCGCGTCGCGCTGGGGGCAGATACTGCTTCGCCGCTCGCTCGTCTCGGCGATCGACACCCCCGGCACGATCAACGGCGCCGACCTCGCCGCCGACCGCGCGTCGCTGCTGCTTCGCATGGGCGAATCGATCGCGGCGCGCTGGATCGTCCAGTCGGTCGACTATGACCGCGCGAGCCCGCGCCTCGTCGCTGCGGCGCAGCAAACCTATCTTGCCAACGCCGATCCGGCGGGCATGTGTCCTTATGTCCCTGCGGGCCTTGCGCATGGCGACGAGCAGGCGTGGCGCCTGTCGTCGGCGATCTGCTCGGGGCTGTCGGGCGAAGCCGGGCCTGCGGGCTGGGCGATCGGCCGCGTGCGGTCGAGCGGCAAGATCTCGAACTTCGACATATTGCTTGCCGAGCGCGTGCTGGGCGCGACGGGCGCCGGCCGCCGCTCGACGACGATCGAATGGGACAATATCGACCGGCTGACGAGTTGGCGTTTCGGCATGGCGACCGCGACCGCAATCCCGGTGCCCGAGGCGCTGCGCACCGCGGCGCCGTCCAATATCAAAAGCTGGACGGTGCTTGCGCCGATGACCGACACGGCAAGCCGCATCGCCGCCGCGCCCGAAGCCGCCGCGCGCGGCGTGCTGTCGAGCGAGGCTTATGTGTCGCTGCTGAGCGCCGCGGCGAGCGAGGAAGAACCCGCCGAGGCGGTCGCGACCCAGACCGAGCAATTGCGCGCCGCCTTTCGTCTGGCGACCGGTGCCGATCGTTATGCGGCCATGGAACGCCTTTGGGGCACCGACGCCAATCCGACCGGACGCTATGCCGCGATGGTCGCAACCGCGCGCGCCGCGGCCGCCTTGCCGGTCAATACCGAAGTCGGCGGCGACCCGTGGCAGCTGCTGGGATCGATTCTCGCAGGGGGATATGACGAAAATGCGATCGCGTGGGTTCCGACCGTTTCGGTGGGCAGCCGCGCGTGGGGCGTGCTCGCAGTGGGATCGCCGCGGCCGCTTACCGGCATGAGCGCGGGCGCGGTCGGCCAGTTTGCGGGAGACGACGACAGCGCCGACGCCCTGCGATCGAAATTCCTGCTCGCCGGCCTCGCCGGTCTCGGGCGGCTCGATGCGAATGCGGCGGCGTCGGCGGCGAGCGATCTTGAGGTCGATCTGGGCAAACAGACGCGCTGGTCGCGGGCGATCATGGCGGCCGCCGAACGGCGCGAGCCCGGTATGGTCGCGCTTCTCGCGGCGGCGGGGATGCAGGGCGAGTGGTCGAAAGTGCCGCCCTACCATCTTTATTACATCGTCCGGGCGCTGCGCGACGTGGGCCTCGCGTCCGAAGCGCGGATGATCGCGGCCGAAGCGCTGGTGCGTGTCTGAGCCCATAAAGCTGCCGGACATCGGCGATGTCTGACGCGGCGCTCATCGACCGCTTCCTCGAAATGATGGCGGCCGAGCGCGGCGCCTCGCGCAACACGCTTGCCGCCTATCGCCGCGATCTGGAGCAGGCGGCGGAGTGGGCGACAGGCCGGCTGGTTGACGCCGATCCGGCTGCTCTGCGCAAATTGATGGCGGATTATCAGCCGCTTGCGGCGAGCAGTGCGGCGCGCAAGCTGTCGGCGCTGCGCCAGTTTTTCGCCTTCCTGCTCGATGAAGGCGAGCGGGCCGACAATCCGGCGCTCGATATTGCGCGGCCCGCGACGCGCCGGCCGTTGCCGCGCATCCTGACCCACGACCATGTCGAGCGGCTGTTTGCCCAGGCCGAGGAGGAAGCGGCGGGAGAAGCGCCGCCCGCCGCGATGGTGCGGATGCTGCTGCTGCTCGAACTTCTCTATGGATCGGGCCTCCGCGCCAGCGAGCTGGTCTCGCTGCCGCGCCGCGCGGTCGCCGGCGAGCGCGAATATCTGATCATACGCGGGAAGGGCGACAAGGAGCGGCTGGTTCCGCTGTCCGAACGCGCGCGCGCCGTTCTCGATCGCTGGCTGCCGCGCCTCACCGATGGGTCGCCTTGGCTGTTCCCGTCGGGCAAGGCGCATATCTCGCGCGTGCGGTTGTTCCAGATGTTGCGCGAACTTGCCGGGCGCGCCGGGATCGACCCGACCGCGATCAGCCCGCACGTGCTGCGCCACGCTTTCGCCACGCATCTGCTCGAGGGCGGGGCCGATCTGCGCGCGCTGCAATTGATGCTCGGCCATGCTGATATCGCCACGACCGAAATCTACACCCATGTCGACAGCCGCCGCCTCGTCGAGTTGGTCAACAAGCGGCATCCGCTGGCACGGATGGATGGCGCCCACCCCGAAGTTGACGTTGCGACGCCTTCGTCCTAGCGCTCCCCTATGACAGCCTTTCTGGACTTCGAAAAACAGGTCGCCGCGCTCGATCGGCAGATTGCCGAATTGCGCGAAATGGGGGACGACCCCACGCTCAACATCGACAACGACATCGCGCAGCTTGAGGACAAGTCCTCGAAATTGCTGCGCGAAATCTATTCGAAACTGACGCCCTGGCAAAAGACGCAGGTCGCGCGCCACCCCGACCGCCCGCATTTCAAACATTATGTCGCCGGCCTGTTCGACGACTGGATGCCGCTGGCTGGTGACCGCAATTTCGGCGACGATCAGGCGATCTTGGGTGGGATGGCACGGTTCCGCGGCCGCCGCGTGATGGTCATCGGCCACGAAAAGGGCGACGATATTCCGTCGCGGATGAAGCATAATTTCGGGATGGCGAAGCCCGAGGGCTATCGCAAGGCGATCCGCCTGATGCAGCTCGCCGACCGTTTCGGCCTGCCGGTGGTGACGCTGGTCGACACCTCGGGCGCCTTTCCGGGGATTCAGGCCGAAGAGCGCGGCCAGGCCGAAGCGATCGCGCGGTCGACCGAACAATGCCTCGCGCTCGGCGTGCCGATGGTCGCCGCGGTGGTCGGCGAGGGCGGTTCGGGCGGCGCGATTGCACTCGCCGCCGCAAACCGCGTGCTGATGTTCGAACATGCCGTCTATTCGGTGATTTCGCCCGAAGGCTGCGCGTCGATCCTGTGGCGCACGTCGGACAAGGCGGCCGACGCCGCCGCGGCGATGAAGATGTCGGCGCAGGATCTGTTTGGGCTGAAGGTCATCGACCGCATCGTCACCGAACCCGTCGGGGGCGCGCATCGCGCACCCGAAGTCGCGATTGCGGCGCTGGGCGATGCAATCGCGCAGGAACTGGACGCGCTGGCAGAATTGCCGCGCGAAACCCTGCTCGTCGCACGCGAGGAAAAATTCCTCGCCATGGGCCGCGCCTGAACCGGAACCCGATCGCGCGCATTTGCGTTCCCGATCAAGACAATGACAAGTCTGGGCTATGGCGCGGCTTGCCTTGTCGTGAATCGGGGATATTCCCTGATGATCAGAAGCATAAGGGAGGCGCGGCAATGACCCAGAAGACGAAAAAGGGGCTGGCGATCAAGCTGGCGGCATCGGCGGCGCTCGGCAGCCTGGCCTTTACCGGGGTCGCCGACGCGCAGTTGAAGGCGATCAAGACCGCGACGAACATTTCGCCGGCCGAACGCAAGCAGGGCACCGACGCGCATCCGCAGCTGATGGCCGAATTCGGCGGGGCCTATACTGGTCCGCAGGCCGCCTATGTGAACCGCGTCGGACAGAATATCGCCGTCCAGTCGGGCCTGTCGCGCTCGCCTAGCGATTTTACCGTCACCCTGCTGAATTCACCGGTGAACAACGCCTTCGCGATCCCCGGGGGCTATGTTTATGTGACGCGCCAGCTGATGGCGCTGATGAACGACGAGGCCGAACTTGCCGGCGTGCTCGGGCACGAGGTTGGCCATGTCGCGGCGCAGCATAGCAAGAAGCGCCAGTCGGCGGCGACGCGCAACCAGATCCTCGGCGTCCTCGGCGCGGTGCTGGGCGGGGCGATCGGCGACAATGGCGGGCTGCTCGGCGGGCTGGGCGGGTTGCTCCAGAATAATTCGATGCAGGTCGCGCAGATGGCGACGCTGGGATTCTCGCGCGGCCAGGAACTGGAGGCGGATCAGCTCGGCGTCCAATATCTGCGCAGCGCGGGATATGACCCGCTCGCGCTATCGACGATGCTGACGAGCCTTGCCAACCAGACGACCCTTGATGCGCGCCTGTCGGGCGGCGACGCGCGTTCGCTGCCCGCATGGGCGAGTACCCACCCCGACCCCGCGTCGCGCGTGCGTAATGCGCAGACGCTGGCAAGCCGCGCCGGCGGTAGCGGCGGCACCCGCAATGCCGATGCGTTTCTCGCCTCGGTCGACAATGTGCTTTACGGCGACGATCCGGCGCAGGGCGTGGTCGAGGGGCGGGATTTCCTGCACCCCGACCTCAAGCTGCGTTTCACGGTGCCCAACGGATATGGCATGCAGAACGGCGCCGATGCGGTATCGGTCAGCGGCAATGGCGGGCAGGCGCAATTTACGACCGCTGCGTACAGCGGCGACATGAACGCCTATATCGCCGCCGCGTTCAAGGCGGTGGCGGGTAATGCGTCGATCAGCCCCGGGGCGATCCAGCGCACGACGGTGAACGGCATCCCGGCGTCCTATTCGACCGCACGTGTGAATACCCAGTCGGGGCAGGTCGACGTTACCGTCTTCGCTTATGAATTTTCACGCAGCAGCGCGTTTCACTTCGTCACGCTGACGAAGGCGGGTGGCGGCGGCGTGTTCAATTCGATGTTGGGCAGCGTCCGGCGGCTGAGCACGGCGGAAGCAGCGGCGATCAAGCCGCGGCGGATCGATGTCGTGACCGTCGGGCGCGGCGATACGGTCGCCACGCTCGCGCGGCGCATGGCGTATAACAATTACCAGACCGAACGTTTCCAGGTGCTCAACCGTCTGACGGCATCGAGCCGTCTGACCCCGGGGCAGCGCGTGAAGATTGTCGTGTACGCGAGCAGATGATCGCTTTCGGGCGTAAGAAAAAGGGCGGTGGATTGCTCCACCGCCCTTTCCTTTTGGTCGCGCGCCACAAACGCAGCGCGTGCGTCCCTCGATTATTCTTCGAGGTTCGAAGCAACCTTGTTGAAGGTGTTGCCGACGCTGTTGCCGACTGCGCCCATCGCGGCGATGCCGGCGACGGCGATCAGGGCCGCGATCAGGCCATATTCGATGGCGGTGGCGGCTTTGGTATCGCGAACGAACTTCTTGATGAACTTCATGACTGGTCTCCTGATTTCACTTACCCTGTTGACGGTCTGGTCTGGGTCAACATCTGGGGGTTTAGGGTGAATAGGTTTTGAAAATCTTAATGGCATCCGCCCGAAACCTGTGAGCGGTGGCCCCGAAACGGGACGGTCGCGGCGGTGCTACATATTATTTTCGGCGGCGTTCGAGACGCTTCCCCACATGCTGTTGGTGGAGTTGGCGACATTGCTTACCGCAACGACGGCCGCCAAAAAGACAAGGGCCAGGATCAGCCCGTATTCGACGGCTGTAGCGGCCCTGGTCGACCGCATCAGCCTGTAAAACTTTCGCATTGTTCCACCCCTGACTGAAATTATAGTTCCCGAGGGTGCCCATATTTACACAGGAAGGTTAACAATTTGTCCGTGCCAGACCCCGGAAAGCCGCAGAAAACCTCGCTCGTTGTCGTGGCGGCGGCGCTCGTCGACCGCGACGGAAGGCTACTTGTCCAGCAGCGTCCCAAAGGTCTGTCGATGGTGGGGCTGTGGGAATTCCCCGGCGGCAAACTGGAACCCGGCGAGACGCCCGAGCAGGCGTTGATCCGCGAACTGGGCGAGGAACTTGCGATCGATGTCGATCACGCCTGCCTCGCGCCCGCCTGTTTCGCGAGCGATATGCTCGGCGACCGGCATCTGCTGCTGTTATTGTTCGTCTGCCGCAAATGGCGCGGAACACCGGTGGCGCAGCACGCCAGCGCGCTTCGCTGGGTGCGCCCCGTCGAACTGCACGGCCTCGACATGCCGCCCGCCGACAAGCCGCTGATCGGCCTGCTGGAGGCGCTCATCTAGCTCTTCGGCTTTAGCGCGTCGGCGAGCGAGGCGGTGCCGCTGCCGCGCCGCGCGGGTTGCGGCTGGTCGGGATGCGGCGCCCAGCCGCTGAAATGGACGAGGCGGAAGGTTTCGGCAATCCGGCCATCGGGATCGGCCTGCCCCGCGAAAGCGGCGGCAATCCGCGCCGCTTCCTCGCGCGTCAGGGGCGGCGGGGCGGGCGCGAGCCGGCTCGACAGGCCAGCGGCGCGCAGGTCGCGTACCAGCGCGAACCAGTCGCCATAACGCACCGTCAGCGCGTCGACGTCGACGACGGGCAGCGTGAAACCGACGCGCTGGAGCAGATTGCCCATTGCGGCGAGGTCGATCTGTGGATGCAGCCGCGCGATCGAACGCACGCCGTCGGCCATCACCGCACGGCGCAGCCGGGGCAGGCTGCCGTCGCCGACGAAAGCGCCGAGCAGCAGGCCGTCGGGGGCGAGCAGCGCGCGGAGGCGGAGGAGCGCGCCGGGCACGTCGTTGACGCCATCGAGCCCCCCGGGCCAGACGATGAGATCGAAGCTGGCGAAGGGCAGGTCGATGGCGTCGGCCTCGACCGCGACCGCCCCGGTTCCGGCGGCAAGGCGCGGCCCCGCCTCGGCAATGGTGAGGGCGGTGCCGGTCGCGCGCAGATGATCGGCGAGCGCGGGATCATGCGCGCCGATGAGCAGTGCGCGGGGAAATTCGCGCGTCACCATCGCGAGCCGGTCGAGCAAGGTTTCGGCGATGAGCGGCGCGAGGAAATTGGCCGATGCAGGCAGGCGCGCCATGCGGTCGCGCTGGGCGCGGTGACGGGCCGGGGAGAAAAGCGGGCGGGGGGACTGCGACATCCGCCGCTTGTGCCGTCCCTGGCGATGCTTCACAAGGCGGTGATGGCGACGACGACGGGGGATGTCGAAAAAGACGGCGCGCCGGCCGGGGCCTGGCGCGGCATTTTGCGCGCCGCGGCGCGTGCCGTCGTCGATTATGCGTTGCCGCCGCGCTGTCCCGGATGCGGCGTCATCGTCGGCGAAGATCGGCAATTCTGCCTGGCCTGCTGGTCGTCGCTCCATTTTCTCGACGGACCTTGCTGTTCGCGCTGTTCGATTCCGTTACCCACCGCCTTGCCCGGCGCGCCGATTGCGTGCGGTGCGTGCCTGGCGAGCGAGCCGCCGTTCGAGGGCGCGCCCGCGGCGGTCGCCTATGGCCCTGTCGCGCGCACGGTGGCGCTGCGCCTCAAATATGGGCGGCGGACGGGGCATGCCCGGCTGATGGCGCGGCTGATGGCACGGCACCTCGCAATGTTGGGAGACGTGGACGCGATGCTGCTGGTTCCGGTGCCGCTGCACCGCTGGCGGCTGTGGTCGCGCGGGTTCAATCAGGCGGCGTTGATCGCCGATGAACTGGCGCGGCTGACGGGCGCGCCGCGCGATCATCATCTGCTTTTGCGTACGAAGGCGACCGCATCGCTGCGCGGCAAGGGGCGGCGCGAGCGCGACCGGATCGTCGCCGGGGCATTCGCGCTGGCAGACGATGCCAAGGTGCGCGCGGCGGGGCGGCATCTGGTGCTGGTCGACGACGTCCATGCCAGCGGCGCGACGCTCCGCGCGGCGGCGCGGGCGCTCGGGCGCAGCGGTGCGGCGCGGGTGTCGGCGCTCACCTGGGCACGCGTAGTTCCCGAAGCGCTGATGACGGGCAACATATTTGACTTTGCTTCGTTGGATTCCGATATGACGGACATAGGGTCGGGACCCTGATGATGACAGGATAGCCGCATGGCCAAGATCGAAGTATTTACGAAATTCTTCTGCCCCTATTGCTCGCGCGCCAAGTCGCTGCTCGAACGCAAGGGCGTCGAATATCAGGAAATCGACCTGACGATGGATCGCGCCGGCTTCGACGCGATGGTCGACCGCGCGGGCGGCGCCCGCACCGTTCCGCAGATATTCATCGACGGCAAGCATGTCGGCGGCAGCGACGATCTGGCCGCGCTCGATGCGCGTGGCGGGCTCGATCCGCTGTTGGGGCTCGCCTGATTTGATCGTTTTCGATCTTTGCTGCGCCGCTGGAGATCACCGTTTCGAGGCATGGTTCGCGAGCAGCGACAGTTTTGGCGACCAACAGGCGCGCGGGCTGATCAATTGCCCGGTGTGCGGCGATGGCGATGTGAAAAAAGCGGTGATGGCGCCGCGAGTGGGTGCCAAGTCCAACCGTCAGGCGGTGGCGCAGCCACCAGCAAAACCGTCCGGTTCGCGCGAGCCGTCGCCCGAACTGGTACGCAAACTGCTCGCCGACATTGCCGCGAAGCAGGCCGAAATGCTGCCGCAGTCGCGCTGGGTAGGGCGCGACTTCGCCGATGCGGCGCGCGCGATGCACGAAGGACGCGCGGCTGAAGACCTGATCCACGGCCAGGCGTCGCCCGAAGAGGCGCGATCGCTGCACGACGACGGGATCGCCGCGATGCCCCTGCTCGTGCCGATCGTTCCGCCCGAGGCGGCCAATTGATCCATCGCGATTGACGCTTTGCGCGCTCCGCCGCTACACGAGCGACGGCGCACCCGTAGCTCAGCAGGATAGAGCATCAGATTCCTAATCTGGGGGCCGTGGGTTCGAATCCCGCCGGGTGCACCATTCCCGTTCGATGTTGGGCACTGGTGCTGCGGTACGGTCGAAAGTCCGGCCAACCGCATGTTCCAGTGCCCTGGTCGAGCCGGAAATACGGATCCGCTCGTCGCCTACCTCGACCAGCCCGACGATGGCCCTTGTGTAATATTGGCGCAAAGCCGGATCATCGCCGCGGAGCCTTTCGCGCATCATGATCTGCCCCCCGCTGAGTGGCCCAAAGACTATGCTAGTCTGAACCACGAAAGGGACATTGAATGCCGAGCAAGAAGCACACCGTCCGTCCGCACAGCAGCCTTGGCTACCGACCACCCGCCCCGGAAACGGCTTCACCGCCATATCCGGCTTCCGGTTCCGCTTCGCTACACCTCCATCCAGATATGGCGGCGGTGACCATAACCCACTAACAAACAAACCGGCCCACTCAGTGGGGGCAGATCACGTCCTCGCAGACCCCGCGCGCGCTTCATTCTGTCGCCAGTGGGGCCGGATTCTCGAATGGAGGTATCGCAAGCCTCTTTATGACGCGGCCGTCACCTTCTTTGTGGAGTCGAACCATATTGGCCCGAACGAGGCTTGGCGCAAACAAGATGTCAGCGACGACCAGACTGGGCTCGTCGCAAAGCTTTGCGATCTGCTGGGCGAAAAGCCACCGCGCCTGGAGACGAAGGGTGAGGCATTCGAGTGGATCTACGCGCGTGGCGGCAACCCGCAATATTGGACCGAGCCCACGATCCCGGATGACCGGAGAGACTGAATGCGTACAGTGCAAGAAGTCATATGCGCTGCGGTACGTTACAATAGTTTGCTCAACGCCTTCCCCTGTCTTCGTTCCGCTGCCAATGTTCTGTTCTGGCTATGGCGCTTGATCCAAGCAAGCACGCGCTCGCCGTCAATGCCATGGCAATGAACAGCATTGTCCACTCGACCCGGCTCGTGGGATCGGCAAAGACGCGCGGCAAATGGAGTATCAGAACCCAGGAACCGAACATGATGGCGAGCATCCTGGTCGCCAATTGCACCCAAAATCCGGTGAGTACCGCCATGCCGGCCGCAACGTGGGCGCATCCGGTAAAATAGGCCCAGAATAGTTTCGAGGGTATCCAGCCAGGGACCATCGCGGCGGTAAAGTCCGCATAGACAAAGTGCGACAGCCCAAAGATCGGGAGCGCGAGGCCGATGGTCCAGCGCGCGGTTATCGCAAGGGCCGAAGGCGCACGGATTTCGGGCGTAAGATCCACCGGTCGCACAGCTTCCCACAACAGCAACGCGCCGCCCAGCATGGCGGCCGCCTCGGCTACTCCAAGCCAGATGACGACATCACCCCAATGCCCGGGCACGCGCGATGCATGCAGGACGAAGACCCAAACAGCCAGCATGCCCGTCAACAGCATAGCGCCGGTCCGTCGCACGCGCGGTATGAACAGCGCGACACTCGACCCGATCAGCGCCACGCCATTGGCATAGGCTAACCACGAGCGGAAAGGCGTCGCCTCGGGGACCGGCTGCCATTGCAGGGCAAAATCTGCATAGATGATTGCCAACACGCCAAGGCCGGCAAAGCCGGCGGCAAATAGGAGGCGGCCCAGCCGCGCAAGCCCGGAAGTCGGCAAGTCCATTCGCTGGCCCTGAATATCGGTCACAGCTTTGCCGCGCTGCCAAGAAGGCCGTCCGCTTTCCGGCGGCAGGGCGAAGAACCTGTACATCGTCAGCCCATTCCTGTTCGGGCTGACGTGAAAGCAGCCACGGTTCTGATGGCCGCAATCCGCCAGGGGAATGCGACCGGTCGCGGTGCCGATGGTAATGTGAGGCTGGTGGACGGACTATCAGAATATTAAGGTGCGCGATTTTCTTCACTCTGCCCGAACTGCCATGCCGCCAACAAATTTGGTCCGCCACCGCGTGCCGTACAAAGCGGAACGGCGTCGATTCTCCGGCTACATTTCGCCGCGACCGCACGCGCACCACGCATTGTCCCGCGGTGGTCGGACGGAGTGATCCCGAACCGGCGCCCGAACTCGGTTGAAAAATGCGAGTGGCTGGAAAATCCTAAATCCAGTGCCAACAAGGTAATGTCGTCGCATCGCGGCAGTCGGTCGAGCGCCGCATTCAGGCGCAAGTCGAGGTGATAGCGGTAGAGCGGGATGCCCTCCGAAGCTCTGAACAGCTGGGTCAGATAGACGGGTGACACGCCAACGGCATCGGCAATCTGCGAGAGGCTCAGCCGTTCTTCAAAATGGGCATGCAAATATTCCTTCGCGCGGCCAATGGTGCGCATCGATTTTGTGGATATGGTCCTGTCGCGACGGATGGGCGTATGTATCGTCCTCAGCCATGCAATGGCCCTCTCTTCAAATTCCAGGTCATCTGCGGCGGCTTGAAGAACGGAAACGAGTTTTCTCAGCTCGAGCTGAGTGTCCCCGCTGCAGGGGGCGCTTGCCGGCATTCGATCGCCAGCGGCGCCGATCAGCTCGTCGAGAATAGCTTTTCTCGGCCAGAACGCCGCGCTCAGTTCTTCGCCGACCGGATGCGATACGGTATAGCCATCATTCGATCCCACATGCACGATGCTGTTGGAGTTCGCGAAGATCGGCGTACCGACATCGCGATGCCAGACAAAGGCTCCGGCCAGCGGGACGAGGATATGATAACCGCGGGTTGAACCCGCGATGCGGGGCACCCCTTCGCGGCCCGAGCAATGGACCATCTGGAAGAGGCCAAGACGACCAGCATATAGCGTCGACACGCAATCCGCCGCGACAGGGAGCGGCGCATGCGACAACAGTTCGGAACTGGATGACATTCGATAGCTACCCCAAAACTCAACCCGACTCGACTTGCGAAGCGGCGTTGGCCGCTCTGAACCTTTTCAACAAATCGTCGTTCCGGCTGCCAGACGTCATGGATCTCATGGTCTACCGACCAACGCTGCGCTTCGATGAGCGGCCATCCTCGCGCTGGCACTCGGGAACCGCCGATGTCGTTAGCATATTCCCAAACATATAAAACTATTTGCATGTGCCAGCGTCGTCCAGTGTCGCATTTCTGCAACAGCCCCGGAACAATCGGCCTCCGTCGCTTCAATCTTAATAATCTGAAATCGCATGCCCGATCGTAACCCTAGGTCGGCGGCATGAACGGCGAAGCATGCCGCAGCCGGACCGCGTCCCGTTCACAGATGAGTGATGCCTAACAGGGAGAAAACAGGGTGAAACGCAATCGGAATCTGCTCGCGCGGACCGCGCTTGGCAGTGCTGCATTCATATTGGGAATGGCCGGATCGGCGGCTTTCGCGCAAGAAGCCGCTGTTGCGCCAGACGCCGACGCTCCGGAGACGATCGTCGTCACGGGTTCGCGTATCGCACGGCCCGATCTCACCGCGAATTCGCCAATATCGGTTGTTTCGGCAGAGGACATCACCCTGACGGGCGCCAGGAACCCCGAAGAATTTCTTCGCGACCTTCCGCAGGTGGTGCCGGCTATCGGCAGCCAGAGCAACAATGGAAATGCCGGGGTCGCCACGATCGATCTTCGCAATCTGCTCGAACAGCGGACTTTGGTTCTGGTGAACTCAAAGCGCTTTGTTCCCTATGACGCCGACGGAATCGTCGACGTCGGCATGATCCCGACCGCGCTGGTGCAGCGTGTCGAAATCATCACCGGCGGTGCCTCGGCAGTCTATGGATCGGACGCCATCGCCGGCGTCGTGAATTTCATTCTGAACGACAAGTTCGAGGGTCTCGAACTTGATGCGCAATATGGGATTACCCAGCGCGGCGACGCGGGCGCCGCGGATTTTTCGATCACGGCCGGCGGTAATTTCGCCGATAATCGGGGCAATGCGGTCTTGAGCCTGACCTACACCGATCAGCAGGCGCTGACACAAGCCAAGCGAAAGGTTTCGGCCGTCGCTCAAAATTCGGTCAACCTCGGGGCACAGGGCAGCTCGACCGACGTTGACGGCAAGATCGATGGCCTTGCTGGCGGGCGTGTAGAATTCGGGCCCGGTGGGGCTATTCGTCCCAGCGCAGGATCTTTCAATTTTGCGCCCTTCAACCTGTTTCAGGTGCCGGAAAAGAAATTCACAGCGACAGCACTGATCAGTTACGAGGTTTCGCCCGCGGTGGAATTTTTCGCGCGAATGTCGTTCGCGCACAGCCGCATCAAGACGGTCGTCGCGCCGACCGGGACCTTCGGCAATCCGCTCCAGATCAACTATCGCGACAATCCTTTCCTTGCCGACTCGGCAAGGCCGATTTTTGCTGCGAACGATCCAGACGGCGACGGGATCGTCCAAGTCGATTTTTTTCGGCGTCTGGTCGAGCTGGGTACGCGCGATTCGGAGTTTGAGAACACCGTGTATCAAGCTGTGGGTGGTTTTCGCGGCGATCTCTCCGACAATCTCAACTATGAAGTGTTCGCCCAATACGGACGGACAAATCGAACCCAGAATTTCATCAACGACAATAATTATACCAAGGTCCAGCAAGGCGTGCTGAGCCGCCGCAATCCGGTGACGGGGGTGATCGAATGCATTGATCTGTCGAACGGATGTGTGCCGGTGAACATCTTTGGCCCGGACACGCTGACGCCGGCGATGGCCGACTATATCAGGCTCGACCTCCAGGAAAATAACCAGACGTCGCAGTTCGTGACCGGCGCAAGCTTGGCGGGTGACCTGTTTACCTTGCCTTGGGCCACCAACGCCGCAGGTTTTGCCATCGGCGTCGAGTATCGCAAGGAACAAGGAAAAGCCCGGCCTGATGCCAATTACGAAGCGGGCATTGCCCCCGGCTTTGGTTCATCGTCGCGCGTCGATGCGGCATATGACGTCAAGGAGGCTTTCGTCGAGGCGCGCATCCCGATCGTCGAAGATCGTCCCTTCTTTCATTCGTTCAGCCTGGAAGCCGGATTTCGATATTCGGACTATTCCAGCCGCGTGAACGGGGCGGCAGGAAACAGCTTTTCCAACAGCACGTGGAAGATCGGCGGCGAATGGGCGCCGGTCGAGGACTTCAGGTTCCGCGCCCTTTATTCCCGCGCGGCGCGTGCTCCCAATCTGACCGAGATTGGCTTGCCGCGCACGAGCGGCACCGGCGATGCAAATTTTGACCCTTGTGCGGGCGCCAACCCGGTCGGTAAGGCGGAACTGACCGCCTTATGCATCGCGACGGGTGTCCCGGCCTCGCAAATCGGCTTCGTTACGACCATCGAAGATCTCGGCGGACAGATCAATATTTTCGAAGCGGGTAATCGCGACCTGACGCCTGAAGTGGCTAATACGCTGACGTTCGGGGTCGTTGCGCAGCCACGATTCTTGCCGGGCTTTACCGCCACCGTCGATTATTATGACATCAAGGTCAAAAATGCGATCCTTGAGCCGCCCGAACAGGACGTCATCGATGGCTGCTACAATGTGGAGAAGAATGCTTCGGGCGTTTATTGCTCGCGCATATTCCGGTCCGATAGCGGAGGCTTGGCAGGCGGTGCAAACTTCGGCGTCGATACAACGCGGCTGAACGGCGCGGTGGTTCTGCGCCGGGGGATCGATTTTTCGGCAACCTATCGGTTCGACATCGGTAACGGACGTCTCAGCCTCGGCATCAACGGATCGCGCGTGCTGAAATCGGTCGATCAGACCGACCCAATCCTTCCCGCGCTGGACTGTGTTGGGCTGGTCGGCAGCGCCTGCCTGCGGCCGGAGCCGAAATGGCGGTTCGTGCAGACGACCAGCTACAAGAACGGTCCCCTGACGCTTCAGTTACGCTGGCGTTATCTGGGAAGGGTCGCGCAGGAGGCGATCGCCTTCGGTGCTGCCGACCCCAGCGATTTTGCCGTACCCGCAATCGGTGCCCGGCATTATTTCGACCTTTCGGGGACCGCGGAAGTGAGCGAAGCCTTTACGCTTCGCGCGGGCATTTTGAACCTGCTCGACAAGGATCCGCCGTTGGTGGGCAACACATATGGCGGCACGGCCGAGAACAGCGGGAACACTTTCCCGTCCACATATGATCCACTCGGCCGTCGTTTCTTTGTCGGTGCTACGCTGAAATTCTAACGTCCAACGGGTCGCAACAAACTTGGGCGGCGAGCTTTGTCTCGCCGCCCTTTCTTGTTTCCGTCTCCCGCAGCGTTCGGCGGGCGATCTCCGAAAAATGGCCGGCGCGCGTGGACGACGCAGCCTGGACGCTGACCAAAGCCGAAAGCATTGGGTTTGCTGTCATTTGCGACGGTGCTACTGGAGCAAGTCAATTCCATTCGGTCAAAGCTTGCCGGCTGGCTCCATTATGCGTCGGGTTGCCGCGGGGTTCTATATTTTCGCGGATTGGCATCGGAATTGCCATTCCTGCGTCGCGGGACGCGTTGCTTCGCCGTTGCGGCGACGACCCTGTTAATGACCGTCACGCGGCATATCGGCTCGCATGACCGGGATCGGTAGCCGGCGCGTCGGATTCGAGCATCGAACCGTAGGCATTTGCGACGACATTAAGCCGTTCGGCGACATCATTGGGCCGCAGAAGACGTGCGCCACCAAAAATATCGGGTCCGATGGCCATCGCCTCGATTACCGCCACGAACTGTTCCGCAATGTGCCGGGGATTTTCGCGCGTGATCCCGGTGCGCCGGGTCCGCTGCAGGACAAAAAGTTCGCAGGTTCGGACGAGGCGGTCGCGAACGACGCGCTGATAGGAACGGACCAGCCAGGGTTGCGCCTCGCTATCGCGAACCGTCGAAAGGACAAGTTCGATCGAACGCTCGTCGGACACCAGGTCGAAACAAGCCTGAGCGAAATATCTCAGCCCGTCACTTGTCGAGATTCTCGGCGGAATGTCATCAACATAAATCTCTGCAAGCTCATGCAGGAGCGCTTCGCGCGACGCGCGATAGAGATCGTCTTTCGAAAGGAACTGATTGTAAAGCGTCCGGCGCGTTACGAACGCACGCGCCGCGACCTCCCCCATCGAGAAGGTTTCGAACGATCCCCCGCGCAGCATGTCTCGCGCGGCGGCCAGGATCAAGGCGCGCGATTGCGCCGGCAATCTGGTCGTTCCAGACCGTCGTTTGCGATCCGTGAGGGGGAGGGGTAAAGTTTGCATCGTGATATTCCCGCTCGATTGATCATCGGGCGTAAACTATCGGCGACGACGACGGGATGCTTTCGAATTCTTAATCTGGTTATCACCTTCCACTAAGCGGAAAAACTCGGTGTCGATGGCCGTCAAAACGGCATCTGGTCTGGTCGGGCAAAGTTACAGACCGAAAACCCGGGCTGCATTGCCACCGAGGAATAGAGCTGATGCTTCGTCATCCAGTTCCAGCGCATCGCGCTTCGCGAGGCAGGCCGCAGGCGAAATCATGGGCCAGTTTGTTCCGAACATTATACGAGATCGCCCGGCGCCGCGCATATAATCGACCAGGCCCGCCGGAAGGCGGTGGACGGCATAAGCAGAGGTATCAACATGGAAGTTGGGATATTTGCGCGCCAGTGAGAGCACCTCGTCTATCCATGGAAATCCCACATGACCGCCAATCACGACGAGTTCTGGAAAATCCAGGAGGACATCATCAAGATAGGGTATGGGGCGCCCCGGCTCCGACCTGCAGAGCGGCCCGGTATGGCCGATCTGGGTGCAGAAGGGGACTCCCAGTTCGACGCAGGCGGCATAAATCGGATAATAACGGCGGTCATTCGGTGGCAGGTCCCACAGCCATGGAACGATCCGCACGCCGACAAAGGTTTTTCCGTCAACGACGCGTTTGAGTTCGCGCACCGACCCCATCGGATCATTGAGGTCCACTGTTGCGAGTCCGCGAAACCTGGACGGCGCGGCGGCGATCATATCGGCGACTTCATCATTGCTGATCAGTGAGCCCTGCGGACCGTGCCAGGCCGACAGAAAGGTGATATCGACCCCGGCTTCATTCATGGCATTCAACGTGGCCTCGCCGCCCGTCACGCGGCGATCCCCGGCCTTTCCGGTCCAGCGCAGCAACGTGTCCAGCCACGGCGCTTTCATGAATCTTTCGGTGGATTGTTGTGCCCAGACATCGACGATCATAATCACTCATCCTCAAATAGCTTCACTAGTAAAGTTATTTGAGGATTGCCTGGCTGTCAATCGCCGATACGGGTGACGCATGTCCGTTTCCGATCAACGCATTTTTCATTTGCTGCAGTTGGCGGCGCACCGGCTTAAAGTCCTGGCCGATCGCGAAGGGCTGGCTGCGGGCGGGGTGACCGGCGCGCAGGCGGGCGCTCTGTTCGCAATCTCGGCGCGCGCCGGGATGACGCAGCGCGAGCTTGGCGAGGCGCTCCAGATCAATGAGTCGGCGGTCACAGGGACGGTGAACCGGCTGCTCGACGCCGGGCTGGTCAGCAAATCGGTCGACGCAGTCGACGGAAGGTCGCGGCGGCTCGCGATGACTGCCAAAGGTGAAGCCGCGCTGGCGTCCACCCGCGCTCCACTCGACAGGATCAACCGTCTGATTGCCGAAGCCGTCGGCTCGGAGGACGTTCCCGGCCTCGCGCGGATGTTACGATCGATCGCCAATCTACCGCCCGATCATGGCTGAACAGGCCGCTCTTCCTGCCGGTTGCTGATCCAGATTCGCTCCAGGGGCTGGTGGCTAGCGGGCGATGCATTGTCTTGTTTAGCCAGCCGGGATCGCCGATGCGATTGCGGGGCGTGGATAGGCTTCGAGCGCGGTGCGCGCTTCGGTCAGCAGCCACCGCGTGAAGGCGCGGATCTTTGCCGCGCGGGCATTCGCGCTGGGATAGGCTAGCCAATATCCATCGGTTGGCTGGACGGTTTGGGGAAATGGCTGCACCAGCTGGCCGCGTTTGATCTCCTCGGCAAAAAGCAATGGCGATGCCATCGCGATACCTTCGCCGGCTATTGCGGCTGTCACATCATAATGTTCGATCCCGAAATCCATTCCCGCCTGCGTCGACGGGGCGACGGCCGCTGCGCCGACCTGATCGAACCAGTCCTTCCAAACGCTGGCTCTGCCGAGCAGCCGCCGGCCTTGAAGATCGCGCGGCGTGCGAATGCCGCCCGTACTGGCGGCCAATGCGGGACTGATCAGGGGTGTGTAGGAGTCTGGCAACAGGAAATGCGCATCCATCGTCGGCCAACTTCCGGATCCGCTCCTGATGCTGACGTCGAAGGCGCCAAGATTGAGGTCGACGAGCGGCACCGAAGTATCCAGACGAATATGTAAATCCGACTGACGTTTTTGAAACTGGCCAAGACGGGGAACAAGCCAGCTTGACGCAATCGTGGGGAGGGCGGTTATCGCCAACTCGCCGTCCGCTCGCTCGGCAACGGTCGAAAATGCGCCTTGCAGAAGCTTGAACGCTTCGGCGACCGAAGGGGCAAGCTGTTCCCCGGCAGCGGTAAGGATCACCTTGCGTGGCAAGCGCCGAAACAATGTCAAGCCGAGGCGCGCTTCGAGCTGCTTGATCTGATAGCTGATCGCCGCAGGCGTCATGCTCAACTCCTCCGCCGCGCGGGTGAAACTCTGCAAACGCGCCGCAGCTTCGAAGGCGCGAACTGCGGTGAGCGGGGGCAGCGGGCGTATCGGCAATCCCTCCGGCAGCTCCAATATTTTTGCTTGGTCGAGGGCGGCCATGGTTCGCATATCTCCTATATTGTCAAAACCACCTTAGTCTAATTGCCAAAAATTCAAATTGTTTTCAAATCGTGCTTACTCCAATTGCATAAGCCTGTCGAAATGTGCGGAGAGTTCACCGATGTTGAAGATGGTTGTTTTTGTCCTTTTGATGGGATTGCCGACATTTGTCGGTGCGCAAAATCCGGTGGACGGCCAGCGATCGGAATCGGTGGTACGGGCGCTCATCGACGCCGGAAATCGCTCGGACCTCGAGGCTTGGCTGTCGTTGTTTCATCCGGACGCGAAGCATTTCGTGAAATCGAAAAGCGATGACAGCCTGGCGGACAGGCCGTCGTCGCGTGTCGTCGACAGCACGTCCCGGCGGGCATTTTATCAGGAAATATTCGCGCGCCCGCAAAAGACCCGCGGAGAAATTGTCGAACTGGTCTCGCTTGGCGAACTCGTGATGTCACGCGGGATATTCCATCGGCCCGAAGGACGATCGCATACGTTGACCGTATACCGCGTTCGCGACGGCAAAATTGTCGATATCTGGGACGTTGAGCAAGTCGCCGAATAGGCGAACGCAGTCCTCGTTTGCGCGTTTCGAATGGCCTTTCCGGTTCGGCCGGCGAACGGCTTTGCCACCAACGCACCAAAGGCAGGAACCGATGGGCAGAATGATAACGCTATCCCTCGGCATGACGTTCTTTGCTGCGCTTGCTTCATCGGCAGCTGCCCAGGTCGAGATTCGCGAACTTACCGGAATAATCGAGGGGCATGAGGTCGGCGGGGTTTCGGTTGATAGGACCGGGATCGTGTATGCGGCGGATTTCGGCGACATCGTCTGGCGGATCACCCCGGAGGGCAAGCGGAGCGTTCTGGCCCGCGGCCTCTATGGAACCGCGGGGAACGCGGTCGATGCAAAGGGGAATCTGCTGCAGGCAAGCTTCTATTCGGACGAGATCGTCAAGATCGACCGCAAAGGAAATGTGACGCCGTTCGTCATCAGCGGTTTGAATCGGCCTGCCGGAATCGCGGTGGACAGGAAAACCGGCACGGCGTTTGTCACGAACTGCGGCAATAACATGATATCCCATGTGTCTGCCGACGGCGCCGCGTCGAAATTTGCCGAAAGCGGCCTTTTCAACTGCCCCTATGGCGTCG
>NZ_JBOHHT010000043.1:0-6974 GCF_050725655.1 Sphingopyxis sp. | reverse complement strand
GCCCCCACCCCAACCCCTCCCCTGAAGGGGAGGGGCTCGATTGGCGTCAGTCGACCTTCGAAAACCGCGCCCAGATCGGCAGGTGGTCCGACGCCCGCGCCGCGAGCGCGCTCTGATGCACGCCGGCATCGACGGCCTGGAGATCGGGGGTCGCGAAGATGCGGTCGAGCTTTGCGACGGGGCGGCGGCTGTGGAAACTGTGGCCGGTATCGACAAGCCGGTGGCGCTCGCCGAAATCGGCAAGGCAGCCGCCGCGCGGCCGCCATTCGTTGCAGTCGCCCATCAGGATCGTCGGCAGGTCCTCGCCCTCGGCGACATGATTGAGAATCGCGCGCGCCTGCTGGCGGCGGCGTAGCCCGGAAATGTCGAGGTGCATGCCGACGACGCGCAGCCGCGTGTCGCCGATACGGACCGTCGCGGCGACGGCGCCGCGCGGTTCCAGCGTCGGCAGGTGGAGCGCGTGGCTTTCCTCGACCACGGCGCCCTTGCGCACGAGCAGCGCGTTGCCGTGCCAGCCGATCGCATAGGGGCGCCCGCCGAGCAAGTCGACGGGGACATAGTCGCTATGCTCTTCGAACATGTGCGGCGGGATCGCGCTCGCGCGCGTGCCGAAACGGCGATCGGCCTCTTGCAGTGCGACGATATCGGCGTCGAGCTCGCCGAGCACCGACAGCACCCGGCCCGGGTCGCGGCGCCGGTCGAGCCCGATGCCCTTGCGCATATTGTAACTGGCGACCTTGATCATGACGTGCTTTTCAAGCGCTCAGGCCGCGTTTCCGTTCCCGCTCGCCTCGAATTCGGCGATCAGCGCCCGCGCCTCGTCCAGATCCTCGTCGAGCACCATGATGCGGACCGGGATGAGCAGCCCCACGCTTTCGGCGATATTCATGCCCGCGTCGAAACAGACGGCGTGGACGCCCGCGCTTTCGAGCCGACCGCGCAGCAGTTCGGCCTCGGCGCCATTGGGCAGGCGTACCAATTCAACCAATGGCATCAGGCATCGCCGGTAATGAAGCGGTCGGTCGGGCGCGTCGGCAGGCCGTCGATGCTTCGGTCCCGCTCCTTGAACTTTTCGACCCACAGGGCGCGATCGGCCTGGCGGTGATATTTTTGCAGCGTGTCGCGCTCGTGCTGCAATTCCATCATCGGCACGCCCCAGCCGCAGCTCGTCTGCACGCTGTCGACGTCGATCACGAAAATCTGGCGCGTGCCGGGAAGCAGGGTGAAGTTTGCGGCGAGCGCGCCCCACTCGGCATCCTGCGGCAGCACCGGGCGCCCGCGGCCATAGATGCGCAGGATGAGCGCGCTGCGGTCGAAGGCGCAGAACATGATCGTGATGCGGCCGTCGGCGGCGAGGTGCGCGTGCGTCTCGTTGCCCGATCCGCCGAGGTCGAGATAGGCGACCTTGCTGTCCGACAGGATCTTGAAGCTGTCGGCATAGCCCTTGGGCGACAGGTTGATGCGCGCATCGGCGGCCGCGGTCGCGGTGAAATAGACCGGCTGCTTTTCGATGAAGGCGATATGTTTATCGGTCAGCGTTTCGGTGAATTCGGCCATGGCTGTTCTCCGTATTGCGCCCGTCCTATCACCAATTCTTGCCCTCTTCTATCGCGGCCTCCTCGTCGGTGCGCGTCGCGCGGCCGAGGGCCTCGTTGCGATGCGGGAAGCGGCCGAAGCGGTCGACGACGGCGAAATGTTTTTGCGCATAGTCCTGGAACATCGGATCGCCGAACTGCGCGAACAGGCGCAGCGATTCGCGCTGGTCGTCCATATTCTCGCTGTGCTGGAAGGGCAGGCAAGCGAATTGGCGCCGTTCGTCGGGCCAGTTTTCGTGCCAGCCGCGCTCGACGATGCCGCGCGCGATCGCGCGGGCGAGATCGTCGGTGGCGAAGGCGTCGGCGTGGCCGCGATAGATGTTGCGCGGCACCTGATCGAACAGGATCGCGGCGGCGAGCGCGGTGTCGGGATCGGTCAGGAAGGCTTCGGCGGGCTGCGATCGCAGCGCTTCGTGCCAGCCTTCCGCCAGATCGCGGACGGCGTCGTCGAATTCGGCGCCGCCGCCGTACCAGTCGTCCATGCCGTGCGCATCGAACCAGAAGGCGAGCAATTGCCGCGCCCAGTCGGCAGGGGGAGGGGCGGGCGTTTCAGGATCATTCGTCATTGCGAGCATAGCGAAGCAATCCAGAGCGGTTTATGCAACCCTTGGATTGCTTCGCTGCGCTCGCAATGGCGTGACGACCGGAGGCTATTCGCCCTTGACGCGCTTGTAAGGCACGAATTTGCCGAGCGACACGAAGCCGGCGTACATATGGCTCGTGCGGTCGCGCAGTTCGACGGGATCGATGCTGCACAGCTGGCTGCCGGTCGTCTTGGTCACGAGAATATCGTCGTCGTCGAGCGATTCGGCGCCGCCCTTCGGCCGGTTGACCCAATAGGTGCTGCCGACCTTGTAGACGATCGCGGTCTTGTCGATGATCTGCGAACTGCGCGCGGTCGAGAGCGAGATGCAATCCTGCGGCTCGCCCGCGACGCGGCCTTCGAGCAGCTTGGCGAGCTGGTCTTCGGGCGCGAGCTTTTCGCGCGCGGCGGCGGGCGTGGCTGCCATGGCAGCGGCGGCGAGAAGCGCCGGGATGAGGTGACGCATGGTTCGACTCCTGTCTTTCATACCCTACCCGGCGTCTTTCTGCGCCAACGCGCGTGAACAGGGGCTGACTCGCCGCCGTTTCAGCACGCCCCGTCGGGAAGCGGGATGCCGAGCGGCCCTTTGCATTTCTTCTTTTTCGCGGGTTCGACCGGGGTGCTTCCGCCGGTCGTCGATCCGCCCCCCGATCTGCTCTGGCCGCCGAAATCGGCGCCGATCAGCAGCGCGGTGTGTGAACGGAAACGCACCTTTGCGGTCCAGTCGATGTTCCACACGGCATTGCCTGCGGGTTTGGGCGGATAAGAGAAATTGGCTTCGGGGCCAAAGGCGTTCAAATTACCGAACATCATCTCGCCCGACGCCTTCTTGGCTTCCGCGGGGATCTGACAGCTCGTCTGCGACGGCGGCATCACGATTTTCTTCGTGACAAGTCCCGCGACGGTCGACGGCGGCAGCCAGTCCCACAGCCTGCCGCCGAATTCGCGCGCGTTGCTGCTGGTCCACCACACCATGTCGCCCCCATTTCCTCCAGCGCCGCCGCCACGGTCCATGCCACCGAACGCCCAGGCGACATAGCCGGTCGCGGGCTGGAGTTGGTTCCAGCGGATCATCAGCGACCCGTCGGGCTGCGGCGACGTCGAGGCGTTAAGCGCGGGCATATAGTCCTGCGCCAGCGTGAAGTTGATTTCGGGCCCGACATTGCCCGCGATACGGTGCGCACCGAGCAGCGATGACCCCGAAGGCGGCTGTTTCGCCGATTTGCTGTTCGGCCAGCCGGCGTAGCTTTTGCTGTTCGTCGTCATCACTTCGCGGATGCGCGGAATTGTGGTCGTGTAGAGATTGGGCGGCATCTGCCCCGCCGCGAGCTTGGCGAAATCGATGATCACCGGCTGGCCCGGTCCGGCCTTGGCGCCGCAGCCCCAGAACAGCAGCAAGCGTCCCTTGGGTCGTTCGAAATCCTTGGGCAGTTCCGACGTGCCGGTCTCGTCCTGGCGCCTGCCCGGGTCGGGACCGAGCAGCGGCAGTAATTTGCCGAGCTTGGCTGCGGGCAGGAAGAAATGGTCGGCCTTCACCGGCGGCGGCACGGGCGTCTGGGCCGAGCCGAGCCGCAGTTCGAGCGTACGCGCGACCTGGCTGTCGGGACCACCGCCGAACATCATGCCCATCATGCTGCCGACCCCGGGTTTGCCGCCGCCCGCAGTCATCGCGGCAAAGCCCGACGCCGTCGCGACGTCCATTTCATAACGTTCCTTGGGGCCGGTCGATTTTTGCGCCGAGCCGGGAACGGCGGCGAGCATCGCGGCGACGGCGGCCACGGAAACAAAACGCAGATTCGAACGCATATTACCCTCCCTGTTGCAGGATTGCCCCCGCGGATGATGCGACCGATTCTTGTTCTGTTTGGGTAAGCTATATGCGCGGGAGGGGCGAACGCCAAGTGAGGGCGATCACAATCGACCATCCTCCCTTGATGGGGGAGGCAGCGAGACTTGCCAGCTTGCTGGCTAGTCGCAGCGGTGGGGGTGCGGCTTCGGCCTGATGCTGCGCGGCGGAAGGACGCACCATCACCCTCATCCAACTTCGCCTAGCCGCTTCGCGGCAAGGCGGCGTATCCTTCTCCCATCGAGGGAGAAGGAATTCAGGCTGTACCGCCGACGGTCAGCCCGCTGACCAGCAAGGTCGGCTGGCCGACGCCGGCGGGGACGCTCTGGCCGCCCTTGCCGCAGATGCCGATACCCTCGTCGATTGCCATGTCGTTGCCGATGCCCATGACCTTGGTGAGCACGCTCGGGCCGTCGCCGATCAAGGTCGCGCCCTTGATCGAATCGCCCAATTTGCCATTCTCGATCTTGTACGCCTCGGTGCAGCTGAAGACGAACTTTCCCGACACGATGTCGACCTGTCCGCCGCCGAAGCTTTTGGCGAAAATGCCGGTCTTGACGCGGCTGAGCAGCTCGGCCGGATCGTCATTGCCGCCGCGCATGAAGGTGTTGGTCATCCGCGGCATCGGCGCGTGCGCGAAGCTTTCGCGGCGGCCGTTGCCGGTGGGTTCGACCCCCATCAGGCGGGCGTTGAGGCGGTCCTGCATATAGCCCTTGAGGATGCCGTCCTCGATCAGCACGGTCTCGCCGGTGGGCGTGCCTTCGTCGTCGATGCTGAGCGAGCCGCGACGACCGCCGCCGACCGGGCTGTCCATCGCGCCGTCGTCGACCACGGTGACGCCGGGCGCGGCGACGCGCTGACCGATGCGGCCCGAAAAGGCGCTGGTGCCCTTGCGGTTGAAATCGCCCTCGAGCCCGTGGCCGACGGCTTCATGGAGCAGCACGCCCGGCCAGCCGGGTCCGAGCAGCACGGTGAATTCGCCCGCGGGCGCATCGACCGCGCGCAGGTTGACAAGCGCCTGTGCCAGCGCCTCGTCGATCGCGCGGTTCCACTGCGCGGGTTCGAACAGATGATCGTACATATAGCGCCCGCCAAGGCCGAAATAACCGGTTTCGCGGCGGCCATTTTCCTCGACCACGATCGAGACGTTGAGGCGGACGAGCGGGCGGATGTCGGTTGCGAGGAAACCGTCGGCGCGGACGATCTCGACGACCGACCAGCTGCCCGCGAGCGCGACCGAGACCTGGACGATACGCGGATCGCGCGCACGCGCGGCGGCGTCGATTTCCTGGCAGAGCGCGACCTTCTTCGCGAAGGGGATGAGGTCGAGCGGGTTCGCCTCGTCATAAAGGTGGCGGTTGGTGCGCGGCGGCGGCGCGGCGTGCGCCTGGTTCGAGGGATCGAGCAAAGCGAGCGTCTCGGCGGCGCGGCGGATCGCGCCGGCGCTGATGTCGCTGGCGTGCGCAAAGCCCGTCATCTCGCCCGACACGGCGCGCAGGCCAAAGCCCGCGTCGGTCGAATAGTCGGCGGTCTTCAATCGCCCGTCGTCGAAGCCGAAGCTCTCGGTCGCGCGATATTGAAGGTACAGCTCGCCGTCGTCGGCCTTGCCGAGCGCTTCGCGCGCGAGCGTCTGCGCCAGATCGGGGTCGAGCGCGTCGGCGCGATAAAGGAAGCGGCGGGGGTCGGTCGGGCTTGTCATGGGGGTGATATAGGCGCGCCGTCGGCCAGCGCAAAGACCCGTTCGCTACGAGCCGATATTGCAAGGTCCCACCCGAATGTCGGCATTGGGGTGGGAAGCGGCCGCCAAAATCCTCCCTGTCGCGAAGCGATGGGGAGGGGGACCGCCGCCGCAGGCGGTGGTGGAGGGGCTGCGACGTCGCGCCCCGCCCCTCCGTCAGCGCTTCGCGCTGCCACCTCCCCATGCCTGCGGCACAGGGAGGACCAAATGTCCGCAACCGATCGAAACCGGACATCGATCTACAGATAATTCACCGTCAGCGTAAACGTCCCGCTGTAATCACCCTCGGGCTGGTTCGCGGGGACGGTGAGCGTGCCGCCGATATAATAGGTCTGCACCCCGCTGGGCAGGAGGGTGCCGCCGAGCAGCGCGATGCCGCCGCCGCTGGTGCTGGCCGCACGGACGAGGCTGGCGGTCATCGGCGCCGCGCCGCCGCCGGCGCGCGCGAGCGTCACCGAGGTACTGCCCGACACGGTGATGAGCAAAATGCCGCCGGTGCCCTGGAATATCGCGCGCTGGGTGCCGGCCCCGACGGGGGTCACTCCGCCGCTGGTCGTGCGCGCGCCCGTAACGGCATTGATCGACACCGTGCCGCCGGTCGGTCCGCTGATCAACGTGCCGAAATCGAGATCGTCGGTCTTGATCAGTGTGTTCGGGCGAACGACCGCCGCGTTGGCGGTGCCAGCCATATCGGCGGCATAGGCTGGTCCGCATAGCGCCGCGCCCGCCACTGTCGCCGCGAGGGTCAGGGCGCGAGCAGCTCCCCGACAGTTTCTGGTCCCTTGAATTCCCACAGATTCTGCTCCTGTCTGGCACATCTTATGCCAGCGGGACCTTCATCGCTGATGCATGGGGTTAGTGAATCGGCCGTTTACTTCCGGCCGCCGATTTACGCCTTGTCGGCGATCCCGCCGGCGTTCAACCTTTGTCGGCGATCCCGCCGATCAGAATGAAGCGCCGGTCGCAATAGCCGCAGTCGGCGAAGCCCTCATCGGTGTCGATTTCGAGCCATACGCGCGGGTGGCCGAGCGCCGCATCGGCGAGGCTGTCGCCGGTGCCGTCGCAGGCGATGCGGGTTTTGGGCGTGCGGATGGTTTCGGGGGCTGGCTGGGTCATCGACCGCGCCCATAGCAAGCGTGACGGGCGCCCGCAATCGGGTCTCTCTTGATCCTCCCCGTCGCGCAGCGATGGGGAGGTGGCAGCGCGTAGCGC
>NZ_JBOHHT010000042.1:0-9826 GCF_050725655.1 Sphingopyxis sp. | reverse complement strand
GCTTGCTGGCTAGCCGCAGCGGGGTGGGCCATCGCAACGTCGCTGCCCACCCCCAACCCCTCCCGCCTGCGGGAGGGGAGATCAAACGTCCGCTATCAGTCGTTAGCTGCCATCTCCGGCATCATCGTCGGAAAAGCCTTTCCTACAATATTCGGGCATGATCTATTCTGCCGGATGACCCAATAGTCCCATATCGTTGCTGCGCGTGCCCTCATCCCGCCGCCGGCGCCAGCCCGGTCTGCTAAAGCCACAAAAGCCACAGTTTCGGCCCGCGCGTGCGGGGCTTTTGTGGCTTTAAGCTCCGCGTCGGTCTTCGGTTCGCGCCGCCTCAAAACGCGATTCCCGTGTGAAGTTCGGCGGTTTTCCGCGGTGTCGTCATGCCCCGGCGAACGAAGCCGGTTTGCCGATTGCCTGACCTGCGCCGCCGCTCTAGACCCCTAGATAGGCTTTCGAATGGAGGACAGCGGGTGAGCGACGGCAGCACGGCAAGCGAAATCTATATCGGCCTTGGCGGGGGCGGCGCGGCGGATGGTCCGCGCCAGTCGCTCGTGCTGAAACGTGCGAACCGCCACGGGCTGATCGCCGGTGCGACGGGCACGGGCAAGACGGTGACGCTGCAGGGGCTCGCCGAGGGCTTTTCGGCGGTCGGCGTCCCGGTGTTCGTTGCCGATGTGAAGGGCGACCTTGCCGGCATGGCGATGGCGGGCAGCCCGACCGCAAAGACGCACGAGATTTTCGCCGCGCGCGCCGCCGAGATCGGCGACGGCGAATGGGTCTATCGCGACAATCCGGTGATCTTCTGGGACCTGTTCGGCGAGCAGGGGCATCCGGTGCGCACGACGATTTCCGAAATGGGGCCGCTGCTGCTCGCGCGACTGATGGGGCTCAACGAGGTGCAGGAGGGCGTGCTCGCGATTGCGTTCCGCGTCGCCGACGAACAGAATCTGCTCTTGCTCGACCTCGGTGACCTGCAGGCGATGCTGTCCTGGTGCGCCGAAAGCGCCGACGAGCTCACCACCAAATATGGCAATGTGTCGAAGGCCACCGTCGGCACGATCCAGCGGCAACTCCTGACCCTCGAAAGCCAGGGCGGCGCCAATTTCTTCGGCGAGCCCGCGCTCGACATCATGGACATGATCCAGTGCGACGAGAACGGCCGCGGCTATGTGAACATCCTCGCCGCCGACAAGCTGATGGCGAGCCCGAAGCTCTACGCGACCTTCCTCCTCTGGATGCTCAGCGAGATGTTCGAGACGCTCCCCGAGGTCGGCGATCCCGACAAGCCAAAGCTCGTCTTCTTCTTCGACGAGGCGCATCTGCTGTTCGACGACGCGCCGCCCGCACTGACCGACAAGATCGAGCAGGTCGTCCGCCTGATCCGCTCGAAGGGCGTCGGCGTCTATTTCGTGACGCAGAACCCGATCGACGTTCCCGAAACGATCGCCGGCCAGCTCGGCAATCGCGTCCAGCATGCGCTGCGCGCCTTCACCCCGCGCGACCAGAAAGCGGTGAAGGCCGCCGCCGAGACCTTCCGCCCGAACCCCAAAGTCGATGTCGCGCGCGAGATCACCGAGATGAAGGTCGGCGAAGCGCTGGTGTCGCTGTTGATGGCCGACGGCGCGCCGTCGCCGGTCGAACGCACATTGATCAAGCCGCCTTGCTCGCGCGCCGGTCCGCTCGATGCCAAGGAGCGCGCGATCATCAAGTCGATCTCGCCGGTCGAGGGCAAATATGACACCGCCGTCGACCGCGAGAGCGCCGAGGAACTGCTCGCCGCCAAGGCCGATCAGGCGCAGGCCGCCGCGATCGAGGCCAAGGCGCAGGTCGAGGCCGACAAGCAGGCCGCGATCGCCGCGAAGGAAGAGGCGAAGGTCAAGGCGGCCGAGGAACGCGAGCGCCTGCGGCTCGAAAAGGCCGCGGCGCGCGAAGCCGCGAAACCGTCGATGACCGAAAAAATGGTCCAGTCGGCGGCGCGCTCGGCGGCGACGAGCATCGGCCGGCAGGTTGCGGGCAAGTTCGGCGGCCAGTTGATGCGCGGGATATTGGGCAACCTGTTCAAATGAGCGAAGCCGATGCCGCGCTAATGGAGGCGAGCCTGACGGCCGTCGCCGACGCCGGCATCGACATCCGCCACAGCTTGTTCGACCGTTTCTTCGCGACTTTCCCCGATCGCCGCGCGAGCTTCATGGTCGTCGATGCCTCATCGCGGCGGATGACCGACGAGACGCTGCAGATGATGTTCGGGCTGGCGAAGCGCGAAAGCTGGGTTTGGCCGCTCGTCGCCGAGCTCGTCTTCACCCACCGCGCCTATGGGCCGCTGCCGATCGCCGAATATGACGCCTTCATCGACATGACGGTCGCCGAACTGGGCGCCGCGGCGGGGGCGGCATGGAATGCCGAGGCCGCCGCCGCGTGGCAGCGCCATGCCGATGCGCTCAAGGCGATGATTCGCCGGGCGCGCGCCGAATGGGAAAGCGCGATGCCGGCCGGAATGCCGCAGCCGGCCGACTGACCGGCCGACCGCGGCCTTTCCCCTACTTCGCCTTCAGCCAGCCGGCGATTTCGCCCTTGATGCGCGGTCGGCTGACGCTGCGTTCCTTCAGGGACGCCAGCGTCTTGTCATAGGGTTTGCGGACATCGGCGGGCAGCGGAGCCGCGATCCGCTCGAGCTTCGCGATCATCGCCGGATCGTTCGACGCGGCCGCCAATCCCGCGAGGAAGCGCGCGCGCGCCGAGGCGTCGATCAGCCGGTCGACCGCGGCCTGGTTCGCCTGTGCGAAGTCGACCGCCAGTTCGGGATGGTTCTTCGCGACCGCGTCGATGATCCCCGCGCTGACCGTCTTGCCGGGCTCGTCGGTGAGCGCGAGGTCGAGCGCGCGCTTCGCGAGCCCCGCGTCCTTCGCGTTGCCGAGCAGCGTATAGAAGGCGCTGCGCTCGACCGCCGACTTCGATGCCTTTGCCATCGCGCGCAGCTTGGTCCATTCGGCCTCGCTTGCGTTCGCCGCGACGATGCCGAGCCAGCGCGATTTCAGCGGGCCGTCGAGTGCGGCGGAATTGCTGTCGAGCAGCGCGAAGCGCCGCCGTGCCTCGCCGAGCAGTTTCGCATCGCCGAGCGTGCCGAGCGACGCGAGCAGGTCGGAGCGCAAGATGCTGTCGAGCGTGGGCTCGCCGGCACGCGCGTCGAAGCCGAGCCGCTGCATCGCCGGGCCGAGCGCCGTGGTGCCACGTGCTGCGATCTGTTTCTGCGCCGCCGGCTGGTCGTCGAACATAGCGTAGAGCGCCGCATAGCGCCCCGCGGCGTCGCCGAGCAGCTTCTGGTTCGCATTTTGCGGCGTCGCCGCGAGCAGGTCGAGCGCGGCGCCCATCGGCTGGTAGCCGGCATAGGCGAGCGCAAAATTGTCGCCGAGCAGCCCGAGCTGGTCGATCGGGGCCAGCTTCGCGAAATCGCCGCGGAGCGCGGCGAGCGCTGCGGGCGAATAGAGGGTGCGATAATAGCCCGCCTGACCCGCATTGATCAGCACCGCGCCGCAGCCGGGCAAGGTCAGCGTGCCGGTCCCGCCCGCGATGACCTGCCGCGCCACCGCGCCATGGCCGGCGCGCGCGAGGACGGGCACTTGCCAGCGGCGCGCTTCGGCCTCGATGCCCTGCTTGCGATCGCGCGAAAATTCGCCCTGCGTCAGCTGGACGGTCGTGTTGCCGCCGGCGCACGTGACGCCGCCGACGCGGAGCAACGGAATACCCGGCTGGTTCGTGAAATCATGCGCGATCGCGGTCAGACCCTTTGCGCCCGCTACCTCGACCGCGTTCCACAGATCGTCGGTGCGCGTGTTGGCGTATTTATGCTTTTCCATGTAGCTGCGCAGCCCGCCGCGCCACACATCCGCGCCGGCATAGGCTTCGAGCATCGTGATCACCGCCTCGCCCTTTTGGTAAGTGATCGCGTCGAACGCCTGGTTGGTGTCTTCGACGGTGCGAATCGTCTGGACGATCGGGTGCGTCGTCGCAAAGGCGTCGAGCGCCATCGCGCGCTCGCGGCCGTCGACGCGGTCGAGCAAAGGCTGCCAGTCGGGATGGAAATGGTCGCTCGCCTTGGTTTCCATCCAGCTCGCAAAACCCTCGTTGAGCCAAAGGTCGTCCCACCACGCCATGGTGACAAGATCGCCGAACCATTGGTGCGCGACCTCATGCGCCTGCGTCGAATAGATCTGCTGGCGCACCGCTTCGCTGGTGATCTTCGGGTCGTCGAGCAGGATGCGCTCGAAAGTGAAGATCGCGCCCCAGTTTTCCATCGCGCCGAAAAATTGCGACTGGCCGGGCCCCGCGACATTGTCGAGCTTGGGCAGCGGATAGGGCTGGCCGAAATAGTCGCTGTAATAGCCGAGCAGCGGGCCGAGGCTGTCGAGCGCGAAACGCGCCTGCTCGCCCGATCCCTTGGGCGACACGATGCCGACCTCGGCGCCGCTCTCGCTCTTTGCCGCGAGCCGCTCGAAATGGCCGGTCGCGAAGAAGAGAAGGTAGGACGACATTTTGGGCGAGATCTGGAAGGCAACGGTCTTCTTGCCGCCCGCGACCGGGGTCTCGCTGGCGACCGGCATGTTGCTGACCGCGAGGTCGCTCGCGGGCACGGTCGCCGACAGGCTGAAGGTGGCCTTGTAGCTCGGCTCGTCGAAGCTCGGAACAAAGCGCCGCGCGTCGGGCGCCTCGAACTGGGTGAACAGCCCGCGCACCTCGTTGCCCGTGACCTTATCGGGATAGTCGAGCGCGAAAAGCCCGTTCGCCTGCGTGTTGATCGTACCGGTGTAGCTTGTGGTCAGTCGGTATTTTCCGGGTGCGAGCGGCGCGGGGGCGGTGAAGGCCGCGGTTTGTGCCGCGGCGTCAATCGTGACGGTCAGCGGAATCGCTTTGCCGTCGGCGCCGCTCAGGCTCGCGCTTGCGAAGCGGAGATCGAGTGCGTTCAGCGTCAGCGTTGCCGACGACTCGTAAAGTTCGAGGTCGATGCCCGCTTCGCCAGCGAAGCTGAGCGCCTTGGCGTCGGGCGCGACGCTGATGTCGTAATGCAGCGGCCGCGCGATCCGCGGTAGCTGGCTCGGCACGCTCGTATCGAGCGGCGCGCCGGTGAGCGCGGGCGGCGGGGCGACGGGGGTGGGGGATGTGATCCCCGGCTGCGCGGCGCAGGCGGCGAGGCTCAGCGACGACACGGCGGCAACAAGCAAATGACGAGTCGAATATTTCATGGTTGCGATCCCCGGTATGATTTTGTGGGTCCGGCTAGGCCCATGCGCGGGCCCCTGCAACGCCCTCTTTCGGCAGGCCGTCGTCTAGGCTCGACAGACGGTGCGCGATGAGGCAGCTTTGGTTTCATGACAAAACCTATATTGCCTGGAGAGGTAGCCACCGCCGTCGTCGATCCCGTCGCCTATGGGGCGTGGGATCCATTGCACGAACAGCTCGCCTGGGCCCGCGCCAACGCGCCGCTCGCGGTCGCGGAAAATCCCGAGATCGATCCCTTCTGGCTGGTGACGCGCCACGCCGACATCATGGCGATCAGCCGCGACCCGCAGCGTTTCGCCAACGGTCTCCGCCCGACCGTGCTCACCAACCGCGGCGGCGAGGCGATCGCGCGCGCGGCGACGCCGAACAATGACGGGCATCTGATCCGTTCGCTGGTGCAGATGGATGCGCCCGATCATATGAAATACCGGCTGCTGACGCAAAGCTGGTTCATGCCGAAGAATTTGAAAATCGTCGAAGACCGCATTCGCCAGATCGCGCGCGAGACGGTCGATCATATGCTCGAACAGGGCGGCGAATGCGACTTCGCGCGCGACGTCGCGGCACATTATCCGCTGCGCGTCATCATGGATATTTTGGGCGTCCCGCCGGAAGACGAGCCGCGGATGCTGATGCTGACGCAGCAGCTGTTCGGATCGACCGATCCCGACCTCAATCGTAGCCGGGAAGCGATCACCAGCGCCGAGCAGGCGATCGCGATGCTCAACTATGTCATCGCCGATTTCGAAAATTATTTCGGTGCGCTCACCGCCGAACGCCGCGCCAACCCGCGCGAGGACATTGCGACGGTGATCGCCAATGCAACGGTCAACGGCGAGCAAATCCCCGACCGCGAGATGTCGGGCTACTATATGATCGTCGCCACCGCGGGGCACGACACGACGAGCGCCTCGACCGCGGGCGCGATGATGGAACTCGCGAAGAATCCCGCGCTGTTCGAACGCTTCCGCGCCGCCGACAGCGACAAGGCCGGGCTGATCGAGGAAGCGATCCGCTGGACCACGCCGGTCCAGCATTTCATGCGGAGCGCCAAGGAGGATGTCGAGATCGGCGGCCAGATGATTCGCGAAGGCGACTGGCTGATGCTCAATTATGTCTCGGGCAATCGCGACGAGGCGGTGTTCGGCGATCCGTTCGCGTTCGACCCCGACCGCGAAAAGAACCAGCAGATCGCCTTCGGTTTCGGCGCGCATGTCTGCCTTGGCCAGCATCTCGCGCGCATGGAGATGCGCATATTGATGGAGGAGCTTTTGCCGCGGCTGAAAAGCCTCGAACTGGCCGGCGAACCCGCGCGCGTCGAATCGGTTTTCGTCGGCGGGCTGAAGCGTCTGCCGATCCGGTTCGCTGCGGCCTAGCTCCATCCGGTGCGGCGCCGTGGAACTATTGCCCGTCGGCCAGCGTTTCAAGCCCGCTCAAAAAAAGGAGTTTGCGATGAATGTCTTAAAGAAGGCCGCGATCGCGTTCGCGGCGACGTCGATGGTTCTTGCGCCGGTGGCCGCGTCGGCCGCACCCGCGCTGGATGCTGCCCGTGCGGGGTCCGTTACCGAGGGTCAGAACGAACTCGAAGGAGCGAGCTGGATTGCGATCTTGCTCGGGCTTGCGATCATTGCCGGCGGTATCTGGCTGGTGGTCGACGACAACGGCGACGACGATCCGGTAAGCCCGTAAATTCCTTGCGCCGCCGAATGATCATGCCTCGCTTTGCGGCGGCGGCGGCGGCGGCGGCGGCCGCTCGCGTGCGTGGCGGTTTCTTCGTCCAGCTTCCAATGGAAGGCCCTCTCCCGCAAGGAGGGGGCCCTTTCACATCCGAAGGCTTCCTTTCGGGTTAGACCTTCTCGTTCGGAAAGAAGCGCGCGACGACCTCGCTCGCGAGCCGTGCGGGGCGCAGCGTTTCGGCGTCGATGCAGCACCATGAGGATTTCACCTCGGCCAGCACCTCTTCGCCGCGCTTGATGATCGTTTCGTAAAAGGCGCGCGCGCCCTGCACCTTTTCGAGGATGACGGTCGCGATGACCTGGTCGTCGAGGAAGGCGGGGCGGCGATAGGTGATCTCGTGCTTCAGCGCGACCCACAGATGCGCCGCGACCGCGTCGGGCGGAGCGATATGGCGCCAGTGCGCAAGCACCGCTTCCTGCACCCAGCTCAAATAGTGGGCGTTGTTCACATGACCCATGAAATCGATCTGGTCGGAGCCGACAGCGATCGGATGGTCGTGCGGAAGGGAAGCGGCGGTCATATCGCTGACACTAATGTCAATATTTTGTGACGGAAAGATGAATCTGAGGGGTGGGTCGATTTTCGGCGCAAGCGTCCAATATCGGTCATAACTGCCATGATAGGATTGTACCCGCAATCATGCGGAGGGGAATATCATGGAGCATGTTTTCGTCGCTCTGCCGGGCAGCGCCGATGGCGAGGGATCCTATGAAAAGACTTTCCTGCGCGACGACAATGGCAAGAAGGTCCGCCAGGTATTGTGGGGTGACTGGCTGACGCTGGCGCCCGACATGCCGCAGACCGGCGAGTGGCGCTGGATCCGCTGGGCGTGGAAGGATGAAGCGAAGCGCAGGCTGCTGAAAATTCGCGCCAGCGAAGTCACCGATCGCCGCCCGCTCGAAATGATCTTCCTCGACGTCGGGATCGGCGACGGGTCGGTGCTGATCACGCCCGAGCGCGCGACCGACCCCGACTTGCCGGCGGGGCAGCAGGAACGGGTCATCGTCGTCGATGCGGGCAAAGGTCAGGCGATGCGCGATTTCCTCGATGCCCGTTTCGGCACCTATCGCGCGGGCATGGCGTTCCATGCCGCGGTGATCAGCCACGCCGACCTCGATCATTATGGCGGCTTTCGCAGCATCTTCTCGAACAAGGACATCACCTTCGAGCATCTCTATCACAACGGCGCGCTCGAATTGCCGACCGGCGACGAGCTGGAGGGTATGGGCGGTGTCACCGAACCCGATGCCGACGGGGTGCGTTATCTGAAACATATCGTCGAAAGCGACGCCGCAGCGCGCGCGATCTATGACCCGGCGGCGGGCCCGTCGAGCCGGACCTTTGCTAAGCTGATCGCGACCGCGATCGCAAAGGGCAATGTCGGCAGCTTTTCGATGCTGTCGACCGAGCATGGCAGTTTCGCGCAGGGCGCACGCTGGATGCCGGGCTTCGCGCCGGGCGAGCGCGATGGCTATACGATCGAGGTGCTCGGCCCATGGGCCGAACGCGACGCGGCTGGCAAACTGCGGCTGCGCGTCTTTGGCGACGCCGCCAAAACGAAAAACGGCCATTCGGTGATCCTGCGCCTGCGCTTCGGCGAATTTTCGATCCTTTTCGGCGGCGATCTCAACACGCCGTCGGAACGGTTCCTGCTGACCCGATACGCCGGGCTCGACGCCTGGCCGCAGGACGAGGCGGGCCGCGATGCGATGATCGCGGCCGCGCGCGCCCGTTTCCGGTCGGACGTGATGAAGGCGTGCCACCACGGCGCGTCGGACGTGACCGACGAATTTCTGAGCGCGGTGAACCCTGCGGCTTTCGTCATATCTTCGGGCGACGACGATGTGAATTACGTCCATCCCCGGCCCGACCTGCTCGGCCGGCTGGGCAAGGCGGGGCGCGGCGCCGCGCCGGTTCTGCTATCGACCGAATTGCAGCGTTCGACGCGCGAGACCGAGGACGCGGCGCTCGTCAAGCGACTGAAGGGCAATATCGACCTACTGGCCACGGGCGGCCCCGGCACCGACGAAAATGGTGCGCCCTTGTCGGATGCCGCGCGCAAGGCGGCGTGCGAGGCGCTGGCGAAGGCGATGAACGCCGACGTCGACACGCTGGGCCTGTCCAATGTCAGCGTCGACGGCGCCATCTATGTCAAGACCGACGGCAAGCGCCTGATCGCTGCGTTCAAGAAGGAAACGCAGGATCCGAACAACAAATGGTTCTGGTACAGCTATGCGCTGAAGGCCGATCAGACGATGGACCTTGTGCCGCGCCCCGAACATTGAGGCGCCAGGCGAATCACCCCCGGCCGCGATAGGGCGCGACCCCCTGGTCGGGGAGCCACAGGTCGGCGGGCGGCGCGCTTGATTGCCAGAAGACGTCGATCGGAATGCCGCCGCGCGGATACCAGTAACCGCCGATGCGCAGCCACCGCGGCTGCATCTCGTCGAACAGGCGGCGGCCGATGCCGACGGTGCAATCCTCGTGAAACCCCGCATGGTTACGAAAGCTGCCGAGGAAGAGCTTCAGGCTCTTCGATTCGACGATCGTTTCGCCCGGCGCATAATCGATCACGAGGTGCGCGAAATCGGGCTGGCCGGTCACCGGGCAGAGCGAGGTGAACTCGGGCGCCGCGAAGCGGACGAGATAGAGCTCGCCAGCGCGCGGATTGGGGACATAGTCGAGAACCGCGGCCTCGGGCGAGGCAGGAAGTTCGCTGGATTGGCCGAGATGTTTCGGCGCGAGCGGGGTAGGGGTGGAATCGGTCATGGAAAGGCTCTAGAGCCCGATCGTCTTGGGCGGAAGCGCTTTGCGCTTC
>NZ_JBOHHT010000041.1:0-12259 GCF_050725655.1 Sphingopyxis sp. | reverse complement strand
ATCATCGCATATTCGCCCGACACCTGGTACGCATAGACGGGCACGGCAAAATTGTCCTTCACCGCGCGGACGATGTCGAGATAGGGCAGCCCGGGCTTGACCATCACGCTGTCGGCGCCCTCGGCGAGGTCCTGCGCGACTTCGCGCAGCGCTTCCTCACTGTTTGCAGGGTCCATCTGATAGGTCTTCTTGTCGCCCTTGAGCAGCCCGCGCGAACCGACCGCGTCGCGGAACGGACCGTAAAAGGCCGAGGCATATTTGGCGGCGTAGCTCATGATCTGGACATGGCCGAAACCCTCGGCCTCGAGCGCGTGCCGGATCGCGCCGATGCGGCCGTCCATCATGTCGCTGGGGGCGATGATGTCGGCGCCGGCGCGCGCCTGGTTGAGCGCCTGCCGCACCAGCACATCGACCGTTTCGTCGTTGAGCACATAGCCCGCATCGTCGATCAGCCCATCCTGCCCATGGCTGGTATAGGGGTCGAGCGCGACGTCGGTGAGGATACCGATCTCGTCGCCGAGCGCCTGCTTGATCGCGGCGGTGGCGCGGCACATGAGGTTATCGGGATTGAGCGCTTCGTCGCCATCCGCGCTGCGCCGGTCGGCCAGCGTATAGGGAAAGAGCGCGAGGCACGGGATGCCCGCGGCGACGGCGTCCCTTGCGCGCTCGACGAGCAAATCGACCGACCAGCGCGATACGCCGGGCAGGCTCGCGATCGGTTCTTCGGTGCCCGAACCGTCGGCGACGAAGAGCGGCCAGATGAGGTTCGCGGGCGACAGCTGGGTTTCGCGCACCATCGCGCGGCTCCAGCCGGTGCGGCGGGTACGGCGCAGGCGCAGGTCGGGGAAAGCGGCTTGGGTCATGCGGGGTGCATAGCGGCGCTAGGCCGCGGGGCAAATGGATATTGGAAGAGACGCATGAACCCCTCCCCTTCGGGGGAGGGGTTGGGGTGGGGGCTCTCGATGTGGCGTAAGACCGATGCCCCCCACCCGCTGCGACTAGCGAGCAAGCTCGCAAGTCTCGCTGCCCTCCCCTGAAGGAGAGGGCGCAATCCGTTCAGATCCCGTCGCCTGCCCGCTTCGAGGCGACATCGGCAAGGCTGCCGAGCTTTGGCCCCTCGACCTGTTTCGGTGCGATCGGGGTCAGCGCCGCACCCGGCGCGATCGACGTCAGCGACCGGATGCGGGCGCGGAAGTCGGCGAGCGCCTTGCCTTCGAGCAGCGCGCGGGTGACGAAGGTCACCGACGACGGATTGACCGCCCGGCCGTTGCGATAAAGCTCGTAATGGAGGTGCGGACCGGTCGAAAGGCCGGTCGAGCCGATATAACCGATCACCTGCCCGCGACCCACGCGCTGGCCGGAGCGCACCGCGATGCGGCTCATATGGCCATAGCCGGTGCCGAGGCCGTTGCCGTGATTGAGCTTCACATAATTGCCGAAGCCGCCGTGGCGCCCGGCGATCGTCACGACACCGTCGGTCACCGCATAGATGGGCGCGCCATAACCGCCGCCGAAATCCATGCCGCTGTGCATGCGCTTGTAACCGAGGATCGGATGGCGGCGCATGCCGAAGGTCGAGGTCACGCGGCCATTCGTGGGCCGCGCCATGCCGCCGCGCTGTTCGCCGACGCCCGACGCCTCGAACCATTGGGTCCGGCCGCCCGCATTCCATTCGAGCATCGAGAGTTTCGATTTTCCACCGCGGATCAGCCCGGCATAGAGCAGTTTGCCCGTCTCGCTCTCACCCGTTTCGGCGCGGCGATAATCGACGATGATGTCGAACTCGTCACCGGCGCGAATATCGCTGCCGACCGAAATCTGTTTGCCGACGATGCGCAGATACGACTGGATCGCGGCGGGAGGTGCTCCGGCGGCGCGCGCCGAGCGATAGAGGCTGTCGCCGACCCTTCCGCGAATGCGCAGCGGGGTCGCGTCGACCGCAATCGGGATACGGCGCATCACGAGCTGGCTGCCCTGCCGTTCCATCTCGATGCGCAGGTCGAAGCGGGCGCGCATCGCGAGCGCCTCGACCGGACGCGGCATCGTGCGCGCGGCGCGGCGGCCGAGGATCAGGTCGATGCGCGTGCCCGGCGCGATGTCGGCGAGCGGAACCGCGCCCGACACCTGACGTGCCAGCGCCTGCGCCTCGCTGCTGCCGACGCCCGAGCGTTCGAGCAGGCGCGCAAAGCTGTCGCCGCTGCCCAAGGTGGCGGTGAGTTCGATCTGCGGCCGTTCGGGGGTCTGGGTCAGCGGACGCACCGCGTCGGTCGCCGCCATATGCCGCCCAGTGTCGCCGCCGAACGCGAGCGGCACGATCATCTGCGCGCGCGCCTCGTTGAAATCGGCGGCATCGAGCGCCGGCGTTCCGCCGACTTCGAGCGGTTGGATACCGGGGAAGGTCGCGATCGCGGCCCCGCAGAGCAAGGTTAATGTCGCAAGACCGCGCCACCATTCGGCCGAACCGATATTGTCGCCAAGGTCGGGAACGAGGTCGAGCTGCGCGAGCCGGTCGCGCCAGCCGAGCTGCGGCTCGGCATCCGAATCCGCACGCCGCAGCGGTATCGCTTGCGACATCGTGAGGGCGGCCGCGTTGCCGGACATCCCCGCGATGGGTTCGTGACGCTGGAACAAATTGCAACCCCCGCTCGGCAGCCAAACCCCATACCCGGCGGCCGAATGATGTTTTCGAGGCGTTGTCTGTAAAGAAAGGTCGTTAAAGTCAATTTAATGGCGGATTTGCCGCGGCGCATTGCGGCAAGGCGTGGCGGGGTCGGGATATTATGCAACATAGTGGAAAAAATCGGCCTCTATCCTGCCATTCGAAGATCGGCTGTTGCGCGTGGACCCTGCGCATGCCAGCTTGGCGGCCAAGAAAATGACGTCATCCTCCTCCCAGCCGGTCAAGGCTGTCCTTGGCCCCACCAACACCGGCAAAACCCATTTGGCGGTCGAGCGCCTGACCGCCCATTCGAGCGGCATGATCGGCTTTCCGCTGCGCTTGCTCGCGCGCGAAGTTTACGACCGCGTTGTCGCAATCAAGGGGCCGGCGCAGGTTGCGCTGATCACCGGCGAAGAACGAATCACGCCGCCCGACGCCCGCTATCTGCTCGGGACTATGGAAGCGCTCCCGGTCGAACGCGACGTCGCCTTTGTCGGGATCGACGAGGCGCAGCTCGGCGCCGACCCCGAACGCGGCCATGTCTTCACCGACCGGTTGCTGCGCGCGCGCGGGCGCGAGGAGACGATGATCCTCGGTTCGGCGAGCATCCGCGGCCTTGTCAAAACCCTGGTGCCCGAGGTCGAAATCGTCACGCGTCCGCGCTTTTCGACCTTGAGCTATGCGGGATCGTCGAAGCTGTCGCGCCTGCCCAAACGCTCGGCGATCGTCGCCTTTTCGGCCGAGGAAGTCTATGCGATCGCCGAAATGCTGCGCCGTTTTTCGGGTGGCGCCGCGGTGGTGATGGGGGCGCTCAGCCCCAAGACGCGGAATTCGCAAGTCGCGATGTTCGAGGCGGGTGAGGTCGATTATCTCGTCGCGACCGACGCGATCGGCATGGGGCTCAATCTCGACGTCCAGCATGTCGCCTTCGCTTCCTTACAGAAATTCGACGGACGGCGCCTCCGCCGCCTGACGGTCTCGGAAATGGCGCAGATCGCGGGGCGCGCCGGGCGCCACCAGCAGGACGGCGGCTTCGGCACCGTGGGCCTGCCGCAAGGCGGCTTCACGCCCGAGGAAATCCACGCGATCGAGGGGCATCATTTCCCGCCGCTCGCCAGCCTGTTCTGGCGTAATCCGAACCCCGGTTTCGGCTCACTCGACCAGCTTTTGTCCGACCTCGCGCAGCCGCCGAACCAGCCGATGCTGCGCGCCGCGCCCGAAGCGGTCGATATCGCGGTGCTCAAGCATCTGGCGGGCGACATGGAGGTGCGCGCACGCGGCGGCGATTTCGATGCGGTGCAGCGCCTGTGGGACGTCTGCGGCCTCCCCGATTTCGAGCAATTGGGCGCCGAGCACCACAGCCGCACCGTGTTCAGGCTGTGGCAGTGGCGCACCAGCGGCGACGGGATGATCGACCCCGACTGGTTCGCGCGCCGCCTTGCCCGGCTGAACGACGTCGAGGGCGATATCGACCAGCTCGCGAGCCGCATCGCGGCGGTGCGTACGCTCTGCTTCATCGCGCAGCGCGGCGACTGGATCGCCGGCGCGGCGGGATGGACCGAGGCGACGCAAGCGCTCGAATCGCGCCTCTCCGACGCGCTGCATGCGGCGCTGGCGCAGCGTTTCGTCGACCGGCGGCTCGCGCTGCTGCTCCGCGACGCGGGGCAGCGGGGCGCCGCGCTGCCCGTGGCGGTCGGCGCCGACGGCACCGTCGCGGTCGACGGCGAGGCGATCGGCACGCTGAAAGGGTTCCAGTTCAAGGTCGATCCGGTCGCGAAAGCCAGCGATCACCGGATGCTGCTCGCCGCCGCCGAAAAGCATCTGCGCGCCGAACTCGCGCGCCGCGCCACCGCGCTCGCCGAAGGCGACGACAGCGCACTGTCGCTGATCGCCGAACCGGGAACAACGCCGCGCCTCGCGTGGCACGGACACGCCATTGCGACGCTCGCGCGCGGGCCGACGCTCGTTCAGCCGGCGATCCAGATCGACCCCTCACTACGGCGGCTCGATCCGCAACAGGTGCAGGCGATTTCCGAGCGCCTCCAGCGCTTCGTTGCCGAGCAACTCGCACGTCATGCGGGGCCGCTGGCCGCGATGGGCGAGGCGGCGGGCGACCTGTTCACTCCGCCGCGCGTCCGCGCGCTGCTCGCCGCGCTCACCGACAACAGCGGGACGATCGGCCGCGCCGTGGTCGAGGATCAGCTCAACGCGCTGACGCCCGAAGAGCGGCCGCAGCTGCGCAAGCTCGGCTTCACGATCGGCTCGCTCGATCTGTTTCATCCGCTGCTGCTCAAGCCCGAGGCGGTGCGCTGGCGCGCGGCGCTGACGGCGGCGCAACAGGGCGCGCCGGTTCCCGCGCTGCCACCGCACGGCGCGGTGCTGCAAAAAGCCGGAAACCATGCCGGGCTGACGATCGCAGGTTTCCGGCGCTGCGCTTCGGGCTGGCTGCGCATCGACATGGCCGAAAAGCTCGCGCGGCAGGCGCACGCCGCGCGGATGCAGGCGGCGGCACCGCCGACCGCGCCACTGGTCGGCCGCGACGATCATCATGACGATCATGCGAATGACGAGCATGAGGGGGTCAGCGCGGCGCCGCCGCCCGGCTTCGTCATCGACCCGGCGCTCGCGACATCGCTCGGACTCGACGAAGAGACACGCCGCGCGCTCCTCGGCAGCTTCGGTTTTCGCAGCGTCGGCGAACCCGGATTGCAGCGCTGGCGCTGGTCTGGGCTGCGCAAACCCGAGAAAAGGCCGCGTCGCAAACCGCATCCGCATCGCAAGACCCCCGACGCGCCGCCGCGTCCCGCGAACGGCGAAACAAGGCGCGCGCCCGCGCATCAGGCAAAGGGCAAGCGCGGCAAGCCGGACAAAGTGCGCGTCGACGCCCCGCGCCCGCCGCGCCCCGACCGCCCCGACCGGCAACCACGTCGCGGCCCGTCGCCGAACAGCCCCTTCGCGGGCCTCGCCGCGCTCCTTGCGGACGCGCGCAAAGACTGATGGCAAGCCCGGGCGCCGCAGGAAGCATCAGGCTCGACAAGCTGCTGTGGTTCTTGCGCTTCGCCCGCTCGCGCAGCATCGCGCAGGCGATGGTAGAAGCGGGGCATATCCGGCTCGACGGGCGGCGCATCACCCGCTCGTCATGCGCGGTCCATGCCGGGTCGACGCTGGTCCTGCCGGTCGGCGAGCGGATTGAGGTGCTGCGCCTGCTTTCGCTGCCGCTACGCCGCGGCCCTGCGCCCGAGGCGCAGGCTTGTTATCAGCGGCTCGATCCCGCCCTCCCCGCCGCCGCACCATCGGCTATCGGCGCCGATGGAAATGCTTTGCACCCGCAACGCTCCGACCGTCCTATTCAGTGAGAGTGATTCGCAACTGTCGCTTAGCGTTGACGCACCGCCTTCACGCGGCATAGAGGCGAGCCCATATTGAGAGCCTGACGGCCCGGTTGCCGTCATCTGAGGGAGCCGAAAGCCCATGACCTATGTCGTCACCGATGCCTGCGTCCGGTGCAAATATATGGACTGTGTCGAGGTGTGCCCCGTCGACTGTTTCTATGAAGGCGAGAATATGCTCGTCATCAATCCGAACGAATGCATCGACTGCGGCGTGTGCGAACCCGAATGCCCCGCCGAAGCGATCCTGCCCGACACCGAGAGCGGTCTGGAAAAGTGGCTCGAGGTGAACAGCAAGTTCAGCGCCGAATGGCCGAACATCACGGTCAAAAAGGACAGCCCCGCCGACGCCGACGAATATAAGGGCGTCGAGAACAAGTTCGAGACGCTCTTCTCGCCCGAACCCGGCGAGGGCGACTGAGGCGAAATCAGACAATCCGGACGGGGCGGGACTTTCCCGCCCCTTCTTTTTGCCCCCTTGAAAGACCTCCGCTTGGCGACGATGTAGGATCACGGAGGGGCAGCCCGCCGGATTCTCCGGTGCGGCATCCCGATAACACAAGGACGAATTCCCAATGATCGACCCGCTCGCAGCCCTTGTTCCCGTCGTCGTCGAGCAGACGAGCCGCGGCGAACGCAGCTTCGACATTTTTTCCCGCTTGCTGCGCGAACGGATCATCTTCGTCACCGGCGAGGTCGAGGACCAGATGGCCTCGCTGATTACTGCCCAGCTGCTGTTCCTCGAATCGGAGAATCCGAAGAAGGACATCTACATGTACATCAACTCGCCGGGCGGAGTCGTCACGGCGGGCATGGCGATCCACGACACGATGCAATATATCCGCCCGCGCGTCGGGACGGTGTGTGTCGGCCAGGCCGCGTCGATGGGCAGCTTCCTTCTCGCCGCGGGTGAACCCGGCATGCGCGTCGCGCTGACCAATGCGCGCGTGATGATCCACCAGCCGTCGGGCGGTGCGCGCGGCATGGCGTCGGACATCGAAATCCAGGCGCGTGAAATCCTGCGTATCCGCAAGCGGATGAACGACCTGTATGTGAAATATACCGGCAAGTCGTTGAAAGATATCGAAAAAGCGATGGACCGCGACACCTTCCTCGAAGCCGACGAAGCGCAGGAATTCGGCATCGTCGACCAGGTGTTCGACCGTCGGCCGGGGCTGCCCAGCGACGACGCGCCGAAGGAAGTAAGCGAAGGCCCGACGCCCTGATCCGTTGCGGTGCGGACGCCCAAACGCCGCCCCGAAACGAACCAGTAACTGCGTTTATTGACGTCCGCTTGGCGCCTTGGCGCTAGGCGGGACATTGAACCCGTGTCACCCAATTGCCATATTGTAATTGGGTGACCGGGGGCTAGGATAAAGGTGGCGGTGCCCTTTTGGCGCTGCCAGAGGAAGATTTATGACGAAATTGAGCGGCTCGGACAGCAAGAGCACCCTTTACTGCTCCTTCTGCGGCAAGTCGCAGCACGAAGTCCGCAAGCTGATTGCCGGACCGACCGTGTTCATCTGCGACGAATGCGTTGAACTGTGCAACGACATCATCCGCGAAGAAATCAAGGGCGGGATCGCCGCGCGCAAGGATGGCGCGGTGCCGACGCCGCTGGAAATCTGCCAGCATCTCGACGCCTATGTGATCGGCCAGAACACCGCCAAGCGCGTGCTGTCGGTCGCGGTGCACAATCACTACAAGCGGCTCGCGAACAGCGGCCGCGGCGACGACGTCGAACTGGCAAAGTCGAACATCCTGCTCGTCGGCCCGACCGGCAGCGGCAAGACCCTGCTCGCGCAGACGCTCGCCCGCTTCCTCGACGTGCCCTTCACGATGGCCGATGCGACGACGCTGACCGAAGCCGGCTATGTCGGCGAGGATGTCGAGAATATCATCCTCAAGCTGCTCCAGTCGTCCGACTATAATGTCGAAAAGGCGCAGCGCGGCATCGTCTATATCGACGAGATCGACAAGATCAGCCGCAAGGCCGAGAATCCGTCGATCACCCGCGACGTGTCGGGCGAAGGCGTGCAGCAGGCGCTGCTCAAGCTGATGGAAGGCACGACCGCGAGCGTTCCGCCGCAGGGCGGCCGCAAGCATCCGCAGCAGGAATTCCTGCAGGTCGACACGACGAACATCCTGTTCATCGCCGGCGGCGCGTTCAGCGGGCTTGAAAAGATCATCGGCGACCGCTTGCAGGGCAAGTCGATCGGTTTCGGCGCGCATGTCGCCGGCCCCGACGAACGCCGCATGGGCGAAGTGCTGAAGAGTATCGAGCCCGAGGATCTGCTGAAATTCGGCCTGATCCCCGAATTCGTCGGCCGCCTGCCGGTCATCGCGACGCTCGAGGATCTCGACATCGACGCGCTGGTCAAGATTCTGGGCGAGCCCAAGAACGCACTGGTGAAGCAGTATCGCAAGCTCTTCGATCTGGAAGAGGTCGTACTGACCTTTACCGACGATGCGCTGGTCGCGGTCGCCAAAAAGGCGATCGAACGCAAGACCGGCGCGCGCGGGCTGCGCTCGATCGTCGAGGCGATCCTGCTCGACACGATGTTCGACCTGCCCGACCTGACCGACGTGGTCGAGATCGTTGTCGACAAGGATGTCGTCGAGGGCCGCAAGGACCCGGTGCGCGTCTATGCCGACAAGGCGAAAGAAGCGGCCGGCGACGCCGCCTGAGTCGAAAATGGGGCGCCCTTCGGGGCGCCCTTTTATGTTGCATTGCAGCAACAGTTTCCGGAAAAAACGCATCCCCGCCTGTTGATAAAATCGGGCACCCGACGGGAATTAGCGGTTTTTCGGCCCCCGCCTGAGCGGCGCGACCCTCCCCCCTTGCACTGTCACATTTGCTGTCACAATCGTGCCACATGCGGGCTTCAGGGGCGCTCGCAGGTCAGGCGCGCCCCATTTGCGTGCCCGCCAATGCACCACCAAAGGGGACATCCTGTAATGAAATTCCGTCACACGCTTGCCGCCAGCGTTGCGCTGATTCCGGTCGCGCTGCTTTCCACGCCCGCCTTCGCCCAGTCGACGGGTTCGCAGGACTTCGAAAACGAAATCATCGTCAGCGGTTCGCGTGCGAACCAGGGCGTCGCCGGCGTGATCGCGCCCGACACGACCAAGGCGAAGGGCGTCCTGACGCAGGCGTTCATCGAGCGTCAGTCGCCCGGCCAGACCGTCAACGACATCATCAACCAGCTTCCCGGCGTTAGCTTCCAGAACAACGACCCGTTCGGTTCGGCCGGCGGCAAGATGTCGATCCGCGGTTTCGACAACACGCGCATCAACCAGACCTTCGACGGTATCCCGCTCAACGATTCGGGTAACTACGCGCTCTATTCGAACCAGCAGCTCGACCCCGAACTGATCGACCAGGTCAACGTCAACCTCGGTTCGACCGACGTCGACAGCCCGACCGCCGCCGCTTCGGGTTCGACCGTCAACTATCGCACCATGACCCCGACCGAAGATTTCGGCGTGAAGCTTGTCGGTTCGGCCGGCGACTTCAACTTCTTCCGCGTTTTCGGCCTGGTCAACACCGGCATCCTCACCCCCTGGGGCACGCGCGCTTTCTTCTCGGCCAGCCAGGCGACCAACGACACGGTCTTCAGCAACGTCGACCAGCCGGGTCTGCCCGCGCACCGCGGCCGGATCAACAAGAAGCAGTTCAACGGCAAAATCTATCAGCCGATCGGCGAAGACGGCGACTTCGTTGCGCTGTCGGGCCACTATAACGAAAACCGCAACAACTTCTTCGGTTCGGTGCCGCTGCGCTATGATTCGAACCGTGTCGTCGGTTCGGGTTCGGGCAACCGCTTCCCGTTGACCCGCGACGAGCGTGATTACGGCGTTGCGCGCTGCCAGATCAATCAGGCTGCCACTGCCGGCGCACCCGACGTTGCGAACCTTTGCGGATCGGTCTTCGACGAGCGCATGAACCCGTCGAACACCGGCAACGTCCGCCTGAACTCGCGCTTCACGCTCGCCCAGGGCCTCGTCCTGACCGTCGACCCGAGCTTCCAATATGTGAAGGCGAACGGCGGCGGCACCGTCGTCGGCGTCGAAGCGCGCCGCGACGTCAATCCCAATCCGCTTGTCGGAACCACGCCGACCAACTCAAACTGTAATACCACGCCCAACGGTCCGCTCGTCAGCTGTCAGACCGGCTATATCGGTGGCGTTCCTTATTATGGCCGCGACCTTAACGGCGACGGCGACCTGCTCGACACCGTCCGCGTGCTGGCACCCAGCCAGACGCAGACCAACCGCTATGGCGTCATCGCCGGCCTGCGCTACGAGCTCGAAGACCACACGTTCCGCGTCTTCTACAGCTATGATCGCGCGCGTCACCGCCAGACGGGTGAAACCAACTTCCTGCGCGCCGACGGCCAGCCGACCGATCCGTTCCCGATCAACGACCCGCTGGCCGACGCCAATGGCAACATCCTGCAAAAGCGCGACCGCAAGTCGATCGCCGGCCTGAACATGTTCGGCGGCGAATATCGCGGCGAATTCGGCCGCCTGACCGTCCAGGCCGGTGGTTCATACAAGATGTTCAAGCGCGACCTGACCAACAATTGCGCCACGTCGAGCGTGACCGGTTTCGTCGAATGCTTCGGCACCAACAGCGCGGGCCTCGCGGCCTGGCTGGCCAATAACCCGACCGTGACCATCGCGCCGGGCGTCACCGCACCGGTGCAGGGTCCGCAACAGCGCATCCGCAAGTATAACAAGTTCACGCCGAATGTCGGCCTGACCTTCGACGCGACCGACGACGTCAGCATCTTCGCCAACTATTCGAAGGGTGTGCAGGTTCCGGGCACCGACAACCTCTACAACGCCTTCTATTTCCCGGCGGATACCGAATCGGCGAACCCGACGCCCGAAACGACCGACAACTTCGACCTTGGCGTGCGCTACACGACCAGCCAGATCCAGGCGCAGGTCGGCCTGTGGTACACGATCTTCAACGATCGTCTCGCCTCGTCGTTCGACCCGGAAACCGAGCGTAACGTCTATCGCAACCTCGGCCGCGTCGACAAATATGGCATCGACGCCAGCGTGTCGGTCCAGCCGATCCCCGAATTGTCGGTCTATGCCTTCGGCTCGTACCTGAAGTCGGACATCCAGGACGATGTGCAGCTGGGCACTTGCTCGGCCGCAAACGTCGCCGACCGCTTCTACGGTTGTACCGCAGTCAATCAGCCGGCGTTCGCGCTGACGTCGGGCAAGCGTGAATCGGGTGCGCCGGTCTACACCTTCGGTGGCCGCGTCCAAGGCAACCTCGGGCCGCTCGAACTAGGTGCGCAGGTCAAGCGCACCGGGGCGCGCTACATCAACGACCAGAACACGCCGCTGTATCAGACGATCGGTGGCCGCACCGTTCAGGTCTATGGTGCCAAGGCCGCCGGCTATACGCTAGTCGACCTCGACGCCCGGCTGAAGATGGATTGGGCGGGTCTTGGCGACAAGGTCTACCTGCAGCTCAACATCACCAACCTGTTCGACAAGCTCTATGCCGGCGGTTTCGACGGCCAGTTGGCGAACAACACGGTCCCGAACGTCAACATCGGCGCGCCGCGGGCGTTCATCGGTTCGATCGTCGTCGGCTTCTAAGCCACGCGACAGACCAACGAAAAAGGGCGCGGGAGGCAACTCCCGCGCCCTTTTTCTTGCGTGATTGAAATGGAAGACCGCCCCGAATGAGGGCGATGCGATCAGCCCGCGGCGATGCGGCGCGCGGTATCCTGCACCAGCGCGATCATGTTCGGAACGCCCTGCGTCCGGTTCGACGACAGCTGGCGGGTGAGGTCGAAGGGGGCGAGCGCCGCCGCGACGTCCATGCCGACCACTTCGGCCGCGGGCTTGTCCTGCACCGCGGCCAGCACGAGCGCGACGATCCCCTTGGTGATCGCGGCGTTGCTGTCGGCGAGGAAATGGAGCCGCCCGTCTTCGCGTGGCACCGGATAGACCCAGACGCTGGCCGAACAGCCGCGCACCAGCGTCGCGTCGGTCTTGAGCGCGTCGGGCATCGGCTCGAGCATGCGGCCGAGGTCGATCAGCAGGCGATAGCGATCGTCGCCGTCAAGAAAGTCATATTCATCGAAGATGTCGGTCAGGCTGCGCATGGCCGCGCCACTCGCATAGATGGCGCCAAGTTGAAAGAGCCCTGAAACGACATCGGCCCGCTCCCCTGTCAGCC
>NZ_JBOHHT010000040.1:0-9534 GCF_050725655.1 Sphingopyxis sp. | reverse complement strand
ACGTTGCGATGGCCCACCCCGCTGCGGCTAGCCAGCAAGCTGGCAAGCCTCGCTGCCCCTCCCGCTTGCGGGAGGGGATACCCGCGCACCCACTCTTACGGCCGCTCACCACCCCAAGGCCGACATTCTGCCCTTCAGTTTGCAGCCGGCATGATCGCCCTGTCCGAAACTCCATCCGGCGCGCTTGCCTTCGCTTCCCGGCTGGCTAGTGTGCGCCGCATGACCCGCCTCCTCGCGCTGCTGCTCGCCCTTCTTACCCTCACGCTTCCGGCGCGCGCCGCCGACGACATCAGCGCCGCGTCGCGCAGCGTCGTGCGCGTCGTCACCGTCGCGATGGTCGACGGCGAGGTCGTCGGTTTCGGGCATGGCAGCGGTATCGCGATTTCGCCGACGCGGATCATCACCAACGCGCATGTCGTCGAATCGGCCGTCAAATATCCGGACAATGTCGCATTGGGCGTCGTCCCCTCCGAAGGGCAGAAAAGCTTCGCGGGCAAGCTGATCGCGATCGATACCGCGCGCGACCTTGCGCTGATCGAGATTACCGAGGGCCGCCTGCCCGTCGCCGCGATCTACACCGGCCCGCTCGAATCGGGCGCCGATGTCGTCGCGCTCGGCTATCCGGGCAACGTCGACCTTGCGACCGCGCGCAGCGCCAACGACTATATCACCCCGCGCACCCCGACGCGCAGCGAAGGCAATATGTCGAACACACAGAGCGTCGACGGGGTCGCGATGCTGATCCACACCGCGAAGATTTCGCGCGGCAATTCGGGCGGGCCGCTGGTCGACCAGTGTGGCCGAATCACCGGGATCAACACCGCGATCACGCGCGCCGACGACGGCGATTCGCCGTTCGCCTTTGCCATTGCCGGGCGCGAGCTCATGCGCTTCCTCGCCGATGCGGACCAGCAATATACCAGCATCGGGACGCCCTGCGTTTCGATGGCCGAGGCCGATGCGCGCGACCGCGCCGCGATGGACGCCGAATCGCGCGCGAGCGCCGAGGCGAATGCCGCCAAAGAGGCCGCCGCAAAGCTCGACCGCGACATCAAGCAGGCGCGCGCCGAGGAAGATGCGCTGGCATCGCGCGAAAACCGGATCGCGCTCGCGGGCGTCCTTTTCGTGATCGGCGCGCTCGCCGCGGGCGCCGGCCTGCTCTTCTACAGCCAGAAGAATGTCCGGAACGCCAAAATCGCCGGCGGCGCGGGCGCGGTGCTGATGCTCGGCGCCGCGATCCTGTTCGCCACCCGCCCCGACGCGCATGCCGAGAGCGCAGAGGACGTAAAGCCCGCCACCTCTGCTGAAACGCCCAAGCTCGCGCAGGGCAGCCTCCTCTGTACGATCCGCCCCGACCGCAGCCGCATCACCGTGTCGGCAACCACCGACGTTCCGATCGCCATCGGCAAGGGCGGCTGCGTCAACGGCCGCACCCAATATACGAGAGGGCCCGATGATCGCTGGCAGCGCATCCTCGTGCCGAACGACGAGGCGACGGTCACCGTCGCGTCGATCGATTCGACCAGGCGCGATTACCGTGTCGACCGCTATCTGCTCGATGCCGAAACGATGACCAAGGCGCGCGAGACGCGCGCGGCGATCACGCTGAAGAGCTGCACCGCCAATCCCGACGAGCTCGCAGGGCTAGCCGCGCAGCAGGACGCGATCCGCACCGCGCTTCCCGCCACCCCGAACGAGCGGCTCGTCTATCGCTGCCAGCCCGCTTCGGGCGCGGCGGCGAAGCCCGCGACCGGCGACTGAACGTCAGCGGAGCCCGTCGACCCATTTCGTGAGAAGCGCTTGCGCGGGGGCGGTATAGACCAGCTCGTGTCCCGCGCCCGCGACGCGCGCCACGGTCGCATCGGGCCGCGCCCGTGCCAGCCGCGCCAGATTGCCGGGTTTCACCAACGTGTCGGCGTCGCCGTGCATCAGATAAACGGGCGCCTTCACGCGGGCCAGCTTTGCAACATTGTCGAACCGGTCGCGCACCAGCCAGCGCGGGACGATCGGGACCTGGTTTTTCACCACCGAAGGCAGGTCGGCGAGCCCCGAGACGAGGATCAGCGCCGCGACATCGTGCCGCAGCGCCATTTCGGTCGCGGGTCCCGACCCGATCGAATTGCCGACGACGACGACATTGCGCGCCTCGACCCCCGCCGCGGCGAGCCAGCGCATCGCCGCCTCGCCATCGCGGTACAGTCCCGCCTCATCGGGCGATCCGGGATTGCCGCCATAGCCGCGATATTCGACGAGCATCAGCCCATGCCCCGCCGCCGCCGGCCCGCGCGTTGCCTCGATCGCGCCGAGCATATTGTCGCCATTGCCGTGAAAGAAGAGGAGCGTCTTCTTGTCCGGCCGCGCGGGGCGATAGAAAGCCGAGAGCCGCAAGCCGTCGCCGGTCTGCGTGTGGACGAGCCGAAAGCCGGCGGCCGCCTGCGGATAATATGCGGGCGCCGGAAAGATCAGGCGGCGCTGCTGCGTATAGAGCAACGCCGTCGCGACGATCGCGAAGACGGCAAGCGCCAGTAACAGGTTCAGGGCCAGCTTCACCACTTGCGCGCTATCCGAGGCCGAGCGCGGCGCGAATTCGTTCCGCCGCTTCGGCGGGACGCATGGTTCCCGAATCGACCGCGATCCGCGCGGCGGGAAGCGGGGGATAGACAAAGGCGCCCTTCGCCGCGAGCTCGCGATACAGCGCAACCGACGAAAATTTGCCGCTAGCCCGCCGCAACGGCGCGTCGATACGGGCTTCGACAATCTCTCGCGCGCACGTCAGCGCGACGAAATCGACCTGCCCTCCGGCTTGTTCGACCAGCGCTACGACCCGCTCCGGAAAGTCGGGGGCGACGCTCGCCTCGGGATGAAAGGTGAAGATCAGCGTTCGCCCGTCGGCCGCGGCCGCGCGAAATACATCCATCCACATCGTCTCGCGCAGTTGGACGAAGGCGTCGCTGCCGAAAGGAAAGATCGCCAGCAGTGCATCGACGACCAGATGGTTGTGGAACAGTGGCAGCCCGGTCTGCGCCGCGAGTTCGCGCGCGACGGTCAGCTTGCCCGACGCCGCCGGTCCGTGAATGAAGACCAGCCTCACCCCCCGCACGCCTTGAACAGCATCAGCGTCCGCTCTTTCGCCAGCTCGCAGCTCGGCGCGTGATAATCCTTGCGCCGGTCGCTGTTGAAACCATGCCCCGCTTCATAGACGAAGATCTGCGCGGTCGGGTGATCCTTCGCGATCAGCGCCTCGACGCCTTCCATCGGGATGCCGTCGTCATAGCGGCCGAAATGCGCGATCGCCGCGCAGGCGGGTGCCTCTTCCCTGAACATCGTCGGCACCAGGCTGCCGTAATAGGCCGAGGAAGCCGCAAGGTCGGGGCTGATCTGCGCCATCCGCCACGCGACCGAGCCGCCATAGCAATAGCCGGTGATGAACACGGGACCTTTGCCCTTGAGCGCATCGATGCACGTCTGCGCATCCTTCAGGCTCTGATCGAAGGGATGCAGCTCGCGCGCCAGCTGCACCGCGCGCTGGAACTGCGGCCCCGAATAGTCGCTCTCGAACCCCGGATGCTCGCGGTCGAACAGCGCGGGCGACAGCACCTCATATCCCTCAGCCGCATATTCGTCGCACATCTCGCGAATATGGTCGGTGACCCCGAAGATTTCCTGGATCAGCACCAACCCGCCGCGGCGCTCGCTGTCAGGCTGCACGTGATAGACCGCGATTTCGGCGCCGTCGTCCATCGTCATCCGGATCATCTCGCCCACAATCTTCCCCCACATACGTTCGGACCAAGCTTGTCGCAGTCCAGTCTTTCTTGGCGCACTTTTGAAGAAGGAATGCCTCTCCGACAAGCTCCACGGGAAAGCGCCGCGCCGATTATGCATCAGGCGAAAATTGGCTTAATCGCAGGCTTGAGAAATGAAGTGAAATAATTGAGAAGCGACCGAGGGAAGCGAGGGGGAATATGGACGAGAAAATATTCTATCAGAGCGGCGTTGTTCGCGTAACAAATGCCCGTTTCGTGGTCGACAATCAGACTCACGCGATGAACGGTGTCACTTCGATTGCTCACGTCGAAAATCAACCACAGCGAACCGGACTCATCATAGCCCTCATTCTGGGTGTACTATTGCTTTTCGCAGGCAGCGGCGGAATGCAGATATTTGGTTTTCTTGTTGCCGCAGTTTGTGGATTCCTCCTTTATCAACAGAAGACGACTCATATCGTCGTTTTGCGGAGCTCGTCTGGCGAGGTGAAAGCCCTATCGGACACCGACGAAACGCACATACGGAGGGTCGTCGAAGCTCTCAATGACGCTTTGATCCACCGAGGATAGCTCAAAGCGCGAGACATATAGGGCGGCCCTCGCAAACCTGTTTTGTCGAGGGAGCGGCAGAGTTCGCCCATAGCTCTCACCCCGCCTTGCATTGCAGCAAAATCGTTGCTAGGCGCGCCGCGACTTCGCGTGGGGGACATTCGTCGAATATCCCGCAAAAGTGCGCGACCCATCCCCCACGGGATAGCAACAAAGGACTTTCACGCGTGGAGAATTCCGGCGGCATTCAGGGCAACATCACGGCGGGCCTCGCGGGCCGTTATGCGGTCGCTTTGTTCGATCTGGCCCGCGAATCGAATGCGATCGACGCGGTCGCCAAGAGCCTCGCTGACCTTCGCGCGGGTCTCGCCGAATCGGCCGACCTGACGGCACTGATCGCCAGCCCCGTCGTCGGCCGTACCGACGCCGCGAACGCCATCGGCGCCGTCGGCAAGGCGATGAAGCTCGATTCGCTGACCACCAAGTTCCTCGGCGTGCTCGCAGAGAACCGCCGCCTCGCCGATCTGCCCAAGATGATCGACGCCTTCGACGCGATCGTCGCCGATCACCGCGGCGAAGTGACCGCCAAGGTCACCAGCGCGCACCCGCTTTCCGCCGAGCAGCTCAGCGAGCTGACGGCGAACCTCAAATCCCGTGTCGGCCGCGATGTCGCCGTCGTCACGACCGTCGATCCCGCCATTCTCGGCGGCCTCGTCGTCCAGCTGGGCAGCCAGCTGATCGACGGCAGCATCCGTACCCGTCTCAATAGTTTCGCGCAGGCGATGAAGGGCTGAAAGCCCGTACGCCTAAATGCCCCGATGAAAGGCTGAATAATGGAAATCCGCGCCGCTGAAATCAGCAAGGTCATCAAGGACCAGATCGCCAATTTCGGCACCGACGCCACGGTCAGCGAGATCGGTCAGGTCCTGTCGGTCGGCGACGGCATCGCCCGCGTCCACGGCCTCGACAACGTCCAGGCCGGTGAAATGGTCGAATTCGCCAATGGCGTGCAGGGCATGGCATTGAACCTCGAAGCCGACAATGTCGGCATCGTGATCTTCGGTAGCGACGCCGAGATCAAGGAAGGCGACGTCGTCAAGCGTACCGGCACGATCGTCGACGTTCCCGTCGGCAAGGGCCTGCTCGGCCGCGTCGTCGATGGCCTCGGCAACCCGATCGATGGCAAGGGTCCGATCAAGGCCGAGAAGCGCATGCGCGTCGAAGTGAAGGCGCCGGGCATCATCCCGCGCACCTCGGTGCACGAACCCGTCCAGACCGGCCTGAAGGCGCTCGACGCCCTCGTCCCCGTTGGCCGCGGCCAGCGCGAACTGATCATCGGCGATCGCCAGACCGGCAAGACCGCCGTCGCGATCGACACCTTCATCAACCAGAAGGAAGCCAACGCGGGCACCGACGAATCGAAGAAGCTTTATTGCATCTATGTCGCCGTCGGCCAGAAGCGCTCGACCGTCGCGCAGATCGTCCGCCAGCTCGAAGAAAATGGCGCGATGGAATATTCGATCGTCGTCGCCGCGACCGCGTCGGAGCCCGCTCCGCTGCAGTTCCTTGCACCGTACACCGGCTGCACGATGGGCGAATATTTCCGCGACAACGGCATGCACGCCGTGATCGTGTACGACGATCTGTCGAAGCAGGCCGTCGCTTACCGCCAGATGTCGCTGCTGCTGCGCCGCCCGCCGGGCCGCGAAGCCTATCCCGGCGACGTTTTCTATCTGCACAGCCGCCTGCTCGAGCGCGCCGCGAAGATGAACAGCGACAATGGTTCGGGTTCGCTCACCGCGCTGCCGATCATCGAAACGCAGGCGGGCGACGTGTCGGCGTACATCCCGACCAACGTGATTTCGATCACCGACGGCCAGATCTTCCTCGAAACCGGCCTGTTCAACGCCGGCATCCGCCCGGCGATCAACGTCGGCCTGTCGGTATCGCGCGTCGGCTCGGCCGCACAGACCAAGGCGATGAAAAAGGTGTCGGGCTCGATCAAACTCGAACTCGCGCAGTATCGCGAGATGGAAGCCTTCGCCCAGTTCGGTTCGGATCTCGACGCGTCGACGCAGAAGCTGCTGGGCCGCGGCGCGCGCCTGACGCAGCTGCTGAAGCAGCCGCAGTTCCAGCCGATGCCGTTCGAAGAGCAAACCGCGTCGATCTTCGCCGGCACCAACGGCTATCTCGACAAGGTCGGGGTCACCGACGTCTCGCGTTACGAAGCGGCGATGCTCGCCTATCTGCGCAGCGACCATGCAGGCGTGCTCAAGACGATCCGCGACACCAAGGATCTGGGTGACGACGCCAAGAAGGGCCTCGTTGCCGCGCTCGAAGCGTTCGCCAAGATTTTCGCTTAAAACATTCCGTCGTTCCGGCTGCGGCCGGGATGACGAAATATAGGGGCCTTCATGGCAAACCTGAAAGAACTCAAAGGGCGGATCAACTCGGTCAAATCGACCCAGAAGATCACCAAGGCCAAGAAAATGGTCGCGGCGGCCAAGCTGCGCAAGGCGCAGGCGGCTGCCGAAGCCGCGCGTCCCTATGCGACGCGCCTCGAAGGCGTCGTCGCCAGCCTGGCGTCGAAGGTCGGCGGGTCGGACAGCGCACCGAAGCTGCTTGCCGGCACCGGCAAGAGCGACACGCACCTGCTCGTCGTGCTCAACAGCGACCGCGGCCTCGCCGGCGCGTTCAACTCGAACATCGTCAAGGCGGCGCGCGACAAGGCGCTCGAACTGCAGGCACACGGCAAGAAGGTTCTCTTCTACCTGATCGGCCGCAAGGGTCGTCCGGTCATCGCGCGCCTGTTCGCGGGCCAGATCACCGAGCTCTATGAAACGACCGGCATCCGCGACATCGGCTTCGATCAGGCGCACGAGGTTTCGGCCAAGGTCATGGAGCTGTACGAAGCCGGCGCGTTCGACGTCGCGCATCTTTTCTATTCGAAGTTCCGTTCGGCGCTGCTTCAGGAAGCGACCGGCCAGCAGTTGATCCCCGTTCCCGCGCCGGTCGATGTTCCGGCACCCGGCGGCGCAGCGGTCGAATATGAGCCCGACGAGGAAGCGATCCTTGCCGACCTGTTGCCGCGCAACATCACGATCCAGATCTTCAAGGGCATCCTTGAAAACGCCGCGTCCGAACAGGGTGCGTCGATGACCGCGATGGACAATGCGACGCGCAACGCGGGCGACCTGATCAACAAGCTGACCATCATTTACAACCGCACGCGTCAGGCGGCGATCACCACCGAACTGATTGAAATCATTGCTGGCGCGGAAGCGCTCTGATGATTGGCACTGTGCTCCTGGCTTTTTTGGCTCAAGCCAATGCGGTTCCAGCGGCAGAGCAACCGCCTTCGTCTGCTCAAACTGCTCCGACGCAAGTGGCGCGTGTGCGTCTCCGACTGGAGGCAGACGAATCTGGCACGATAGACAAATGCGAAGCCGAGTCGGCAGAAGCGCCGAAAGATTTTTTGGACAAGATATGTCCGCTTTTTCTTTCGAAAACCCGCGAACCACTGAGAGATAAAAACGGCGTCGCGCAGCGACGGACATGGTTTCAACCAATCAAATTCGTAATCGAAGATTGAAAATCGAAGGCAAGGAAACGAAAATGGCTACCGCTCCCGCTGAAAAGAAGGCTCCCGCTAAGAAGCCTGCCGCGCCGAAGAAGGCCGCCGCTCCGAAGGCTGCGAGCACCGGCATCGCCACGGGCCGCATTGCCCAGGTCATCGGCGCCGTCGTCGACGTCCAGTTCACCGGCACCCTGCCTGCGATTCTGAACGCGCTGGAAACCGACAACAACGGCAACCGCCTTGTCCTCGAAGTCGCGCAGCACCTCGGCGAGAACACCGTCCGCACCATCGCGATGGACGCAACCGACGGCCTGACGCGCGGCCAGCCGGTGACCGACACCGGCGCGCAGATCTCGGTGCCCGTCGGCCCGCAGACGCTCGGCCGCATCCTCAACGTCATCGGCGAGCCGATCGACGAACAGGGCCCGGTCAATGCCGCCAGCCGCGCGCCGATCCACGCCAAGGCTCCCGAGTTTGTCGACCAGTCGACCGAAAGCAGCATCCTCGTCACCGGCATCAAGGTCATCGACCTGATCGCGCCTTACGCCAAGGGCGGCAAGATCGGCCTGTTCGGCGGCGCGGGCGTCGGCAAGACCGTGCTGATCCAGGAACTGATCAACAACATCGCCAAGGGCCATGGTGGCACCTCGGTGTTCGCGGGCGTCGGTGAACGCACCCGCGAAGGCAACGACCTGTATCACGAGTTCCTCGACGCCGGCGTGATCGCCAAGGACAAGGACGGCAATCCGACCCCCGAAGGTTCGAAGGTTGCGCTGGTGTTCGGCCAGATGAACGAGCCCCCGGGTGCGCGTGCGCGCGTCGCGCTGTCGGGCCTGACGATCGCCGAATATTTCCGCGATGTCGAAGGCCAGGACGTGCTCTTCTTCGTCGACAACATCTTCCGCTTCACCCAGGCGGGTTCGGAAGTGTCGGCGCTGCTCGGCCGTATTCCTTCGGCCGTGGGGTATCAGCCGACGCTGTCGACCGACATGGGCGCGCTGCAGGAACGCATCACCTCGACCAACAAGGGGTCGATCACCTCGGTGCAGGCCATTTACGTTCCCGCGGATGACTTGACCGATCCGGCGCCGGCGACGTCGTTCGCCCACTTGGACGCGACGACGACGCTGAACCGCGCGATTTCGGAACTCGGCATCTATCCGGCGGTCGATCCGCTCGATTCGACCAGCCGCGTTCTGACCGCCGCGATCGTCGGCCAGGAGCATTACGAAACCGCTCGCCGCGTTCAGGAAACGCTGCAGAAGTACAAGTCGCTTCAGGACATCATCGCGATTCTCGGCATGGACGAGCTCAGCGAAGAAGATAAGCTGACCGTCGCGCGCGCCCGCAAGCTCCAGCGCTTCCTGTCGCAGCCGTTCCACGTCGCCGAAGTCTTCACCAACATCCCCGGCAAGTTCGTCGCGATCGAAGACACGGTGAAGTCGTTCAAGGCGGTGGTCGACGGCGAATATGACCATCTGCCCGAAGCGGCCTTCTACATGGTCGGCGGCATCGACGAAGCGGTTGCCAAGGCCGCGAAGCTCGCCGAAGACGCGTAACGATTTTAGCCCCTCCCCTTCGGGGGAGGGGCAGTGAGACTTGGTCCGGCGCAGCCGGGCCTTTAGTCGAGCGGGGTGGGGG
>NZ_JBOHHT010000039.1:0-42031 GCF_050725655.1 Sphingopyxis sp. | reverse complement strand
GGTGGCAGCGCGCAGCGCTGACGGAGGGGCTTTGGCGCACCGTTGTCGCCCCTCCACCACGCCCTGCGGGCGCGGTCCCCCTCCCCATGCCTGCGGCACGGGGAGGATTTATGCCCCTTCCGGTCGTCAGCGGTCATTCCCCCGGTCTGACACCTACTCCCCCGGGGTCGCGCAGAAGAAATTTCTGCACCTTCCCGGCGGCGTTCATCGGCAGCGCGTCGACGATGACCACCTGACGCGGCACCTTGTAATTCGCCATATTCTCGCGGCACCAGGCGACGATCTCTTCGGGGCTGGCGCTCGCACCGGGGCGCAGGACGACATAGGCATTGGGCACCTCGCCCAGACGTTCGTCGGGCACGCCAATGACCGCCGACTGCATGACCGCCGGGTTGGCCGCGAGCAGCCCTTCGATCTCGGCCGGATAGGCGTTGAAGCCGCCGACGATGAAGATGTCCTTGGCGCGGTCAGTGATCTTCACATTGCCGCTGGCGTCCTGCACCGCGATGTCGCCCGTGCGCAGCCAGCCTTCACCGTCGATCGCCGCTGCGGTCGCCGCCGGATCGTTGAAATAGCCCTGCATCACATTGGGTCCGCGCACGAGCAGTTCGCCCGCCCCGCCCGGCGCCACCAATTCGCCCGCCTCGTCGATCAGCTTGACCTCGATCCCGTCGAGCGGGCGGCCCGCGGTGTTGGCAATCGTCGCGGCGTCGTCGCCGGCGCCGCACATCGTCACGACGCCGCAGGTTTCGGTGAGGCCATAAGCGGTGAGCACGACGTCGATCCCGAGTTTTCCGCGCATCTCCTCGATCAAGGTGACGGGCACCGACGCCGCGCCCGTGATCGCTACACGCAGCGACGAAATGTCGAACCTGTCATAAGGACCGGCGAGCAGGCTTTGAAAGATGGTCGGCGGCCCGGGGAGCAGTGTGACGCGCTCGCGCTCGATCCGTTCGAGTATCTTGTCGGTCTGGAACACAGCGTGGGGTAGCACGGTCACCCCGCGCATCAGCGCGACCAACCAACCAGCCTTGTAGCCGAAGCTGTGGAAAAACGGGTTGATGATCAGGAAATTGTCGCCTGGCCCATAGGTCAGCGTTTCTCCATAGGCGAGATACAGCCGGACATTCTGGCCGTGCGTCGTCACCGCGCCCTTCGGATTGCCCGTCGTGCCCGAGGTAAAGAGGATGTCGCAGACCTGATCCTCGCCCAGCGCATCCATCCGCGCGCCGACCGCGGCATCGGAAAGTGCCGCGCCGCGATCGAGGAAGGTCTGCCAAGCCGTGCCACCCTTGTCGCCCTCCATCAGGACGATTCCGCGCAAATCGGGCAGATCCTCATCTGCGATCAATTCCGGATAGGCGGTGCCGAGAAAATCAGCGACGGTAAGCAGCAGCTTGGCACCGCTGGTGCGCAGGATGTACCCCGCCTCGCGCCCCTTCAGCCGAGTGTTAAGCGGTACGATCGCGGCGCCCGCCGCCTGCGCTCCGATGGCGGCGATGATCCAGTTGATCGCATTGGGCGCCCAGATCGCGATACGGTCCCCCGCCACGATCCCCGCGGCGATAAAGCCCTTGGCGGCGGCACGCACCAGCGGTTCGAGATCGCGATAGCGAATCTCGGTCCGGTCCTCGCCCCGGATCGCGACGGCATCGCCATGCGCGCGTGCCGCCGCGAAGATTTTATCGGGTATCGTGAACTTGGCTTCGGCCACGGCAGATCGTCTCCTGCGCCGGGCAGCCATGGACAAGCCGTCCATTTGCCCGATCGATTTGCTCCTCGCTGCGTTACGCGCGGGTGCGGCCGCGACAACCCCTATTCGGGGGGCGCGCGATTTGCGCTCCGCCCCTTGCCGCGCACGTCCCGACAGGTCATTGCCGGTTGGAGCCCGACTCCCCATAAATGTGGACGGCGGGACGCGAACAGGAAGCGAAGCCGGAATGCGGATCGGGAAACCTCTGGCCGAAGTCGATGAACTGGTGACCCTGCTCTATCGCGGGCCGCTCGAAGCGACGCCGTGGCTGGGCTTCCTCGAAGCGCTGAGCCGGCGGATGCGCTGCGCCAGCGCGGCGATCACGTTGCGGCTCAGCCGGCAGGGTACGCCGCCGCTGATCATCTGGGGGCCGCCTCCGGTGATCGACGAGCGCGAGGCGCGGCGGATTCATGCGGTCCATGCCGAGCTCGGCGATCTCGACCCGCTGCGCAACGCGCTGACGAAAGCCGGCGACATCTTCAGGCTGAGCGAAGTGATCTCGCCGGGCGACCTTCGCGGCAATCGCTTCTATCGCGAGATATTGCAGCCCTATGGCATCGAATATCAGCTCGGCATGTATATTTCCGAACCCGGCGGCTGGGAGGGCAATGTCGGCCTCACCAACGGCCCGGATGAAGCGGATTTCGCCGACGACGACAAGCAGGTGCTGCTCGCGCTGCGCCCGCATCTCGAACAGTCGCTCGCGCTCTTCTCGCGCATCCGCCGCGACGAAACCGAGCTGCAGGTGATGATCGACACGCTCGACCGGCTGACGCTCTGCACCTTCATCCTCGATGGCGCGGGCCGCATCCTGCGCACCAACAGCGCCGGCCGCGCGCTGATCAAATCGAGCAGCGCGCTGCGCGCCGCGGATGACCGGCTTGTGCTCGCGAGCAAGACGGGCAATGCGCAGCTCCAGCAACTGATCGGCAAGGCTCTCTCGGTGCGCCGCGACGGCGGCAGCTTCGCCGAAGGGCTGCGTGTCGAGGCGGACATCGACCGGCATCTGGGGGTGCTCGTGCGCACGATCGAGACGCCTTCGCGCTACAGTAACGAGGCCGGTCCCGCCGCGGTTGTCTATGTCTCGGGACTCGACAACAACCAGCCGCTCGAAAGACTGGTCAGCCAGATCTTCGACCTCACGCCGTCCGAAGCGCATCTGGCGGCGCTGCTCGCGACCGGGCTCAGCCTCGCCGAAGCGGCGGCCAGGCTGGAGCTCACCGAAAATACCGTGCGCAGCTATTGCAAGACGATCCTCAGCAAGACCGGGGTCAGCCGGCAGGCCGATCTCGTCCGCCTGATCCTGCGCAGCGTCGCCGTTCTCGGGTGACGCGCCCCCAAAAGGGGGTGGCGGCGCGCGGGCCAAAGCCGCAATCCGGGCGTCCTATCTAGTCCAATTGAGCGATGCGCGGCCGGGACCGGGCGATAGGGTCGATATGTACCCGCCCATCAGACGCGGCCGGATGAGGAGCAAAAAGGTTATGGCCGCCAATCCCGACGCCATCGCATATCGGAGCGCACTCGGCGCGTTCGCGACCGGGGTCACGATCGTCACGACACGGACCGGCGCGGGCGAAGATTGCGGGCTGACTGCCAACAGCTTCAACTCGGTCTCGCTCGATCCGCCGATGGTGCTGTGGAGCCTCGCGCGCACATCGCAGAGCATGAACGCGTTTCAGGGCGCCGCGCATTTCGCAGTGCATATCCTCGCCGCCGATCAGGAGGCGCTCTCCAACGGCTTCGCCAAGCGCGGCGCGGACAAGTTCGCCGGCACCAAAATCGAGCGCGGCGAAGCCGATGTACCGCTGCTCACCGGCTGCACCGCGCGTTTCCAGTGCCGCACCGCCTATCAATATGAAGGCGGCGATCACATCATCTTCGTGGGCGAAGTCATTGCCTTCGACCATGAGGACCGTGCCCCGTTGCTCTTCCATGGCGGCCGCTATGCGCTGGCCGCGCGCAAGGCCGCGATGCTCACCGCCTGCGATACCGGCACGCAGCCCGCGGGCAGCTTTGGCGAGGATTTTCTCGGCTATTTGCTCGGCCGCGCGCATTTCCAGCTCTATGGGCGAATGCAGAAAAGCCTGAGCGAACATTGCCTCGACGCCACCGATCACTTCATCCTGAGCGTGCTCGGCATCAACGATGGGCGCACGGCGGCCGGGGTCGAGGGCGTGATCGGCTATACCGGCGCGCGCATCACGCCCGATCGCATCGCATCGCTCGCGACACGCGGCATCGTCCGGATCGATCCGACCGACCGGATCTGGCTGACCGAGACCGGTCGGCGCACCCTCGTCGAACTCGCCGCCGCCGCCAAGGCCGCCGAAGAGGATGCGCTGGGCGCTTTCGACGAGAATGAAACCGCACTGCTCAAGCATCTGCTCAAGCACGTCATCCGCAGCACCGATCCCGGCCTTCCCGATCCGTGGGCAGCGCCGGAGACGCCGTAAACCACGCACAGAATGAGGGAGCGCCCGAGGATGGAGAGGATACGGACAATTGCGGGTCATGGCCCGATCCGCCAGATCGCCTGGCTGACCGAGAATCTGGATCGTGCGATCGACCAATGGCGCCTCCTCGCGGGCGTCGGCCCCTGGACCGTCTATCGCAATGTCCCGCTCGACGGCATATATCGCGGCGCGCCCGCAAGGATCGGGATCGATGTCGGGCTTGCGTATCAAGGCGAGACCCAGATCGAGCTGATCGCACCGCACGGCACCGGCCCGTCACCCTATCATGACCAAAATGGCCGCGTGCGCGTGGGTATGCATCATGTCGCCTGGCTGGTCGACGATGTCGCGGCCGCCGCGAAGGATGCCGCCGCCGCGGGCCTCGTGCCCGTGTTCAGCGCCGAGAGCGGCGGCGGTGCGACGCGCGTCGCCTATCTCGAGGCTCCCGACGAGCCCGCGATCCTGCTCGAACTGATCGAGGCGACGCCGATGATCCGCGAAGGCTTTGTGGCAGGAACAGCCGCCGCCCGCGACTGGGACGGCAGCAACCCCCTTACCGTTTTCGACTTCGCAGCCTGAGGAAGCATCATGGAAAAGATCATTTACGCTCTGTGGAAAGTCAGCGCGGAGGAAGACGCGCGCTTTACCGCGCGGCTGTTGGGCGAGATCGCGCCGCGGCTCGGCGGACTGGCGCACGCGATGCGCATCAATGTCCAGGACGACAGCGTCGCGACCGGCACCTCGCCGCGCATGACCTCGACCCGCCCGCAGATGGATGCCGTGGTCCAGCTCTGGCTGCCGAGCGCAAACGAGCCCGAGCGCGCCGCCGTCGATGCGATCATCGCGGACGCCGCGCCGCGCCATGCCGCCTGGCTGGCGAGCGAATCCACCATCATCGCCAACACGCTGCATCCGCCGACGCCCGGTGCGCGTACCGAAGGCTTTTCCCAGATTGTCTTTCTCGGCCTGCCGCCAAGGCTGAGCTGGCACGCTTGGCGCGACGCCTGGCAGCGCCAGCATTCGGCGGTCGCGGTCGATACGCAAAGCAACTTTGAATATGTCCAGAATCTGATCGTGCGGCCGCTGAGCTATGGCGCACCCGCCTATGTCGCGATGGTCGAGGAATGCTTCCCCGCCGCCGCGCTGACCGACGAGGCGGTCTATTTCGACGCGGCGGGCGACGCCGCGCGGCTGGCGGAGAACCAGCGGCTGATGATGGAAAGCTGCGCGCGCTTCATCGATTTCGACCGGATCGACTGCATCCCGACCAGCCAGTTCGATATTCGGCCGTTCCAGCCCTAGCCAATAAGTCGCGCATCGTTCGCGGCAGGAACCGAAAAGGATATAACATGCGCAACGTCGATGAATCGCTGAACTATGTCGATCCCGACGCGATCGTCCGCTCGGAGCGCGTCGAAATCGACGCCCCCGCAGCGGTGGTGTGGGAGATATTGGTCGACCTGCCCCGCTACGGCGAATGGAACCCCTTCTGCATCGCCGCGGAATCGACGCTCGAAATGGGCGCGCCGGTCCAGATGACCCTGAAAAACTATACCGACCCCGACGCGACCTTTCCCAATTGCGAATATGTCTGCGCGTTCGAACCCGAGCGTCTGCTGTCTTGGGCATTGCCGCACGACGATGCATGGCCCTATCCGGCGCGGCGCGACCAAGTCGTCGAGGTGCTGGGCGACGAGGCGTGCGCCTATCATTCGACCGACGCCTTTCTGGGGCCGAACGGCATCCATGTCATGCGCTTCGCCGGCCCGTGGGTGAAGCGCGCCTTCGACGACACCGCTTATGCGCTCAAGGCGCGCGCCGAGGCGATGCACAAGGCCAGCAACGCCGCATCATAAGACCAGCGTAGCTGCCGCCACCTTTTGGGGCGGCGCCATCATGGCAAAAAAAGAAGCCGGATGCCGATCGCTCGGTATCCGGCTCTTTCAGTTTCACCCGAACAAGGTCGGGTCAGAATTTGAGCGCCAACTCGATGCCATAGCTGCGCGGGTCGCCGTACATGACGCCGGCAAAGCCCAGCGAGCCGAAGTCGATCCCCGAAAGCAGATAATCTTCCTTCGTGAGATTCCGGCCCCAGACCGCGATCGAAGCTTTTGCGCCACCGATCGCAATGTCCGAGATCGACAGGCGCGCGTTCAGCAGGCCGACGCCGCCATCGGCGATCTCCTCATTAAACGGGTTGACCGGATGCCAATAGACCTTGCTGCGATAGCTCCAGTCGGCGCGCGCGATGAAATTGCCGAAATCGCCAAGCGCGGTTTCATATTGCGCGCCGATATTCGCGGTCGTCGCGGCCGAATATTGAAACTTGGCGACGTCCGAAATGTCGGCAGCAATGCCGGTGAACGGATCGACATACATGAATTTTTTGAACTTGCGGTCGGTATAGCCGACCGAGGCGTCGATGGTGAAGCCATCGGCGACCTGCGCCAGGATTTCCGCCTCGATCCCGGTATACGTGGCCTTCGCGGCGTTGACCGTCGTGCTCGCCGCCCCGCCCGTCCCGGCAAGGAGCTGCTGCACCTGCAGATCGTCGTAGATCGCATGGAAGGCCGCGATGTTGAGGCGGACACGACGGTCGAAGAGTTCGCTCTTGAACCCGACCTCATAGGAGGTCAGGTCCTCGGGATCGAAGCCGTTGTTGTCCGCGGCGCGTGCGTTGAAACCACCCGCCTTGTAGCCCGTGCTGGCACGGACATAGGTCATGATGTCATCGCTCCAGTCGTAAGAGATGTTCGCCAGCCAGTTGAGGCGGCTGAACTTGCGCATCAGGTCGCGCGGCGCCGGCGGCATGGGCGCCGACTGGATCAGATGCTTCCTGTCCTCGGTATAGCGCAGCCCTCCGGTGATGGTGAGCCGGCTGTCGAGCGCGGCGGGCTTCCAGCTGATCTGGCTGAACGCCGCCATCGATTTCGAAATATGACGATAGGACAGCAGCGTGCCGAGGTTGACGCCAAAGCTGTTGAGATTGACTCCCGGCGCGATCGAGATCGGCACCGGCGACGGGAGGACCAGCGTGAAGCCCTGCGGATTATCCTCGGTCGCGCGCTCGCGGAAATAATAGGCGCCAAGCACATAGTCGAACTCGTCACCGATCGAACCGATCAGGTTGAATTCCTGCGAAAATTGCTTTTGATGCCGTTCGTTGCTGGTGTGGAACAGGTCGATCGGGCCGATGCCTTCGGGAATGAAGGCGTTGGGCGGCACGAGGATCGCGGGGTTGACGAGGAAGCCGACCAGCCCGCCATTGCCGTCGATGTCCGAACTGTCGTTCACATTGTCCCACTTGCGATAGCCGGTGATCGAACGCAGCGTCGCGTCGCCAATCTCCCAGTTGATCGTCAGCGAATGGCCCTGGACCTTGTCATGAGCATTGCCGTCATTGTCGAGGCGCACCTGCGAAAGCCTGTCCTGCGACACCTGCGGCGCCGTCCCGCCGAGTGCGGGCGAGGCGTTCAGGTAATCGAGAATGTCCTGGCGAACCGCACGAAGCTGGAAGGCGTTGGCGCGGCCGTTGCGATCGCTCGAATCAAAGACATAATCGACAGTGAAGCCGGTGCCCTTGTCGAAACGGACCGCCGCGCGCACCGCGTCGGTGTTGCGCGCCCCGGGGTCGCGCTTGTCCGAAGGTTCGAGCAGGTTGTCGACCGTCCCGTCGCGCTGGCTGTGGTAATAGCCGAGCTTCAGCGCGAGCCCCGTATCGCCGAGCTCACCGGTATCGATCAGCGCCTTGACCACGCGCTCGTCGAACTTGCCATAGCCGACCTGCAACTTGCCGCCGAAATCCTTCGACGGCTTGGCCGAGATCAGGTTGACCGCGCCGCCCGTCGTGTTGCGGCCATAGAGCGTCCCCTGCGGCCCGCGCAGGATCTCGACGCGCTCGAGGTCCATCATGTCGAACAGCGCGCCCGCCGAACGGCCGACGATGACGCCGTCGACATAAAGCCCCACCGCGGGATCGGCGGTCAGGATCGGGTCGTTGTCGACGATGCCGCGGATCGAAATCGACGGGTTGGCCGTCGCCGACGGCGTTTCGGTGATGATGAGGTTGGGCGCCGCGCTGCCAAGCGCGGCGACGCTGGTGATACCGCGCTGCTCGATCGCTTCGGCGTTGATCGCGCTGATCGCAAGCGGCGTGTCCTGCAGGCTCTCCGCGCGCTTCTGCGCCGTGACGATGATTTCGCCCAGTCCTTCGGACGCGGCACCCTCGGCCTGCGGCGCCTGTTCGGCCTGCTGCGCTTGCGCGGCGCTGGCCATCCAGGGCGCGATCAGCGCAATGGCGGCCATCTGCGTGCGGCGATGTGTGCGTGCCTTCATCAGTCCCATCCCTTTCGCTTATCGATTATGGCGTATTATGTGCCACTTTTTATCAATTTTCACATGATGCGTAATATATGCAATACATACCTACGCAAGAAGGTAATTCAACACCCCCTTTTGGGGGTGGGTATACGGACAAAAAAAGGGCGGCAAAGCCGCCCCAGTTTCCGCCCCTAACGCATTTAAATTCCGGGCTGTTCTTTGGGGATATGAACCCTCAACCCGTCCAGTTCCTCGGTGATATGGATCTGGCAGCTCAGCCGGCTGCCCGGCGTGACCTCGATAAAATCGGCCAGCGCATCGAGCATGATGGCCTCCTCCTCGCCTGGCGGCCCGACTCGGTCGACCCAGGCATCGTCGACATAGACATGGCAGGTGCCGCACTGGCGGACGCCGCCGCACAAGGCATCGATTCCGTCGACCAGATTGCCGATGGCGAGGTGCATGACCGCCATGCCCTCGAAGTTGGTGCAGGTCTTTTCGCTCCCGTCGGGCTGGACATAGGTGACGCGGGCCATCAGTTCGCGCCCTTCGCGTGCATCGGGCAGCCCGCAGCGCCGGCAAGCGCATCGAGATCGGCGGCGGAACGGGCGGCGATCGTCCGCCGTTTGTAGCGCACCCGGCACGGCTGTTCGGGCCAATAGGTGCCCGCACCGGCGATCGGGCGCGGCGTGTCGATCAATTCCATGTCGTAGCGCTGGAGCAGGATGGCAATCAGCGCCTTCATCTCCATTCGCGCGAAGTTGACCCCGGCACAGCGGTGCATGCCGCCGCCAAAGCCGATCAGGCTGTTCGATTCGACCTTGCTGTCCGCCCGTTCGGTGTTGAAGCGTTCGGGATCATAGTCGTCGGGCCGGTCGAAGATCTCGCTCATCCGATGGCTGACCGAAGGCGCGAGCAATATCCAGTCGCCTTCGCGAATCTGATAGCCGTCGCGCTGGAAGTCGGCGGCCGCCTTGCGGATCATCGTGAAGGCCACCGGATGTAGCCGTTCGGTTTCGCGCAGCGCAAGGTCCATCTTCTGCATCGCGATCGCCTGTTCCCAGCTGAGATCGGCGCCCGAGGCCGAACCCAATATGGTCGCGATTTCGTCGCGGAGAACGCCCTGATACTCACGGTTCTGAAGAACATCGATCATCGCCCAGCTGACCTGCCCCGCGGTCGTCTCATGCCCCGCCCAGACGAGGAGCAGGATCATGTGGATGATCAACTCGTCGGGGATCGGCCGGCCGTCAGGATAGGTCGATGCGACCATGTCCTGGAAGAAGTCGGCGGGCTCGATCGGATGCGCGCGGCGCTGCCTGATCCAGTCGCCGAGGATCTGGTGCAGTTTTTTCTTGGCGGCCTGGCTGCGCCGCATCTTCTTCGTCGGGAGCCACAGCGGCAGGACAAATTCCATCCCGCCGGAGAAGTCGCGGAACAGTTCGAAAAATTCATGGCCCAGCTTCTGCTTGAAATCGCGCCCCATGAAGCTGTGCGCCGCGATGTCCATGACGACCGGCCCGAGGGTCGAGACGAGATCGAACTCCCCATTGTCGCCGAGCCGGTGACAGAGCGCCATCGCCTCTTCGGCCATCACCGGGACATATTGCTTCATCGCCGAAGCCTTGAAGCGCGGCATGATCACCGCGCGCTGGTTCAGATACTCCTCCATCTCGGCGAAGGAGTAGAAGTTGGGCGAGAACATCTTGTGGAAGAAGGGCATCGATTCGCGGATCGACAGCAGCTTGTCGGTTTCCTGAAAGACGAAGCGATTATTGTCGGGGCCGAGCATCACGACCATGTTCCGCCCGCCCATGCGGAACGAATAGATCGGGCCATGTTCCTGATAGCCCCTGCGCAGCAATCCGACGGGATCCTTGAAGAAGCTGGTCAGGTGGCCGAGGAACGGCATCCCTCCGCCCATCGCGGGCGGGTTCATCGCGATTGCCGACATCCTGATTCTCCTCTCAACGCCGTCTTCGCGGCCGAACGGGAAGGATCATCGCGCGCGGGCGGCCGGCGGCCGAGCGTGTCACGCCTGAATAGCGAATTTCAATCCTTTAAGGATTGTTTGGCGCGCCTTTCAGTACCGAGCGAGCCCGATCCGACGTCGCGCGCGACCATCGGCAGCGGAATCGGGGTCGACGCGATCAGCAGCCCGACGTTGGTCTTGACCGCGGGCGGCAACGGCGCGTCGCGCGCGACGAGGTCGCGGACCTCGCGGAACAGGCTGGCGAGCCGCCGTTCGAGCAGCGCGCGCGATGCGTCCGACAGCTCGCCGATCTCGAATTCCCAGATCGATCCCGGCGCCGAGAAATCATATTGCAGGAACTCCTCCTTCACGCGCCGGTCGAAAAAGCGTCGCATCGGCCCGCCTCGCCGCCAGCCGATGCTGCGCGCGGTCATCAGGCGGATCGCATTGCCGGGGAGAAGCTGGATCAGCCCGATCCGTTCGAGTTTCATGAGCGCGGGGATGAGCTGGGTCTGATCGATCGCATAGTCGGCCTCGATCCGGTCGACCGTCCAGCCGCCGAGCGCGAGGTGAAAGCAGAAGAGCGCGAGCGGCTCGTCGACCAGCGCCTGTTCCTGCGCGTCGGTCAGCGTCGCCGGCATCGCGGGCCGCATCTCGTCGGCCATCCGCGCGAGCGCGAGGAAATCGACGCCGGCCAGTTCGCAAATCTCGTCGATCCGCGCGAGCGTGAAGCTATTCTGCGCGAAGGTGCGCCGGACGCTCGCATGGCTGATGCCGAGCGCACCCGCGACATCGGCATAGGTCATCCCGCGCTCTTTCAGGATGCGCTTCAGCGCGTCGACCAGATAGATGCTTTGCGTATGCAGGGGCGCGGGCGGGGTCATCGCGCGCTTATCGCCCTAAAGGATCGACGCCTCAAGCGCGCAGAAACTGTGACAGAGCCGCGCATCGACGATGCGATCGGGGCATTCGGGGTCGAACCAGCGGTCGATCCGCGCCCAATGATAGGGGTGGAGCATATAGGGGCCGAGCAACCCCTCGATGCCGGCATATTCCTGCTCCCAGACGTGCGTCCAGCGGCGTTCGCCGACTGCCGCGTCGGCGCGGCTGAGCTGCCAGTTGCGGATCGCGGGGATGTAATGCGGCATCATCCGCGTTTCGGCTTCGAACTCGGCAACGGTTTCGGGATCGCTGCGTTCGTCCACGCTGAGCAACAGCACGCGATAGACGCCGTTCACAAGGTCGGGATCGTGCTTGCCGCCCGGTGCGCCCTGATAATCGGCGCCATCGGCCGAGGCGACAGGCGCCCGGGCGAGCAGCGGCACCAGCGCCGCGCCGAACGCATCGCGCTGCTCCGCGCTGTCGAACGCACAATGGACGATCAGGTCGCCGCCGAAATGGCTGCCGGGCAAGGTGGGGGCGACGAGCAGACGATACGCCATATGCGCGCTGCCGAGTGCGCGCGCGTCTTTGGCGAGAGACGCCAGACCGGCAGGATCGGCGAGCGTGACAAGGCGGGTCAGCTTAAACATCGCAAATGCCTTCAATATCGGCGGGATCGGCCGCGAAGAATCGCCGGCGACTGACCGCGCGCAAATCGGCCTCGGCCCACCAGGCGGCGACCGCGGGGTCGTTGCCGCCGACGAACCGCATCTGCCACCAGCCGCCCGTATCGGCAATCGACCAGCGGAAACTCAGTGTGTTGGGCTGGTCATCAAGCCACATCGGCGGACTGACGAGCACTTGTTCGAGGTGCATGCCGCGCTCACGCGCGCCGGGCGCATAGCGCGCCATATAGTCCTCCAGCAGCGCCTTGCCGTCGCCCGGCTTCGCGACGATCTCGTCGATCGCGTGGATGGTCCGCCGTTCAGCGCGCGTCATGGTCGGCCACATCGAGGATGAGCTTGCCCCGGACATGTTGCGCCTCGACCCGGCGGTGCGCCTCGGCGACCTCGCCGAGCGGCAGGGCCTCGATCGCGGGAGGCTTCACGCCGCGCGAAGCGCAGAGCATGGCGAGCCCCTTCAGATGTTCGGGCAGCCGCGCGACCGCGACCATGTTCGACAGGATGCTGATGCTCCGTGCCGCGGCCTCTGCGACCAGCGCGTTGTCCGCGCGCGACACCAGCGTCTCGATCTCGACATAACGGCCGCCGGGCGCGACGATGTCGAGCGCGGCGGGAAGCAACGTATCGAGACCGACCGCATCGAGCACCAGATCGACACCGGCCGGCGCCCATTTTCGGACCCTGTCCGCGACGTCGCCGCCGCGATAGTCGATCGCGAGTTCGGCGCCGAGCCCGCGGACATAGGCATGATTGTCCACGCCGCAGGTCACCGCGACGCGCGCTCCAAGCGCCTTCGCCACCTGGATGCCGATGCTGCCAACGCCGCCAGCGCCGCCGTTGATCAGGACGAGTTGGCCTTTGCGCAGTTCGCCGACGTCGACAATTCCGCCATAGGCAGTCGTGCCCGCGACCGGCAGCGCCGCCGCCTGCGCAAAGCTCCACCCCGGCGGCAACGGCGCAAGAAAGGCGGCATCGGCGATGCAATATTCGGCGTAGGAGCCATCGAGTCCCTGCCCTTGCCGCGACATGCCGAAGACGCGGTCGCCGGGCCGGAACGCATCGATGCCCTCGCCCACCGTCTCGACGATGCCCGCGAGATCGAAGCCGAGCACGAAGGGAAAATGATAGTCGATATAGGCGGAGAGCTTGCCCTCGCGCGTCTTCCAGTCCGCGGGATTCACCCCCGCGCAGACGACGCGCACAAGCACCTCGCCCGGCCCGGGTTCGGGCGTAGGCAATTCACTCCAGTGCAGCACGTCGGCATCGCCAAAACCGTCGATCACCATCGCACGCATTCGCATCTCCTCCCTGTCGTTCGCCAGCTCGCCTCAGCGCCGAAAGCTGAGCGTCACCGAATAACGGCGCGGATCGTTGAAATAGCCCTCGACGAAGCCGAAGCTGGACGAGGCGTCGTAACCCGCGGTCAGCACGCGCTTGTCGGTGATGTTGTCAACCGCGAGCCGCAGCGACAGCCCGCGCGCGGGCAGCGTGAATTCGGCGCTGGCGTTCAGGATCGCATGATCGGGCGCGCGCATCAGCGGCGAATTTTCGACATCGATCCAGGTGAGGCTGCGATAGGCGGCGTCGAGCCGGAAGCTCGCATCGACGCTGCCCGACAGCGCGGTCGAATAGACGATGCTGCCGCTCGCGGTGAGATCGGGCGCCTGCTTCGGATTGCGGAAGCTGACATCGGTCGGAACCCCGCCGATCACCGAGGTGTAGCGCAGATATTTCGCATCGAGATAACCGAACGAACCGCTCAGCCGAAGCTCGCGCGAAACGCGAACGTCGGCCTCCAGTTCGATCCCCTGGATCCGCGACTTGCCGGCGTTGTCGGTGCGCACCACGATCAGGCCAGTGTTTGGGCTGACCGTCGAGATCAGTAGCTGCTGATCCTTGTAATCGTTGCGGAAGGCCGAGAGGTTCAATGTCACACGCCCGCCCAGCGTGGTCTTGAGCCCTGCCTCGTACGCGGTCAGATATTCGGGATCGTAGGACCCGATTTCCTCGACCGAAGTCGGCCGCCCGTTGAAGCCGCCGCTGCGGAAGCCGCGCGACCAGGAGACATAACCGAGGATGTCTGGGGTGAATTTATACGCGAGCGAAGCGCGCGGCGTGAACGCCTTCCAGTCCTCGCTCAACCGGTACGAGGGCATGCCCGCGAGTAGCGGCTGCTGGCTGTAGAACCGCATCGCGGCCTGATCCCAGACCTTTTTCTCCCAAGTGTAGCGCGCGCCGAGTTCGAGCGTCAGCGCATCGGTAACGTCGAAGGTGGCGTTGCCGAAGAGCGCATAATTGGTCGTCTTCTGGCGGTTGGCGAAGTCGATGTTGAAATCGAGCGCGGTGGCGAGCGCGGGATCGAAACCCGCCGCGATCAACCGGGGATAGAGCCCGTCGGCGACGTAGAGCAGCGTATCGTCGCGCGATTTCTCGCGGAAATAATAGGCACCGAGCAGCAGCGTGCCACGATCGCCGAACAGGCTGGTCGCATATTGCAGTTCCTGCGAGAGCTGGCGTGCGCTCTCGTCATGGATGTCGCCCGCATAATTGACGTCCGCCGACGCATCGCCGTCGCGCCCGAAGATCGCATGGACCCAGCGATAGGCACTGATCGACTTCAACGTGCCGCCGCCCAGATCGGCCGAGAGCGTCAGCGTCGCGTTTGCCGAATCGGTATCGTCGCGGTTGAGGAAATCGGTGGTGTCGGTGCGGTTGATGCTGCCGGGAGCGGTGCAGCACGGCGCGATGAAGGTCGATTGCAGCCCCGAGAAGAAGGTCGGAGTGAAGGACAGCATGCTGTGCGGCGTGCTGTTCTGACGCCGGCGCAGCCCGTCGACGGTCAGCACCGCATCGATCGGCGACGCATCATAGTGGAGCGTCAGCCGGCCCGCCTGAACATTGCGGTTGCCGAGATTCTTGCCCGACGGCACTTTCTGCCAGCCCTCGCCCCATTCGCCGAGCGCGGCGACGCCAATCGCGAGATTGTCCGACAGCCCCGCCTCGACATTGGCGCGCAGCCGGAGATCGTTGAACGAGCCGTAGCGGATGTCGCCTTCGAGCCGGTCACCCGTCGGCACGCGCGAGACGACGCTGATCGCGCCGCCGATCGTGTTCTTGCCAAACAGCGACCCCTGCGGCCCGCGCAGCACCTCGATCCGGTCGATGCCCAGAAGCTCGGTGGTCGCGCCAAAGCTGCGCGCGACATAGACGCCGTCGATATAGAGCGCGACCGCGGGATCGGAGGTGATGATGAAATCATTCTCGCCGACACCGCGGATGAAGGCCGAGACGCCGCCGCTGTTGCCGCCCTGCCCCGGGGTGAACTGGAGATTGGGCGCGACCTGGCCGACGTCGGTGACCCCGTCGAAGCCGCGCGAGTCGAGCTGCGCACCGCCGATCGCGGTGATCGCGATCGGCACGTCCTGCAGCTTTTCCTCGCGCCGGCGCGCGGTGACGACGATCTCGGTGGATTCAGCTTCGCTCGCCATGTCCGCGGCGGCAGCGGGCGTCTGCTCCTGCGCGAAAAGGGGATGCGCCGCCGCGAGCGCTACCAGCGCGACCGACGCGCGCGCGAAATGCCTGTAATTTTTCATGATTGCCCCTCTGCGACCCGGAATATTTCCGAGATAATGCCTCTCTTATGCATCGCAATTGACACTCCATTAAACGCATTTCAACATCAAATGGTAATTATATATATATTCTGCGTTTATCAGATGGGGTTTTCTGTCATATTTCATCGCTTTATGTCGAGGTCGCCCGGCGACGTCACTCGCCGGGCCGGTACGGAAACCGCTATTGTGCGGCGACCGCGGCCTGCACCCTGAAATGCGGGATCACATGCGTTCCGATGTTGCGGATGGTTTCCAGGATCACGTCGTGCGGCACCGCGCCCATCTGGAAGAGGAAGAGTATCTCGTCGGCCCCGGCGTCGAACAGGCGCTGGACGTAGCGGATGCAATCGTCGGGGGTGCCATAGGCGTCCTGCACTTCTTCATAAGCGCCGGTATGTTCGGACCCGATGGTGATCTTTTCCTCGGATAGATAGGCGACGACCGCCTCCTTCTCTTGCTGGAGGATCGCCGCCTGCTCGTCGCCCGACAGATCCTCGACCGTCGGCTTGGGACCGCCCTGATACCAATAGCCGAGCGATTCGACGAAGAAGCGCTGGCCGCGAAGGCCAATGCGCCGCGCCTTTTCGCGATCACCCAGCACCAGCGCCGGACAAAGTGCCGCAAGATGTTCGGTCGGGCGAAAGCCTACCTGATCCTCGGCCGTGCGATTGGCCCACGCCGCGCGATAGATCGCGTTCTTCGCGGCAATGTCGTCGGGTCCGGCAAAGCCGAGCACGAGCGCACCGATCCCGCGTGATCCGGCGGTGGTCAGCGCGTCGGCGCGCGTGCACGCCATATAGAGCGGCGGGTGCGGGTCCTGATAGGGCTTGGGATGGATCGGACGGCGCGGTATCTGAATATATTCGCCGTCATGTTCGATCTCGTCCTGCACCATGATTTTCGGGATCAGGTACATCGATTCATCGATCATCGGCTGAAGTGCGCCCAGATCATAGCCGAAGGTTCCCGCTTCCTGCTGCGTGCCGCCCTTGCCCATGCCGAAATGGACGCGGCCTTTGGACAGGATGTCGAGCGTCGCAATCCGTTCGGCGACCTTGACCGGATGGTTCATCGCAGGGGGGAGGCAGACGACGCCATGGCCTATGCCGAGGCGCGTGGTCTTGCCGGCGAGGAAGGCGAGGAAGGTCTCGGGCGCCGACATATGCGCATATTGGGTGAGCGCAGTGTGCTCGACCGCCCAGACGGTGTCGAACCCCATTTCCTCGGCCAGCAGAGATTGTTCGATAATCTCGTGAAAGCAGCGCGCTTCGTTTGCACGCGATGTGTCCACCATCTGCGCTTCGTAAATAATCGAAAATTTCATGAGCGTCCGATCCTCTCCGTTATCCCGCATTTTTTGCGAGCATAAGGCGCCCGTTCGCGGCCGTTCCTCGTCCAATTGGATCAATTCGCCTGACCCCGCCGGTGCTACGAAATCGGGCAACAAGGGATGGAGAGAGGATCGAGATGGGCATGTTCGAGGGCAAGGTCGCGCTGGTAACCGGCGGCGCTTCGGGAATTGGCGTCGCGGCAGCACTCCGCTTTGCCGAAGAGGGCGCCGCGGTCGTGGTCGCCGACATCAACGAAGCCGGCGCCGAGGCGATCGCCGCGGCGATCCGCGCCAAGGGCGGCCGCGCGCGCGCTATCCGTTGCGACGTCGCCAGCGCCGCCGACAATGATGCGATGGTCGCCGCCGCAAAGCAGGATTTCGGGCGGCTCGACGCTGCTTTCCTGAATGCGGGCGCCTATGCGCAGACGGGTTTCGAAGAATCGGGCACCGCGACCTTCGACAATATGGTCGCGATCAACCTGAAGGGCGCGTGGCTGGGGCTGCAATCGGTGATGCCCGCGCTCGAAGCGGGCGGCGCGGCGGTGGTGACCGCCTCGACCTCGGGCGTCATCGGACTGAATGTCGCGGCCGCCTATAGCGCCGCCAAGCACGGCGTGATCGGGCTGGTGCGATCGACGTCACAGAGCTTCGCGGCGCGCGGCCTGCGCGTCAACGCGATCTGCCCCGGGCCGGTCGCGACCGCGATCCTCGGGGTGGCGGAGCAGGCCCCGATCCAGCCGGCCGATACGCTCGCGCTCCCCGATTATGGCGGCGTGCTGTTGCCCCAGCATATCGCGGAGGTCGCGCTGTTCCTCGCAAGCCCGCGCTCGGGCGGGATCAACGGGCAGTCGCATATCGTCGATGCGGGCTATCTGGCCAGCTATCCGCCGATGCCCGAATGAGCCGGAGGGCGCGTCAGTCACGCACGACGCGGATGCGGCTGAGCCGGGTCCTGGCGATCAGCCAGCGTCCGCGCGCCTTGCGGTAGCAATCGTGATAATGCCCGAAACCGTGGCGCGAGCGGCCTGCAAGGTCGCTTCCCTCGCCCGCCCAGAAATGATCGTCCATCGCCCAGATGCCCTCGGCGTCGCGCGCGCCGGTGAAGCGGATCTCGAAGCTGTGGACGTGATGAACCGTCGTCGCATTTTCGAGCGTGGCGGCGACCCCTGCGACAAAAGCCTCGGCACCGGTGGTCAGCAATCCTTCATCGGTTTCACCCGGCATTTCGCGAAAGTCGCCGACCATGTCGTCGGTGAGCAGGCTGCGCAACAGCACCCAGTCCTTGGTGTCGAGCGCGCGCAGATAGCGCGCCTTGAGCAACCGGATTTCCTCGATCGCAGCGAGGTTGACGGCTTCGGTCATCATCTATTCCCCTCCCAGGAAGGCGGCTCGATAGGCCGCGAAACGCTGTTCTACATCCGAGCGGTCAAGACCGAAATCTTCAAGTGCATATTTGTGCGGCGCGCGATCCTCGCGCTTGTTCGCTTCGATCCATTCGGCCATGCCCGCACGCACAGCGTCGGTGACATCGACCCCCGCGGCCGCGAGCACCCGCACGCCCTCACCGATCGGATCGCCCAGCAGATCGGCGTAGCGGACGTCGATGAAATTCTGTCCCGCGACCTGTCCGCGCACCGCCATGAAACGGTCGAGCAGATCGGCGAGCCGCGGCACCCAGAAGGCGGCGACGCTCGCCGGATCAACGCTGTCGGACACCATCCGATAAAGACTGTGCTCCATGCTGCTATAGCTCGGGACCGTAGCGACCGGATCGCGATGCGTCATCACGATCTTCGCCTCGGGAAAAACCGCGATCACGGCGTCGAGCGCCAGCAGGTGGCCGGGGGTCTTGAGCACCCATTTCGCGCCTTTGCGGCTTTGGTCCTGCCATTGCAACGACTGGAGAATCTGCTTGAGATCGCGATAGCATTGGACGCGATCATGTTCGGTCAGCCAGCGCGCGAAGCTCGGGACATAATAGGTTCCCTCGATCATCGTGCTCGAAAAGAGCTGGCCGAGGATGATGAGTTCCTCGTCGGGCTGATCGATGCTCATCGGATGGATCGACATGAGGTCGGGAATCGCCCTGAGCATATAGTCGAGGAAGCCCCGCGCCGCTTCGCGCCGCGCTTCGGGCTTGCCGCGCTCCTCTTCGGGAAAGGGGGCGTAATTCTGTGTCTCGAACCAGCGCGTCCCGGTCATCCCCGGCGCCGAGGCGAGCATGCGGTGAAGCATGGTGCTACCCGTTCGCGGCAGGCCGACGACGACCGCCGCAACCTCGACCTGCTCATCGAGGATTTCGGGGTGGCGCTTGACCAGATCGACATGGCGCAGGCGGTTGACGAGGCCATTGACGATCATTGCCGAAGCGCTCGCCACCCCCGCCTCGCTGAGCCGGGCTTCGGTATTGAGCGCGGGGATCAGTGCGTCGAGATTGGCGAAGAACCAGGTGTTGCCGAAATCCGAAAGCCCCGTCTGTTCGCACGCCCGCGCGACAAGCACGTCGCGATCCGGCACTTGGCCAATTGCCTCTTTCACGGCACATCCTCTCTGCATTATGATAGCAATTTTATATATCACATACGATATTCGTACAAGACAATGCTATCATCTACGCAGAAAGAAGCAATACCCTTAGGTGGTGGAACCACCCAATTCGGTCATTCCGGCGTGGAGCAGGTGCACAAGCTGCGACTGGCGCCGGGCGCCGGTCTTGGCGAAGATCGAGCGCAGGTGCGAGCGGGCGGTGTTGTGCGCGATGCCCAGCCGGTCGGCGGCTTCGACCAGCGAACCGCCACCCGCGAGCGCCGCGGCGAGCAGCGCCTCCATCCGCGTCAACTGGAACAGGTCGCGGATCGCTTCGGGATCGGGCGCCGCATCCTGTCCCGGATCGCTGATGAACAAAGCCAGCGCCGCGCCTTTGCCACCGCGCATGAAGGCCGGCGTCGTCACCGCCTTCGCGACCACGCCCAGATCGCGCTGCCCCGAGGGCCGCTCGATGCGGAAGCGCTGGGGCGGCGAGGCGGCGGGATCGGTCTCCGCATCGAGCATTTTAAGCAGCTTTTCGAGGGTGCGGTGAGCCGTACCCGCCGCCAGCCGGAGCCGCCCGCCCGCCAGCGTCAGCCCGTCGCCCTCGGCAAGCAGGCGCTCGGCGACCGCGTTGGTGCGGATCACCTTTCCGTCGTGGTCGAGCGTGATCGCCGCCACGCCCATCTGTTCGACAACGCCACGATAGACGCCATGTTCGGCGCCCGACGCCTGCAGCCGTTCGAACAGCTGGATGGCGTGGCGCAGATGCGGAACGAGCGCCTGCAACGCATCGCGCTCGGCGACGCCGAAATCGTGCCGGCTGCGGTCGCGCGTCACGCGCAGCCGCGCCTCGAAACCGCTGTCGAAACGCAGGTCCACCCCGAGAATCTGGTCGCCTCCCGCGGCCTCGAGGAAGTCGCGCCAAAAATCGCTCGCGCGCGCAGCGCCCTGCACAAAGTCGCTGAAGGACAAGACCTTGCCTTCGGGCAATCCCTTGAACGGGTCGCTGGCAAAGAAGCTTTCGGCATAGTCTTCGCTGGTTTGCGGATCGGCGTCGGGGGTGACGATCGTTCCCGGTTTGCGCGTGCCCGGCATCGTCAGGATCAGCGTCGCGTAAGTGCCGTCGAGATGGAGCGCGAGGCCGCGCAGAAAATCCTCCCACGGCGTGTCGGTCAGCAAGCCGCCGAACAGGTCGGTGAGCAGCTTCGAAAATTCTGCGGTCGGTCCGCCTGCCTTCGTCATCGCACCTTCATTTCCATCCATTCCATCCCACAAGCCGGAGAGTTTTGCCATGCCCATTGATCCTGCCCTCGCGCCGTTGCTCGATATGATGAACGCGCTGCCGCACATGAACGCGCCCTTCGATCCCGCCGCGCTGCGGCTGGCCGACGAGCAGCCGATGCCCGTACCCAAGGCCGGCGTCGCCGAAGTTCGCGACGTGACGCTCGATACCCGCGCGGGCGCCGTGAAGGCGCGCCTTTATCACCCGATGCCCGGGGTGACGCTGCCGCTGCTCGTCTTCGTTCACGGCGGCGGCTGGGTGTTCGGGACGCTCGACACCCATGACCCGCTGTGCCGCGCGCTCGCCGCGGCGGCCGAGATCGCGGTGCTCTCGCTCGAATATCCGCTCTCGCCCGAGCATCGTTACCCGGCCGCGCTCGACACCGTCCGCGCCGCCGTCGTCGCCGCGGTGGCGCAGGCCAGCACCCTCGGTATCGACGCCGGCCGGATCGCGATCGGCGGCGACAGCGCGGGCGGCAACTTGTCCGCGGCGCTGTGCCTCGCGGCGCGCGACGAGGGCGGGCCCGCGATCGCGCACCAGCTGCTGCTCTATCCCGTCGTCGACAATGATTTCACCCGTGCTTCCCATATCGAGAACGCCACCGGCTATATGCTGAGCAGCGAAATGATGCAGTGGTTCTGGGCGCAATATCTGGGCGATGCCGGTCGCACCGCCGGCGCCCTTGCGACCCCGATCCGCGCCGACAGCCTGGCCGGCCTGCCGTCGGCGACGATCGTCACCGCCGAGTTCGACCCGCTGCGCGACGAGGGCATCGCCTATGCCGAAGCGCTGAAGGCGGCGGGCGTGACGGTGACGCATGACCATTTCCCCGGTGTGATCCATGGCTTTGCCAGCATGCTGGGCATGCTGCCGCAGGCCGATGTCGCGGTGGGAACGGCGGCGCGGGGATTGCGGGCCGCTTTCGCGATGGAAGCCGTGGCGTAACAAGGGTGCCGGGGTCTGCGCCGTCGCGTCAGACCCCGTAACCGCCCGCGACCGCAATCTGCTGCCCCGTGATGTAGGCAGCTTTGGACGAGGCAAGGAAGACCGCGGCATGACCGATTTCTTCGGGGCGACCCCAACGCTTGAGTGCGAGATTCTTGTGGACCTCGGCGGCCCATGCGTCGTCGAACACGCCCTGTTTCGAAAGTTCGAGGAACATGCCGGCCTCGATCACGCCGACGAGGATGGAGTTGGCGCGGATGCCGTGCTTCCCCTCCTCGCGCGCGATGCCGCGGACCAGCGCTTCGTTCGCGGCCTTGGGCGCAACCGACAGGCCGTCCTTGTCGGGCCAGCGCAAGTCACCCGCCGACCCCAGATGAACGAACGAGCCGCCGCCCTGCTCGCGCATGTGCGGAAGGATGCGGTGCGTGGCGTTGAAAAAGCCGTGGACCTCGACATCGATCGCCCGGCGCCATTGTTCGGGCGTCGTGTCGGCAAGGTGGACCTGCGCGACGAGCGGGCCGGCACCCCACAGCATGGTGTGGATGCGGCCGTGTGTGGTGATCGCGTCGGCGATGGCGGCGGACAACGCCATATCGTCGGTGACGTCGCATTGGTGCAGGCTGGCATTACGCCCTCCCGATTCGACGGTTCGGGCCAGCGCTTCGGCTTCCGATCGTTTCGATCGCCATGCGATCGCCACGTCGCTCCCCGCCGCGGCGAACTCGCCGGCAACCGCCGCGCCGATGCCGCCGGTGGCGCCGAAAATCAGCGTCGCGCCTTCGGGAAACTGCGGACATGCACTCATCTTCGCCCTCCTTGATCCACAAAATATTGCATAACGTCGCAAATGATGAAATATGTTATCGAAATGCGATGAGATCGCAAGTTTTCAAAACGCATAGTGACAATGCCTGATGCGAAACCGGGCAGATGGGAGATTTCCAATGGCGACAACCGCAGACTATGGACTGGGCGACCAGGCTTTTCCGCGCGGCTGGTTCATGATCGCCGCCGCCGCCGAACTGGAAGGGACGAAACCGCTCGCCGTCCGCTTTTTCGGGCGTGACCGGGTGCTGTACCGCGGCGAGTCGGGGCAGGTTTATCTGGTCGACGCCTATTGCCCGCACATGGGCGCGCACCTGGCGAAGAACGAAACGAGCTTCGTGATCCGCGACAATGAGCATGTGCAGGGGGAATCGATCCGCTGCCCCTATCATGGCTGGCGCTTTGGCCCCGACGGCAAGTGCAACCAGATCCCCTATTCGCCGCAAAAGATCCCGGCGGCGGCGAAGCTCGAAAACTGGCCGGTGATCGAACGCGCGGGCTGCATCTGGATGTGGCACGACCCCGAGGGACTCGAACCCGAATATGAGCTGCCGCCGTTCGAGGAATATTATCAGCCGCATTGGGTGAAATGGGAACTCGACCGGTTGGGCGAACTCGCCAGCCATCCGGTCGAGATCCTCGACAATATGGCCGACCGCGCGCATTTCGAGCCTGTGCACGGCAACGAGGCCGTCGATGTGTTCGAGAATGACTTCGACGGCCATCGCATCGTTCAGCGGCTGAAGGCCGGACACCGCACGCTCCAGGGCGACGCGCCGCTCGAAACCGACACCTGGTATACCGGTCCGGGCATTCTGCAGTCGCGCATGTCGGGGCAATTCCCCTCGATCATCATGATCGCGCACACCCCCGTCGACGACGGGGTAGTGAAGGTGTGGCACGCGCTGCTGGTCAAGGTGCCCAATGCCGAGCCGACCGCCGATGATGTCGCGATGGCGCGCGCCTATCAGGCCGCGGCGTGCGCCGCCTTTGCGCAGGATTTCGAAATCTGGTCGAACAAGAAACCGTGCATCAATCCGATGGCGGTGCAGGGCGACGGCCCGATCGGCAAATTGCGTATCTGGTATCGCCAATTCTACAACAGCCGTGCTCGCGCCGAGGAATTCCAGAAGCGCGTCAACGGCACGCATGTCACCCGCGGCACCTTGTCCGCACCTTTCGAACAGAAGGTCGCCTGAGGGCGGCAGCACAGACAGAAATCAGGAGAAAATGCGTGGCAAGACTCGCAGGTAAAGTCGCGATTATTACGGGTGCGGCGCAGGGCATGGGCGCTGCGACCGCGCGGCTCTTCGCGGCCGAGGGCGCCAAGGTGGTGCTCTGCGACGTGATCGAGGACAAGGGACAGGAAACCGCGAGCGAAATCGGCGAGAGTGCCGTCTTCGAGAAGCTCGACGTGCGGTCCGAAGCCGACTGGGAACGCGTCGTCGCCGCGACGGTCCAGCGCTTCGGCAAGCTCGACATCCTGATCAACAATGCCGCGATCGTGCATTTCAGCCCGATCGAGGCGATGCCCGCCGAGGACATCGAGCGCGTCCTTGCGATCAATGTGATGGGAACGATGCTCGGCGCCAAATACGCCGCGCGCGCGATGATCGAGGCCGGGCGTGGCGTGATCGTCAACATCTCTTCGGTCGACGGCCTGCGCGGCTGCAACGGCCTGTCGGCCTACACCGCGAGCAAATGGGCGGTGCGCGGGCTGTCGAAATCGCTCGCCTATGAGCTGGGGCCGCGCGGCATTCGTGTCTGCACCGTCCATCCCGGCGGCGTGAACACCCAGATGGGCAATCCGACCGGCCTGACCGGCGACGCGGTCAATATCGGCTATGAGCGTGTGCCGCTCCAGCGCATCGGCGAACCCGAGGAGATCGCGCGCGCCAGCCTGTTCATCGCCTCCGACGATGCCAGCTATATCAGCGGCGCCGAGCTGGCGGTCGATGGTGGATGGTCGGCGGGCTATTACCAGCCCTTCCTGCCCGGCGCGCCGGCAAGCCTGACCGGGCAACCGTGATGCGCGCGAATCTCGGCTAAGGGACAGGCGGCGATGCAAACGGCCTTGGACATCATCGAAATCCAGCAATTGCTCGCCGCCTATGTCTTTGCGATCGACGCCAAGGATTATGACGCGCTCGACGCGGTGTTTACGCCAGACGCCGCGATCGACTATCGCGTCACCGGCGGCGCGCAGGGCAGTTGGGCGGAGATCAAGCCCTGGCTGGCCAAGGCGCTCGCCCCCTTCCCCCTCACCCAGCATCTGATCGGGCTGCCGCTGATCCGGCTCGACGGCGACCGCGCGACCGCAAAGACGATGCTGTTCAACCCGATGCAGCTTGCGCGGCGGGAAGGCGATCATCTGTTCCTGCTCGGCTGCACCTATGTCGACGATCTGGTGCGGACGCCCGCTGGCTGGCGGATCGCGAGCCGCACCGAAGCCGATTTCTGGGTCAAGGACCCGCCCGCCGATTTCACGCCCGAGCCCGCGCCATGAGCACGGCCGATCCCTTCGACCCGGTCCGGATCGGGCCGGCCACCCTGCGCAACCGCTTCATCCGTTCGGGGGCGAACGAGATGATGAGCAAGGAGACGTTCCCCACCCGCGCGCTCCTCGATTTTCACCGTGCCTATGCACGCGGCGGCGTGGGGATGACGACGCTCGCCTATCTCGCGGTCTCGCCCGATGGGCGCACGCTGCCCGGGCAGGGAATGCTGAGCCGCGAAAGCGTGCCGCATTACCGCGCGGTCACCGATGCGATCCATGCCGAGGGCGCCAAGGCTTCGGCGCAGATCACCCATGGCGGCAGCTTCTGCCAGATCGACGACCTGTCGACCCCGCGCGCGATGTCGGCGTCGGCGGGGATCGACAAGATGGGGGTGCTCAAGGGCCGCTTCCTTCAGCGCGCGATGACACGCGCCGACATGGAGATGGTGACGGGCGAGTTCGAGCGCGCCGCAGAGCGGGCCGAAGAGGCGGGTTTCGACGCGCTCGAAATCCATATGGGGCATGGTTATCTTCTCAACCAGTTCATCTCTCCGCTCTCCAACTTCCGCAAGGATGGTTATGGCGGATCGGCCGCGAACCGCGCGCGCTTTCCGGCCGAGGTGCTGGCGGCGGTCAAGCGGGCGACCGGCGGACGGCTCGCGATCCTCGCCAAGATCAACCTGACCGATGCGGTGCGGGGCGGCGCGACGGTCGACGACGCGATTGTGACCGCGCGCGCGCTCGAAGCGGCCGGGGCGGACATGCTGGTCCTGTCGGCGGGGCGCAATATCGAAAGCACATGGGCGATGTTCGGCAGCGCGCTGCCCTATGACGATCTCGCCGCGATGCAGGGCGGGCTGCTGGCGAAGCTGCAATTTGCGATCCTCAAGCGTAGCGTTCCCACACTGCCGCCATTCCGCGAAAATTATCTGATGGAGCCCGCGCTGAAGCTGAAGGCGGCGCTGGGCCGGACGCCGATGAAGCTCGCCTATCTGGGGGGCATCCAGTCGCTCGCCGGGGCGCGGCAGGCGGCGGCCGAAGGGTTTGAGGCGATCGCATTGGCGCGCGCGTTGATCCACGATCCGGCGCTGATCGCGAAATGGCAGAGCGGGGCCTCCGATGTTTCGGGCTGCACCGCGTGCAACCGCTGCGTCGCCGCGATGTACGGCGCGTCAGGAACGCATTGCCCGGAGGTCGGCAACGCGCTCGACCCCGAACTCAAATCCATATTTGCGGGAGAGAAATATGCCGAGCCTACTTGAGAACAAGGTCATCATTATCAGCGGCGTCGGCCCCGGCATGGGGCAAGCGATGGCGCGGATTGCCGCCGCCGAGGGCGCCAGGGTCGGGATCGGCGCGCGCAACAAGGATTTCATCGACGCGGTCGCCGATGAGATTCGCGCGAGCGGCGGCGAGGCGATCGCGGTGCCGACCGATGTCGGCGATGCCGGCCAGTGCGCGGCGCTCGCCAAAGCGACGGCCGACGCGTTCGGGCGGATCGACGGGCTGGTCAACACCGCCTATATCCACGGCGCGTGGGTGACGGTGGACGAGGCCGATCCCGAGGATTGGGCCAAGGTGTTCGACGTCAATTGCCTCGGCGCGCTACGGATGACGCAGGCGGTGCTTCCCGCGATGAAAGCGCAGGGCGGCGGCGCGGTGGTTAACGTCGCCACCATGTCGCAGGTCAGCCCCTTCTCCGGCGAGGGCGGTTATGCCACCGGCAAAGGCGGCCTCACCACGATGACCAAGCATATGGCCAATGATCTTGGCCGCTTCAACATCCGGGTCAATGCGACGCGGATGGGCTGGATCGGCGGCAAGCCCGTCTATGACTATATCGACCGCGCCGCCGCGGGCGGGCAGGACCGCGATACGGTGATCGGCGAGATCACCGGGCGCATCCCGCTCGGCATCATTCCGCCCGAGGAGGACTGCGCCAAGAGCGTGCTCTTCTTCCTTTCCGATTATGCGAAAATGGTCACCGGCGCGACGCTCGACGTCAACGGCGGCCAGTATATGGCGCCATGACGATGACGAGCGACCGCATGCTTTCGCCCGATGTCTGGCGCGATTTCTGCCGCCGGTTGGAAGCCGCGGGCGAGATCGTCACCGGCGCCGGGGCGGCCGCCAATCCGCTCGACCGCGCCGAGGGCTATCGCTATCTGACCCGGCTGCTGCGCATCGCGCTCGACATGCAGCTCGAACATGCCGATCCCGATTTTCCAAGCTTCTACGCCGCCTCGCACGAAACGGCGAAGATCGGCGCCGACAATCCCGACAATATCTATATGAACGCGAGCGTTTCGGGCGCGCGGCGCTATCGCATCCGGGGCACACGCGGCAGCGTGCCGATCCTGAGCTTTGGCACCAAGGCCAATCGCTATGCCGTCGATGGCACGATGGCCTCGACCGGCGAGATCGATTCGGCCGACATGGCGGTCGCGCCCGACGGGTCGTTCGAGATCATCGTCAGCCGCGAGAAGGCGGACGGCAACTGGCTGCCGCTGGCCGACGACAGTTCGATGGTGATCGTGCGCCAGACCTTTCTCGACCGCGCGAACGAAGTACCGGCAGCGGTGGCGATCGAGGCGATCGATGGCCCCGCCCACCCCGCGCCGCTGTCCGCCGACACGCTCGCGGCGGCGCTGGAGCGCACCACCGCCTTTGTTGCCGGCACGGCGCGGACCTTCGTTCAGTGGACCGAGGATTTTCGTGCGAACCAGATGAACAAGCTCGCGACGATCGACCAGACGCCTTTTTTTCGCGCGGGCGGCGATCCGACGATCTTTTACCTCCATGGCTGGTGGCAGCTCGAACCCGGCGAGGCGCTGCGGATCGATACGCGCGTGCCCCAATGCAGCTTCTGGAATTTTCAGCTCGACAATTACTGGATGGAATCGCTCGATTATCGCCATCACCGCATCCATGTGAACGGACATAGCGCGCGGCTGAACGACGACGGCACGCTGACGCTGGTCGTCGGCCCGCACGATCCGGGTTTCGGCAACTGGATCGACACCGCGGGGCACCATCAGGGCACCATGTTGCTGCGCTGGATCGGCGCCACCGACCACCCCGTCCCCGAAACCAGGATAATCCTTACCGATGACCGACCTTGAATCCCGTATCGCGCGGCTCGAAGCCGAAAGCGACATCCGCCGCCTGAAGGCGCGTTACCTGAATGCCTGCGACGCCAAGGATGTGGGCGCGATCCGCGCCTGCTTCACCGAGGATGCGGTGATCGACTTTCCGCCCGTCGGGGAATTCGACCTCGACGGGCTGATCGGTGTGTTCACGCAGATGGCGGCGACCACGCCGATCACCGACGTGCATCAGGGGCATAATGCGGAGATCGAGGTGAAGGGCGACGAGGCCAGCGCGCGCTGGAATCTGGGCTATGCGACCTATGACCCGCGCGCCAAAAGCTTCCGGCTGCTCGCCAATTTCTATCACGACCGCTATCGCCGCACCCCCGAGGGGTGGCGGATCAGCTATAGCCGTTCCGAACCGCGCGCGATCGTCGACGGCATGCTCGCCGACGACGGGATCAGCGCGAACTGGGTAGCGGGATAGATTGTCGGCTCAATCGACCAGCGCGCACCAGCGATAGTCGTGCTTGATGAAATGCTGTCCCAGGCTGTAGCGAACGCGCCGGACGCCGGGGATCTTGTCGATCGTCTGATGCAGGAAATCGGTGAGTTCATTGCCGTTTTCGACCAGCGTCATCGCGAGCACGTCGGCGCGGCCCAGCGTCGTCGCGACAAAGCCGATCTCGGGCAGGCTCGCGAGGCTCTCCGCGACCTTCTCGATGTCGGCGGCGCTGTCCGCCTCGACCCAGAGATAGGCGAGGATCGGGTTGCGGAGCCGGTTGGCGTTGGTGACCGCGGCGACGCGGATCACCCTGTTGTCGAGCAACCGCTTGAGACGCGAGCGGATCGTCCCTTCGGTCAGGTCGAATTCGCGGCCGATCTCGCGGTTCGAAACCCGCGCGTCGTGGCCGAGCCGTTCGATGATCTTGTGATCGAGCTCGTCGAGACTGATCCTGGCGCTCATAGCGGTGCCCATTCCGGATTATATTTGAAAACCTTGAGCGCAAGGCTGGGGAACAGCCGTTCGACCCCGTCGATCTTGGCGATCACACCGGTCAGAAGATGCTGCATCTCCTCCAGCGTTTCGGCGACCACCTGGATTTCGAGGTCATGCGTTCCGATCGCGACGTTGACGGTGATGACGCGTTCCAGCTCGGCGATCTCGGCGCCGACCTCGCCCGCAGACCGCCCTTTCACCTGCACGCCGACGGGCGCCAGATAGCCAAAGCCCATCGCCGAAAGATCGCGCATCGCGACGACGCGCACCATGCTGGCATCCTCGAGCCGGCGCAGGCGCGTGCGCACCGTCGCTTCGTTCAGCCCCATCTCGCGCGCGATGTCGCGGTTTGCGATCCGGCCGTTCTTGCGAAGCGCGGCGATAATCTGCTCATCGACATCGTCGAGCGCGGGCAGCCCGTCACCCTGGTTCGCGTTCGCGGCCTTGCCCCGCGTCCTTTTCCCGGCCTTGGTTGCGGTTCGCAACGCCCATTCTCCCAAGCTAAACCTGCACCCCGTGCGACGGCGCATCGACACCATCGATAGGCATCCACAGACCGTATCGCCGCGTCCCTGTCAACATTCATCGCTTGCGGCGCATAATATATAACAGTTTGCGTAAAGATTTTCTCTTTCAAAAACGCAATCCTTATGTAGAACGGAATGCAGGTCGAAAAGAGCGAGTTTTTCGAGGTAGGAGCGATAAGGGTGGCCGTTCACGAAGTCGATATTCTGGTGATCGGATCGGGCGCGGGCGCGTTGACCGCGGCTTTCACCGCGGCCGATGCCGGCGCCGATGTGCTGGTTGTCGAGAAAAGCGCACGTTATGGCGGGACCTCGGCGACCTCGGGCGGCGGCATCTGGATTCCGAACAGCGACGACGCGCGCGCCAAGGGGCATGCCGACGATCCCGAAGAAGCGCTGGGCTATATCAAGACGCTGATCGGCGACGACGTGCCCGAAACCAAGCTCGCGACCTATGTCGACAATGCGCACCGGATGCTGAGCTATCTCGAAGAGCGGTCGCAGGTCCATTACACCGCCTATGCCTATTCCGACTATCATATGGACGTTGCAGGCGCGCGCGACGGGTGGCGGACGCACGACCCCATCCCGCTGATGGCCGACAAGCTGGGTCCGGATTTCGAGCGGATGGAACCGCCGCACACGCTGACGCTGACCTTTGGCCGCTTCACCTGGACGATGGAGGAGGCGAAGCTGCTCCTGACCATGAGCCCCGGCGCCAAGCCGCTGCTGTTCAAGCTGATGCTCAAATATATGTTCGACCTGCCCTGGCGCTTCAAAACCAAGCGCTCGCGGCGGCTGACCGGCGGCAACGCGCTGATCGGACGGCTCAAGCTGTCGATCGACGAAAAGGGCGTGCCGCTCTGGCTGAATGCGCCGATGGTCGAACTGGTTCAGGACAAGAGCGGGATCACGGGCGCGATCGTCGAACGCGACGGCCAGCGGATCGAGGTCCGCGCGCGCCGCGGCGTGATTATTGCGAGCGGCGGTTTCGACCATGATGCGGCGCTGCGCGCGAAATATCTGCCGCAACCGACCTCGGCCGACTGGAGCGCCGGGGTGCCGAGCAACACCGGCGACGGCCTGAAGACCGGACTCGCGGCGGGCGCCGCGACCGCGCTGATGGATTCGGCCTGGTGGGGGCCGGGCTTCCTCCTCGAAGGTGAGGACCGCGCACGGATCATGTTCGTCGAGCGCGCATTGCCCTCCTCGATCATCATCAATCAGGCGGGTCGCCGCTACATGAACGAGGCGGCGTCCTATCACGTCGCGGGGGGCGAGATGCACCGCTGCAACACCCCCGAAGCGCCCACGGCCCCCTCATGGTTCGTGTTCGATGCGCGCTATCGCGGCAAATATATGCTGGGCCCGATGATGGCGGGCAAGCCGTCGGCCGATGGTCGCATCCCCGAGGCGATGCGCAAGATATTGAAGAAGGCCGGAACGATTGCCGGGCTGGCGAAGGAGATCGGCGTCGATGCCGCCATACTCTCCAAAGAAATCGCACGCTTCAACGCCCACGCGGCAAAGGGCGAGGATCCCGACTTCGGCCGCGGCGCCTCCGCCTATGACCGGCATTATGGCGATGCGTCGGTGACGCCGAATCCGACGCTCGCGCCGATCGCCGAAGTGCCCTTTTACGCCATCCCCATCTATCCGTGCGACCTTGGCACCAACGGCGGACTGCTCACCGACGACAACGGCCGGGTGCTGGGCGAGGACGGCAGGCCGCTCGGCGGCCTCTATGCGATCGGCAACGCCTCGGCGGCGGCGATGGGACGGACCTATCCGGGCGCGGGCGCCACGCTGGGCCCCGCGATGACCTTCGGCTGGCTCGCCGCGCGCCACGCGACGCGGGGGAATGCATAACACCAACGTCATCCGGGCGAGAGCCGGGGCCCATGGCGTCAAAAAGCCGGCGTTGCCTGTTTACGCGCTGGGCCCCGGCTTCGCCGGGGAACAGGAATGACAGCTTTCGACCGGTAGTTGCCGTAGCGCCATTAAGCCCCTCCCCTTCAGGGGAGGGGTTGGGGTGGGGGCCATCGGCCTTGCGCAAGGTTGCGAGCCCCCACCCCGCTGCGACTAGGGAGCAAGCTCCCAAGTCTCGCTGCCCCTCCCCTGAAGGAGAGGGGTTGGGGCAATGGAAGGTCCGCTTCCCACCCCATAGCGGTGGTTCGAGCCTGCTCATACTTGGACGACCGCAAACGACCCAAATCCGTCATTCCGATGATGGCCCGGATGACGGCTGTTTGCTCAGCGCGCCAGATAGCCGCCGTCGACCGCGAGCGGGTGGCCGGTGATGAAGCTCGCCCTGTCCGAGCAGAGGAAGATCACCGCGTCAGCGATTTCATGCGCTTCGCCGATGCGGTTCATCGGATGCATTTCGGCCACGAAGCGCGCCGCGGCTTCCTCTTTCACCACCGCATCGACCATCGGGGTGCGGATCGCACCGGGGCAGACCGCGTTGATGCGGATGCCTTGCGCGGCGTAGCGCATCGCCGCCGAGCGCGTGAGCCCGACGACCGCATGCTTCGACCCGCAATAGCCCGCGCCGCCCGCACCCGCCATGCCCGCGATCGACGCGGTGTTGACGATCGCGCCGCGCCCCGCCTTTTCCATATGGCGAAGTTCGGCGGCCATGCAGAGCAGCAGCCCGCGCTGGTTGACCGCGATGGTGCGGTCATAGGCGGCAAGGTCGCCCCACGGCGTTTCCATCCCCTCGAGCGAGACCCCCGCATTGTTGAAAGCGCAGTCGAGCCGTCCCCAGCGCAGCACGACATCGTCGACAAAGGCATCGACCGCACCCCCGTCGGTGACGTCGAGCGCGCCATGATGCGCCTCGCCGCCCTCGGCGCGGATCAACGCGGCGGTTTCGGCGGCGCTGTCGCCATTGAGGTCGCCGATCGCGACCTTCGCGCCCTCGGCGGCAAAGGCCAGCGCGGCGGCGCGGCCGATGCCGCTGCCCCCGCCGGTCACGAATGCGATTTTTCCTTCGAACAACGGCGTCATCGCTGCCTCCTTCTTCAGACGATTTCGAACAGGCCCGCGGCGCCCATGCCGCCGGCGACGCACATCGAGACCACGGCATAGCGGATGCCGCGACGCTTGCCCTCGATCAGTGCATGGCCGACGAGGCGCGAACCCGTCATCCCGAAGGGATGGCCGATCGCGATGCCCCCGCCGTTGACGTTGAGCTTACCCGGATCGATGCCGAGCGTGTCGCGGCAGTAAAGCGCCTGGCTGGCGAATGCCTCGTTGATCTCCCATAGCCCGATGTCGTCGACCTTCAGGCCAGCGCGTTCGAGCAGCTTGGGGATGGCGAAGACCGGGCCGATGCCCATTTCCTCGGCCTTGCAGCCCGCGACCTGAAAACCGCGATAGATGCCGAGGATCGGCAGTCCCTCCTTCTCGGCCATCGCGCGGTCCATCACGACCTGCGCCGAGGCACCGTCAGACAGCTGGCTGGCGTTGCCCGCGGTGATATGGCGGCCCTCCTTGACGACCAGCCCGTCCTTGAACACGGGCTTCAGGCCCGCGAGCTTGTCTGCGGTGGTGTCGCCGCGCACGCCCTCATCATGCGCCAGCGTCACATCTTCCTTGCCGGTTTCATTGCCTTCCTTGTCGAACAGCGCCCTGGCGACGGTGATCGGCACGATTTCTTGCGTGAAGCGGCCCGCGGCCTGCGCCGCACCCGCGCGCTGCTGGCTGGCCGCGGCGAACGCGTCCTGCGCCTCGCGGCTGACGCCATAGCGGTCGGCGACGATCTCGGCGGTCTCGATCATCGCCATATAGGCATGATTGTCGGCGGCCTTGATGAACTCGGAACGGTTGCGAAAGGCCGGGGTGTGTTTGTTAAGTGTGAGCGAGATGCTTTCCATCCCGCCCGCCACCGCGACGTCGATCTCGTTGCACATGATGCCGCGCGCGGCGAGCGCGAGCGCGTTGAGCCCCGACGAGCATTTGCGGTCGAGCGTGAAGCCCCCGGTCGAATCGGGGAGCACCGAACCATGGACGGCCAGCCGGCCGAGATTATAGCTCTGCGTGTTCCAGTGATTGCCGACCCCCAGATAGACGTCGTCGATCCGCGCCGGATCGATCCCGGCGCGTTCGATCGCGGCGTTGACGACATGCGCCGCCAGCACCGGTGCCTCGGTGTCGTTGAAAGCACCGCGATAGGCTTTGCCGACGCCGGTGCGCGCGGTCGAAACGATGGCGGCTTCGCGCATCGTCATTCCGTCCCGCTGCTGCGCATGTTGGCAGGGCTCCAATAGGCGCGCATCTCGGTCACCTTGCCCTCGGCATCGAATTTGAAAGTGTCGATCACCTCGATCTCCTTCGGCCCGCCGAAATCGACGAGCACGGTGAAGGCGAAGGCGGCAGTGTCACCGCCGGTGCGCACCGGGCCGTCGAGGCGAAGCTTGGCGCCCGCCTGCATGGACATCGCATAAAAGGCGTGGATCGCGTCGCGTCCCTTGTGGATCGGGGTGCCGATCGGATCCTCGACCGTCGCGTCGGCGGCGTAGAGGTTCGACGCCATGTCGGCGTCACCCTTGTCGAACGCCTCGACATAGCGCTCGACGGCGCGGACCATATCCTCGTGGCTGGGCATGATGTCTCTCTCCAAATTTGGGGTGGGGGGTTCAGCGCGACGTCAGCCGCCAAAATCCCAATGATGACCCCATTCGTCTTCCTTGAGGCTGATCGTCGGGGTGAAGCTGGCCCAGTCGGGCTGGATGCCGCCGAAGCCATATTCGATGTCGAAGCCGCCGGGGCTGCGCATGTAAAAGCTGACCATCTTGTCGTTCATATGCTTGCCGAGGCTCGACGAGATATGGACATTCGCCGCCTTCGCGCGGTCTAGCGCGCGGCCGACATCGTCGAGGCCCGGCACTTCGACCATCATGTGGACGAGCCCGCTCGGCACGGGGAATTCGGCGAGCGCGACGCTATGGTGGCGCGGATTGTCGCAGTGGAGGAAATGGAGGCCGAGCCCCGGATCCTCGGGTCCGCCGCCCTGCATATAGACGCGCATCTCGTCGCTGTCGCCGAAGCCGAGCAGGTCGACATAGAAAGCGCGCGTCTCCGCAAGCTTCGCCGCGGGGAAGACGACATGCCCCATCCCCATCTCGCCGGTGACGAATTCGGATACGCCCGCGGGCGAGACGAACGGGTTGCCGTCGACGACGCGGCCCCAGCCGAGTTCGAGCCGGTTGCCCGAAGGATCGGTGCAGCGCACGAACTCGACGACATGGCGATCCTTCGCCTCTTCCTCCGACGCCGGCTCGACCGCGATGCCTGCGTCGCGGAGCCCCGCGATGCCGCGATCGAATGCGGCTTTGTCGGGATAAACCAGGCCGGCGGCGTGGAAGCCTTCGCCATCCGCCTTGCGAATCAGCATGCGGAACGGGCGCTCGTCCATGCGCAGGCGCAGCCCGCCCTCATGGTCGATCGCCTGCATTCCCAGCACCTGCTCGGCATAGGCGCGCCAGGCTTCGACATCGGCCGTATCGACCACAACATAGGCCAGTGACCTGATTGCCATTCACTCATCCCCTGCGGACGGGTGCTCCGGCACCCTGAATCGAGCGCAAGCTACAAGCGAATATACGTCACATCAAGTATGATACGTAGAAATTTGCGTTAAAAAATACGCAAACCGTATATTTAGCCTCATCAAACCGCACTTATCGCTGTCAATCGATCAATCCGAAGCCCTGAACGCCGCTACGGCAAGCGACACTTTGCGTATCACCGCCGCCCGCCCCGATACGCAGCCCGCCCCTTCGAATGGCCCGAAGCGGCATTTTGCATAGAATCCGGATTGACAGCTTGCGTAGAGAAATGCATCATTCACTACGAATACAGGAGTGATATCGCAACGCGGCCTCCCGCAAGCGCATGAATATCCCGAGGAGAGCATATGGCCACCGCCCCGCAGCAAACCGCCGACACCGCCCTGCCCACCCCCGCCGCGCTGATCGAGCGCGCGCGCGCGATGATCCCGACGCTGAAGGCGCGCGCGCGCCAGACGACGCTCGACGGCAACGTCCCGGCAGCGACCGTTGCCGAGATGCAGGGCGCCGGATTTTTCCGTATCCTGCAGCCGAAGCGCTGGGGCGGCTATGAGATGCACCCCAATGTCTTTTTCGAGGTGCAGAAGGCGCTCGCCGAAGGTTGCATGTCGACGGGCTGGATCTATGGCGTCCTCGGCTGCCACCCCTATGAACTCGCGCTCTTCCACGACGAAGCGCAGCGCGAGGTATGGGGCGACAATGGCGGCGCGATGCTCGTCTCGTCGACCTATCAGCCGGTGGGCAAGGTCGAGAAGGTCGAGGGCGGCTTTTACCTCTCGGGCCGCTGGGGCTTTTCCTCGGGCTCGACGCATTGCGGCTGGGTGCTGCTCGGCGCGCTCAACTTCGACACCGACGGCGGCCCGCCCGATATGCGCACCTTCCTGCTTCCGCGCGGCGACTATCAGGTCATCGAGGGGACGTGGGATGTCTTTGGGCTGCAGGGCACCGGCAGCTTCGACATCCTCGTCGAGCGCATCTTCGTCCCCGAGCATCGCACCCACCGGGCGAGCGACGGGTTCGCCTGCACCAATCCCGGCCAGGCCGAGAATGACGGCCCGCTCTATCGCCTGCCCTGGGCGCAGATCTTCGTCCGCTCGGTGTCGACCGCGGCGTTCGGCGGCGCGCGCGCGGCGGTGAATGCCGCGATGGAGATCATGCAGGGCCGCATTTCGACCAACACCGGCAAGGCGTCGAAAGCCGATCCGCTGCTCCACGGCGCGATCGCAAAGGCGCATGCGCAGATCCTCGAGATGGAGCTGACGCACCAGACGACATTCGACCGGTTGATGGCGAAAGCGACAAGCGGCGAGCCGATCACGCTCGAGGAACGCGCGCTCTATGCCTACCAGTCCTCGACCGTCGTGCGGCGGCTCGCCGAACTCGTCGACGGCGTGGTCCAGCTCCTCGGCGGCCGCGCCGTCTATATGTCGAGCGCGATCATCCAGCCGTGGCTCGACCTCAACGCGGCGCGCGCGCACGTCGCGAACGACCCGGGCAACCGCACCACCGACGTCGTGATGACGATGCTCGGCGAACCGCCCGCCTTCACATTCATGTAAGAGGAAACCGCCATGGGAGAGATGAAGGAAACGACTCGCCGCGTCGCGGGCGGATATGACATCCATATCAAGGAGGTCGGCGAAGGCCGCCCCGTCATATTCATCCACGGCAGCGGCCCCGGCGCGTCGGGACTGTCGAATTTCCGGCAGAATGTCGACGCGTTCGTCGCGGCCGGCTACCGCGTCATCCTGCCCGACCTGATCGGCTATGGCGCCTCGTCGAAACCCGAAGACATCGACTATACGCTCGCGCTCTTCACCGACACGCTGTTCGAGGCGCTGACCCAGGCCGGCGTCACCGAAGCGATCCTCGTCGGCAATTCGCTCGGCGGCGGGGTCGCGGTGCAGATGGCGCTCGATCATCCCGGTTTCGCGACAAAGCTAGTGCTGATGGCGCCGGGCTGCATCGAGGAGTTGCCCGTCTATTTCGCGATGCCCGGCATCGCCAAGATGGTCGGGGATTTCACCAGCCCCGATTTCACGGTCGAGGATCAGAAAAAACTCGTCTCCAACCTCGTCTACGACGCCTCGGCGATTACCGATGAACTCGTCGCCGAACGTTATGCCGTTGCGCGCACCCAGCCCAAGGATGTGCTCGCGCGGATGCGCACCCCCAACCTCGCCCCACGGCTCGGCGAGCTGCCGATGCCGATCCTCGGTTTCTGGGGCCTCAACGACGAATTTTGCCCCGCCTCCGGCGCGCAACGCTTTCTCGACGCCTGTCCCGACGCGCGCTTCATGACCTTCAACAAGGTCGGCCACTGGGTGCAGGTCGAACGCGCGAGCGAGTTCAACCGCTATGCAATCGAGTTCCTCGATGAGCATCGCTGAAACCTACGGGCGCGAGCTCTATGACGCACTGCGCGGTCGGCGCACCGTCGCACCGCTGATCGCGCGCGAGGCGGCGCTGACGATCGGCGACGCCTATGCGATCAGCCTCGACTTCCTGTCGCGGCGCTTGAAGGACGGCGAGCGCGTCGTCGGCAAGAAGATCGGCGTCACGTCGAAGGCGGTGCAGGACATGCTGGGCGTCCACCAGCCCGACTTCGGCTTCCTGACCGACTGGATGCATGTCGAGGGCGACATCGACATCGACGCGAAGGCGCTGATCGCCCCGCGCGCGGAGGCAGAGATCGCCTTCATCCTGAAGGAAAGCCTGAACGGTCCGGGCGTCACCGCCGCCGACGTGATCGCGGCGACCGAATACATCGCTCCTTGTTTCGAGATCGTCGACAGCCGCATCACCGACTGGAAGATCGGTATCGTCGACACCGTCGCCGACAACGCCTCGTGCGGGGTCTTCGTGCTCGGCAAGGAACGCATCGACCCGCGCGGGCTCGACCTGCCGAACCTGCATGTCGCGGTGGCGCAGAACGGCTCAGCGCTGTCCGAAGGATATGGCCGTGCCGTGCAGGGCAACCCTGCACAGGCGGTTGCCTGGCTCGCAAACACGCTCGGCGCGCATGGCGTGACGCTCGACGCGGGCGACATCATCCTGTCGGGCAGCCTCGTGCCGCTCGCGCCCGCAACCAAGGGCGACACGTTTGAAATGATCCTCGGCGACGGCCGCCGCACGCTCGGCCATTGCGTCGCGCGCTTTGTATAAGGAAGATCCATGACCCGCGTGAAAGCAGCGATCATCGGTTCGGGCAATATCGGCACCGACCTGATGATCAAGATGATCAAATATCCGCAGAATATGGAACTGGTGGCGGTGGTCGGCATCGATGAGAAATCCGAAGGTCTCGCGATGGCGCGCGAACGCGGCGTCGCGACGACGCACGAGGGGATCGATGGGCTCAAAGCGATGGACGTCTATCCCGAGATCGGCATCGTCTTCGATGCGACCAGTGCCTATGCGCACAAGGTGCATGACGCGGCGCTGCGCGCCGACGGCAAGCAGGTCGTCGACCTGACACCCGCCGCGATCGGCCCCTATACGATCCCGACCGTCAACGGCGAAGACAATCTCGATGCCGGCAACGTCAATATGGTGACGTGCGGCGGGCAGGCGACGATCCCGATGGTCGCCGCGGTGAGCCAGGTCGCGACGGTCCATTATGCCGAGATCGTCGCATCGGTGTCGTCGCGCTCGGCGGGGCCGGGCACGCGCGCCAATATCGACGAGTTCACCCGCACCACCGCGGGCGCGATCGAAAAGGTCGGCGGCGCGGCGCAGGGCAAGGCGATCATCATCCTCAATCCCGCCGAACCGCCGATGATCATGCGCGACACCGTCTTCACCCTGTCCGAAGGCGCCGATGAAGAAACGATCCGCGCCAGCGTCGAGGCGATGGTGAAGAAGGTGCAGTCCTATGTGCCCGGTTACCGTCTGAAGCAGGAAGTGCAGTTCGAACGCTTCGGCGACAACAACAAGCTGAAGATTCCCGGCCGCGGCGAGTTCACCGGCATCAAGACGATGATCCTGCTCGAGGTCGAAGGCGCGGGCGATTACCTGCCCCCCTATTCGGGCAATCTCGACATCATGACCGCCGCCGCCAAGGCGACTGGCGAACTGCTCGCAGAGCGCATCCGCAAAGGAAAGAAGGTGGTCGCATGACGAAGACATTCAACGTCGAGGCGGGCGACAAGCTCTATATCCAGGACGTCACGCTGCGCGACGGGATGCACGCGATCCGCCACATGTACGGCATCGACCATGTCCGCTCGATCGCCAAGGCACTCGACGAAGCGGGGGTCGATGCGATCGAGGTCGCGCATGGCGACGGGCTTTCAGGCGCCAGCTTCAACTATGGCTTTGGCGCGCACACCGATTGGGAATGGATCGAGGCGGTCGCCGACGTCCTCACCAACTCGGTACTGACGACGCTGATCCTGCCCGGCGTCGGCACGGTCGAGGAACTCCGCCGCGCCTATGACCTTGGCGTTCGCTCGGTCCGCGTCGCGACGCATTGCACCGAGGCCGATGTCTCGAAACAGCATATCGGCATCGCGCGCGACCTTGGCATGGATGTCGCGGGCTTCCTGATGATGAGCCATATGATCGAACCCGAGGCGCTTGCGGCGCAGGCTGCCCTCATGGAAAGCTATGGCGTCCAGTGCGTCTATGTCACCGATAGCGGCGGCGCGCTTGACATGGACGGCGTCAAGGCGCGGCTCGACGCCTATGACCGCGTGCTAAAGCCCGAGACGCAGCGCGGCATGCACGCGCATCATAATCTCTCGCTCGGCACCGCGAACAGCATCGTCGCGGCGCAGGCGGGTGCGGTGCGCATCGACGCCTCACTTACCGGCATGGGCGCGGGCGCGGGCAACGCGCCGCTCGAAGTCTTCATCGCCGCCGCCGACCGCAAGGGCTGGAACCATGGCTGCGACGTCAACGCGTTGATGGACGCGGCCGAGGATCTGGTACGCCCGCTGCAGGATCGCCCGGTCCGCGTCGACCGCGAAACGCTCGCGCTCGGCTATGCGGGCGTCTATTCAAGCTTCCTGCGTCACGCCGAGAAAGCCGCCGAAACCTACGGCCTCGACACGCGCACGATCCTCGTCGAACTCGGCCGCCGTAAGATGGTCGGCGGGCAGGAGGATATGATCGTCGACGTCGCACTCGACATGCTGAAGGCGCGCGAGACCGCCGCATGAGCGACGTCTCCGCCGCTCGCCCCTTCGCCCACGAACAGGTCGAGCGCTGGGACGCCGAGACCGATGTCGCGATCGTCGGCTTCGGCGCTGCGGGCGCCTGCGCGGCGATCGAGGCCGCCGGGGCCGGCGCCGCGGTGATGCTGTTCGAGGCCGCCTCGGGCAGCGGCGGCGCCTCGGCGCTGTCGGGCGGCGAAATCTATCTCGGCGGCGGCGGCGGCACCGACGCGCAGCGCGCCGCCGGTTTCGACGATAGCACCGACGCGCTCGAAGCCTATCTGACGATGGCGGGCGGTCCCGACGCCGACGCCGCGAAGATCGCGCTCTACGCGCGCGAAAGCCTGAACCATTATCAATGGCTCAAGGATCAGGGCGTCCCCTACAAGGGGACATTCCTTCCCGGCAAGATCATCGAGCCCGCCGAAGACGACACGCTGATCTGGTCGGGCAGCGAGGCGGCGTGGCCCTTTTGCGAAACCGCCGCCCCCGCGCCGCGCGGACACACGATCCAGTTCATGGGCTGGGGTGGCGGGCGCAAGCTCATGGACATATTCGAAGCGCGTGTCCGGGCGCTCGAGGTCGAGGTGCGGTGCGACGCGCGCGCGCTGTCGCTGATCGCCGACACACATGGCCGCGTCACCGGTCTGGTCGTCCGCATCGACGGCCAGCCCCGATATATTCGCGCGCGCAAGGGCGTGGTGCTGGCGACCGGCGGGTTCTGCATGAACGAGGACATGCTACGCCGCCATGCGCCGCAGACGCTGCGCCTCGCGAACCCGATCGGCGAAAATGACAATGGGTCGGGCATCGTGATGGGCATGGGCGTCGGCGGCGACGCGATCCACATGGATGAATTTTTCACCACCTGCCCGTGGATCATGCCCGAAAGTCTGGTGAAAGGCATTTTCGTCAACGAACGCGGGCAGCGCTTCATCAACGAGGATTGCTATCACGGGCGCGTCAGCCGGACGATGCTCGACCAGCCGGGCGACCGCGTCTTCCTGCTCGTCGACAACGCGATTTTCGCGCGACCGCTCGACCTTGCGCGGATCGAGATTGCCGCCGTCGGCGACAGCTGGGAGGAGGTCGAACGCGAACTCGGCCTGCCCAAAGATACGCTGGCTCCTACGGTTCACACCTTCAACCGCTACGCCGCCGAAGGCCATGACCCGATCTTCAACAAGGCGCCCGAATGGCTGAAAGTGCTGGACGAAGGGCCTTTTGCGGCGCTGGAACTCAATATCCGCACCAGCTTCTTTTCCTTCTTCACGCTCGGCGGCCTCAACACCCGTCCGTCGGGCGAGGTGCTCGATCGCGCCGGCCATATCGTTTCAGGCATCTATGCCGCGGGCCGCGCCACGTCGGGTCTGCCGCGCTGGGGGCATGGCTATAGCTCGGGCCTCAGCCTCGCCGACTGCACCTTCTTCGGGCGCATGGCGGGGCGGCAGGCGGCAACCGCTACGCCCGACCAGCCCGACTAGGACCAATCGACATTCAGCTCAGGGTGAGTCGAAAATGGTGGTTTTCCGTGACCCGGAGCGCAGCGTACATCTGGTACGTGAGCACCGGAAGCACGGGAAATTGCCATTTGCAGACCGCCA
>NZ_JBOHHT010000038.1:0-29709 GCF_050725655.1 Sphingopyxis sp. | reverse complement strand
CGTCTGGACATGGTAATTTTCGACGAGCAGCCCGCGCGCCATCAGTTCGCGGTGCCCCGGCAGCTTTTCGAGCAGCCCCTTCGGGAAGCTCGCGATACTCTGTTCCTGATCGGTGACGATCATCAGGATGTTGAGCTTGCGCCCGTCCGCCGCGGGCGCGCCTGCCCGCGCGCCGGATGCCGCGAGCGCCCCGGCGCCGCCCAGGCCGCCAACGAATGTACGGCGGTCAACAGTCCAAACCATCTCGGGGCCTTTCCATGTCCAATCGATGCGGTGCCTAGAAGCGCAGGACGGCTTCCAGATTGACCGTCCGCGGCGGGTTGATCATCACGACATGGCTGTTCCCGCCGAGCAGCGGCGTATTGATCGCCTGGCTGAAGGTCACCTTGTTCGTGAGATTGCGCCCGACGAGCGCGAGTTCCCACGCGCCATCTTCCTTCCGGATCGCCAGGCGCGCATCGACCTTCGCATAGCCCGCCTGCGCATTGAGCGGGTTCATGTCGCCCTGCAGATACGACGTCGAAGTGTAATCGGCGGCGGCGCGGGCGCTGACGATCAGGTCGCCCGCCACCGGCACGTCGAACTGCACATATCCCGACGCCTTCCATTCGGGCGCGCGGGTCAGGCGCACGCCGGCGAGGTTGTTCGTCGCGGGCGTACAGGTCACCGGCGCGTCATAGAGGCAGGGGCCGCCCGGATAATCGTTGTATTTCGCGTCCAGATATGCCCCCGTGGCGCCGAGGCTGACGACCGAGCTCGGCCGGTAGCGTGCCTCGACCTCGACGCCTTGCGCGGTCGCCTTGGCGGCGTTGCCGGTGATGAAGGCCGTGCCGTTGTACGAGGACACCTGCAAATTGGCGAAGCGCGTCCGGAACAGCGCGATGTCGAGGTCGAGCCTGCGGTCGAACAGACGCATTTTCGTGCCGAGCTCCCATGCGCGCGCGCGCTCGTCGTCGAAGTCGAAACGACCATTGTTGTTGCGGATATTATAGAGGAGCAGTCCGTCGTTCGACAGGAACCCCCCGCCCTTCGTGCCCGTCGCATAGCTGACATAGGCCGACACCGCCGGGCTGAATTCGTAGCGGAGGCGGAGCGAATAATCCCAGAGCTTCTCGGTCCGGCTGCCGCTGATGTCGAAATCCAGATTGTTCGCGGGGATGCGCGGCCCGACATTGGTGCTGGTCCCGCGCGCATCCTTCTTTTCATGGCTATAGCGCAGGCTGCCGCCGAAGGTCAGCGCATCGGTCAGTTCCGCCTCGACGATCGCAAAGGGCGACAGCGACCAGGACGTCTGGCTGAAACCGCGCGTCCCTTCGGCCTGCGGCAGCGTCGCCCCCACCAGATTGCCGTTGTAGCTGACGAGTTGCAGAATATCGAGGTCGGCGTCGGTATAGGTCGCGCCGAACGCCAGGTTGATGCCCGCCGCGACGTCGCGCGAAACGCGCAATTCCTGGAAGAACTGGCTGCTCTCTTCGGCCTGCAATGTGTTGAGCAGGTTGATCGGGCCGGGAATGGTGTTGAACGTGCGCTCCGAATCCACCGCCTGATAGGCGGTGATCGAGGTGACCGACCAGTCGCCCGGGGTCCAGGTCATCGTCATCGCGCCGGTGCGCGATTTGGTGACATCATATTCCCTGGGGAAGCCGCGGCTGAACCGCCAGAAACCGGGCTTGTCCTGCGCGTCGGCGCCGCCGCTGGCACCCCGGATGACATTGCACAGGTTGCAGTTCGGGTTCCCGATATTGTTGTACACGGCGTTCGACCCGTTGATCTCGTTCCGGAACCCTTCGGCCTTGAGCAGGACTTCGAAATCCTCGCTCGGCTCCCACAGCAATTGCGCGCGCCCCGACCGGTATTTCGACCCATTGTCGTCGAAGCCCGTCAGCCGGTTTTCGATATAGCCGTCGGCCTGTCCGGCGCCGCCACTCAGCCGGACGCTCAGCGTGTCGCTGATCGGTCCCGAAAGATAGCCGCTGAAATTCATGCCGCCCTCCGCCAGTTCGGTGCCGGCACGGAACTCGGCTTCGAAGTCGCGGGTCGGGCGGCGTGTCACCATGCTGATCGCACCGGCATTGGTGTTCTTGCCGAACAGCGCCCCCTGCGGTCCGCGCACGACCTCGATACGCTCGACGTCGAGGAACGGCACCTGCAACGAACGCGCGCGGCTGGAATAGACACCGTCGACGAACAGCCCGACCGATTGCTCGAACGCCAGATTGTTCGCGCCCGACCCGAGCCCGCGGATGGTGATCGCGTAATTGCCGTTGGTGTTGTCGATCTGGAGGTTGGGAACCGACGACTGGAGATCGGTGAACAGGCGCTGGCCCTGTTGCTCGATCGCGGCGCCCGTCACAACGCCCACCGAAATCGGCACTTCCTGAAGCGTTTGCGGGCGGCGCGAGGCGGTGACGATGATGTCTTCGCTGCCCGCCGCATCGGTCGTCCCGGTCGCTTCGACCTCCTGCGCCGCCGCCGGATGGGCAACCGCGATCATCAAGCTTCCGGTGGCGAGCGCCGTCAAGGCCCGGTGGTGGCGTGTCATCCCTCTCTCCCATGTTCACGGCCGGCGTCCCCGGAGGCGCTTTTCGCCCCTCGACTCCGCGGCCCTTCCTATTATGTATCAACTGATATATTTTGAGATCGTGAAAATCAATAGTATTCTAAGTATTTTCTCAAAGGGCGCCGAAAGCCCGATATTCTGCCGGAAATCGGATGTTTGCCAACCCGTGGGCATTTGCTTTACGCACGGCGGGTTCGTTGCAGCAAAGAGCTTTGAGGTTGATCATGACCATGGGAGATTCGGTCGAAGGGCCCGTTGCACAGCCCGGAAGAGACGCTGTGTCGAACACGTCGCGCAAGGGCGACCAATCGCGCCAGCGCATATTGGACGCGGCGCTGATCGAGTTTGGGGCGGCGGGTTTCAAATCCACGACCACGCGCCGCATCGCCGAACGGGCGAATACGACGCTTCCGCCGCTGAACTATTATTTCGGCAGCAAGGAAGGGCTATATCGCGCGTGCGCCGGGGAGATAGTCGAGCGTTTCGAACGCGCGAACCATGACGCCGTGGCCGGCGCAAGGCGGACCATCGCGTCGACATCGGGCCCGGAAGAGGCGCGCGGCGCACTCAAGAAGCTGATGGCCGCATCGGTGGAACTGATATTGGGTAACGAGACCTATGGACTCGGCAGCGGGATCATCGCCCGCGAACTCGCCGAGCCGGGTCCGGCCTTCGATATATTCTACGTTCGCCTGTGGTTGCCCGGCATCGAACGCAACGCGCGGCTGATATCCCGGATCAAGTCGGAGCCCGGCGTGTCGGCCGAATCGCGCGTGCAATCGATATTGCTCGTATCGAGCATCCCGTCGCTCCATACCCGGAGGAAAGTTGCGCAAAAGGCGATGGGCTGGTCGACAATCGGCGCCGCGGAACTGGCTCTGGTCACGAAAGTCCTGCATCTCCAGATCGACCGGATCTAAGCTCGATGCGGGCCAGCGCAAAGTCGCTGGTTCGATACGCTATCTGATGGAGGGTGGTGGACAGGGCTGGATTCGAACCAGCGTACGGAAACCCGGGCAGATTTACAGTCTGCTGCCTTTAACCACTCGGCCACCTGTCCATGGGGTCCGCTTTGGGAAGCGGTCCAATGGCGAAACGAGGCTTGCCTGTCAATGCCAGTCATGGGAAAGGCCGCGCGTTATGAGACAATTTTCCCGCCATCGCCGCCCCGCCAGTCAAAACGCGCGCGGGCAAGCCATTCGCTTCTGGGGCCGCCACGCCGTTCTGGCCGCGCTCGCCAACCCCGAACGCACCGTAAAGCGCATCTGGGGCACCCGCGAAGCGCTCGGCCAGCTCGACCTGCCGCCGGTGATTCCGATCAGCTACGCCGAGGTTACCGACCTTGCGCGACTCGTCGCGCGCGACGCGCCGCATCAGGGACTGGTGATCGAAGTCGACCCGCTCGAGGATGTTTTTCTCGGCGACCTGTTGCAGCAAGAGGTCGACGCCGACAGCAAGCGCCCGCTCATCGTCCTCGACCAGGTCACAGACCCGCACAATATCGGCGCGGTGCTGCGCTCGGCCGCGGCGTTCGACGCCGCTGCCATCGTCACGCAGGATCGCCACAGCCCGCCCGAAAACGGCGTCATCGCGCGCTCAGCGTCGGGCGCGCTCGAAATCGTGCCGTGGATCCGCGTCGTCAACCTGTCGCGCGCATTGGAGGAAATCGCCGAAGCGCAATATTGGCGCATCGGCCTGATGGGCGACACCGAAACGACGCTCGGCTCGGCACTCGACGGCAGCCGCGTCGCGCTGGTGCTGGGCTCCGAGGGCGACGGGATGCGCCACAATGTCATGGAGCATTGCGACGTGCTGGCAAAGCTGCCGATCTCGCCGCGCATGGAAAGCCTGAATATCTCGAACGCCGCGGCGATCGCGCTCTACGCGGTGGCGACGGCGGCAAAATGATCGTCGCCCCAGCGAAAGCTGGGGCCGCTATCGTTCATCGGGAATGCAAGCGATCCCGGCTTTCGCCGGGATGACGTGATGGAATCAATCCTCCGCGGCGATCCGCACCTTCAGCCCGTCGAGCGCCTCGCTGAACGGAATCTGGCACGACAGGCGCGAACCCTCATCGCGGTCGGTGGTCGAATCGAGCAGGTCGTTCTCGTCCTCGCTCATCGCGGGCAACTGGTCGGTCGCGCCGGCCTCGACATGGACATGGCAGGTCGCGCACGAACAGCAGCCGCCGCACAGCGCGAGCAGTTCGTCGAACCCGGCGTCGCGGATATTCTCCATCACCGTCAGGCTGGTGTCGCCCTCGATCTCATGTTCGGTCCCGTCGCGCGTCACGACAATCAGCTTGGCCATGCTAGTCCCCATATCTTCGATGTTGGTGGCGCTATGTCGCGCGTTGCTTGTCAAATCAAGCGTTGCTATTGGCGACCGACGGAACAAAAGGAGAATATACGATGGGCCTCAGCCAGCAGCAGCTGAACGCGGGAATCGACGCACTCGCGGCGAATGATTCCAATTTCGCGCGCGCGCTCGGCAACGTCGGCTATCCCGAACCGCGCATCCGCGCGCGCGGCTATGCCACGCTGCTCCGCACGATCGTCGGCCAGCAGGTCAGCGTCGCCGCGGCCAACTCGGTCTGGAACAAGCTGGAGGCGCAATTTGGCGAGGGCTGCCCCGCCGAGACGGTCGCCGCCGCCGACTTCGACACGCTGCGCGCCTGCGGCCTGTCGGGGCAGAAACAGGGCTATGCCAAGAGCCTCGCGCAGTTGATCCTCGACGGCGAGCTGAAATTCGACGCCCTGCCCGCCGACGACGAAGACGCGATCGCGCTGCTCACCAAGGTCAAGGGCATCGGGCGCTGGTCGGCCGAAATCTACCTGTTGTTCGCCGAAGGGCGCCCCGACATCTGGCCCGCCGGCGACCTCGCCGTGCAGGAAGCCGTCGGCCGCATCCTCCAGCTTGGCGCACGGCCAAGCGAAAAGGCCGCGCGCGAACTAGCCGAACCCTGGCGCCCCCATCGCGGGGCGGCCGCGATCTTCAGTTGGCACTGCTACAATATGGATGTGATTTGAGAGAATGATGCAAGTTACCCCCACTCTCGTCATTGCGAGGAGCGAAGCGACGCGGCAATCCAGAGTCGCGTAACCCGCCCTGGATTGCTTCGCTTCGCTCGCAATGACGATTAAACGGTAATGCCTGGCATCCATGCAAACAAAAAGCCGGGTGGAGCATCCTCCACCCGGCCTTTTTGTCGAACGTCAGCCGAAGCTTATTTCTTCGCCGCGGCCTTCTTGGCCGGAGCCTTCGCAGGCTTGTCTTCGGTCGCCTTCGCCGGAGCAGCCTTCTTCGCCGCAGCGGGCTTTTCTTCCGCCTTCTTGGCGGGAGCGGCTTCGGCCTTCTTCGCCGGCGCCTTCTTGGCGGGGGCTTCGGCGGCTTCTTCGGTCACGTCGGCCTTCTTGGCGGCCGGCTTCTTTGCCGCCGCCTTCTTGGCCGGCTTGTGGTCGTGATCATGGTCGTGACCACAGCCCGGGCCATGGACATGGCCGCTGTCGTCGTCGGCTTCGATCGCGGCTTCGATCTCTTCGCGCGTCACTTCGCGGTCGCTGATCTCGGCCTTTTCGAACAGGAAGTCGACGACCTTGTCTTCGTACAACGGAGCGCGAAGCTGCGCCGCGGCGAGCGCGTCCTGCTGGACATATTCGATGAAGCGCGTGCGGTCTTCGGGACGGTACTGCTGCGCCGCCTGTGCGATCAGGCGCGACATTTCCTGGTTCGACACCTGGACGCCATGCGCCTGGCCGATTTCCGACAGGAGCAGGCCGAGGCGGACGCGGCGCACCGCGATCGAACGATAGTCGTCACGGTCGTTCTCGAGTTCGGCCTTGGCCGCTTCGGGATCTTCCTCGTGGCTGACTTCATGCTCGAGCTGCTGCCAGATCTGCGCGAACTCGGCTTCGACCATCGTCGGCGGCACTTCAAAGCTGTGCGCGGCGGCGAGCTGGTCGAGCAGCTTGCGCTTCATATAGGTGCGCGTGAGGCCGTTCAGTTCCTGCTCGACCTGATCCTTCATCAGCTCTTTGAGCTTGTCGAGGCTTTCGAGGCCCAGCGTCTTGGCGAAATCGTCATCGATCTTCGACGCGGCCGGAACCTTCACTTCCTTCACCGTCACGGCGAATTCGGCGGGCTGGCCCTTGAGGTCCGCGACCGGATAATCGTCGGGGAAGCTGACCTTCAGTACCTTTTCGTCGCCGACCTTGGCGCCGACCAGCTGGTCTTCGAAGCCCGGGATCAGCTGGCCCGAACCGATTTCGACCGCCATGTCCTCGCCCGTGCCGCCGTCGAAGGCGACGCCGTCGACGCTGCCGGCGAAGTCGATGATGACCTGGTCGCCCGTGGCGGCCTTCTTGGTCTTCGGCGCCTCTTCGAAACGCTTCATCTGCGCGGCGAATTCTTCGATCTTGGCCATCACGGCCTTGTCGTCGGCGGGAACGGTCAGGCGTTCGAGCTTCAGACCTTCGATCGACGGCGCCTCGATGTCGGGCAGCACTTCCAGGCTGACGGTCAGCTCGGCGTCCTGGCCGGCTTCATACCCTTCGTCGAGCGCCACGGCGGGCTGCAGCGCGGGGCGAAGCTTTTCTTTCACCATCAGGTCGCGCACGCCGGCGTCGATCGCCTTGTTGAGCGCATCGGCCGACAGCGCCGGGCCGTGCATCTTGCGGATCAGGTTCGGCGGAACCTTGCCAGGGCGGAAGCCGGGCATGCGGACGGTCGGGGCGATGCTCTTCACCTCGTCGTCGACGCGCGCGTCAATATCCTTGGCGGTGATGGTCACGCGATATTCGCGCTTCAGGCCTTCGTTCAGCGTTTCGACGGTCTTCATTGCCTTGGTCTTATCCTTGCTCAAAATCTCGTATCGAACCCCGCCAGCGCGGCGGAGTTCCCCATGATCCCGGCCTGCATTGCAGATTGGTGCGGGCGAAGGGACTCGAACCCCCACATCTTGCGATACTGGTACCTAAAACCAGCGCGTCTACCAATTCCGCCACGCCCGCAGGTGTTTTCGGCCGGGTGCACGAAATCGCGCGCTGCCGCGCACGCCCGTGCGGGCCGCGCGGGGCTATAGCAGACGCGCCGCCGAGGGCAAGGGCACAAAGCCCCCTGTTCCGCGGGCGGAACATGCTTGGCGTCCGTTCGTTGGTTAACTCAAGGAGAGTGACAATGACCAACGCCGCCGACCCGCTTCCCAAGCCCAAGCCCGACACGATCGAACCCATGGCGCCGCCCGAACAGCCAGTGCAGCCGACCCCGGTCGAAGACCCCGCCGGCCAGCCGATCGAAATCCCCGGCCGCCCCGGCGGCGGCGACATCGACCAGCCCGGCCGCGGGCCGGACGAGGTGCCGCCCGACCAGATTTGAACCGGTTCTCGAAAATTAGCTTACTAACCACTTGACCGGTCGTCTCCCCCGCAGCCAACGTGGCGCCGGGGAGAGAAAATATGAAATACGTCACCGCCGCCATCGCGCTGTTCCTGACGACCACCGCGCCCGCCACCGCGCAGGACACCATGCTCTACCGCGGCGGCCCGATCGTTACGATGGACGGCGACACCCCGCAAACCGTCGAAGCCGTCGTCACGATCGGCGACCGCATCGCCTTCGCCGGTCCCGAAAAACAGGCCCGCCAAGCCGCCGGCAAAGACGCCGCGATCCACGACCTCAAGGGCGCCACGCTGCTCCCCGGCTTCATCGACGCGCATTCGCATTTCACCGTTGCGACAATGAGCGCAGGCGGTCTCGATCTTCGCGACAAATCGCTTGGCCCGATCACCGACATCGCCGGCGTCTCCGCCGCGATTCGCAACCATCTTGCGCACAACCCGGCCAAGCCCGCCGGCTGGACGACCGTGTGGCAATTCGATCACGAAACGCTTGCCGAAAAACGCTATATCACCCGCGCCGAACTCGACGCGATCGCCCCCGACCGCCCGCTCGTCGTCCTCCACGTCTCGCTCCACGGCGCGGTCGCCAACAGCGCCGCGCTCAAAGCCGCGGGGATCGACGAGGCCACGCCCGTTCCGCCCGGCAGCATGATCCTCCGCGATGACGCCGGCAAGCTCAATGGCGTATTGCTCGAAAAGGCGATGTTCCTGATGCTCGCCAAAATGCCGCAGCCGACCGCGGAGCAGAAACTCGCCGCGCTCGATGCCGCGCAGAACGCCTATTTCGCCGAGGGCTATACGCATGCGCAGGACGGCGCCACCCTGCCCCACGACGTCGCCTTCCTCACCTCTCCGCAGGCGCGCGAACGGCTGAAAATCGATCTCGCGCTCCTCCCCTTCTCGACCGGCCTCGACGCCCTGCTCGCACAGCCCGACCTCGAATTCGGCACATACCAGGGTCATGTCAAACTACAGGGGATCAAGTTCGTTCTCGACGGATCGGTGCAGGCGCGCACCGGCTATTTCACCCGCGACTACAAGCGCGGCAGCCCCGAAGGCCATCACCCCTGGCACGGCGACCCCGTCCTCTCCGAAGCCGACTTCATCGCGCAGGCAAGCAAGGCGAACGACCGCGGCTGGCAACTCTTCGTCCATGCCAATGGCGACGCCGCGATCGACATGGCGATCCGCGGCTTCGATGCGCTCGGCATCAAGGCGGCCGACGACCGCCGCCCGGTCGTGATCCATTCGCAGTTCCAGCGCCGCGACCAGCTTCCCGCCTACGTCCGGATAGGGGTTGGCCCCGCCTATTTCTCGAACCATGCCTGGTATTGGGCCGACGTCCACCGCACCAACTTCCCGGCGGAAGTCGTCGATTTCATCAGCCCCTTGCGCTCGGCGCGCGCCGCGGGGCTCACCCCGTCGAACCACAGCGACTACAGCGTCACCCCGCTCGACACGCGCTTCATGCTCTGGACCGCGATGGCACGCGCCTCGCCCACCGGCGTCGTCAGCGGCCCCGAAGAGCGGCTGAACGCCTATGAAGCATTACAGGCGCTCACCACCGGCCCCGCCTGGCAAATCTTCGAAGAAGAGCGCAAGGGCCGCATCAAACCCGGCCTGCTCGCCGACTTCGTCATCCTCGACAAGAACCCGCTGACGACGCCGGTCGACGGCATCGGGGACATCAAGGTCCGCGAAACGATCAAGGAAGGCCGCAGCGTCTGGCGCGCGAAGCCCTGACCCTATATCGTCGAGCCACGTCAAAACAGGAGGATTCGTCATGCGTCAGGGTTTGGCTCTTTTGCTTGTCGCCGCAGCGCTCCCCGCGCCGGCCCTGGCCCAGAACGCACCCGACGTCGCCGATCTGGTGGGCGCGCGCGGCGCGGGCGGCGAGACGCAGCTTCTCGCGCGTGGCTATGAAAGCCGAATGTCGAATCTGGTCGGCGACACGCGCTATGTCTTCTGGTGGAATGCGCGCACTGGCCGCTGCATCTCGGTCGCAACGATGGACGGACGCTATTCGGCGATCAATGCCGTTCCGGCCGCGAATTGCGACAGCGGTCGCAGCGCCGGAGAGGATGCACCCCCCGTCGATCATCATCAGCCCGCCGCCGATGCGGGCTATCGCGACCCCGGCTCACTCGTCCTCGTCTGTTATGGCGCGGGCACGCGCCCCACGGTCCAGAACAACCCGCGCTACAGCTGGAACCCCCACAACCACCAGTGGGAATGGAGCAACGAGCTCAGCAACAGCGCGCAGGGCTTCAACAGCGACGTCCAGATCGAATTATATGGCGATCAGGGCCGCATTCACCTCGGACCGAAACTCGTCGCCCCGATCCACAGCGGTGACGATCATGGTTGGTGGGACCTCGACAATCTGGTGGTCATGCCCGACCGCATCACTGCCAGCTACCGCATCAACGGCCTCAACAAACCGAAACTGACGGTCGATCGCCGTTCGGGCCGGATCACGATCAATGCGATCACCAACTTCTCGGGCCAGTGCGACAGCGGCGATTGGGGTGCCGGGCAACGACGCTTTTAGGGGGCAGCTTTTAAGGAACGACGCGCTTCGCCGCGACCTCGTCCAGCATCGCCTTCAGCGCAGCCGCATCGTACCAGCGCCCGTTCGCCATTACGCCGAGCGGCGTCCGCAAAGTCGCGGGCCTCTTCAGCGGATTGTCGGCCACCAGCAACAGGTCGGCACGATAGCCCGGCGCGATCACTCCGAACTTCGCCGCCCCCGGCACCGTCTTAGCGATGAATTCGCCCGGGTAACGCGTCGCCGCCGACAGCGCCTGCCAGGGCGTCAGCCCCGCCGACAGCATCGCATCGATCTCGCCGTGCAGCGCAAATCCCGGCACCAGCCCGGGAATCGTCGGCGCATCGCCCCCGGTGATCAGCGGCACGTCCGCGTCCGCCATCGCCTTCACGAAGCGCGCCTCGAACGCCACGCGCCGCGACAGGTCGACCGCCCTTTTTTGGTAGGATGACCGCGCCCAGTCGATCCGGTCGCCGGGCGAAAGATAGCGCGCCTCGGGCGCCGCCAGATAGGATTTCACGACCTCGGGCTTGCCGAACTGCGCCGCGATCGCGCGATAGGTGAACAGGTCCGACGTCACAAACGTCCCGTGCGTCTTTACCAGCGCGATCGCATCGGCGATCCGCGCGTCGGCCGGCAGCGCCTGCTGATCATCGGCGGGCGGCTCGGGGAAGAAGCCGCTAAAGAATTCCTCGACATGCGCGACCATCGCCTGCCCCGCCGCAATCTGCTTCGCAAGGCCCACCGCCGCGACATTATGTCCGGCGACGCCGATGTCCTGCGCCTTCGCCTCGTCGGCCAGCGCAGCGAAGGCGTCGGCCGACAGGTTCGTATAAACCTTGATGAAGCTGTAGCCGTTGGCCCTGGCAATCCCGACGATCGCGCGCGCGTCTGCCGGCGTGTCGATCACCAGATGGCCATATTGCGGGTTACCGTCGACCGCGAGCGCGGTGAAAATCTGCGGCCCCGGCACCTCGCCGCGGTTCACCGCGATCCGCGTCCGCCCGGCAAAGGCGTTGGTCGACTCGCCCATATTGAGCATCGTCGTGACGCCGTTCGCGAGCAGCAGGGCAAGGTCGTCGCGGCTCGTCACATGATTGTGCATGTCGGCCAGCCCCGGCACCAGCCACGCGCCCTTGCCGTCCACCACCGGCGTCCCCGCGGGGAGCTTCGCCATGATCCCGATGCTCGCGATCTTGCCGTCGGTGACGATTACCGTCGTGCGCGGGATCACCCGCTCGCGGTCCATCGGCACGACATTGACGTCGGTGAAGACGATCGTCTCCGCCCACGCGAGCGCCGCGCCGGCGACCAGCAGCCAGAGGGTCAGGAGCGCGCGAAGAGCCGCGCGCATCCTCAGCCCAGCGCCTTCTTCAGCAGTTCGTTGACCACCTGCGGGTTCGCCTTGCCCTGCATCGCCTTCATCGTCTGCCCGACGAAGAAGCCGAACAGCGCTTCCTTGCCGCCCCTATACTGCTCGACCTTGTCGGCATTGGCGGCCAAAATCTTGGCGATTTCACCCTCGATCGCGCCGGTGTCGCTTGTCTGCTTCAGCCCGTCGCGCTCGACGATCACGCCCGCACCGTCGCCGCTTTCGAGCATCTTTTCGAACACCGCCTTGGCGATCGTCCCCGAAATCGTGCCGTCGGCGACCAGGCCGAGCAATTCGGCGGCGTGCTGCGGCGATACCGGCGAGTCCGAAATGTCGCGGCCCATACGGTTCAAGGCGCCGAACAATTCGCTTGTCACCCAGTTCGCCGCCGCAACCGGCTTAACGCCCGCTTCCAGCAAAGTGTCGAACCAAAGCGCCGCCTCGACCTCGGCGGTCAGCACATCGGCATTATACGGCGAAATCCCCGCCGCCAGATAGCGCGCGCGCTTGGCGTCGGGCAGTTCGGGCAGGCTGTCGCGGCATTCGGTCAGGAAATCATCGTCGAGGATCAGCGGCAGCAGGTCGGGGTCGGGGAAATAGCGGTAATCATGGGCATCTTCCTTCGACCGCATCGAGCGCGTCTCATTGCGGTCGGGATCGTAAAGCCGCGTTTCCTGCACCACCGTGCCGCCGCTTTCGATCAGCGCAACCTGGCGCTTCGCCTCGCCCTCGATCACCGCCATCACGAAGCGCACCGAGTTGACGTTCTTCGTCTCGGTCCGCGTGCCCAGCTCGTCACCGGGTTTGCGAACCGACACGTTCACATCGGCGCGCATCGAGCCTTCTTCCATATTGCCGTCGCACGATCCGACATAGCGCAGGATCGAACGCAGCTTGCGCACATAGGCGCCAGCCTCGGCGGGCGAGCGCATGTCGGGGCGCGAGACGATCTCCATCAGCGCGACACCGCTGCGGTTCAAATCGACATAGGACATCGTCGGATGCTGGTCGTGCATCAGCTTGCCGGCATCCTGCTCGACATGGATGCGCTCGACCCCGATCACCTTCGCTTCGGGCAGGCCAGCCTTCTCATCGGCCTCGATCGTTAGCGAACCTTCGCCGACAATCGGATGATAAAGCTGCGAAATCTGGTAACCCTGCGGCAGATCGGCGTAGAAATAATTCTTGCGGTCGAACCGCGAATATGTGTTGATCTGCGCCTCGATCGCCATGCCCGTGCGCACCGCCTGACGGATGCACTCGCGGTTCGGCACCGGCAGCATCCCCGGCATCGCGGCGTCGACCAGCGACACCTGCGTATTCGGCTCCGCCCCGAACGCCGTCGCGGCGCCCGAAAACAGCTTGGCGTTGGTGGAGATCTGGGCATGGACTTCCAGGCCGATCACGACCTCCCACTCACCGGTTTCGCCCTGCACTCGATAGTCAGACATTGCTTACTTCCTCTGTGTCCCTGCGAAGGAGTGTCGGGTCGGATCGTCCCCCGGACGATCCTTGAACATGCGGGGCATGTTCACCCCGACACTGACCCATCACCTGCCGCTTCAACCTTGCACCATCCGAAGATGGGCCCCTGCCTTCGCAGGGGCACGCGGTTGAACTACCACCATTTCTCCGCCCGCGCCGTAAAGCCCGCCCGTTCCTCGATCGCCAGCCCGGCGTTGAGCACGCCCTGCTCGTCAAAAGCCTTGCCGATGATCTGCAAGCCCAGCGGCAGCCCTTCGCGGTTCAGCGCCGCGGGGACCGACATCGCGGGCAGCCCCGCCAGGCTCGCGGGCACCGCGAACACATCGTTCAGATACATCGCCAGCGGATCGGCCATCTTTTCGCCCAGCCCGAACGCCGCCGACGGCGCGGTCGGCGCGAGGATCACGTCGCACGACGCAAAAGCTGCGTCGAAATCGCGCGCGATCAAAGTCCGCACCTTCTGCGCCTGCGTGTAATAGGCGTCGTAAAAGCCCGCCGACAGCACATAGGTGCCGATCATGATGCGGCGCTTGACCTCGGGCCCGAAGCCGTCGGCGCGGGTCGCGGCGTACATGTCCTGCAATCCCGCGCCGGTCGGCAGGTCGCGCAAACCATAACGCACGCCGTCATAACGCGCGAGGTTCGACGAGGCCTCGGCGGGCGCGATGATATAATAAGCCGGCAGCGCATATTTGGTGTGCGGCAGGCTGATCTCGACGACCTCGGCCCCCGCGTCCTTCAGCATCGCGATCCCGGCATCCCACATCGCGTCGATGTCTGGGTCGATGCCTTCCAATCGATATTCCTTGGGAATGCCGACCTTCTTGCCCTTGAGATCGGCCGACAAAGCCGCTTCCCAGTTCGGCACCGGCAAATCGAGGCTCGTCGCATCCTTCGGATCGAAGCCCGCCATATTCTCAAGCATGATCGCGCAGTCGCGCACGTCGCGCGCCATCGGCCCCGCCTGATCGAGCGAGCTGGCGAACGCCACGATACCCCAGCGCGAACAGCGGCCATAGGTCGGCTTGATCCCCGAAATGCCCGTGAACGCCGCGGGCTGGCGGATCGAGCCGCCAGTGTCGGTCCCCGTCGCCGCGGGGCACAGCCGCGCCGCGATCGCGGTCGAACTGCCCCCCGACGATCCGCCCGGCGCCAACGCAGCATTGCCGCCGTCCTTGCGCCGCCACGGCGAAATGACGTTGCCGAAATAGCTCGTCTCGTTCGACGATCCCATCGCGAACTGGTCGAGGTTCAGCTTGCCCAGCATCCCCGCGCCCGCGTCCCACAGCTTCGCCGACACGGTCGATTCATACCGCGGAACAAAGCCTTCGAGCATATGGCTCGCCGCGGTCGTCTGCACGCCGTTGGTCGCGAACAGATCCTTCATCCCGATCGGCACCCCCGACAAAGGCTTCAGCGTCCCCGCCGCGCGGTCGGCATCGGCCGCCTTCGCCGCGGCCAGCGCATGCTCGGGCGTCTCGACGATAAACGCATTGAGCAGCTTCGCGCCCGCGACATTGGCGTTGAACGCCTCCGCTACCTCGACAGCACTGAAATCGCCCGCACGATGCCCATCGCGGATCTGCGCTACCGTTAGATTCGTAAGATCAGTCATCATCAAAAACCGTTCGTGCTGAGCTTGTCGAAGCACCGTACTTCTTTGCTCAGACGGGGAGGAAAAGGACGGCCCTTCGACAAGCTCAGGGCAAACGGAAAGAGAATGCGGCGCATCACTCGATCACCTTGGGCACGCCAAAGAAGCCATGCTGCGGCGCAGGCGCATTGGCCAGCACATCGTCGCGGCGGTTGCCACCGGTCAGCGGATCGGCGTCGATCACATCGTCGCGCAGCCGCAGCACATTCGGGATCACCGCGGTCATCGGCTCGACCCCGGTCACATCGACCTCGCCGAGTTGCTCGACCCAGCCGAGAATAGCGTTTAATTCGCCTTCCATCGCGGCGGCTTCCGCATCGCTGATCGCGATGCGCGCCAGCGACGCGATTTTCCCTACCGTTGCCTGATCGATTGTCATGATCGCCCTAACTTTAACGAAGCCGCGCCGCTAGCATCCCCGCCGGATCGCTTCAACCATCCTGATCCTCCCTGCGGCGAAGCCGTGGGGAGGGGGACCGCCCGAAGGGTGGTGGAGGGGCAGCGACATCGCGTCATCGCCCCTCCGTCAGCGGCTACGCCGCTGCCACCTCCCCATCGCTTCGCGACAGGGAGGATCAAAATCTACTCGAAAGCCTCCGATTCCGGCACGCCATCCACCAATATGCGACGTTGCTGCACCGTCTCGACCTCGATGCGCGCCTTCGACAGATCGACGCCCGGCTTCTTTGCGAGTGGCTGCTTCGCCCAATCGCCCTGCACCCACTGCCCCGCGTCATTCCGCGTCACAAAATCGAAATTGAGCGACTCGCCCGGCACGTTCTGCCCCAACACCCCGATCCGGTTCTCGTCGAGCCATACCGCCACACACGCCTTCGCCCGGCTGCACATATAGCTGCCCGATACGCGATCGAGCGCCTCTGCGGGCAGCGCGCGCTCCGCCGGAATGACGCGCAGACGCTCGGCAAAGGGCTTGAGCAAGGTCGGCCCCTCGGGGCCCGTCAAATCCCAGCGGTTCTTCGCCTCGAGCGCCGCCGTGGCCGCATCGGCGCGCGCCTTGTACGGCGACTTTTCCAGTTCCTTGAGCGCCGCCCGTCCGGCGGGTCCGAAATCATAAGCGATCGCCGCCCAGTCGAATTTCTCGACCGGGGTCGCCCCCGACTTCAGCCGCGCCACTTGATCGCGCGTCGAAATCGCTCCAAAATCGACGATCGGCAGCGCCAGGAACAACGCCAGCAATGCCAGCCCGATCGCGAGCTTCTGCTGCAAGGGCCGCAGCATATCGTCGAAATCGCGCCGCCCCTTCACGACCGCCCACACACCCGCGATGCCATAAGCGAGCGCGATGATCGCCGCGATCACGCCCCAGATGCGCTCGGGCGTCCAGCCGTACTGGCCGACACGCAAATGCATCGAATAGAAGGCGATCCCCGCCAGCGGCAGCACCGCGACGACCAGCACCGGCGCGGCCCAGCGCAGCATCGGGCTCGTCGCGCGGTCGTCGCTGCCATTGCCGATCACCGCATTGGCGAGCAGCACCGCGAACGCCGCGACCGCCATCATCACCGCCGCGGTCGAAAAGCCCGAATCCCAAAGCTTCTGCATGCCCGTCCCCGCCAGCGACAACAGGAAGATCACCAGCGCAACCGCGAGCACCGGCGCCAACACCGCAAGCACCATCATCACCAGCCGCTGCAGCGTCGCGACCAGTCTGTCGCGCTCGCGCAGCAGTCCCACCGCGCCGCCGAACGCCGCACCCGCCAGCATCCAGCCGAACCATTCGTCGTTCAGCAGGTCGAAGATCAGGTTGATCCCGATCAGCTTGAACATCTGCCCGATCAGCACGACGAGCAGGAAGGTGATGCCGACGAACGCCAGGCTCGCCGCGCCGATCACCGCATCGGTCCACGCATGGCTGTGCAATCGCGCATACGGCATCGCCCACAGCTTCCAGAACCGCCAGTCGGGCGCGACATCGCGCCGCGTCTGGAACAGCGGCGTCGCGACCAGCACCGCGAGCAACCCCGACCAGAAGGGCCACTCGATCAGATTCCCCTGAACATTATAACCGGCCGTCTGCCACGCGATCAGGCCCATCACGGCGCCCCAAGCCAGTGCGAAGCCCAACGCCCAGCGCCAACGCCGCAGTTCGACGCCGAGCACGAAGGCGATCGTCGCAACGACGACAAAAGCCGCCAACGCGCTCCGCCAATGGGCCAGCGCCTGCTCATAACGATGGCCGGTCAGCAAATGGATCGCCAGCCCCGCCGCGGCGCAAATCGCCGCCATGATCCACGGGCGCAGCGGCCACGGCGGATCATTCTCGTCGAGGCGCGCCGAAACGCGCGGCGAATCGGGGGCGGAATGTGCGGTCGCGTCTGTCATGCGCCAAAGCGTATCGCGTAACTTCGTCATCCTGAACTTGTTTCAGAGCCTGCCCCGGACCTGATCCGGGGATCCATGGACTGCGATCGCGCGTTGGGGCCATGGATGCTGAAACGAGTTCAGCATGACGAGTTATTTGTAGCTGCGCACCGGAGCCGCTAGAGAGGCGCGAAATCCATCTCTCCCGACCGTATGGAACTCTCATTGGCCCGCAAATTTCTCTACGTCATCCCCGCCCTCATCCTTCTCTTCCTCGCCGCCGGGGTCGTGTACCAGCTCTTCCCGGGCTGGATCGCGCGCACCGCGTTCGTTCCCAGTACCGAATTCAAGCCGCAGGTCGCGGTCGCGCCGAACGCCTATGACGACCCGAAAATGTGGTTCGCGCGCCCGGGCATGGAGAAGGATCCGTCGGCTTGGCGCCCCGCCGCCGACGGCAGCGAAACTCCCGGCACCGAGGACGCCAAAACGGACGGCCAGTTGATCCCGCCCGCCAAGGCCGCCCCGGCCGCGACCGAAGCCGCGACGCCGAAAGGCGACGCCGCGGTCTTCTTCGTCCACCCGACCAGCTATTACAGCCGCTCGAGCTGGAACGCCCCGCTCGAGGATCGCGATTCCGACCACCGCGCCAATCTGTTCGTACAGGGCATGGCGAGCGCCTTTGCCGATGCCGGCGAAATCTGGGCGCCGCGCTACCGCCAGGCGACGCTCGGCGCCTTCCTCGCCCAGGACCGCGTCACCGCGGGCAAGGCGATCGATTCCGCCTATCGCGACGTCGAGGAGGCGTTCGACGCCTTCCTCGCCGCGCAGCCGAAGACCAAGCCGATCATCCTCGCAGGCCACAGCCAGGGCGCGCTGCACCTGACGACGCTGCTCAAGAACAAGATCGCGGGCACCCCGCTCGCGAAGCGCATCGTCGCCGCTTACATCATCGGCTGGCCGGTCAGCCTCGACACCGACATCGCCGGCCTCGGCCTGCCCGCGTGCCAGACCCCTGAGCAGAAAGGCTGCGTCGTCGGCTGGGCGACCTTCGCCGAGCCCGCCGATCCCGCAATGGTCACCGCCGCCTATGACGGCACGATCGGTTTCGACGGCCGCCCGCGCGCCGAAACGCGGATGCTCTGCACCAATCCGCTCACCGGCATCCCCGACACCGAAGCGCTGCCAGAGGCGAATATCGGCACGCTGAAACCGACCCAGGGCTTCAAGAGCGGATTGCTGATCGCGGGCAAGATCGGCGCGAAATGCGACGACACGCGCGGTTTCCTGATGATCGGCGACGCCGAAATCGCGAAAAATTATGTCGTCGCGGGCTATGTGCTCCCCGGCAACAATTATCACGTCTACGACATCACGCTTTTCTGGGCGAACGTCCGCGCCGACGCGCTCCGCCGCCTCGCAACCTATGAAGGCAAGCCGTCGCCGGTGCCGCCTGCCGCGGCGCCGATGATGCCGCCGACGCCTCCGACGGCCCCGACGGCCCCGACGCCCAAATCCTAGCCCCGTCATTGCGAGGAGCAAAGCGACGCGGCAATCCAGAGTGGTGTCGGACCGCTCTGGATTGCTTCGCTCCGCTCGCAATGACGATATTTTGGGACTAGAGGCAGCAGCATGATCACCACCGCCGCCCCCGACTTCGCCGCCAGCTTCCCGAACGGCGGCCGCCTCGCGGGCCTCGACGTCGGCACCAAAACCATCGGCGTCGCCTTTTGCGATGTGAACTGGAGCTTCGCGACCCCCGACAAGACGATCATCCGCAAGAAATTCTCGATCGATCTCGAAACGCTCAAGACGCTGATCGCCCAGCACAATATCGTCGGCCTCGTCGTCGGCCTCCCCCTCAACATGGACGGCACCGACAGCCCGCGCACGCAGAGCACCCGCGCCTTCGCACGCAACCTTGCGCCGCTCGCCCTCCCTCTGCTGCTCTGGGACGAGCGCTGGTCGACCGCCGCGGTCGAGCGCGCGATGATCGCCGCCGACGTCAGCCGCGCGAAACGCGCCGAACGCGTCGACAGCGCCGCCGCGGCCTTCATCCTGCAGGGCGCGATCGACGCCCTTACGCGCCAATGACGCCGCACGCCTGAACTGCGAGAATGACCGAATATTTTTTTGTCTGGCTTGGCGTCGCGAACGGCATCGCCTTCGGTTTGATGGTCGCCGACAAGCGCCGCGCCGAGGCGGGCATGCGCCGCATATCCGAAGGCAGCTTGCTCGGCTGGGCGTGGCTCGGCGGCGCCATCGGCACCTATGCGGCATCGCGCCTTGTCCGGCACAAAACGCGCAAACAGCCGTTTGCGCGAACGATGGTCATGCTCTGCGCCGCCGAAATCGTCTTGCTCGGATTTTGGGCACTCGGATTTCTCGACCCACTACTCCGCCAATAGCAGCTATCCCCGCGAAGGCGGGGACCCAGAGCATCCATACGCTGCTTTCCAATGCTCTGGATCCCCGCCTTCGCGGGGAAACGAGAAGGAGGTCGATGTGCGATTTTCGCACGCAACAGCTTGCGATTTTTGCAACTCCTCCGTAGACGCTCGGCTTTAATGACAAGCTCAACACTCCGACCCGCCAGCGACTATCCGCCCGGCGGCGATGCCTTTCGCCATCGCCACCTGATCGGCATCGCCCAGCTCACCCCGTGGGAGATCAGCTACGTCCTCGACGCCGCCGAAGAGTGGGTCGACCTGAACCGCTCGGGCGCCGCCAAGCATGACGACCGGCTCGCCGGCCTCACGATCATCAACGCCTTTTTCGAAAATTCGACGCGCACCTTGCTGTCGTTCGAGATCGCCGGAAAACGCCTCGGCGCCGACGTCGTCAACATGCACGCCGCGCAGTCGAGCGTGAAGAAAGGCGAGACGCTGATCGACACCGCGATGACGCTGAACGCGATGCGCGCCGACGCGATGGTGATCCGCCATGGCAGCTCGGGCGCGGTCCAGCTCATCGCCGACAAGGTCGACTGCCCCGTGCTCAACGCCGGCGACGGCCGCCACGAACATCCGACGCAGGCGCTGCTCGACGCGCTGACCATCCGCCGCCGCAAGGGCAAGGTCGAGGGCCTGACCATCGCCATCTGCGGCGACGTCCTCCACAGCCGCGTCGCGCGCTCGAACATCCTCGCGCTCACGCTGCTCGGCAACGAGGTGCGCGTCGTCGCACCGCCGACGCTGACCCCGCCCGCGATCGACCGTATGCACGTCACCACCTTCACCGACATGGACGAAGGCATCAAGGACGCCGACGTCGTGATGACGCTCCGCCTCCAGAACGAACGCATGGACGGCGCCTATCTGCCCAGCGCGCGCGAATATCACGCGCTCTACGGCCTCACCCCCAAACGCCTCGAAAAGGCCAAGCCCGACGCGATCGTCATGCACCCCGGCCCGATGAACCGCGGGGTCGAGATCGACAGCAGCGTCGCCGACGATCCCGTCCGCTCGACGATCACCGAACAGGTCGAAATGGGGGTCGCGGTCCGCATGGCGTGCCTCGACATATTGACGCGCCGCAAGCGGGGAGTCGTCGGATGGAACTGAAGCCGCTCCATATCACCGGCGCCTTGCTGATCGACGGCGACACGCCGCGCCCAGGCAGTCTGCTCATCGTCGATGGCCGCATCGCCGCGCTCGACCCGACCGAACTGCCCGAAGGCACCGAAACCGTCGACGCGCGCGGCCAGTGGCTCGCGCCCGGCATCATCGACCTCGGCGTCTTCGCGACCGACAAGCCCGCCTTCCACTTCGGCGGCATCACGCGCGCCGCGCTGATGCCCGACAACGGCCCGCTCGACGGCGCCGGGCTCGTCGAACGCGCGGCCAAGGGCGGCAAGCCCGACCTCTGGGTCCATCCGCTCGCCGCCGCGACCAAGCGCCTCGAAGGCAAGGAACTCGCCGAAATCGGCCTGATGAAACAGGCCGGCGCGCGCGCTATCGCCACCGGACGCACCCGCATCGCCGACAGCGGCGTGATGCGCCGCGTCCTCGCCTACGCCGCCTCGCTTGGCCTCGTCACGATCATCCATGCCGAGGATGAAGGGCTGACCGCCGGCGCGGTCGCGACCGACGGCGAAATGGCCACCCGCCTCGGCCTCGCCTCCGCTCCCGCCATCGCCGAGGCGATCGCGATCGCGCGCGACCTCGCGCTCGTCGAGGAAACCGGCGCGCCCGTCCATTTCCGCCAGGTCACCACCGCGCGCGGGCTCGACCTGATCCGTGCCGCCAAGGCAAAGGGGCTGCCCGTCCTCTGCGGCATCACCCCCGCGCATCTGCTGCTCTCCGACACTGCGATCGGCGATTTCCGCACCTTTGCGCGCCTCTCGCCGCCGCTTCGCTCGGAGGATGATCGCCGCGCGTGCCTCGCCGCGATCGCCGACGGCACGATCGACATCCTCGCCTCGGGCCACGACCCGCGCGGCCCCGAGGACAAGCGCCTGCCCTTCGCCGAAGCTTTGCCCGGTATGGCGGGCGCCGAAACTTTGCTCGCGCTCGGCCTCGGCCTCGTCCGCGACGGCCATATCTCGCCCGGCCGCCTGTTCGACCTGCTCGCGACCACCCCCGCCTGCCTGCTTGGCGTCGACGCCGGCAAACTCGCGGTGGGCAAGGAAGCCGACCTCATCCTCGTCGACGAGGGCACGCCGTGGCAGGTCGACGCCAAGAAAATGGCCGCCTGGGCCGGCAACACCCCCTTCGACGGCATGCCGGTCCAGGGCCGCGCGACGATGATGTGGAAGGGCGGCCAGCGCATTCGCTAATTCCGCTTTGGGGTGGAGAGCTGCCATAGCCTCCCCTCCCGCAAGCGGGAGGGGCAGCGAGGCTTGCCAGCTTGCTGGCTAGCCGCAGCGGGGTGGGCCATCGCAACGTCGCTGCCCACCCCCGACCCCTCCCGCAAGCGGGAGGGGAGAAGAACGGCAACTACCGGTCGATAGCCGCCGTCTCCATGGTGGGTTCGCCTCAGATATACGGACCCCACATCATCATCCACGCACCCGCGCTGCCCGCGAGGATGACGAGGCCGCTGATCGTCAGCAGCGCCGCGACACCCTTCTTCGCCGCCGGTGTGCCGTGCGCTCCGGCGCGCAGATAGAGTTCGGCGACGGCGAGCGGGAGCAGCGAATTGGCGAAGGCCAGGAACAGGTCGAACGGACCGTCCATCGCCTTGCCGATGCCCGCCCCGCCGGTTGCAAGGCCCCACACCATATAGCCGACGCGCATGAACCAGACCGCGCTCGCCACCGCGAACAGGCGGATCGCCCAGCGGCGATGGTCGGCGAAGCGGCGGTGGCGCGCGGCTTGCCATGCAAGGGCGGCAAAGCCGATGATCAGCAACGCGTCGAGCGTGATACCGATCGCGCCGATATAGTTCAGCCAGGTTCCGCGGCCCCAGGTCATCCATAGTCCGCCCAGCGCGAGCGCGAGCGCGCACAGCATATAGAGCCGCCCGTTCCAGCGGTGCAGCCCCGGCCAGCGGCTCCGGATCGCCGGGACGAGCTGCACCAGTCCGCCAAAGGTGAGGACCGCCGCCATCAGCACATGCGCGGCGAAGAAGAGATTGCCCGCGGTGTCGCCGGGGACGAAGCCCTTGATGATCGGTTTGTCGTTCCAGCCCGCGAAATTGCCGGTCAGCGTTGGGGGATAATAGAAGAGCAGGATGAAGGCGACGAAGAGCAATTGCCCCGCGGCGATGGCGAGATAGCAGAAGGTCGCGCTGCGCCCGAGCCAGTCGGTGCGGCGGGCCGGCCGCGCGGGTGCGAGCGATGCGTCGATGGTTGCCATGGTCAACTCCCCGATTTCCGGCGGGAGCCTGCGCCTTTCGCGTTAGTGAGTCAATGATATAATACAGTAACACACTTAGGCCGAAATGTTTGAACGCAAGCATCGGGACGCGGCGCGAATCGGACCGTGGCATTGAACGTCCGACGCCAGAGAAAGGATGTTCCGATGACCTATTCGATCCAGGGACTCAGCCCTGAACCTTTTATCCCGCTCTTTGCGCTCGACGACGCCGGGCTTGCCGCGATCAACGCGCGCCGCGTCATCGCGACCGCCGACCGCGGTTTCCCCTGCCGCATCAGCCTGGAGGACGCGAAGGCGGGCGAGGCGCTGATCCTGCTCCATCACACCAGCCACGATGTCGCCACGCCGTATCGCAGCGCCTATGCGATCTATGTGCGGCCGGGCGTCGAGGCGGCGACCTGGCGTGACGAAGTGCCGCCGGTGTTCGAGGGGCGCCCGCTCGCGCTGCGCGCCTTCGATGCCGAGGCTATGCTGCGGACTGCGCGGCTCGTGGGACCGGGCGAGGCCGATGCCGCGATCCGCGACCTGTTCGCCGACGATGCCATATCCTATATCGATGCCCACAACGCCGCGCATGGTTGTTTCGCCGCGCGGATCGAGAGGAATTGACCATGGACTTCAAGGCCATGACCGACGACGAGCGTTGGGACGCGGTGCAGGCGCGCGACAAGGCGCAGGACGGCCGCTTCGTCACCGGGGTGCTGACCACCGGCATCTATTGCCGGCCAAGCTGCGCCGCGCGCCATCCCTTGCGCCAGAATGTCCGCTTCTTCGCCGACGGCGATGCGGCGCGCGCCACGGGCCTTCGCCCGTGCAAGCGCTGCCTGCCCGACGATGTCGCGCGCGACGAAAATGCGGTGATCAAGGCGATCGCGGCGATCAAGACCAGCGAGGAGCCGCTCGCGCTCGGCGATCTTGCCGCGCGCACCGGCTATTCGCCGACGCATTTCCAGCGCGTCTTTACCCGCCACACTGGCCTGTCGCCCGCCGCCTATGCCCGCGCCTTGCGCGAAGAGCGCGCGCGGCAGGCGCTCACCGAGGGCGGCCGAGTGACCGACGCGATTTACGACGCGGGCTTTTCGGGACCGTCGCGCTTCTACCAGAATATGGAAGGCCGCATGGGCATGACGGCGTCGGCGTGGGTCAACGGCGGCAAGGACACGGTGATCCACTGGGCGGTCGTGCCGACCAGTCTTGGCGCGATGCTCGTCGCGGCGACCGAGAAGGGCGTGTGCCGCCTGAGCTTCGACGAAGGGCGCGAGGCATTGGAAGAGCGTTTCCCCGCGGCCGAACTGATCGAAGGCGGCGAAGCGTTCGAAGCCTTGCTCAAACAGGTCGTCGACGCGGTCGAGGCGCCGGTGACTGGCTTCGATCATATCCCGATCGACGTGAAGGGCACCGTCTTTCAGGAAGCGGTGTGGCGCGAGCTCAGAAAGATTCCCGCAGGCGAAACGCGCAGCTATGCCGACATTGCTGCGGCGGTCGGCAAGCCCAAGGCGGTGCGCGCGGCGGGAAGCGCGAACGGCGCAAATAACGTGGCGGTGCTGATCCCGTGCCACCGTGTGGTACGCAGCGACGGGACGCTCGGCGGCTATGCTTACGGCCTGCCGATCAAGGAAGAATTGCTCAAGAGGGAGAGTTTTTGATGTCTGACAAAGTTGCCGAATTTCGCGCGCTGCACGTTCCGGGCGATCCGCTGATCCTGATCAACATCTGGGACGCGGGGAGCGCGAAAGCGGTTGCCACGGCGGGAGCCAAGGCGATCGCGACGGGCAGCTGGGGCGTCGCGTCGGCGCACGGATCGTCGGACGGCGAGAATTTCCCGCTCGATGCGGCGCTCGCCAACCTCGCGCGCATCCTGACAGTCACCGACCTGCCGGTCACGATCGACATGGAGGCGGGCTATGGCGACGATCCCGCCGCAGTCGGCGCATCGGTGGCGCGGGCGCGCGATGCGGGTGCGGCGGGGATCAACATGGAGGACCGGCTTCCCGCGGAGAAAGAGTTGCTCCCGATAGCCGAGGCGGCTGCTCGCTACCGCGCCGCCGCGGACAGCGGGCTGTTCGTCAATGCGCGCTGCGACCTGTTCCTGAGCGGCGACGTGGCGACCGACGGCGACGCACTCGTCGCCGCGACGCTCGAACGCGCGCGCGCCTATGCCGACGCGGGCGCGAGCGGGCTGTTCGTGCCCTTCCTCGCCGATCCGAAATGCATCGGCGCAATCTGCGACGCCTCGCCGCTGCCGGTCAACATATTACGCGGCAAGGGCGGCCCGACGCACAGGGAACTCGCCGCGCTTGGCGTCGCGCGGATCAGCCATGGGCATCAGCCCTGGGCCGCCGCGATGGCGTGGCTCGCGGGGCAAGCCGCACAGGTGATGGGCGGCGCCGAACCCGATTATTGAAGAAGGGCTAGTCGTCGTCGGCGTCGCCGGCGACGGCTTCCTTGCCGGGGCCTGCACGGCGGTCGCGCATCGCTTCAAGTCGTGCAAGCATCGCTTCGCCCCGGCCATTGTCGTGCGGATCGAAGGCCACCGTCCGCCCCAGCCGCACTGCGCGCTCGAACTCCCCCTGATTCGCGAGCGCGAAGGCATAGGAAACTCGCATCTCGATATTTTCGGGGGTCAGGATGAAGGCGCGTTCGAGCGCCTTGATCGCCATCTCGCTCGGCCGCTTCCCTTCCGCCAGAAAGCTGTCGAAATAGGCGTAGAGCGGCACCGGATCATTCGGGTCGGTGCGGTTGGCGAGCTGGATCGGCTTGCGTGCCTCGCGCCATGCTGCCGCGTCTTCCTCTCCCTTTTCGCGCAGTTGATACAGCTTCAGCCTGCCGAGCAGGACATTGGCGCGGACATGGTCGGGCTTTGCCGCAAGCACTTTGTCGAGCGCGGTCTGCATCGCCGCAAGGTCGCGCTTGTCCCTGTCGATGTCCCATTCGGCCGCCGCGAGCTCGAACTGGACATCGGCGTTGGCGGGCTGCGCGGCGGCGAGTTTGCGCAGCGTGTCGCGCGCTTTGGTCAGGCGCGCCGCGTCACCGCGCGCATTCAGCCGTTCGAGCCGCGGCATGATCACGGCATCTTCGTCCGCCGACAGCGGCGCGATCCGGACGTTGGCCGAGATGGCAACGGCATCGCGCGTGGTGCGGTAGCTCAGCTTGCCCTGGATGTAGCGGTTCAGATCCTTGTCGAGCAGGGCAAGATCGCCAAAGGCATCGGTCGCCGCCTGTTTGGGTTCGGTGCCGGCGTTGATCGCATTGGTATAGGCGTTGATCTGATCCCCCCGCGCGGCACTGTGGAAGAGCATGTGGGTCAGCACCCAGGCGCGGCCGTAATAGACGTCCATCTGCCCGCTGCTCCGCATCGCACCCGGCTGTTCGAACAACAGCCTTTCGGCCGGAATTTTCGGCATCGCCAACAGGCCATAAGCGCGGCGATAGACCGGTTGGCCGATCATCGCGCGGCCCTGCTTGTCGAAGTCGACGGTCGAATAATATTCGGCGAACCCTTCGATCAGCCACGACGGAAAGGCGGCGCGCAGGTGGCGCTTCATGAAATGGTGGCTGTATTCGTGGAACAACACCTGCTGCGACGCCGATGTGCCGGTGACGCTGCTGCCGCCGTTCTGGCGAAAGGACATGGCGAAGCTGCCATCGCGGTCCTGCCGATAAAAGCCCGCAATCGACGCGCTGCGCGATCCGGTCGCCAATTCGGCGACGTCGGGTGCAGCGGCGACCAGATAGATCGGCAGCTTGCTTTCCTCGCCGGGCGTCTCGACCTTGAAGAGCAGGCGAAGCGTGGTGTCGAACCGCTGCAGATTCTGCGCGAATTCGCGGAGCGATTTCTCGTTGCTCTCGCTATAGATGATGAAACTGTCGGTGTCGGCGCGCAGCCATTTGGCCTCGGCCGCCGCCGTCATCCCGATTGTCGCGATCCCGGCCAACAGGCCCAAGCCGATTCTCTTCATCCTGCGCCCCCGCATCATAACCCGCGGGGATGCTGCCAGCGCGCCCGGTTACAGTAAAGCCCTGTTACGGCTAAACAAAGCTGTAGGGGTCGATATCGATCGCGAGGCGCGCTTTTGCCGGCCAATCGACGCTGCCCACCCACTCACGGATCGTACCCTGCAGGTCGAAGCTACGCGGGGCGTGGAGCAGCAGGCGGAAGCGGTGGCGGCCGCGCAGCATCGCGAGCGGGGCAGGCGCGGGGCCATAGACCGCGAGGCCGTCGGCGACGGGCGCTTTCGCCCCCAGCCGCTGCGCAACCCCGCGCGCGACGTCGATATCTTCGGACGAGATGACGAGCGCGGCGAAGCGGCCATAGGGCGGCGCGCCGGCCTGTTTGCGCGCCGCGGCTTCGGCCGCATAAAAGCCGTCGCGGTCGTTCGCGACGAGCGCCGCCATCACCGGCGCCTCGGGAACGCGCGTCTGGATCAGCACCACGCCGGGTTTCACGCCGCGCCCGGCGCGGCCGGCGACCTGTGCGATCTGCTGGAAGGTGCGCTCGGACGCGCGCAGGTCGCCGCCGTCGAGCCCGAGGTCGGCGTCGACCACGCCAACCAATGTGAGGTTGGGGAAATGATAGCCTTTGGTGACGAGCTGGGTGCCGATGATGATGTCGACCAGCCCGCCCTCGACATTGTCGACGAACTCGGCGGCCTTCGCGGGCGACCACAAAGTGTCCGAGGTGACAATCGCAACGCGCGCTTCGGGGAAGCGCAGCGCGACCTCGTCGGCGACGCGCTCGACGCCGGGGCCGCAGGCGACGAGGCTGTCCTCGTCCTCGCACTCGGGGCACAGCCGCGGCGGCGGCATGACATTGCCGCAATGATGGCAGGCGAGGCGGTGGACGAGGCGGTGCTCGACCATCCACGCGGTGCAGTTCGGGCACTGGATGCGGTGGCCGCAGGTCCGGCAAAGCGTCAGCGGCGCGAAGCCGCGCCGGTTGAGGAACAGCAGGCTTTGCTCGCCCTTCTGCAATCGGTCGGCAAGCGCGTCGACGAGCGGCGGGGCGAGCCAGCGGCCGCGATCGGGCGGGTCCTGCCGCATGTCGATCGCGGCAAGGTCGGGCAGCGTCGCGCCGCCGAAGCGTGCGGGGAGCTGGATGTGGCGGTAGCGCCCCGCCTCGACCATCGCGAGGCTTTCGAGCGCGGGGGTCGCGCTGGCGAGGATGACCGGTAGCCCCTCGAAATGCCCGCGCATCACCGCGACGTCGCGCGCGTGATAATGGACGCCGTCCTCCTGCTTGAAGCTCGTCTCATGCGCCTCGTCGACGACGATCACGCCGAGCCGGGCGTAAGGGAGGAAGAGCGCCGAGCGCGCGCCGATGACGATGCGGGCGTCGCCCGATGCAATCGCGTGCCAGGCGCGGCGGCGTTCGGCCGAGCGCAGCCCCGAATGCCAGGCGACCGGCTCGCAGCCGAAGCGCGCGGTAAAGCGCGTCAGCATCGGTTCGGTCAGCGCGATTTCGGGAAGCAGCACCAGCGCCTGCTTGCCCGCATCGATCGCGGCGGCGATCGCCTCCATATAGACTTCGGTCTTGCCCGATCCGGTGACGCCGTCGAGCAGCAGCGTTTCGAATTTCGCCGTCGCCACAGCCCCCCGCAACTCCGCTGCCGCTGCGGTCTGTTCGGCGGACAGGTCGGGCGGTGCGAACGTCGGATCGGGTGCGGGATAGGGGGCGTCGGCCGACACGGTCACAGCTTCGAGCGCGCCGGTCTGGACAAGCCCGCGGACCACCGCCTCGCTGACCTCCGCCAGCGCCGCAAGTTCGCGCACCATGCCCTGCCGCTCGCCGATCGCCTCGAGCGCGACGGTGCGTTGCGGCGTCATCCGCGCCGGGACTTCGCCGGTGGCGCGATATTCGACGATCGGGCGGCGGGCATCGGCGAAGGCGACGCCCGGCAGCACCATGCGCAGCACCGCGCCCGGCGGGGCGAGATAATAGTCGCTCGTCCATTCGACGAGGCGGCGGAGCGGCGCGGGCACCGGCGGGACGGGCACGACTTCATAGAGATTGCGCAACCGGTTGTCGCCGACGGCCTCGGGCGCGCCGAAGCTTGCATCCTCCCACACCACGCCGCCGAGCCGCCGCGGCCCGAGCGGCGCAATCACGACGCTGCCAAGCGGCGCTTCGCTTTCGCGCGGGACGCGATAGTCGAGCGGGCCGAGGGCGGCGGTAAGGAGGAGGACGCGGGCGCGGGTCATGGGCTGGGCAGGATATAGGGTGGCGGGTAAAATAGGAAAGCGCCGCCGCGGTGCTCACCCCCTATTCCTTCGTCATGCCGGACTTGATCCGGCATCCATCCCGGCGCCGCTGCTTGGACCCCGGCTCAAGTCCGGGGTGGCGAAAAGGAAATGGCGACTAACGACTGGAATGCGCCCCTTTCACCCGTTCGCATCGAGCGAAGTCGAGATGCCCTTCGGCACGGTGCGATGTCGATGGGTGTCTCGACTTCGCTCGACACGAACGGGAATTGGGGAGCGTCTGAACGACCGATAGTTGCTGTTCCCCGGCGAAGGCCGGGGTCCAGAGCGCAAATCGCAAACGCTTGTTCTCTAACGC
>NZ_JBOHHT010000037.1:0-14669 GCF_050725655.1 Sphingopyxis sp. | reverse complement strand
GGCGCCGCCCACAGGGCGAGGACAAGCGGCAGGCCCGCGGCGCTGGCGCGCAGCAGGCGGGTACGGCGGAAACAGTCTTTCATGGTCATGGGCCCTCCTCCACAGGTGTTTTTTCGCGGGAGAGCTTCACGATATTCTATTTGTGCAGCAGCCTATCATGACCGGGCCGCGCCAGGCCAGTGCAAGCCCGTTCGGTAACCTCATTGTCCGGCGTGCCGCGTCATTTATGTCACAGCTGTCAGATGTGACGGGTTGACTTGCCCGGCCAAAAGAAAAGGGGCGGAACAGCATGTGTCCCGCCCCCGATAGTCCGTAATTCGCTGCTGCTTAGAATTTGCCGCGCAGCGTCACGCCATAGGTCCTGGGTTCGGCGAGGAACTGCGAGAAGATCTGGCGACCGCCCGGATATTGCGGGTCGGCAAAGGCGGCGGTCGCCGAGGTCGCACCCTCCTGGAAGGGCGAATTGAACGCGACCTGGGTATATTGCTTGTTGAAGATATTCTGACCCCAGAATTCGATTCCCCATTTCTCGTCGGGGCCGCGAATGCCGATGCGTGCGTTGAACAGCGCGTAGCCATTCTGGGCTTTCTGCGGGAACAGGTCCGACCCGGTGTTGTAATCGCTGGTCATGCGGCCATCGACATAGACGAGACCGGAGAGGCCGTTGCTGCCGATGTCGGGGGTCCAGGCGACGCTGCCGGTCGCGACCAGTTCGGGCGCGTTCGACAGATTGTCGCCCGGCAGCAGGCGCAGCGCCTGATTGAGCGGCGCGCCCGAATTATTGCCGACCAGCTGACCGCGATATTTGGTCTTTGCATAGGTCAGGCCGGCGGTCATGCGGAAGCTGCGCGCCGGAACGAGCGAGGCTTCAAGTTCGAAGCCTTCCGACCGGACACCATAGCTTACGTCGTCGCTGGGGCAGGCTCCGGTCGTTCCCGCCGCGGCATTGAAGTTCGGGGCGCCGGTGAACTTGCTCTGGTCGCGGTCGCCGCCGTTCAGATCGCTGTCGCAGCCGTTGACGTTCTGGACGACGAAGACCGTGCCATCGAACGTGTTGAGCTGAAAGCTCGTGAAGTCCGACCGGAAGAAGGTCAGGCCCAGACCGAACGGACCGGTCGCATATTTGGCGCCGATTTCATAGCTGTTGACCTTTTCGGGGTCGAACTGGAGCGCGCCAACCAGGCCCTGCGCCCCGCCGGGGGTCGCCGCGAACGGCAGAATCGGCGATTTCAGCGCCGAGCGGTCGAGGTTGAAGCCGCCCGCCTTGTAGCCGCGCGAATAGCTCGCATAGACCATCAGGTCGTCGACCGGCTTGTACGACAGGATCGCGGTGCCGGTCCATTCGTCCTCGCTCCGTTTGTCGTTGATTGACACATTGTTGAGCTCGGCGGTCGAATTGCCCTGGCAGCCGAGGCCGATCAGGCCGCCCGCGACGGCGCGGATGGTCGCGTTCGGGCTCTGCAGGTCGTCGAGCAACCGGCCCTGAATCACCTGACAGGCGGTGTTGTCGTTGGTAAAGGTCGCCGAGAACTTCTTCTTGTCGTTGGTGTAACGGACGCCGAAGGTGAAATCGAGCTTGTCGGTGATGTGGAAGATATTGTGCGTGAACAACGCCCAGTTCTTGCCGTTCTGGCGATAGACGTCGTTGATGCTGCCCTTGTCGCTGATCCCGTCGAGCGCCGCGAGGCTCGCGACGATATCCGGGCCGGCGGGACCGAAGGCCCCCAGCAGCGTCGCCGGGCCGACGCCCGGGATGATGCACGACGGGCTGGCCGGCGAATAGAGGCCCGAGAGCGCCGTGCCCGTGATCAGGCGGCACGCCGCGAACCGGCCATATTGGGTGCCGAAGCGTAGATTGTCGCGCACCCGCAGCTTTTCATCGGCGTAGAAGCCGCCGACGAGCCAGTCGAGCTTGCCGTCGAACGCTTCGCCCTGCAGGCGCAGTTCCTGCGTGAAGGTGTGGAACTGGCGATACGCGTCGGCATCGGGCGCGCGATAGAGGATATCGACCGTGCCATAGTCGACGTCGCCGGCCTGGCTCGACCGGTACTCGCGATACGCGGTGATCGAGGTCAGCGTCGCGCCGCCAAAATCATAGTCGATCTGGCCCGAGAAGCCGTAATCCTTCGTCTTGCCGGCAAAGCCGCGGCCCGGAGTGACCGAAATGTCGCGGCTGTAACCCTGGTTGAAGGCGCCGACCGACTGGCCGAGGTCGCGCAGCACGTTGATGATATTGTTCGACGTCGGGGTCGCGCCCGCACCGACGGTGCTGGGGTTGTTGAGATTGCCGATATACGGGTTGACGCTCGGGCCGACATAGGTCGCGGCGCAGCATTCCTCCTCGCGCGAGGTATAGTCTGCGATGAGGCGGACCGACAGTGCATCGGTCGGTTCGAACAGCAATTGGCCGCGCAGGAAATAGCGGTCGCGGTTGTTAACGTCGCGGTTGTTCGCGGTGTCTTTGTAGAAACCGTCGCGCTTGACCCACACGCCGTCGAGGCGCGCCGCGAGCGCTTCACCGAGCGGGCCGGTGACGCTGCCGCCGAGACGCCAATAATCATAATTGCCGTATGTGACTTCACCCGTGGCGCCGAAGTTGAAATCGGGCTTTTTCGAATAGATGCTGATCAGACCCGCCGACGAGTTGCGTCCGCCGAGCGTGCCCTGCGGGCCGCGCTGGACTTCGATCCGATCGAGTTCGCCGAGTTCGTTGAGGCCGATGCCCGAACGCGAGCGATAGACGCCGTCGATGAACACCGGGACCGAACTTTCAAGGCCGGGGTTGTCGCCCACGGTGCCGATGCCGCGGATACGCGCCGAGCCATTGGCTTCCGAGCCGGTCGACGAGACGAGCAGCGACGGCGCGAGCTGGTTCAGCTGGCGAATGTCGTTCGCGCCGCTGTTCTGCAGCGTTTCGGCACTGACCGCCGAGATCGCGACCGGCACGTCGGACAAGAGCTGGGCGCGGCCCTGCGCGGTGACGATGATCGGGGTGTTGTCGCTGTCGTCGGTCGCGGTGTCGGCCGGCGCATCGGCCGCGGTATTCTGGGCGAAGGCCGGTACGGATGCGGCAGCAATGGCAAGCGATACGCCGAGCGCGCTGGTGCGCATAAATCGGGCAGCACGAAGGGAAGATGATTTCATATCGGGCACTCCTCTCAACATTTATATATTTTTGTTGCGGACGGAGCATAACCCAATTGCGCGGCCGATCCAGCGGGAGGCACGTATTTGCGTCGTTTTTGGCGGGGTGATGCTTTTTAGCCACAGGCGGAAAAGCGCCTGTTCGGCGAGGCTTAGGGTCTAGCGAGCGGAAACCGCGCGGCTTGCCGTAGCGTCATCGCCGGCTCGGCCGGGGCAGGGGAAGCAGAGTCGGCGACCGCGCGCGACCAGCATCGCCTCATACGCACCGTCAAAATTCGCGGCGATGACCGCGTCGTCGACCGCGAGCCCGCCCGTCAGCGCACCGAAGGCGGGAAGAATCAGGCGCTGCGCATCGCCCGCGAAACAGGGGCGAGATACCGCGCGGCTGCGGATGTTGAGCCGCAATTTGGGATGGAAATGCCCCGAAATTTCCGGCCGCGTTTCGATGCGCGAGCTTTGGTGGCGAAAGACGATGCCGTCGATCACCAGCTCGTCGGAAACCTCGCCGCCCCATGCGCCGCCGGTCAGCCCGTCGTGATTGCCCGCGATCCACAGCAGTTTCGCCGACGCCGCCTGCCCGAACAGGCGTTCGGCGACCGCGGGGACGATGCGCTCCGCCGCGTCGCGGTCGTGAAAACTGTCGCCAAGGCACCAGATCGCGCGCGCGCCGGTTTCGGCCGCGAGCGCGGCGAGCCGGTCGAGCGTGTCGTGGCTGTCATAGGGCGGCAGTGGCTGACCGAGCGCGGCGTACCAGCTCGCTTTCTCCAGATGCAGGTCGGCGACGATCAACGCGCCGTGGCGCGGCCAGAACAGCGCGCGGTCGGCCAGCATCTGAAACAGCTGGCCTGCAAAATCGAAAGTCGCGGCGGCGGACATGCGCCCGCTATGGCGGCGGCGGCGGTCCGCCGCAAGCGCCCTAGCTGCCCGCGGCGACCCCATTTGCGGCGAAGCGTTGGCCCGACTCGCGGTGCGCCCCGTCGGGCAGGTCGAACACGACGCGCTTGTTCGGGAAATCGATCTCGACGCGATCGAACAGCGACAGGCTGTCCATCCCCAGCAGCAGCGCCGGCCGTTCGTGCAGGCCCAGCGCGCGGAACGCCTGGCTGTCGGCAAAACTCACCGGCAGGTCGTTGACGTCCATGCCGTTGATCACGATGCGCTTGATCGCGGTGCGCATCGCGGGCACCGCCTCGCCCGTGACCGCGTCGAGGATCGTCGCCACAAAGGGAAAACGGTTGGCGCGCTTGCTCGCGACCAGCTTTTTCAGCGCGATATTGCCGACGCTCGTCTGCGCCCCGGTATCGACGATCACGTCGATGCGCTTGCCGTTCAGCCGCGCGTCCGACAGGATCAGGCGCCCCGCCGAATTGCGCGCGGTGACGACGATCGCGTCATCGTCCTTGATGAGCGACGGCGCGCGGCGCCGCGTTTCCAATATCTGCATGCTTTCCTTGCGGAAATCGATCAGCACGCGCCGTTCTTCGAGCATGTCGACCCCGATCAGTCCCGCGGCGCCGATATGCCGCCCGAAAAAGGCGGGCGCTTCGACCGAGGCGAGGTGCAGGTTCGACATCTGCAACGCGGCGACGCGGTAGCTTGGAACCGTCGCCGAGCCACCGATCGTGGCGAGCCGCAACTTCGCGCCCTCGGCCAGTCCCAGCCTTTGGGCCAGTTCGCGGGCGATCACCGTCCGCTCGGCGCCGGTATCGACCAGAAAGGCGAAGGGGCCCTTGCCGCCGACCATGACCTTCACCGACATGCGCCGCGTCGCGTCGAGGTCGAACGGCTGGATGAAGGGAACCACCGTCACGGGCGGTGCGACGATGTCGCCGGCCGGGGCGGGGGCGGGCGCCGGATCGGCGGGCGCCGGCGTCGCGCCGATCAGCGCGGGCGCGGCGAACAGCGCCAAAAGGACGGACCGCTTGGAAGCATTGGTCATCGCTGGCATCCTCATTATATTTGGACGCAATCTACGCCTCATCGAGCGTCGCAGCAAGCGAAACGCCGAATGCCCGCGACTGGTCATTTTCAGACTTTCGTCATCCCGGACTTGATCTGGAATCCATTGACGCGGCGGTTACTAGATGGAGCCCGGGGTGACGAAGGTAGCAAAATCCGCCAACAGGGAGGAGGATCGCTAACCCGCCCCCATCGCCTGCTCGGCCAGGCTGTCCGCCAGCTCGCCCAGCAGCGCGTCGTCGATGTCCGCCGCCGCGACATTCTCGCGCCCGATCAGCACCAGCACGGGGATCGCAAGCGGGCTGATCCGGTCGAGCGTGCGGTGCAGCATCGTCCCCGCGGCCCGGTCGAGCAGGTCGCCGAGGCGTGCGACGTCGGTCAGCCGCTCGCGCGCATCGGCCCACGCGGCTTCGAGCAGCAGATGGTCGGGCTCGTACTTGCGCAGCACGTCGAAGATCAGGTCGGTCGAAAAGGTCACCTGCTTGCCCGTCTTGCGCTTGCCGGGATGCTGCCGCTCGATCAGCCCGCCGATCACCGCGACCTCGCGAAACGCGCGCTTGAGCAAATGCGAGCTTTCGACCCACTCGATGAATTCATCCTCGAGGATCGAGGAATCGAAGAGCGCGGCTGGATCGGTCACCGGGCGCAGCGACCAGGTCGCGAGCGCATAGTCGGACGCGACGAACCCCATCGGCTGCAACCCGGCGCGGTCCATCCTTTTGGTGATCAGCATGCCGAGCGACTGGTGCGCATTCCATCCCTCGAACGGATAGACGACCATATAATGGAGCCCTTCGTGTGGAAAGGTTTCGACGAGCAGCTCGCCGGGGCGCGGGAGCACCGAACGCAGTTGCTGCATCTCCAGCCAGAAGCGGACATCCTCGGGAAAACGCTGCCAGCTCGCGGGATCGGCAAGGAAACCGCGCACCCGGTCGGCGAGCCGCGTCGTCAGCGCCATGCGTGCGCCCATATAGCTCGGGATGCGCGCGGGCCGCGTCGTCGCGCAGACATAGAGGTCGGTATCGCGGATCGATTCGACCTCGAGGCTGAGCCCGGCAAAGGCGAAGGTGTCGCCCGGGGTCAGCATGCTCGCGAAATATTCCTCGACGCTGCCGAGGCGCCGGCCGTTCTTGAACCGCACGTCGAGCGTCGGCGCGTCGACGATGATCCCGGCGTTCAACCGGTGCTGCGCGGCGAGGCGCGGATGCGCGATGCGCCATCCGCCCTGCCCGTCGGGCGCGAGGCGGCGGAACCGGTCGTAGCTTTTGAGCGCATAGCCGCCGTCGCGCACGAAGCCGAGCAGCCGCGCGAAGGTCGGCGCATCGATCCATTGGTAGGGCGTCGCCGAGCGGATTTCGGCGAGCAGCGCATCTTCCCGGAACGGCGCCGCGCAGGCGAGTGCCATCACATGCTGCGCGAGCACGTCGAGTGCGCCGGGGCGAAAGCGGTCGGCGTCGCGCTCGCCCGCCGCGACGGCGTCGAGCGCCGCGCGCGCCTCGAGATATTCGAAGCGGTTGCCCGGCACGATCAGCGCGCGGCTCGGCTCGTCGAGCCGGTGGTTGGCGCGGCCGATGCGCTGGAGCAAGCGCGACGACCCCTTCGGCGCGCCCATCTGGATCACGCAATCGACGTCGCCCCAGTCGAGCCCGAGGTCGAGGCTCGACGTCGCGACGAGCGCGCGCAGCCGCCCTTCGGCCATCGCCGCCTCGGCGCGCAGCCGCGCCTCGCGGTCGAGGCTGCCGTGGTGGATCGCGATCGGCAGCGACAGGTCGTTGACCTTCCACAGCTCTTGAAAGGTCAGTTCGGCGAGCCCGCGCGTGTTGCAAAAGATGATCGTCGTGCGGTTCTTCGCGACCTCGTCCATCACCTGATGCACCGCCCAGCGCCCCGAATGCCCCGCCCATGGCACCGCGCCCTCGGGCAGCAGTATCGCGATTTCGGGATCGGCGCCGGCCTCGCCCTCGACCAATGTCACCGCCTCCGCGTCGCCGTTCGGCGCCAGCCAGCCGCGATAGGCGGTGGTGTCGGCGATCGTCGCCGACAGGCCGACGCGGCGCAGCCCCGGCGCGATCGTCTGGAGCCGGGATAGTGCAAGCGAAAGAAGATCGCCGCGTTTTCCGGGCGCGAAGGCGTGGATCTCGTCGATCACCACGGTCTTCAGATCGGCGAACATCGTGAAACTGTCGGGATAGGACAGCAGCAGCGACAGCGATTCGGGGGTCGTCAGCAAGATGTTCGGCGGCCGGCTGCGCTGGCGCGCCTTCTTGTCCGACGACGTGTCGCCGCTGCGGCTCTCGACGCTGATGTCGAGTTCCATCTCGGCGATCGGACCGAGGAGGTTGCGCTCGACGTCGGCCGCGAGCGCCTTCAGCGGCGACACGTATAGTGTGTGCAACCGGTCGGTCGGATGCTGCACCAGATCGACGAGCGTCGGCAGGAAGCCCGACAAGGTCTTGCCCGCGCCCGTCGCCGCGACGAGCAATGCGCTCTCGCCCCGCGCGCCCGCGGCCAGCATATCGGCCTGATGCCGCCTGAGGCGCCACCCGCGCGCGGCGAACCAGTCGGTAAAAGGGGCGGGGAGGGACATATATGGCACGTGGGGCGCGAGAGAGGCGCGCGCAATCTTTCTCTCATCGATGACGTTCGGGGATGTCCGCTTTCGACCTTGGTTGCCGTCTCCCCTAATCGTCACCCCGGGCTTGACCCGGGGCCTGCCTCGTCTTTCACGGTCAGCGAGAAGGAAGGCGGGTCCCGGGTCAAGCCTGAGATGACGAAAGTGGATGATTGAAAGACGGCTCTGCGCCCCATAACGGATGTCCGCTCAAACCCGCGCTTCCATTTCTTCGAGCAACCCCCGCCAATACTCGCCCAGCCGCCGCTGGAACAGCATCAGCTCGAACCCGTGCCGCGCGACATGCTTTTGCGGGATGCTGTCCCATCCGCGATGCTCGACCGTCACACGCGTCTCGTCGCCGACCGCCTCGAAGCGCACATCGACCTCGGTCGCCTGATCGGCCTTGAAACTCGGCAGTCGCCAGCCGAACGCCAGCCGCTCGCCGGGCAGCCAATGGTGCACCGCGCCGATCTCCCACTGCTTGCCGTCGTCGAAGCGGGTAACAAGCCGCCCGCCCGGCCCTTCTGGATCAAATCGCAATGCGCCATCGCCCTTCCGCGAAAGCTGGAACAGCGGATGGCTCTTCCACCACATCCCGATGTCGCGCGTGAAAGCGGTAAAGGCGACGTCGGGCGCCACACCGATACGCAGCGCGACGATCACCGCGGCGGTCATCAGCCGCCCTCGACGTGGGCCTTGAACGCCGCGAGCTGGTACGACCACAGCGCCTCGGTCTCGGCCAGCCATTGCTTGAGCTCGGCGGTTGCGCCGTCCTTGAGCGAATAGATACGCACGCGCGCGTCGAACGCCGGATGGTCGTCCTCGACGAGCCCGCCTTCCTTCAGCGCGCGCAAATGGCGGCTCATCGACGGCGGCGCGAGCCCGAGTTCGCCCGCGAGTTCGCCCGCGCTGCGCGGGCGCTCGCCCAGCAGTTCGATCGTGCGCCGCCGTTTCGGATCGGCGAGCGCGCCCAGCATCCGGTCGAGTGCGGCGCTCAATCGTCGAGCCGCGTCTTGGTCGTGAAGCCGCCCTCGGCGTCCCATTGTTCGGCGGTCTTTTCCTCGACCGTGACGCCAAAGGTCCAGATATGCCCTTCGGGATCCTTGGCGCGGTAGCTGCGGTCGCCATAGAATTGCGTCTCGGGCTCGGCGATGATCTCGGCCCCCGCGGCGCGGGCGCGATCGCAATGCGCGTCGATGTCGTCGCCGACGCTCAACTGGACATGCACCGACTGCGTGTTCTTGCCGCCGATCGATTTCGGGCTCTTGTGGTCATCGGACCATTCATTGCCGACCATCAACGCCGAATTGCCGAACCCCATTTCGGAATGCGCGAGGTTGCCCGCTTCGTCGAGCAGCACGAACAGGGGCTCGAACCCGAACGCTTCCTCCAGCCAGCGGAATGCCGCCTTGCTGTCCTGGTAACTGACGGCGCTCGAAAGCCCCTTGCCGCGCGGATGATCGACCATGTTCCTTCTCCCGAGTCGCGTGAGTAATTTCCATTTCATAGAATATTTCTATAAAAATGAAAATACATGCGTATGTGCGTGAAGATGCTAAAGTTGCCCGATGACCGAAAACCTCCGCACCCATATCGACGAAGCGATGACGCTGGCCGCCGCACACCTCGGCCAAGGCCGCGTTGCGGGCTATATCCCCGCACTGGCCAAGGTCGATCCGAACAAGCTCGGCTTCGCGCTCGCGCTGCCCGACGGCAACGTCCATACCTCGGGCGACGCCGACGAGCCCTTCTCGATCCAGTCGGTATCGAAGGTCTTCACCCTCGCGCTCGCGCTGCGCCGCGTCGGCAGTTCGCTGTGGGACAGCGTCGGGCGCGAACCGTCGGGGTCGGCGTTCAACTCGATCGTCCAATTGGAAAGCGAGCATGGCATCCCGCGCAATCCGCTGATCAACGCGGGCGCGATCGCGACCACCGACCGGCTGATCGACGGGCGCGGCGGCGATGCCGTCGCCGACGAGATCGTCGACTTCATGCGCGCGCGGGCGGGCGACGACAGCATCGGAATCGATTTCGACGTGGCCCTTTCCGAATCCGAAACCGGCGCGCGCAACCGCAGCCTGTCGCATTTCATGGACGCGTTCGGAAACCTGAAACATCCGGTCGAAACGGTGGTCGGCGTCTATTTCCGCCAATGTGCGATTGCCATGTCGTGCCGTCAGCTCGCGCGCGCCGGGCTGTTCCTCGCGATGGAAGGGCGCGATCCGCTTACCGGCGAACAGCTGATCGAACCGCACCGCGCGCGTCGCATCAACGCGATCATGATGCTCTGCGGTCACTACGACAATTCAGGCGAATTCGCTTTTCGCGTCGGCCTGCCGGGCAAGAGCGGCGTTGGCGGCGGCATCCTGTGTATCGCGCCGGGGCAGGGATCGATCGCGGTATGGTCGCCTGCGCTCAACGATGCCGGCACGTCATTGGCGGGCGCCGTCGCGCTCGAGCATTTCGCCTATGCGGCCGGCTGGTCGGTGTTCGACTAGTCCGCATGACCGCTGAAATCGATCTCGACCTGCCGGACCTCCGCGAGGTTGCGGCTTATGCCGCCGACAGCGCCGAGAAAGTGATCGCCATTTTCGAACGGACCTGCGTGTCGGATTCGCGCCCGCGCGAAGCGATTGCTGCCGCAAGAATCTTCGCGTGCGGAGGTCCGCGCGTCAAAGCGCTCCGTGATGTCGCCTGGGCGGGGCATAAGGCCGCGCAGGAAACGGACGACCGGGCGGCGAGCGAGGCTGCGCGGGCGGCGATGTGCGCTCCGGCGGCTGCCTTCCTGCATCCCTTGGCGCGTGCGACGCAGGTCCGCCATATCCTTGGCGCGGCGGCACACGCCGCCCGCGCGGCGGAGCTGGCGGCAGGCGACGATCCGGTCGTGGGGCATGGTTTTGTCGAACGCACGGCGCGCGGCACAAATCCCAAGGTCATCGAAATACTGTGCCGCTATCCCGATCCGCCACAGGGCGGAGGGCGAACGGGCGAACTGTTACGGATGCTCAATCGAAAGCTTCGGGGGCCGGAAAGCGGCGGGGCCTAATCGTCGTTGAGCAATGCCAGCTTAACGCGCGCGGTGCCGCTACGGTGCATGCCGATTTCGCGTGCCGCGGCGTGGCTGACGTCAATCACGCGCCCGCGCGAAAAGGGGCCGCGGTCGTTGATGCGCACCACGACGCTGTCGCCGTTCGAGGTGTTGGTGACGCGCACCATGCTGCCGAAGGGAAGCGACCGATGCGCCGCGGTGAGCTGGCCGGGGTCGAAACGCTCCCCGCTCGCGGTGCGGTTTCCGGCCAATTCGTTGCCGTAATAGCTCGCGACTCCGCCACCGATTTCGGTTTCATCGACGATGTCCGCAATTGGGTTGGCGATCGGATCGTCCGTGACTTCGACTTCTTGCGCTGCGGCTGAAACCGTAAGCAGAAGCGGTATCAGCATGGCTGAAAAGGCCCGCATGACATCATCCCCTTGTCCAGAGGAGGTGCCAAAAGCAGCGGCGGCCCGCCAAGGCAAGCCGCCGCGCGTTGGACTGAAGTGATTTTGCGTCCGGATGTGCGATTTGTTCGGTTTTAACGGAACAATAGCTGAATTATACGTCCAGATTCGCCACCGACAGCGCGTTCGTCTGAATGAAATCGCGCCGCGGTTCGACCTCGTCGCCCATCAATCTTTCGAAGATCTCGTGCGCGACATCGGCCTGATCGGCCTCGACGCGCAGCAGCGAACGGTTCGACGGGTCGAGCGTGGTTTCCCAGAGCTGTTCGGCATTCATCTCGCCCAGCCCCTTGTAGCGGCTGATCGCCAGACCCTTGCGGCTGTGCGCGAAGATCGCCTCGAGCAGTTCGGACGGACGCGTGATCGGCGTGACCTTGCCCGCGGTGACGGCGGGCAGGTCGCTGTCGCTTGCTTCGGCATCGTCTTCGGCGGTCTCGGCCGCAGCCAGCGCGGCGGCGTCGGCGGCGATTGCCGCGGCGCCGCTGCCCTTCACCAACCGGCCGGGATGGGCGTAGGTGTCGGCCTGTTCGCCCGCGAGCTTGTGCAAACGGCGTGCTTCCTGGCTTGCGAGGAAGGCGGCGTCGATCGCATGATGGTCGCTGACCCCGCGCCACCTTTTCTCGAGCGTATAGCCGCCGTCAACTGCGACGATCGTCCATTTCGCCTCGGCGCCCCCGGTGAGCGCGCGCTCGGCGGCGTTGAGCCATTCGGCGGCGCGCACGCCCGCCGCGGTACGTCCGGTGCTGTCGAGCTCCGGATCGAGCGCGCCGTTCAGCGCCAGTGCCTCGACGAGCTCGTAATTATGGCCGCGCGGGACATAGCGCATCAGCGCGCGCAGACGCCGGCCATGTTCGATCAGGTCGCGGAGGTCAGCGCCCGATCGTGCGCCACCCGTGGTTTCGAGCATCAGCGCATCGATACCGCCGTCGACAAGGTAGTTTTCGAGCGCGGTATCGTCCTTGAGATAGACTTCGCTCCGCCCCTTCGCGACTTTGTAGAGCGGCGGCTGGGCGATGTAGAGATGGCCGCCCTCGATGATCTCGGGCATCTGGCGATAAAAGAAGGTGAGCAGCAAGGTGCGGATATGCGCGCCGTCGACGTCGGCGTCGGTCATGATCACGATCTTGTGATAGCGTAGTTTTTCGAGGTTGAATTCGTCGCGGATTCCGGTGCCGAGCGCCTGGATCAAAGTCCCGACTTCCTTCGACGAGATGATGCGGTCGAAACGCGCGCGCTCGACGTTCAAAATCTTGCCCTTCAGCGGCAGGATCGCCTGAACCTTGCGGTCGCGGCCCTGTTTGGCCGATCCGCCTGCCGAATCGCCCTCGACGAGGAAGAGTTCGCACTTGGTCGGGTCGCGTTCCTGACAGTCGGCGAGCTTGCCGGGCAGGCTCGCGATATCCATCGCACCCTTGCGCCGTGTCAGTTCGCGCGCCTTCTTCGCGGCTTCGCGCGCCGCGGCGGCGTCGATGACCTTCTGGATCACCGCCTTGGCATAAGCGGGATTTTCCTCGAGCCATTCGGTCATCCGGTCGGCCATCAGGCTTTCGAGCGGCTGGCGCACCTCGGACGAGACGAGCTTGTCCTTGGTCTGCGAGCTGAATTTGGGATCGGGCAGCTTGACCGAGACGATCGCGGTCAGCCCTTCGCGCATATCCTCGCCGGTCAGCGAGACCTTTTCCTTCTTGAGGATGCCCGACTTGTCGCCATAGCCGTTCAATGTGCGCGTCAGCGCGGCGCGGAACGCCGCAAGGTGCGTGCCGCCGTCGCGCTGCGGGATGTTGTTCGTGAAGCAGAGGACATTCTCGTAATAGCTGTCGTTCCATTCGAGCGCGACGTCGATGCCGATGCCGTCGCGCTCGCTGCTGATCGCGATCGGATCGGGCAGCAGCGCGGTCTTGTTGCGGTCGAGATAGCGGACGAACGCGCCGATGCCGCCTTCGTAATAGAGGTCGTGGCTGACATGCTCGGCATGGCGCGCATCGACCAGCTTGATACGCACCCCCGAATTGAGGAACGCCAGCTCGCGGTAACGATGCTCGAGCTTTTCGAAATCGAATTCGAGGACGTTCTTGAACGTGTCGGTCGACGCCGAGAAGGTGACGCGGGTGCCCTTCTTTCCCGCCGGAACCGGTCCGTTGACCCGGAGCGGCGCGACCGCATCGCCGTGTTCGAAACGCATCCAATGCTCTTCGCCATCGCGCCAGATCGTCAGTTCGAGCCATTCGCTGAGCGCGTTGACGACGCTGACCCCGACGCCGTGCAGGCCGCCCGACACCTTGTAGGCATTGTCGTCGCTGGTGTTCTCGAACTTCCCGCCGGCGTGGAGCTGGGTCATGATGACCTCGGCCGCCGAAATGCCTTCCTCGGCGTGGATGCCGGTCGGAATGCCGCGACCGTTATCTTCGACGCTGACCGATCCGTCGCTGTTCAGCGTGATCAGTACGAGGTCGCAATGCCCCGCGAGCGCTTCGTCGATCGCATTGTCCGAAACCTCGAACACCATGTGATGCAGCCCCGACCCGTCATCGGTGTCGCCGATATACATGCCCGGGCGTTTGCGCACCGCGTCGAGGCCCTTCAGAACCTTGATCGAATCGGCGCCATAGGCGTTGGTGTTGGGCTGGTTTGCGGGCGCGACCGGCGCCGTATTTTCTGGGGTGTCCGTCATATCGATTATATAGGGTCGCGGACCCAAAAACCCAAGCGAAAATGCGGCTCTCGGCCTTATCGCGACGAGCGTTGCGCGGGGGCGCCGTGGCGGCTAGTTTCGCGTCCATGAAACATAGTCTCGCTTCTCCCCTCGCCGCCCTTCTGATCGCCTCGCTCGCCGCGTGCAGCCAGCCCGCGCCGCCGGCCGACAATGCCCCCACTGTCGCGGGCGAACCGCTGGCAACGCGCGCGGTGATGATCGGCACCGAAGGGCCGAGCCTGCCCGCCTGTTCGAGCATCAGCCGCGTCAAGACGGGCGGCACCGACGTCTATTGGGCGCCCGATGAAACCCGCGCGGTCAAGGCGAAGCTCGCCGGCGGCGCGAGCGTGTCGCTGTGCGAAGCGGCCGAGAATGACGCGTGGTTCGGCGTCGTCTTCGCGGCGCCCGGCACCGATCCCGACATGTGCGGCGTCGGCAAGTCGGTGCCCAATGCGCGCGAATATCAGGGCCCATGCCGCTGGGGCTGGATCAAGGGCGGAACGGTCCAGCTGGGCGGCTAAAGCCACAAAAGCCCCGCATCGACGACTATGATTTGTGTCCTTTGTGGCTTTAAGGCGACAAAGAATACGCATGGACGCCCCGAAACTGTCTCCTTTGTCGCGTTAAGACGTGGTGCGGGAAACCGCCGTGCGCGGGTGATGATCGACGATTCAAAGAGCCTGTGTGCAGGCTGGCATAGTCCGATAATGTAGGAAAGCGCTGTTTTTCAGCAATCCTCCCTGTCGCGCAGCGATGGGGAGG
>NZ_JBOHHT010000036.1:0-27059 GCF_050725655.1 Sphingopyxis sp. | reverse complement strand
GATGGGGAGGTGGCAGCGCGAAGCGCTGACGGAGGGGCGATGACGCAATGTTGCCGCCCCTCCACCACCGCCTGTGGCGGCGGCCCCCCTCCCCACGGCTTCGCCGCAGGGAGGATCAAAACGTCCGCACCGGTCGAAAACCTCTATCCCGATCAGGGATTTTCAAACGACAAAATCGCCCTTTTTGGCGGGTCAGGCCGCGCTTCGGCTCGCCCGCCAGAACAGCGCGGCCGACAGCAGCCACAAGCCTGTGAAAAAGCCGCACAGTACCAAGACCCCGACTGCGCCGTTGGGTTGAAGCGCCGTCGATGGCGCCGTCGCGATTGCGATGGCGAGGAGCGCCTGTACCGCCGCGACGCCCAGCATCGCACGCGCCATGCCCGCTGGCTGGCCGCGCGCGGCATAGCTTCCGACGGTGGCGGCGAACACCACCATAAAAAAGTTGAAGTTGACCGGATTATCTTCGCCGACAATGCCGACGGCCAGGTTGATCCAGATCATCAGGAAGGCGGCCGCCAGCGCGGCCGCGACGCCGCCGCGATACGACAGGCTCACCCCTGCCTTCACGGCGAACTCATAAAGCAGCAGCACGCCGCCGATCATGACACCCATGAACAGGAAGGCACCCGGGCCCCAGTTCCAGTCGTCGACGATCTGCATCATGACCAGCGGGACTAGCAACAGCCCGGCGCCGGTCGCCCAGCGGATCACGCGCCAACGGTTTGCCTGCTTTGCGGTTTCGTTCGCCATTCGCCTTGCCTCCTTCGATGTTTGAAGCTTTACAGTGGCGCGCCGGACGATGAGCGGCATGAGCAATTCATGAGATTTCGCTGAAAAATGGCGCCGCAGCAATTTCACTTCGACGATTTCACGCTCGACATACAGGATCGCAGCCTGTCGCAGCGCGGCCGGCCGCTCGACGTAAACAACCGCTATTTCGACGCGCTTGCCCTGATGCTGCACGAGCGCGGCCGGCTCGTCACCAAGGATCGCTTCATGGACGAAGTCTGGCGCGGGGTGCCGGTGACCGACGAAGCGCTCACCCAGTGCATCCGTGCGCTGCGCCGCCTGCTCGGCGACGATGCGGGAAGTCCGCATTTCATCGAGACGGTCCCCAAGCATGGCTATCGCTTCATCGGCGCGGTCGAGCTCGTTGCGGCGGCCCGCCCCGGCAAGGCCGACTCCGCCCGGCTCGCCGGAAACCGGTGGGGGCGCTTCCTGCTGGTCGCCGCCGCGGCGACGGCCGGCGGCGGCATCGCCGGTGTGCTCGGCGGCCTCTTTTATGGCCTGAGCATCGGCGTCGGCCCGGCGATGGGCGCGACATCGGTCCTGTTCGTGCTGCTCGCGATCAACATGATCGTCGGGCTGGTTGCCGGCATCGGGGTCGGCGCGGGACTTGCGACGGCAGAGCTCGCACGCGGCGAACGCTGGCAATGGGTCATGCTGGGCGGCGCGATCGGCGGCTTCGTGACCGGCGGGGCCGCCAAACTTGTCGGCCTCGACGCATTCGCATTGCTGCTGGGCCAGTCGCCGGGCGATATGACCGGCGCACCCGAAGGGCTGATATTGGGCGGGGCCGTCGGCATCGCGGCATGGGCAGCGCGTCATTGCGCGCTAAGCTTGGCAAGGAGCGCCGCCGTCGGCGGCCTGATAGCGGGCGTGTCAGGCGTCGCAATTTCGCTGTCCGGCGGGACGTTCCTCGGAGGCAGCCTCGACTTCCTGCTCAGGCGCTTCCCCGAATCGCGCTTCCGGCTGGATGCGACCGGCGCCCTTTTTGGCGAAAGCGGCTTCGGAGTGATCAGCAGGGCCGCCACGTCGGGCATCGAATGTCTGCTATTCGGCGCGTGCGTCGTCGGCGCGATGTTTTTCGTGCGGCCGGCCAGGACGGGCACCCCACTCAGCCCGACGCTTTAAATCGAACCCGTACAAAAGCTTGCAGCAATGCTGCGGCGCACAATTTTTTTGACCGGCCTTCTTTAAATCTTCATATCGCCACGCCAGATAGCGCCTGTCACGGGATGCGGGGGCTTCATGAGCGGTTCAGGCGCCGCCCATCAAATGGCAATCATTCCCACAAGGTGGGGAATGATTCACGATCCAGAGCAGGCCGTCCAACGCGGCTGACACAAAAAAGCTCGGAAATCTGGGGCTCGCGAAAATTGGCACGACCTTTGCGATGCATTCGGCATCGGCGCGGGGCAGTGCCTACAGCCAAAGGGAAAGACAAAAAGATGGAAAACGAAACCACCAACCTCTTCCGCCGCCGCGATACCTTCTTCGGTATCTGCGAGGCCGTTGGCCAGGATTTTGGCTTCAACCCGCTCTGGCTGCGCCTCGCCTTCGTCGCGCCGCTCTTCTTCTTCCCGGCCCAGACCTTCATCGGTTATTTCGCCTTGGGCCTCGTCGTACTGGCCTCGCGCCTGACCTTCCCCGCCAAGGCGGCGGCCCAGCCCGCGCCGGGCGCGATCGAAGTCGCCGCGCCGCAGGCTGAAAAGACCGAGGAACTCGCACTCGCGGCGTAATCCGAGCTGGCCGGGCACTCGCTCTCCCCTGGGTCCGGCCACCTCCCCGCTCTTTGGCGCCGCACAGGCGCCATAGGCAGGACCGGCAAGCTTCCCCCGGGGCTTGCCGGTTCCTTCGCTTTTGTCCCTGACTGGAACAGCCCCGCGGCAAATCAAAACGCCGCTTATAAACGCGTCGTTTACGACGTTGATCTATGACCGATCGCTGTAATTCCATTGGCTTGGGCGTCGGCGCCCTGCCACAGCGAGGATCAAGCCTTGAGCCAATCGCCCCAGCCCAAATCGCAGACGCGCGGCGTCGCCGAACTGCTCGATGCGCTGGTCGCCAGCGACGGCACCGGCGCGCATCCGCACGTGCGCTCGGGCGCGCTGTCGAGCGGCCCCGAAGCGATGCGCAACCTCGCCGACGCGGTCCACTTTCTCTGCCTGCTCCATGGCCGCTATCCGGGCGTGATCGACAACGCCGCGCGCAAGGCGGTCGACCCGGCATCGCGCCAATGGATGGCCGAAGCGGCCGATGCCTTCGTCCAGGAACGCGCGTTCCTGACCAAGATCGCCTCGGCGGTCGGCCCGGTGCCGAGCACGCAGGGCCAGGCGCAGTGCGAGGCCGCGGTCGCCGCGCAGCGCAAGGCGATCGACATGCTCGCCGAGTCGGATCGCCACGGCTGCGCGCTCGGCGCCGCGATCGCGCTGACGCTCGACTGGCGGACGATCCGTGTATTGCTCGACATCAGCGCGCTGCGGCTCGACCTCACCCCACCGACCTGCACCCTCCCCGACCTCCGCGACACCGCGCGGCTTGCCGCAACCGTCGCCGAAACGCCCGCCATCGAGCGCGCGATGGTGTTCGGCGCACAGCAGCTGATCACCCAGCACAGCGGCCTGTGGGACCTGATGGCGGCGCGCGCCGCGAGCCGACTGCATCCGTAATCCTTCGCCCCTCCCGCAAGCGGGAGGGGTCGGGGGTGGGCCAGCAAGGTTGCGTCTTTCCCACCCCGCTGCGACTAACCAGCAAGCTGGCAAGTCTCGCTGCCCCTCCCGCTTGCGGGCGGGGAGACTTCTTGCACCCTTCCCCCGCCCCCGCTATGCCTGCTTGACGTTCACGTTAAGGGAAAGGCCGCGAGCCGATGCGTTTCGAAGGTACTAGCGCCTATATCGCCACCGACGACCTGAAGGTCGCGGTCAACGCCGCGACCTTGCTGCGCCGCCCTTTGCTCGTGAAGGGCGAACCCGGCACCGGCAAGACCGTGCTCGCCGAGGAAATCGCGAAAGCGTTCGACGCGCCGCTGATCACCTGGAACATCAAGTCGACCACCAAGGCGCAGCAGGGCCTGTACGAATATGACGCGGTCGCGCGCCTCCGCGATGGCCAGCTCGGCGAAGAGCGCGTCCACGACATCCGCAACTATATCCGCAAGGGCAAATTGTGGGAGGCGTTCACCTCGCCCAAGCTCCCCGTCCTCTTGATCGACGAGATCGACAAGGCCGACATCGAATTCCCGAACGACTTGCTCCAGGAACTCGATCGCATGGCCTTCCATGTCTACGAGACCGACGAGACGGTGACCGCGAAGGAACGCCCGATCGTCGTCATCACCTCGAACAATGAAAAGGAACTGCCCGACGCCTTCCTGCGCCGCTGTTTCTTCCACTATATCAAATTCCCCGACCGCGACACGATGGCGTCGATCGTCGACGTCCATTTCCCAGGTATCCAGAAGACGCTGGTCAGCCGCGCGATGGACATTTTCTACGAAGTCCGCGACGTGCCGGGGCTCAAGAAAAAGCCGTCGACGAGCGAACTGATCGACTGGCTCAAGTTGCTGCTCAACGAAGACATGCCGCTCGAAGTGCTGCAGAACCGCGACGTCGGCAAGGCGATCCCGCCGCTCCACGGCGCGTTGCTCAAGAACGAGCAGGATGTGATGCTGTTCGAAAAGCTCGCCTTCATGGCGCGGCGGCAGGGATAGGCCCATGCCCGTTGCTGGCCAATGCCTTTGTGGCGCGGTAAAGATTGCGGTCGAAGGTAACGCCCTTGGCGGGCGGACATGCTGGTGCCGGACATGCCAGAAATTCGGCGGCGGCAACGGGACGACCAACGCTTTCTTTCGCGATGAAGCCGTTACGACCGAAGGCGAACTGAGCTGGTATGAGAATATCGCAGACAGCGGCAATATCACGCGACGCGCCTTTTGCTCCAATTGCGGATCGCATGTCTTCACCATGGGGTCGGGCGCGCCGGGATTTCGCGGCATACGTGTCAGCATGTTCAACGACAGCAATGCCTTTCCGCCGCAAGCGGTCATCTGGACCGAAAGCGCGCCAAGCTGGGCCGCTCTGGATCCTACACTGCCGCATTTCCCGAAAGCCCCGCCTCCACCGTCGCAGCAGGATCGCTAGCCGGGACGACGAGTGCCTGGCCGATGGGCATCTCGACTTCGAGCGATGCGAACGGGAATAAAGTGCTGTTTTATAACTGGTACGCAACCTCGACATCGCCCCAGCGGCGGCCGTTGATGATCGCGGGCATATAGACGTTGCGCACGGTCAGATAATTGATGCCATCGCCCTCCTGCCGATAGACCGTCATGAAGAAGGGCGCCGTGCTGCGTTTCGCCGCGGCATCGGTCTCGTCATAGAGCAGCCGGCCGTTGCGGCAATGCGCGGTGTCATGCTCGATGTCACCGGTCGGCGCGCGCGAGCATTCGCTGATATGCGTCGGCAGAAAGCCGTTCATGTCGCCCGCCGACGACATCTTGATCTCGGGATGCTGCGCCACGATGCGATCGAACAGCGGGCGCCAGTGCGCATCGGCCCAGTCGCACAGTGACGTGCGAAAGCGTTCGGGGTTCGAATTCGGCACGCGCACATAATTGGTATCGAAAAGCTGTTCTATCGACAGTTCGCCGTGCGCGACCGCGCGTTCGGCCAGCCCGACGAATTCGTCGCGCACTTTCGCTGCCAAGGCGACGATCGCCGAATCCTGGGGGGATACACCCGCCGAGATCACTGCGTTGAACATGCGGTTCGACACATGCTCCATCGACAGGATCGAATCGCGCGTGCCCACCAGCGTCGATCTATTGTCGCGCACCGAAGTGACGACGCTGTTAAGCGCCTCGCGCACCTTCGCGCCATTGGCATGCACCATCGCGCTCGATTGCGCGATGCGGTCGCTCTGGTCGTCGAGCAGCGCGACAAGATGCGTCGCATCGTGCAGCGCGTCGGTGATCGTTTCGAACTGCGCCTCGGCGCGGCTCGACTGTTCGACCCCCGACTGGATTTCGGTGACCAGCCCGCTCGCCTCGGCCGCGAGGCTGCCGATGCTGCGACGGATTTCGTCGGTCGCGCCGCGCGTGTTCTGCGCCAGCTTCTTCACTTCGGCGGCGACGACGGCAAAGGTGCGGCCGGCATCGCCAGCGCGCTCGGCTTCGATCGCGGCATTTAGCGCGAGCATATTGGTGGTCTTGGCGATCGACTCGATCGACTGGCTGACTTGCTGCACCTGTTCCATCACCGCGGCGAAATTGGTGACATGCGTGCCCAGCCGCGCGACAAGGTCGATGACCGAGCGGAATTCGGAGACCGCGGCGTTGACGCGCTCGGCGCCGGTGTCGAGCTGTTCGCACGCGCGCGCCGAAAGCAATTTCGCCTCGTCGGTCGAATCGGCGATCTGGCGCTGGTCGGCCTCAAGGCTGACGACATATTCCTCGAGCCGTCCGAGTTCGCCGATCTGGCGGTCCATCTGATCGGTCGCAAGCTTGATCCGCCCGGCTGCATCGCTGCACCCGACGGCAAGCTCGCCGCAATCGCTCGCCACCGACTGGTCGAGGATCTGTGCCGCCGGATTGATCGGATCATATTTCATTGGCTTGCCCACGTCCCTGCATGATCGCGAAGCTATGCCCAACATTGGTTAACGGGGCGTCAACTCGCGGCCGCTTTACGTTCACGTAAAGTGATTGCGCAGGTCGTCCGAACGCGATACGCCTGCCCCATGTTTTTCGGCTTTCTCGACGAGCTTCGCGCCGCGGGCATTCCCGCCAGCCTGAAAGAGCATCTGATGCTGCTGGAGGCGCTCGACCGCGAGGTGATCGATCGCAGCCCCGAGCAATTCTATTACCTGTCCCGCGCGATCTATGTGAAGGACGAGGGCCTGCTCGACCGCTTCGATCAGGTGTTCAACAAGGTCTTCAAGGGCATCATTTCCGACTATGGCCAGAACCCCGTCGACGTGCCCGCCGACTGGCTGAAAGCGGTCGCCGAGAAATTCCTGACGCCGGAGGAAATGGCGGCGATCGAGTCGCTCGGCGACTGGGACAAGATCATGGAGACGCTGAAAGAGCGGCTCGAAGAACAGCAGAAGCGCCACGAGGGCGGCAGCAAGTGGATCGGCACCGGCGGCACCTCGCCCTTCGGCAATTCGGGCTATAATCCCGAGGGCGTCCGCATCGGCGGCGAGAGCAAGCACAAGCGCGCGCTGAAAGTCTGGGAAAAACGCGAGTTCCAGAATCTCGACAACACCAAGGAACTCGGCACCCGCAACATCAAGATCGCGCTCCGCCGCCTGCGCAAGTTCGCACGCGAGGGCGCGGCCGACGAGCTCGACATTCCGGGCACGATCGACGGCACCGCGCGTCAGGGCTGGCTCGACATCCAGATGCGCCCCGAACGGCGCAATGCGGTCAAGCTGCTGCTGTTCCTCGATGTCGGCGGATCGATGGACCCCTTCATCAAGCTCTGCGAGGAATTGTTCAGCGCCGCGACCACCGAGTTCAAAAATCTCGAATTCTTCTATTTCCACAATTGCCCGTATGAAGGCGTGTGGAAGGACAACAAGCGCCGCTGGTCCGAACGCCACCAGATGTGGGACATTCTCCACAAATATGGCCATGATTATAAAGTGATCTTTGTCGGCGACGCGTCGATGAGCGCCTATGAAATCACCCATCCGGGCGGCAGCGTCGAGCATTTCAACGAAGAATCGGGCGCGGTCTGGCTCGGGCGCATCACCCGTGTCTATCCCGCCGCGGTGTGGCTCAACCCGGTGCCCGAGGCGCATTGGGGTTACACCCAGTCGGTGAAGCTGATCAAACAGCTGATGAACGACCGCATGTACCCGCTCAGCCTCGCCGGTCTGGACGACGCGATGCGCGAGCTGACGCGAAAGCATTGACGGCGCGGCCTTAAACGACAAAACACCCGCATCCCCGAGCGAAGACGAGGGGCTCGTTCGAGCGAAGCGAGAATCCGCAAGGTCGCTGCCTCGGCTTCGCTCGGCACAGCCCCTCGTCTTCGCTCGGGGATGCGGTAGTTTTACATCGAGTTCCCCATGATCGATCTCCCCCTCGTCACCATCCTGCTGCTCACCGGCTTCATCAACCTGATCGGCGCGCTCGCCTATGCCGCGCGCATCGCCGGCGTCCGCACGCGGCGCATCGCGATGTCGTTCGCGCTGTTCAACATTCTCGTGCTCTTCTCGCGCACCTCGAACAGCTTTTTGGGCCCCTTCCTCGCCAAGCGGATCGAGACGCGCATCCATGACGGCAGCGGCACCCAACTCTTCATCGACATGCAGTTCGTGCTCGCCGCGGCGAGTGTCGCGACGCTGATCGGTATCCTGCTCGTCCCGACCGGCCAGCGCATGTTCGCAACCGCGATCGCCTGGTATCAGGATAACCGCTCGACGACGAAGCTCGCGCTGAAAGCCGCCAGCCCAAGCGGACTGCGCACGCTCCGCCAGTCGTTGACTGTCCCCAGCCTGTCGCATCTCAAGGGCTGGCGGATGCCCAAGGGCATCGGCTGGGGCGTATTGATCGCCAACTGCCTCGCACAATCCTTGCTCGCGGTCGGCGTCGTCGCGTCGCTCTACGCCGGTTATCTTGCCCCCGAATTTCGCGTCACTGCGTCGCAGCTTTCGGCGCTGATCAACGGCTTTGCGACGATCCTCCTGTTTGCTTTCATCGACCCGCAATTGTCGGTGATGACCGACGACGCGGTCGAGGGCAAAGTCGACGAGGCCGATTTCCGCCGCGCGATCACGCTCATCTCGCTGAGCCGCCTCGCCGGCACGGTGCTCGCGCAGGCGCTGCTGCTGCCGGCCGCGCTGCTGATCGCCTACGTCGCCGTGCATGTCTGAAACGCCGCGCAGTCAGTCGCGCTTCCATGCCGTCCGCATGCGGCTGGAGGCGATGGCGGTCGAGCCAGGACCGCGCGGCTGGTTCCTCGAATTTCTCGTCTTCGGTTTCAAGCAGGGCTGGGCGTGCCTGTTCGGCGGACTGATGCTCGCGCTGCTACTCGGCACGCATCTCTTCTGGCCCGACGACGCGCCGCTCCACCGCTATGACGCGATCACCATCGGCGCGGTGCTGATCCAGCTCGGCATGCTCGCCTTCCGGCTCGAAACGCCGAAGGAAGCACTCGTCATCCTGATCTTCCACATCGTCGGTACGGTGATGGAATTGTTCAAGACCGCCGCCGGATCATGGCAATATCCCGAGGCAAGCCTGCTCCACATCGGTGCGGTGCCGCTCTTCTCGGGCTTCATGTACGCCGCGGTCGGCAGCTATATCGCACGCGTCTGGCGCATCTTCGATTTCCGCTACTCAGGTTATCCGCCCGCGTGGGCGAGCTATGCACTGGCAGCCGCGATCTATGTCAACTTCTTCGCGCACCACTGGCTATACGACATCCGCTGGTTCCTGTTCGCTGCCACTGCGCTGCTCTTCTGGCGTTGTCAGGTGTGGTTCCGCCCGCTCCACGTCCACCGCCGCATGCCCTTGATCGTCGGCTGGGGGCTTGTTGCGCTCTTCATCTGGTTCGCCGAGAATATCGGCACCTTCGCCCGCGCCTGGACCTATCCGAACCAGAACGACGGCTGGCACATGGTGGGCGTCGAAAAGCTCGGAAGCTGGTATTTGCTGATGATCATCTCGTTCGTGCTCGTCAGCCTCGTCCAGCGGCCGAAGGCCCCCGACCACTCGTAACGCCGACGCCTTTCTTTCCCCTCCCTGAAAAGAAAGGGGGATCTATGCAAAAGGCCGGTCAATCGACGGCGGCGGCTCGCTAAACCATTTCGGCCCGCCGTCGGTCATATAGAAACAATCCTCGAGCCGGATGCCGAACTCGCCGGGGATATAGATGCCGGGTTCGTTCGAAAAACACATGCCGGGCGCGAGCGGCGTCGTTTCGCCATGCACCAGATTGACGGGCTCGTGCCCGTCGAGGCCGATACCGTGACCAGTGCGGTGCGAGGTGCCGGGCAGCTTGTAGCCCGGCCCCCAGCCGAGGCTCTGGTAATAGGCGCGAACCGCGTCATCGACCTGACCCGCAGGCGTGCCGAGCTTCGCGGCGGCAAAAGCAACGTCCTGCCCCTTGCGCATCTGATCCCAGACCTGCCGCTGGCGTGCGCTCGCCTTGCCGTAAACAAAACTGCGCGAAATGTCGGATTGATAGCCATGCACCGTCGCGCCGCAGTCCATCAACACGACCTCGCCGCTCTTCACCGCCTGCGGCTTGCCCGACCCGTGCGGATAGGCGCTCGCCTCGCCGAGCAGGATCAGCTCGAACTCGCTCTTGCCGCCGAGCGCCTCGGTCGCGCTTTTCATGATCGCGCCGATGTCGGCCGGGGTCATCCCTGCCTCGACCCGCGGCGCGGTGTGGCGATAGGCGGCGAGTGTGATGTCGGCCGCGATCTGCATCAGCGCGATTTCAGCGGGCGATTTGTGCATCCGGCAGCCGCGCACGACGGGCGCGCCGTTAACGACCGTCGCCCCCGGCATCGCTTTCTCGAGGCCATCGACCGCGAAATAGCGGACCGTTTCCTCGACCCCGATGCGCCCCCTGGTCACCCCGCGCTTGCCGAGCCACGCGGCGACCGCGGCAAGCGGGTTCTCATCCTCGTTCCACGTCAGCACCTCGGCCTCGATGCCGAGGCTCTCGCGCACCGACGGTTCTTCAAAGAAGGGCGTGACGATCGCGACTTCGCCCTCGCGCGTCAGCACCGCGGCCGTCAGCCGTTCGCTGCGCGACCAACGCACGCCGGTGAAATAGATCAGGCTCGATCCCGGCTCGATCAACAGCGCGCCGATGTCGTTGGCGCGCATCAGCTCCTTCGCCTTGGCGATCCGCGCCACGCGCTCGGCCTTGCCGATGGGAACGGCGCTGGCGGCAAGATTGGGAAGGCCGGCGGCATCGGCCGCAAACGCCGGCGCGGGTAAGGTCGCGGCAAGGCCAGCAAGCGTCGCCGTTCCCAGAAATTGCCGTCGGTGCATCATCGTCTCCTTCGTCAATAGATCAGCAGATCCGCAACCTCTTCGCGCCAGCCCGCCTCGTCGGGCTGCGCCAGCGCATCGAGATCGCCCGCCGCCGCGCCCGCATCGTCGACCCACTCGCGCAGCCCCGGGCCGCCGTTGATCACGTCGATCGCAAGTACGTCGTCAGTGTACTCATATTTGAAATCCTTGCCGCGCCAGATCGGATAGTCCGGATAGAGGCTGCGGATCGCCTTGAAGCCCAGCGCCTGCACGCGCCACGGCTGGAACGCCGCGTCATCATACCACGGCCCGTCGGCGTGGATATGGACGCCGCTGTTCAGCTGGCCGACATGCTTGTGAAAGGTCGGCTGGAACCAGATGTCGCGCAGCTTGCACCCACCGAGCCATTGCGGCGCGAGCCGCTGCATTTCGGCGATCGCCGCCTTGGCGTCGATGTCGGGCGCACCGAAGAGTTCGAGCGGGCGTGTCGTGCCCCTGCCCTCGCTGAGCGTCGCCCCCTCGACCATCACCGTGCCGGCATAGGCGCGCGCCATGTTGATATTCGCCGCATTGGGGCTGGGATTGATCCATACCCTGTCGGCCGGCCAGCCAAAGCCCGCGCCTTTCGGGTCCCAACCATCCATCTCGATGACGCGATAATCGACGTCGAGTCCGAAGTGGCGGATGAACCAATGCCCGATCTCGCCCATCGTCAGCCCGTGGCGCATCACCATCGGTCCCGCGCCGACGAAACTTTCCCAGCCGGGCTGAAGCAAGGTGCCCTCGACCGGGCGCCCCGCGGGGTTCGGCCGGTCGAGCACCCAAACCGCCTTGCCATGCTGCGCGGCCGCCTCAAGAATGTAGAGCAGGGTCGTTACATAGGTATAGATGCGGCAGCCAAGGTCCTGCAGATCGACCAGCATCACGTCGAAAGTGTGCATCGACTGGCCGCTCGGCCGCCGAACCTCACCGTACAGGCTGAACACCGGCATGCCGTACGTCGGATCGGTGAAGTCGGGCGACTCCATCATATTGTCCTGAAGGTCGCCGCGCACGCCGTGCTGCGGTCCGAACACCGCGGTCATATCGAGCCCCGCCGCGACGAGCGCGTCGAGGCTGTGCGTCAGGTCGGCGGTGACCGATGCGGGGTGCGCGAGCAGCGCGACGCGCTTTCCTTCGAGCGGTTTGCGCAAGGCCGGATCGGCGAGCAGGCGGTCGATGCCGAATTGGACAGTCATGCCGCGTCGGGTGCCCCAAGCGTGAGCGCAAAGCAATCGGGATGATGGAAGTCGGGCTTGCCCGGCGGGTGTGCGAGCGCCCAATAGCTTTTGGTGCCGTCGAGTTCCTCGATCACCGCCGACAGCGCGAGCTTGGCGCCATTGTCGGGGAAAATCCCCGGCTCGACGCGCAGCGCATAGCTGTGATCGCCCTTCTCCGCCGCCATTTCCCATGGCGCAAGGTCGTCCGAGCGCAGCAGCGAGCGATAATCGTCGAACTGGTAACAGGCCCAGCGGCCGTCGGGCGAATAGTTGAACTCGGTGTAATCGGGATCGCCTTCTTCGGTCAGGAACGCCTCGAAGCAGGTGCTTTCCCACAGGCCGTCGGTCGCGCTGTCTGCGATCACGAGTTCGCCCTGCCCGTCGGGCAGCACCAGTGCGGCGATCGCGCCGTCGACGATGAAGCGCAGGGCAAAACCGTCCTCGAACGACAGGCTGACCTCGACCGCCACGGCGCGCACGGCCTTGCCCGGCGTGCCCGGGTGGCAGATCAGCTCTTTGCGCATGCTATCCAAATATCAAACCCCATGCTAAGCGCCCCCCGCCTTTAAAGAGACCCGCTATGACGAACTATAAATCCGACCTGCTGCGCCTGCTCGATGAGCGAGGCTATATCCATCAGACGACCGACGCGGAAGGGCTCGATGCGCTTGCCGCCAAACAGGTCGTCCCGGGATATATCGGCTTCGACGCGACCGCGCCCAGCCTGCATGTCGGCAGCCTCGTCCAGATCATGATGCTGCGCCGCCTGCAACAGACCGGGCACAAGCCCGTCGTGCTGATGGGCGGCGGGACGACGCGGATCGGCGATCCGACGGGGCGCGACGAAAGCCGCAAGATGCTGTCGGACGCGACGATCGCGGCAAACATCGCGTCGATCTTCAGCATCTTTCAGCAATATCTGACCTTCGGCGACGGTCCGACCGACGCAGTGATGGTCGACAACCAGGACTGGCTCGGCCAGCTCGGTTACATCGAATTGCTGCAGGAAGTCGGTACGCATTTCACGATCAACCGCATGATGACCTTTGATTCGGTCAAACTGCGGCTCGAACGCGAGCAGCCGATGACCTTCCTCGAATTCAACTACATGATCCTTCAGGGCTATGATTTCCGCCACCTGTCGAAAGACATGAATGTGCGGCTCCAGATGGGCGGATCGGATCAGTGGGGCAATATCGTCAACGGGATGGAGCTTGGCCGCCGCATGGACGGCGCCGATCTCTACGGTCTCACGACTCCGCTGCTCACCACCGCCGCGGGCGCCAAAATGGGCAAAACCGCTGCCGGCGCGGTGTGGCTTAATCCCGAACAACTGTCCCATTTTGACTATTGGCAATATTGGCGCAACTGCGACGACCGCGACGTCGGCAAGTTCCTGAAGCTGTTCACCGACCTGCCGCTGGACGAGATCGCACGGCTCGAAGCGCTCGAAGGCGCGGAGATCAACGAGGCGAAGAAGATCCTCGCGAACGAAGCGACCGCGATGTGCCGCGGCGAGGACGCCGCGAAGGCTGCCGCCGAGACCGCGACGCAAACCTTTGAAAAGGGACAGATAGGCGGCGACCTTCCGCAGGCCGTCGCGCCCGCCGAGGGGATCAGCATCGTCGATGCGCTGCGCGAACTCGGCTTCGCAGGCTCGAACAAGGAGGCGCGCCGCAAGCTCGACGAGGGCGCGGTGAAGGTCGATGGCACCGTCGTTCGCGACCCGCAGCACCTGATCCAGCCCGGCGCAGACCCTGTTCCGCTGAGCCTCGGCTCAAAAAGACATGGCCTTGTGACTCGGTAACGCTCACAAACGCATTTACGACTTCTTCAGCAATCGGATGGATCGTCATGGCTAAATCAACAAGGTCCACGAACATGCGCAAGATTGACACCAGCAAGGCCCATTATGTCGGCCTCGACCAGCGGATCGCTCCGCGTAGCGACGTCTATTGCCGCCTGCCCTTCGTCATGCCCGACGGACGGCAGGAAATGTGCACCTGCGTCAACATCAGCGCCGACGGTATGTTGATGCGCTTCGAACGCGGACTGGAGATCGGCGACCTCGTCGTTTTCCGCATGCCGATCATCGGCCGCACGTCGGCGAAAGTCGTCTGGTCGCTCGCCGGCAAGACCGGTGTGCAGTTCGACAAGTCGATCTCGGTCGAAGATTATCTGCCGATGATCCGCGCCATGGGCGCGCGCGGCGACCTTAACTAAGTCAACGCTTGAGGCGTGAACTACTTTCCCTTCCCGCAGGCGGGAGGGGCAGCGAGACTTGCGGGCTCGCCCGCTAGTCGCAGCGGGGTGGGCAATCGATAGGTCGCTGCCCCACCCCCAACCCCTCCCGCCTGCGGGAGGGGAGCGATCATCCACTCCGCATCAGCGGCACCGCCGCATCGCGTTCGAACAGATAGAGGCAGAGGCGCACCGGCTCGGCGCGCGCACCTTCCATCCCGCCATCGCGCTCGACGAACAGCCGCGCATCGTCGTGCGCGACCGGCAGCAGCCGGACGAGCTGTTCGGGCGTCGCAAGCCGGTAATCGGCATCGCCCGACTGTTTGAGCCCGAGCAACTCGCCGCCGCCGCGCAGTTCGAGATCCTTTTCGGCAATCACGAAACCGTCGTTCGTATCGCGCATCAGCGTGAGCCGCTCACGCGCGGTCTCGGAAAGATTCTGCGAGCGGAGCAGCAGGCAGACCGACTTCGCCGTGCCGCGCCCGACGCGGCCGCGCAGCTGGTGGAGCTGCGCGAGGCCAAAGCGGTCGGCGTGCTCGACGATCATCAGGCTGGCGGCGGGCACATCGACCCCGACCTCGATCACCGTCGTCGCGACGAGGACGCCGATCTCGCCCGCCTGGAAGCGCGCCATGACGTCATCCTTCTCGGGTCCCTTCATCCGCCCATGCACCAGCCCGACGCGGCTTTCGCCCAGCCGGGCACGTAGCAAGGCTGCACGCTCCTCGGCCGCCGCCAGTTCGCTGATCTCGCTTTCGGCGACGAGCGGGCATACCCAATAGGCTTGCGCGCCGCTCGCCAGATGCCGGTCGAGCCCGTCGACCACCTCGTCCAGCCGGTCGACCGAAACGACGCGCGTATCGACCGGCGTGCGCCCCGGCGGCATCTCGTCGATTTGCGAAACGTCCATTTCGCCATGATTGGCGAGTTGCAGCGTGCGCGGGATCGGCGTCGCGGTCATGACAAGCAGGTGCGGCGGACGCGCCGCCTTTTGCGTGAGCATCAACCGCTGTGCGACGCCGAAGCGATGCTGCTCATCGACAACGACGAGCGCGAGATCCTTGTACGTCACGGCCTGCTGGAAGATCGCGTGGGTGCCGACAAGGATGTCGATGCTGCCGTCGGCAAGCCCCATCAGCGTCGATTCGCGCGCCCTTCCCTTGTCGCGCCCGGTGAGGATCGCGAGGTTGACCGGCAGGCCGGCGAGCATCCGCTGCAATGTCGCAAAATGCTGGCGCGCCAATATCTCGGTCGGGGCGAGCAGCGCCGCTTGCGTCCCCGCCTCGACCGCCGCCAGCATCGCGCGCAAGGCGACGAGCGTCTTGCCCGATCCGACGTCGCCCTGCAGCATCCGCAGCATCGGCGTATCCTGCGCCATATCGCCCGCAATCTCGCGCCCCACGCGCTCCTGCGCGCCCGTCAGCCCGAACGGCAGCTTCAGCGCATCGGTCAGCCGCCCGTCGCCGACGATCGCCCGGCCCTTGCGCGTCCGAAGCCCCTGCCGGATCAGCATCAGCGCAACCTGGCTCGCGAAAATCTCGTCATAAGCGAGCCGGTCGCGCGCCGCCTCGTCGCGCGGGCTGGCGTGCGCACGCGCCATCGCCTCGCGCCATGCCGGCCAGTTCCGGCTGGCCAGCAAGGGCGCGTCGATCCATTCGGCCAGCTCGGGCCGCCGTTCGAGCGCGACCTGCCCCAGCTGCGACAGCCGCGCGTTGGTCAGACCCTCGGTCAGCGGATAGACGGCCTCATGCTCTGCGATCCCCGCTTCGTCGCCGGGTTCGACGACCTGATCGGGGTGCACGATCTGGCGCATGTCGCCATAGAGGTCGAGCCGGCCCGACACCCGGCGTTTCTCGCCCAGAGGAAAGAGCTTGCGCGCCAGCCCCGAGGTGCGGCCGAAATAGACGAGCCGCACATGATCGCCCGCATCGTCGAACGCTTCGACCCCGAACGGCGCGCGCGGGCTGCGACCGGCGCGGTAATCCTGCGCGGTCAGTTCGACGATGATCGTCTGCCCGGCCTGCGCCTGATCGAGCCGCTCGACCGGAAAGCGCGAGATCAATCCCGTTGGCAAATGGAACAGTATATCGACGACGCGCTCCAGCCCCAGCCGCGTCAGCGGCTTGGCAAGCTGCGGACCGACGCCTTTCAGATCGGTGAGCGCGGCAAAGAGCGGATTGAGTATCTCGGGTCGCATGGCTAGGGCTGTCTAGCGCGGGCCTTTCCAACTTGCACCACTCCTCTCCCCTTGCGGGAGAGGAAGCGAGACTTGCCCCGGGCTTGCCCGGGGCTTAGTCGCAGCTGGAGAGGGGTCTGCGCTCGCCATGCGAGCGCGCACCCTCTTCCAACTTCGCCTAACCGCTCCGCGGCAAGGCTTCGTATCCTTCTCCCGTCAAGGGAGAAGGAATAAAGAGAAACCGATGACCAATCGCCTCAAACGCCTGAAATTCCGTGCCTGGCACCGCGGCACGCGCGAGGCCGATTATATGATCGGCGGCTTCTTCGACCGCTATTCGGCCGAATGGGGCAAAGCGGAACTCGACTGGTACGAAGCCGTTGTCGAGGAGGATGACGTCGACATCATGGCGTGGGCGCTCGGCACCGGTCAACCACCCGCGCATCTCGATCGACCGGAGATGATCGCCGCAATGCGCCGCCTGGACTATATCCCGCTGCCATGACCATCCCCGCCGCCGACATTTTTGCCGCCATCGGATCGGCGTCGGCGCCGCTGACGCTGGCGCGCACCGCCGACGGCTTCCTGCCGCTGCTGCTCGCCGATCTGGCGCGGGCGAGCGACAAGCGCCTCGTCTATGTCGCGACCGACGATACGGCGATGCAGGCGATTGCCGATGCGGCGCCTTTCTTTGCGCCCGACCTGATCGTCCATCGTTTTCCGGCGTGGGACTGCCTGCCCTATGACCGCGCCGGCCCGTCGATGCGCGTTAGCGCCGACCGGCTTGCGACGCTCTCCGCGCTGCAACAACCAGCGAAACGCGGCGAACTGATCCTCACCACCGTCGCGGCGATCACCCAGCGCACATTGACGCCGTTCCGTATTCGCCAGCTCGCGACGACGCTCGCGGCGGGGCAGCGGATCGACCGCGACGCGCTCGCCGAACTGCTCGTCTCGAACGGCTTCAGCCGCGTCGACACCGTCGCCGATCAGGGCGAGTTCGCGGTCCGCGGCGGCATTCTCGACCTGTTCCCCGCGGGCGAGGAAACCGGGCTGCGCGTCGATTTCTTCGGCGACGAGATCGAGAGCATTCGCCGCTTCGACCCCGCCGACCAGCGCAGCCTCGGCCCCGCCAAGGCATTGCAGCTTCTCCCGGCGTCCGAAACTTTGCTCGATGAGGCGACGATCAAGCGCTTCCGCTCGGCCTATCGCGACCTGTTCGGCGGGCAGTCGACGGGCGATCCGCTCTATCAGGCGGTGAGCGAGGGCCGGCGGCAGGCGGGCATGGACCATTGGCTGCCGCTGTTCGAGGAACGGCTCGCGACCTTGTTCGACCATATCGACCCGGCGACCCCGGTGCTGCGCGGCCATCGCACCGAAGCGACCGCCGAGACGCGCTTCGCCGCGATCACCGACTATCACGCCAACCGCGTCGCCGCCGAACGCGAATCGCCGGGCAGCTATCGCCCGCTGGCGCCCGAGACGCTGTACCTGACGACAAGCGAATGGGCCGGAGCCTCGTCGGATCGCCCGATCCATATCGTCACCCCGTTCGACGTTCCGCCCGCCACGACGGTCGTCGACCTCGAAACTTTCACGGCGCGCGATTTCACCCCCGAACGCACCGCCGACCTCAATGTTTACGACAAGGTCGCCGATCACCTGTCGGACGAGCGCCGCAAGGGCCGGCGCACGATCATCGCCAGCTATTCGGGCGGCGCACGCGAGCGCCTCTCCGGATTGCTCCGCGACCATGGCGTCACCTCGCTCGCGCCCGCCGACAGCTGGCAGGACGCGCTCGGCACCGCCTCGGCGACAAGCGGCGGTGCGACCGCGATGGTCGTCCTCCCGCTCGACCACGGCTTCGCATCTGACGCGATCAGCCTGCTCACCGAACAGGACATCCTCGGCGAGCGTCTCGTCCGCCGCCAGAAACGCCGCAAGAGCGCGGATGCCTTCCTCGCCGAACTCGCGACGCTCAGCGTCGGCGACCTCGTCGTCCATCTCGATCACGGCATCGGGCGCTATGAGGGGCTGACCCAGATTCCCGTCGGGAGCAGCCCGCACGACTGCGTCGCACTCACTTATTCGGGCGGCGACAAGCTCTATGTCCCGGTCGAGAATCTCGACGTCCTCTCGCGCTACGGCGGCGAAAGCGACGGTGTTGGCCTCGACAAGCTCGGCGGCGAGGCATGGCAGCGCCGCAAGGCGCGGATGAAGGAGCGCATCCGCGAGATCGCGGGCGAGCTGCTCGCGACCGCGGCGCAGCGGGCCTTGCGTTCGGGCGAGTTGCTCGCACAGGACGCCGCCTATCCCGCCTTCGCCGACCGCTTTCCCTATCAGGAAACCGACGACCAGGACCGCGCGATCGGCGATGTGCTCGCCGACATGGCGTCGGGCCGCCCGATGGACCGGCTCGTCTGCGGCGACGTCGGCTTCGGCAAGACCGAGGTCGCGCTGCGTGCCGCCTTCGTCGCCGCGATGGCAGGAGTTCAGGTCGCGGTCGTCGTGCCAACCACGCTACTCGCGCGCCAGCATTACACGAATTTCGTCGAGCGTTTCAAAGGCTTCCCGGTCAACATCGGTCGCCTGTCGCGCCTCGTCCCCGCCGGCGAAGCGCAGAAGACACGCGATGGCCTGTCGAGTGGACACATCGACATCGTCGTCGGCACGCACGCCGTCATCGCGAAATCGGTCGAGTTCAAGAATCTCGGCCTCGTCATCGTCGACGAGGAACAGCGTTTCGGCGTCGTCCACAAGGAGCGGCTGAAGCAGCTCAAGACCGACGTCCACGTCCTGACCCTCACCGCGACCCCGATCCCGCGCACGCTCCAGATGGCGATGTCGGGCCTGCGCGAACTCAGCGTCATCCAGACGCCGCCGGTCGATCGCCTCGCGGTGCGCACTTATGTCGCGCCGTGGGATGCCGTGGTGCTCCGCGAAGCCCTGCTGCGCGAACATGATCGCGGCGGGCAAAGCTTCTTCGTCGTGCCGCGGATCAAGGATCTGCCCGACATCGAGGAATTCCTGCGCAATCGCGTGCCCGAAATCAAATATGTCGTCGCGCATGGTCAGATGACCCCCACCGAGGTCGAGGACCGGATGAGCGCCTTCTACGACCGCAAATATGATGTGCTGCTGTCGACGACGATCGTCGAGAGCGGGCTCGACATTCCGAGCGCCAACACGCTGGTCATCCACCGCGCCGACCGCTTTGGCCTCGCACAGCTTTACCAGCTGCGCGGGCGCGTCGGGCGCGCCAAGACCCGCGCCTATGCCTATCTCACGACCCCCGAGCATGGCGCGATCACCGACACTGCCGAAAAGCGGCTCAAGCTGCTTGGCGATCTCGACACGCTGGGTGCGGGCTTCCAGCTCGCGAGCCACGATCTCGACATCCGCGGCGCGGGCAATCTCGTCGGCGATGAACAGTCGGGGCATATCCGCGAAGTCGGCTTCGAACTCTATCAATCGATGCTCGAGGACGCGATCCTCGTCGCCAAGGCCGAAGGCGCCGGAAAGCTGCCCCCGCGCGAAGCCCTGTCGCCCACCATCACCGTCGACGCGCCGATCCTGATCCCCGAGGATTATGTTCCCGACCTGCCGCTACGGATGGCACTCTATCGCCGCCTCAACGACGCCGGCGATCGCCCGGCGCTCGACGCCTTCGCGGCCGAGATGATCGACCGCTTCGGCCCGCTGCCGCCCGAGACCGCCAACCTTGTCCAGTTGATGGAGATCAAGGCGAATGCGAAGCTGGCGGGCATCGCCAAGCTCGACGTCGGGACGAAGGGCGCGCTTATCAGCTTCCACGGCGACCAGTTCGCGAATGTCCCCGGCCTGATCGCCTATGTCGAACGGCTGAAAGGCCGCGCGCGTCTCCGCCCCGACAACAAGCTGTCGATCAGCGGCGACTGGGTCAGCACCGGCGCACGTCTCAACGGCGCGCTGCAGCTATCGAAGGGGTTGGGCAAGCTGGCGAAACAGGTCGCTTAGGTGTCCATCAACGCCAGCAACTGATCCGCCGGCACCGGCCCCGACTTCAAGAACCCCTGCCAGGTCGCAACCCCCAGCTCGGTCAATCGAGCAAGCTGGCGCTCATTCTCGATCCCCTCGGCTACCACGAGCAGCCCCAGCGCGCGCGCCAGGTCGACGATCGCGCGCACGACGATGCGGTCACGGTCGCTGCCGTCGATCGTGCGGGTAAAGCCGCTGTCGATCTTGAGATAATCGATCGGCAGCCGCGCGAGCAGCGACAGGCTGGAATAGCCGGTGCCGAAATCGTCGATCGCGACCGCGACGCCGAGCGCGCGGATTTGTGCCAGCTGGTCGGCGGCGCTCGCGGGGTCGCTCAGCATCGCCTGTTCGGTCAGCTCGAGCGTCAGCCGGTCGGGATCGATCTTCGCGGCCTTTGCCATCGCAGCGAAGCGACCGGCAAATTCGGGATCGCCCAGATCGGCGGCGGTGATGTTGAGCGAGACGCGCAGCTTCGCGAGCGCCTTCGGCCAGGTCGCCATTTCGGCGAGCGCGACGCGGTGCGCATGTTCGGTGAGCTCGCATTCGAGCCGCGCGGCGCGCGCGGCGGTCACCAGCGGCCCGGCGCCGAGCAGGCCGAGCTCGGGATGCTGCCAGCGCAGCAGCGCCTCCACCCCGGTCATCTCGCCGGTCGCAACGTCATATTGCGGCTGGTAATGGATCACGACCTCGTTCTGCGACAGCGCGGCATGGACCATCACCCCGTCGCGGGCAGACGCCGGCCGCGCCAGCTGATCGCACGCCGCACCCAATTGCTCGCCCACCGAATCATCACGCGTGATCAGCGCCGCGGCGATGCGGATCGACAGGCGGCCGTTCGGATCGCCGACGATCGGTTCGGCGAGCGCAACATGGAGCGCGCGCTCCTGCGCGCGCAGCGCGCCGAGCGACATCGGTGTCGACGGGACGATCAGGAAACGCGGGCCGTCGAGCCGGTCGACGCACGAACCCTGCCCGAATTCGTCGCTCGCGAAATTTTCCAGCCGCCGCCCGATTTCGTCGAGCACCGAATCGCCCGTTGCCGTCCCCGCGCTGTTGTTGATGCGCGCCATCTGGTCGACCTGGACCAGGATGACGCCGGCGTCGGCATCATATCGTGCGTGCAGGGCTTCGAGTTTGCGGGCGCAGGCGGAAAGGGTCTCGGACAGGCGATTCATCGCATTCCCCTAGCAGGCTTTGCTTGCCAAACGCTTCCCTTTTGCAGCACAATATGCGCGTGGCTGCCACATTATCCCAACATGCCGTATCGACGGCGCCCTTGATCGACGGCATTGGCCGTCGGATCAGCTACTTGCGCCTTTCGGTCACCGATCGCTGCGACCTGCGCTGCCGCTATTGCATGGCCGAAGACATGACCTTCCTGCCCAAATCGGCGGTGCTCAGCATAGAGGAAATGGGCGAAATTGCCGAGCGCTTCGTTGCGCGCGGGATTCGGCGCATCCGCCTGACCGGCGGCGAACCACTGGTTCGGCGCGGAATCGACACGCTCGCGATGCGATTGGGGGCGATGATCGGCCGCGGCCTCGACGAACTGACCCTCACCACCAACGCGATGCGGCTGGCCGAGCATGCGCCGATGCTGGCCGCGGCGGGGGTGCGCCGCATCAATGTCAGTCTCGACACGCTCGACCCCGGGGCCTTTCGCCATATCACCCGCGTCGGCGACCTTGCCGTCGCGCTGCGCGGCATCGATGCGGCGCGCGCCGCCGGGCTGGCGGTCAAGATCAACATGGTCGCGCTCGCCGGACTCAACGAACATCAGCTCGCCCCGATGCTCGATTATTGCGCCGCAAACGGCTGCGACCTCACGCTCATTGAAACGATGCCGCTCGGCGAGGTCGAGAACGACCGCAGCGATCATTATATCCCGCTTCACCAGTTTATCGCGCCGCTTCGCGAAGCCCGCGCCATCTATCCGGTCGACAAGCGCACCGGCGGCCCGGCGCGCTATTTCGCGGTCGAGAACAGCCCGGTGACGCTCGGGCTGATCACCCCGCTCAGCGACAATTTCTGCGCGACGTGCAACCGCATCCGCCTGACCGTCGAGGGCCGCGTCTATATGTGCCTCGGGCAGGACGATCATGTCGATCTGCGCGCGAGCTTGCGCGAGGGCGGCGATGTCGACGGGTTGATTGATGCGGCATTGGCTGGCAAACCGCGCGCGCATGACTTTCATATCGATGGAAAGTCCAAACCGGCGGTCGCGCGTCATATGAGTGCAACGGGCGGCTGACACGTCGTCCCGTTATTTGAAGGCACGGGGGAACCGGACCAATATGCATCGCAAGATTGCGCTCGTCGCATCGAACGCGCCCGCGGCCATGGAGGCGGAAGCCGAACTGCGCCCGCTTTATGACTTTGTCGACCTGAACGAAGCCGACCTGCTGATCGCGCTCGGCGGCGACGGCTTTCTGCTTCACATGCTGCACCAGTTGCTCGACCAGCGGCGCAGCATGCCCGTGTTCGGCATGAACCGCGGCACGATCGGCTTTTTGATGAACGAGTTCCGGATCGAAGGGCTGGTCGACCGGCTCGCCGCCGCGCGCCCTTTCCTGATCCATCCTTTGTCGGGCGACATCACGACGATCAGCGGCGAGCGCCACATCCTGCCCGCGATCAACGAGATTTCGCTGCTGCGTGAAACGCGCCAGGCGGCAAAGCTCGAAGTAATGATCAACGAAAAAACGATGCTCGAGGAACTGGCGTGCGACGGCGTGCTCGTGTCGACCCCGGCCGGATCGACCGCCTATAACCTCAGCGCCAACGGCCCCATCCTGCCGCTCGAATCCGAAATGCTCGCGCTCACGCCGATCAGCCCCTTCCGCCCCCGCCGCTGGCGCGGCGCGCTGGTTCCCGAATCGACGAGCATCCGCTTCAATGTCCGCGAGGCCGCGAAACGCCCGGTCAGCGCGGTCGCCGACCAGCGCGAGATCCGCGATGTGAAGACGGTTTTGGTCACCACCGACCGCAGCCGGCCGCTGACTTTGCTGTTCGATCCCGACCAAGGGCTCGACGAACGCATCGCGATGGAACAATTTATCGTCTGAGAGTCACAAAAGCCTGCAAAAGCCCCTTGATAAATATGTCGGTTGGCGGCAAAGGGGCCGCCTTGTCCGCGTCGGCGGCGTGTTCCTCGGTAGCTCAGTGGTAGAGCAATCGACTGTTAATCGATCGGTCGTAGGTTCGAATCCTACCCGGGGAGCCATTTCCTACTTTTTGACGTGTTTGCGTCCAAACCTGCCCGCGAGCTCCTCGCGAGGCAAACTTTTAACAATAATATCAACGGGCTTACGGAAGGTCGCGGCCACCTCTCCACCCTTGTAAGTGCAGTTCGATAGTATGTGGTTGAGGATGTTCCTCTTGGCGGCGAAGTCGGCCTCGGCGAACATCCGCTTCGCGTCCTTTGCGATTCCTAATAGGGCAATGCCATCGTCTATGTAGCATCATCAGCTACGGTGAGACGATCCAGTTCCCGGGCGAGACTCCGCTGGTCCTCGCGAAAGTCCTCAGTGATTCGGTTGAACAGGTCACCGTCGATCTTCCCATCAATATGATCGATATAATCCTGCTTCATTCGTTCGCGGATGTCGTCCTGATCGCGACGCAGCCGGTCAAGCACACGGGCATGCTCCGATGCAACCACCATGAATTTCTCGGATGACTTCGAATCCGGCGAGAGCACCACGCCCTCTTTCACTAGGTGGACGTCGATGTCGAAGTCGTCGAGCGTCCTTGGCGCGACACGCACGAGCGCTACGGCCAGTGGAGCTCGGTCTATGTCCGGTTCCGGCGCTGGGCTGAGCAAGGCGTCTGGGATGCCCTGCTGCAAAAACTGGTCGATCTGGGGTTAACCGACGACTGGCCGCACATGATCGACAGCACCAGTGTTCGCGGCCATGTCTCGGCAGCGGGCGGAAAAGGGGGGCTTGTGCGCAGGCTTTTGGTCGATCACGCGGCGGCTTTACGAGCAAAGTCCACGCCCGCTGTGACAATCAGGGACTCCCTATCGGCTTCATCCCGACCGGCGGCGAAGCATCGGACTATGCGGCCGCCGACGGCCTAATGGCCCTGCCATTGCCCAGGCCCAAGGCACTGCTGGCCGACAAGGGTTATGACGGCGACAGGTTCCGGGAAAGCCTACACATGCGCGGCATATTGCCCATCATCCCGCCCCGCGCGAACCGAAAGTCCCGGCCCATCCCGACTATCGTCGCTACAGGGATCGCAACCGCGTCGAGCGCATGTTCGGAAAGCTGAAACAACAACGCCGCATAGCAACGCGTTACGGCAAGACCGTCCTGTCCTTCGAGAGCTTCCTTAACCTCGCCACTCGCTTGAGTTCGCGCACCGATCCGACTCCGGATCGCCATATTACCGCTTCCGGCGATAGAAAGTCCGTTCCGACATCGCGATCTAGCGGTTCAGATCCGCCACCGGAAGCGCCAATTCCACCTGTCTCAGCACGGCGACCATCTGCTCCGTGGGCAACCGCCGCTTCATAATCGACGCACCCCCTCCAATAGGAAAATCCGTTGAGGTCAGGAAAAATGGAACGATACCCGATTCCTTTCTCGCCGAACCTTTCATTGCGGCAGCGGCAGCAGCGTCGTGTATTTGATCTGCTCCATGGCGAACGACGAGCTAACATCGAACAGCTGGGCGCTACGAATGAGTTTGCGATAGATGCGATCATAATCGCCAATATCGCTGCAAACCACCTTCAGCAGATAGTCGGTGTCACCGCTCATACGGTAGAATTCGACGACTTCCGGGAATGCCGCGACGCGTTCGGCAAATTCGCGAAGCCACGCTTCATCGTGACGACTGGTTTTGATGGAGACGAACACCGTCACCCCCAACCCCAGCTTTTCGCGATCGAGCAGCGTAACCCGGCCAACAATATAGCCATCGTTTTCAAGCCGCCTGACGCGCTTCCAGCAAGGCGTTTGGGAAAGGCCGATCCGTTCCGAGAGCGATGCGAGCGATATCGTCGCATCTTCTTGCAACACGATCAATATTTTCTGGTCGAATCGGTCAAGCATGGACGCCAATTTCCCTTGTCGATGGGCGACACTAAAGTCTCTACAACTTTGCCCGTTTCGGAATAAAATATTCTCACAGAACGATATTTGATAGAACAATCTCATTGTATAGATCGCATTTCATAGAAAATGGAGAAATTAATTCTCACGCCACACGCCTATCCTTTCCGCAGAGGAGACGAGCGTGTTGCGCAAATTATTTACCGAGCATCCGGCCACCGTCGGAGAATCCTATTTCCGGCATTTCAGCGAGGCCGCGAGCTTTTCGGGCGCGATGCTGGTCGGCTCGATCGCCTGTCTGATCCACGCGCTCGTACCAGGTTTGTGTGTTCGGACCGGCAGCGGCATCATCGCGAAACTCCACGACCGAATGATCGTCAACCGCGCACCGCGACGATCGATCGGCGAGTGAGAGCGCATAAAGCCGCGGTCGCGTACAAGTCCATGACCCGCCAGCGCTGGCTTGAATTCGGCATCGGCGCCGCCGCCTGCGTCGCGATCGCATCCATTTCCATGACGACCTATCAATTCACGGCGGTTCCGGCCGTATTGGCTGCGCTGGTCATCGGCATGGCGACGAGGCGATCAGGCGTCGAGCGATATGCCGCCGGGGGCATCGACTTTTGCGCCCGCACTTTGCTGCGTATCGGCGTGGCGCTGATCGGGGCGCGGCTCTCGATCACCCAGGTGATGGGCCTCGGATGGCATGTCGCTGCAATTGCGGTCGGCGCAGTTTGCGTGACCCTCGTCGGCGGCACGATCGTCGCGCGGATCGTCGGCCTGACTCCCGCGAGAAGCCTCCTTTCGGCCGGTTCGGTCGGCATCTGCGGCGCGTCAGCCGCGCTCGCGGTCTCCGCCGTGTTGCCAAACACGCCCGAGCGCCAACGCGAAACGGTGTTCACCATCGCGGCCGTCACAACCTTGAGCACCGTGGTGATGGTCGCGTATCCGCTGCTGAGCAAGTGGCTTGGCCTCAACGATGTCCAGGCGGGCGTATTCTTTGGCACCGCGATCCACGACGTCACGCAGGTGATCGGCGCGGGGGCGCTCGTATCGCCCGAGGCGACCGTCACCGCCACCGCGACAAAATTGATCCGCGTCGCCTGCCTTGCGCCCGCCGCCGCCCTGATCGGCCTGTGGATCGCGCGCAGCCCCCGCAACGGTGCTGCAGGCGCCGCACCCCCGCTCCTGCCCGGTTTCCTGATCGGATTTATCGCTATTGCGGCAGCCGCGAATTCGGGTGTGCTGGGTCCGGCCGTCATCGACGCACTGGCGGCGGGCGCCACTTTCTGCCTGGTCACCGCAACGGCCGCCTTGGGGCTTAAGACCTCGATACACGAACTGACAGGTGCGGGATGGCGCCCGCTCGTCGCCATCGTCGCCCAGACATTGCTAATCGGAACTTACGCGCTTGCGGCCGTCTGGTGGATGACCGGTTCCGCACGCTGAATATGGGGTAGAGGAATGTTTGAAACTGCTACGCGTTTGCCGGTCGACGCGCTGATGGAAGTCGGCGCGCTCATGCGCGC
>NZ_JBOHHT010000035.1:0-23923 GCF_050725655.1 Sphingopyxis sp. | reverse complement strand
GAGGGGGCTGGCGCCCGCCCGCAACGTCGCTTCAGGCCGCCAACCCCCTCCACCACCTTCGGCGGTCCCCCTCCCCGCAAGCGGGGAGGACCTTTACGGCCGCAACCGGTCGTTAGCAGCCGTTCGCTTCGCGCTATCGTCGCAAACAAAAAGGGCGGCCCGAAAGCCGCCCTTTTCGTTTTTCTGTCCGACCGATCAGTCCTGATGCGGCTGGATGTTCACTGCCGCGAACTTGCCGCGGTCGTCGACTTCGATGTCGAATGCGACGCGGTCGCCTTCGTCGAGGCCCGTCATGCCGGCGCGCTGCACCGCGCTGATGTGGACAAAGGCATCGGCCTGTCCGTCGTCGCGCGCGATAAAGCCGAAGCCCTTCGTCGTGTTGAAGAATTTGACGGTGCCCGAGGTGCGTTCACCGGTCAGTTGACGACGGCCGCGGGCGCCGCCCGGAGCTGCGCCGCCGGGGCGTTCGCCGCGGTCGTCGCGGCGCGGGCCGCTGTCTTCGATCGGCATCGGTTCGCCTTCGATCTTCAGATCGATGGCCGAAACCTTGCCGTTGCGCTCGACGAGGGTGAAGGCCATCGGCTGGCCCGAAGCGAGACCCTGAAGCCCCGCTTGTTCGACCGCGCTGATGTGCACGAACACGTCTTCGCCGCCATCGTCGCGTGCGACGAAGCCGAAACCCTTGGCCGCGTTGAAGAATTTCACCGTGCCATTGCCTTCGCCGACGACCTGCGCCGGCATGCCGCCGCCACGTCCGCCGCCGAAACCGCCGCCGCCACCACGATCGCCGCCGCCGAAGCCGCCGCCACCGCTGCGGTCGCCACCGCCGAAGCCGCCACGATCACCGCCGCCGAAGCCGCCGCGATCGCCGAAGCCGCCACCGCGATTGCCGCCGCCGTAGCTGTCGCCGCCATAGGGTGCAGGTTCGAAGCTGTCGAAATTGCCGAAATCATCGCGCTTGCCGCGCCCCCGCTGGCCGCGGCGATCCTTGTTGAAACTCATTGTCTAATAGTCGCTTTCGGTTCGTCCATACCCCATTCGACGGCGTCTTGCGCCGGACGGGGACGCAGTTCACCACGGGCACAGACTCGCCCCGTGCCTCTAACGGCGTAATATATAGCCTAAATGAACGCCATCTGCGAACGGAAAATTCAGGCCAGTAATCAGAATAAAGCACGCTTTGCCGCAGCCCCGCGGCGGGCGGCCCATGCGCACGAAAACCAGTCATTGAGCGGCACGGCCGCTTGGCCTAAGGCGGGCTGCATGACTGTCTATTTCCACGAAGAAGATCTGCCCGAGAGCGTGCTGGGTTCGGGCGCGGTCGCGATCGATACCGAGACTATGGGCCTGAACCCGCAGCGCGACCGGCTGTGCCTTGTCCAGATCAGCGACGGATCGGGCGACGAGCATCTCGTCCGCTTCAAACCCGGCAGCGCCTATGACGCGCCGGTCCTGAAGGCGATATTGACCGATCCCAACCGGTTGAAACTGTTCCATTTTGCGCGCTTTGACATTGCGGCATTGCAGCAGGCGCTCGGCGTCGTGACGGCGCCCGTCTATTGCACCAAGATCGCCTCGAAACTGATCCGCACCTATACCGACCGCCATGGGCTGAAGGAACTGGTGCGCGAATTGCTGGGTCAGGAAGTGTCGAAACAGCAGCAATCGAGCGACTGGGGCGCCGCCGAGCTGTCCGACGCGCAGCGCGAATATGCCGCGAGCGACGTGCGTTTCCTGCACGCGATGAAGGAAATTCTCGACGTGCGGCTGGCGCGCGAAGGGCGCACTGGCCTCGCGCAGTCCTGCTTCGATTTTCTGCCGACGCGCGCCGCGCTCGACCTGGCCGGCTGGCCCGAGGTCGACATTTTCGCGCACATGTGATGACCGCGATTCGCCAAAGGGGCTGATGGATGTCCGAACGCGCCGATCTTGACCGCACGATGCGCCGCATGTGGGCGGCGAGCGGGTCGAACCACGACCGCGTCGTGCGCATCCTGCGTTACGGCCTGCCGCTCGTCATCGGCGTCGTCGCGGCGGTGCTGGTCTTTTCGCCCTTCACCCAGCGCGCCGAGATCAGTTTCCTGCTCTCCAAGGACAAGGTCGAGATGGCCAAGGAGCGGATGAAGGTGACGCGCGCCGAATATCGCGGCCAGGACGCGAAGGGGCAGCCGTTCGCGCTGCTCGCGGGCAGCGCGGTCCAGAAAAGCTCGGCCGAGCCGATCGTGCGAATGACCGACCTGTCGGGGGCGATTCGCCTGAACGACGGCCCGGCGACGATCGTCGCGAAGGACAGCGCCTATAATATGGACACCGAAAAAGTGGCGGTGCCGGGGCTGGTGCAGGTCAAGAGCGCCAATGGCTATCGCATCGACGCGAGCAATGTCGCGGTCGATCTCAAAACGCGCAGCCTCGCCGGGCAGGGCGGCGTCAACGGAAGTTTGAACATCGGCCAGTTTTCGGCCAACCAGCTGTCCGCCGATCTCGACCGGCGGGTCGTTCGCCTGCAGGGCAACGCGCGGCTGCGGATCAATCAGGGAGTGCTCAAATGAACCGCGTATCGCCGATGAAGAGTGTGGCGCTTGCGGGCGTCGGCTTTGCACTCGCCAGCCTTGCCTTGCTGTCGTCGGGTAGCGGCGGCGATACAGCCGCGGCGCAGGCGCTCGCCAATCACAACAGTGGCGCCCCGGTCGATTTCGCCGCGGGCAGCATCGAGGTGCAGGACCGCGCCGACCGCGTCGTTCTCGAAGGGAATGTCCGCGTCACGCAGGCCGGGCTGACCGTCACCGCGCCGCGGATGACCGTCGCTTACACGCGGAGCGGCGGCACCGACGTCAACCGGCTCGACGCGACCGGCGGCGTGACGGTGGTGAAGGGCGACGAGACGGCGAAGGGCAATGTCGCCATTTACGACCTCGACCGGCGGTTGATCACGATGGTCGGCAATGTCGAACTCCGCCAGCGCGGCAACAACCTGCGCGGCGGGCGGCTTGTCATCGACCTCAACAGCGGGCGCGCAACGGTCGACGGGCGCGGCGCGGCGCGCGGCCCCGACGGCAATCCGGTGCAGGGCGGCACGGGCGGGCGCGTTACCGGCACCTTCACCGTACCGGAAAGAAAGCAGTAACCAACGCCTTTAACCGGGCTGCAACCACGCGCCTTCACCAAGGGTGCGGGACCAGATCATCAGCGGAGCCGGGGGGCGACGCCGCATAGCCTGAAAGCAGCCCCCATGCGCTTTTCCCCCATCGTCCCGCCCCGGCGTCCGCTGTTCGGCCGCCGCCAGGAACCCCCTGTGGCGGTCGTTCCGATCCCGACATCCGAAGAACGACGGCTGATCGACCGCATCATCCGTCACGCGGGCTATCGCGCGTCGCGGTAAGCGTTGTTCGCGCGGCGCATCGCCCCTACATGGGGCGCGCATGCCGCCTGACACCTCCACTTCCGCCGACGCTTCGCGCGAGCCGCCCGTCCTTGCGACGCTGCGGCGTTTCCTGCCCTATCTGTGGCCGGCGGGGCAGACCGAGGCCAAGGTCCGCATTGTCCTTGCGGGCCTCATCGTGCTCGCGTCGAAGGGCGTGCAGTTGTCGATGGGTTTCCTCTATGGCGCCGCGATCGACAAGATGGCGCCGGGGATGGAGGAGGGCGTCGCGCTCGCGATCGGGCTGGTGCTCGCTTACGCCGGCGCGCGCTTTGCCGGGGTCCTGTTCGATAATCTGCGCAACGTCGTGTTCGAACGTGTCGGGCAGGATGCGACGCGCGAGCTGGCGATTACGACCTTCAGCCACCTCCACGCGCTGAGCCTGCGCTTTCACCTCGCACGAAGGACGGGCGAGGTCACCAAGGTGATCGAGCGCGGCACGAAAAGCATCGACACGATGCTCTATTTCCTGCTGTTCAACATCGCGCCGACGATCATCGAGCTGATCGCGGTGCTGATCATTTTCTGGACCAAATTCAGCTTCGGGCTGGCCAGCGCCACCGCGCTGATGGTCGTCGTCTATATCATCTTCACGCGCAAGGTGACCGACTGGCGCAACGCGCTGCGCACGCGGATGAACGACCTCGACACGCTGACCATCGGGCGCAGCGTCGACAGCTTGCTCAATTACGAAACAGTCAAATATTTCGGCGCCGAGGCGCGCGAGGAAGCGCGCTACCGCGACGTCGCCGACCAATATGCGCGCGCTGCGGTAAAAAGTGAGAACAGCCTTGCCTGGCTCAACATGGGGCAGAGCCTGATCACCAATTTCGCGCTCGCGGGGGCGATGGCGTACACGGTGTGGGGCTGGGCGCAGGGCGAGTATAAGGTCGGCGACGTCGTGCTGGTGAACACCTTGCTCGCACAGCTCTTCCGCCCGCTCGACATGCTCGGCATGGTTTACCGGGTGATCCGCCAGGGGTTGATCGACATGGAAGCGATGTTCCGCCTGATCGACACCCCGTCCGAGATCAGCGATTCGGCGGATGCGTGGCCGCTCGTCGTGAACGGCGGCGCGGTGGCGTTCGAGAATGTCGTCTTCGGTTATGAGCCCGATCGCACGATCCTGAACGGCGTCAGCTTCGCGGTCGGCGCGGGCGAGACGCTGGCGATCGTCGGGCCGTCGGGCGCGGGCAAGTCGACGATCGCGCGATTGCTGTTCCGCTTCTACGACCCACAGGGTGGGCGCGTGCTGATCGACGAGCAGGATATTGCCAAGGTCACGCAAAAGAGCCTGCGCGCCGAGATCGGGATCGTGCCGCAGGACACGGTGCTGTTCAACGACAGCATCGGATACAACATCGCCTATGGCCGCGAAGGCGCAAGCGTGGGCGAAATCGCCGCGGCGGCCGAAGGCGCGGCGATCGACGGCTTCATCGGCATATTGCCGCAGGGCTATGATACCGAGGTCGGCGAGCGCGGGCTGAAACTGTCGGGCGGTGAGAAGCAGCGCGTCGCCATCGCGCGCACCCTGCTCAAGAACCCGCCGGTGCTGATCCTCGACGAAGCGACGAGCGCGCTCGACAGCCGTACCGAGGCGGCGATCCAGGACACGCTCGAACGCATCGCGGCGCGGCGGACGACGCTGGTGATCGCGCACCGGCTATCGACGGTGACCGGGGCGGACCGGATCGTCGTGCTGGATAAAGGGCGCATCGCCGAGACGGGGACGCACGATCAGTTGCTGCGGATGCGCGGGTTGTACGCCGATATGTGGGCGCGGCAGCAGGCGGAGAAGGAGGAGGGGACGGTTTGAATTGACACATCATATCTGATGTGCTATAAATGGCGAATGGGCGCAGAATCAATTGTAGGTAACGACCGCCAAGCGCATGAAATTGCTTCGAAGATTGAGAAAATTTCAGAAGCGCTATCGTCCGAGCAGATATTCAAGTCACTTGTAGAGGGGCTGCCGACTGAGGTCGTCGAGGCGGTCCGCAAATCGTTGGACTGCGAACGATTTGAACTGATCGAGGTTCTGGCGGCTTATCAAGCCGCCAAAACGGGAAGCTTTGATGCATTGCGCGCGAAGGTCGGCGATGACCCGGGCGCTCAATTAATTGTAGCTCGGGTAACGAGAGGCTGGTCCCAAAAGGAACTGGCGAGAAGGCTTTTTATCCCGGAGCAGCAGGTGCAGCGTTACGAGGCAGAACGCTATCGTAGCATCAGCCTGAGTAGCTTAATCCGCGTGGCGCGAACGTTAGGAGTGCGGCTGACTGCAAACATTGGTGATGCGATCCCGGAATCTTGGCTTCCCTCCTATGAGATGTCTTCCAGCGAAGCGCAGAAAGTCCTTAAACATGCTCGCGACAATGGCTGGATCGACAAGGTCGGCCAGTCCGATGAAGGAATTTTGAAAGAGCTAAAGCGAACTGTTGCGGAGCATGTGGGAGAATTTGGAACGCCGTCCCTGCTTCGGACGGGGCTCAATGTGCGCGACTACTCGAGCGATTGGTTGCTGCTTGCCTGGAAGGCGCACGTGACAAGTCGTGCCAGAAAAATATTTCAAAGACAAAAAGTTAAGTACCGTCCGCTGGACCTCATTTGGCTGATGGATCTCGTGAGATTAAGCGTGCTTGATGATGGTCCCGTCCGCGCAATCGAAATGCTTGAGAACCATGGAATTATTGTGGTTATAGAGCCGCATGTGTCAGGTATGCAGCTCGATGGTGCGGCTTTTCTTATGGAGGAAACGCCTGTTATAGGAATAACTCTTCTTAGAAACTCCATCGATAACTTCTGGTTCACTCTTCTTCACGAAGTGGCGCATGTAATTCTTCACTACCGAACTGGTCTTGCATCCGGATTTTTCGACGATGTAGACAATCCCGATCTTGACGAGCTGGAAGAGGAAGCCGACGATTTTGCAATCAATCTCCTAATTCCTCATGCGCTCTGGAACAGATCACCTGCAAGGATCGCAAAAGATCACGAGCCGGTCGAGAGGCTAGCAAGGCAATTGAACATCGCGCCTGCCATCATATACGGCAGAATCCGGATGGAACGAAAAAACTACAAGATCTTCTCCGACAGAATAGGTCAAGGAAAAGTAAAGAAGCTGTTTTTGGACAATTTCCTCGAGGTGACCGATGAATGAAGTGATCAAGCCACTTTATGGACCTGCGCTGCGGATGAAGCAGGGTGAATTGGACGGAGTTAGTTCGCTCTCCCAGGATGTCGCGAACTGTGTTCTACCGAGGTTTATTGTGCCTCCGAGGAATGAGAGAGACGAGCGGCAGTTGGTGCTGCTTGAATCGGAAGCGATTCCGGATATCTCGCGAACCCTGTCGGTTAGTTGGTCTGACCGTCCGGCCTTAATCGACCCGACCTATATTTTTGATGAGTATGGCCGAGGCTCTGCTGCCTGTTGGCTTCCCGCCATGTTTGAACGGGCGTTGGAGGCTGGCACGCAGCCGATTCTCGCAGTGTTGTTGGACGACATCGGCACATTGGAAGCAGGGGCCATTCGCAGATCCCTTGCCGATCAGGCAGTTAAACTCGCGATTCGTGTCCCGTCCGGTGAAATGGTGGGACCAGAGTTTTCGGAAGCTTTGGATTCAGCGCTATCGCTTATTGGACTGGCCCCTGAAGACTGCGCCGTCATTGCTGATTTTGGTGGTGCCGAATTTTCGGAGCCGTCGAAAGTGGCGCCGATCATTGGAGGCGCGCTCGAAGATCTCCAAGATTTTGGCAAATGGGGATTGGTGATCTTTCAAGGAACCAACTACCCTGAAACTAATCCCGCTGGCCATGATTCATGCGAAACTTGGCCTCGGAATGAGTGGGAGGCATGGCGCCAAGCTGTGAAGTTTGATCCGACGACTGCTGAGCACATGATCTTTGGAGACTATGCGGCCGACTGCTCCAAAATGTCTTTTGGTAAGTCCGGCGCACAAGCGATCCGTCACCTTCGATACACAACGAGTTCCAACTGGTTGATCCAGCGCGCACCAGAGAAAGGGTGTGATCTCGAGAGGATGCAGAAGGTCTGTAGGCAGATAGTAGATAGCGGTCACTTCGCTGGGTCAGGATTTTCGTCGGCAGATCGACGCATTCACCGACTGGCGAACGGGATGGGAGGCTCAGGTATTGCAACCAACTGGCGCCAGTGGAATACGACCCACCACATTACGCAGGTGGTCAGTGACATCGCTAAGATTCGAGGAATCCCTATTGCGGTCGGTCCGACCGAAGCTGTGACAGCACAGCTTGAACTGTTATAGCGAGGCCAGCGTTTTGCGTCAGGGTATGGGTTAATCTTATTCATTCGCGACGATCCCGTAGAGTGACTTGACCCCGCGCGCTCCCGCCCTTTAGGCATGGATCATGCCGCATGACACCAGCCTGATCGGAACCATCGTCGCCGGTCTGGGCGTGGCGTTCCTGATGGGCGCGCTGGCGCACCGGTTGAGGATTTCGCCGATCGCGGGCTATCTGCTCGCGGGGGTGATGGTCGGGCCGTTCACCCCGGGCTTTGTCGCCGACACCGGGCTCGCGCTCCAGCTTGCCGAGATCGGCGTGATCCTGCTGATGTTCGGGGTCGGCCTGCATTTTTCGCTCAAAGACCTGCTGTCGGTGCGCAAGATCGCGGTGCCGGGGGCGATCGCGCAGATCGCGGTCGCGACTGCACTCGGCATGATGCTCGGGCTGTGGCTCGGCTGGTCGGTCGAGGGCAGCGCGGTGTTCGGGCTGGCGCTGTCGGTCGCCTCGACCGTCGTGCTGCTGCGCGCGCTTCAGGCACGCGACATGGTCGAGACCGAAAAGGGTCGGATCGCGGTCGGCTGGCTGATCGTCGAGGACCTGGTGATGGTGCTCGCGCTCGTCCTGCTGCCCGCGATGTTCGGGTCGCGCGGCGATGAGGGCGGTAGCGCGGGGCTGCTGCAATCGGCGGCGATCGTGTTGCTCAAGGTGGTCGGTTTCGGCGCTTTCATGTTCGTGATCGCGCGACGCGTATTGCCGTGGGTGCTCCACTGGGTCGCGCACTCGGGATCGCGCGAACTGTTCCGTCTCGCGGTGCTCGCGATCGCGCTGGGCGTGGCATTCGGCGCGGCGGTGATTTTCGATGTGAGCTTTGCGCTCGGCGCTTTCTTTGCCGGCATGATCCTTGGCGAGACGCAATTGTCGCGGCGGGCGGCCGAAGAAACGCTGCCGCTGCGCGATGCGTTCGCGGTGCTGTTCTTCGTGTCCGTCGGCATGCTCTTCGATCCCAAGGTGCTGGTCGAGCAGCCGGGGCCGGTGCTGGCGACGGTCGCGATCATCGTTCTCGGCAAGTCGGTCGCCGCCTATGCGCTTGTCCGCGCCTTCGGCCATAATTCGGGGACCGCGCTGACGGTATCGGTCAGCCTGGCGCAGATCGGCGAATTTTCGTTCATCCTTGCCGGGCTGGGCGTGGGCCTGAAAGTGCTGCCCGAGACGGGGCGCGACCTGATCCTCGCGGGGTCTTTGCTGTCGATCCTGTTCAACCCGATCCTCTTTTCGCTCGCGGTAAAGCGCATGCGCACCGACGAGCCCGAAGCGGTCGAGGCAGAGGGCGAGGATGCGCCCGCGCCATGCAACGCCGGGGTCGTACTGATCGGGTACGGCCGCGTCGGCAGCCATATCGGCAGCCTGATCTGCGGGCGCGGCGAGGGGCTGACGGTGATCGAGGACCAGAAGGATATGGCCGCATCAGCGCGCGAGGCGGGGGCGACGGTGATCGTCGGCGACGCGACCAAGGAAAGCATTTTGCGCCAGGCGGGGCTCGACACGGCATCGACCCTGCTCATCGCGATCCCCGAGGGCGTCGAGGCGGGCGCGATCGTGCGGCGGGCACGGGCGATCAATCCCAAGCTGGTGATCGTTGCGCGCACGCATTCGGACGAGGAAGTCGCCGATCTGGTGCGTCGCGGCGCCGATCATGTCGTGATGGCCGAGCGCGTGACCGCGTCGCGGATGGCCGAGCGGGCGATGCTGACGCTGGCATAATGATGGGATCGGAGGAGTCCAGGGCTTCCCTCTCCTCCTCATCCGCCCTATCGCCCACCCACAATGTCCGCCGACGCTCTCCTCCCGCTGCTCAAATCCACTTTCGGTTTCGATCATTTCCGTGGTCGTCAGAGCGAGGTCGTCGACCGTGTGATGGCGGGCGAGCGCACGCTCGCGGTAATGCCGACCGGGGCGGGCAAGTCGTTGACCTATCAGCTGCCCGCGGTCGCGCTGAACGGCTGCGTCGTCGTGGTGTCGCCGCTGATCGCGTTGATGCACGACCAGCTGCGCGGTGCGCGCGCGGCGGGGATTCGCGCGGCCTCGCTGACCAGCGTCGATGCCGACTGGGCCGAGACGCGGCAGGCGTATCGCGACGGCCAGCTGGACCTGCTCTATGTGGCGCCCGAGCGCGCGACGGGTGAGGGGTTCCGCTCCTTGCTCGAGGCGCAGACGCCGGCGCTGTTCGCGATCGACGAGGCGCATTGCGTTTCGGAATGGGGGCATGATTTCCGCCCCGACTACCGTCTGCTGCGGCCGCTGCTCGATGCCTTTCCCGAGGTGCCGCGGCTCGCGCTGACGGCGACCGCCGACAAGCACACGCGCGAGGATATTCTCGTCCAGCTCGGGATTCCGGGCGATGGGTTGATCCTTGCGGGCTTCGACCGGCCGAACATCCGTTATGCGGTCCGCCCGCGGATCAGCCCGGCCAAGCAGCTCGTCGATTTCATCGCCGCCAATCCGGGGCCGGGGATCGTCTACGCCCCGACGCGGAACGGCACCGAACGGCTCGCCGAGCAGATCGCGGCGGCGACGGGCCGCAGCGTCGCGGCCTATCATGCCGGGCTCGACCCCGAGCGGCGCGCGCGCGTCCAGCATGATTTCGTCGCGTCGGAGGACGGCATCGTCACCGCGACGGTCGCCTTCGGCATGGGTATCGACAAGCCCGATGTGCGCTTCGTCGCACACGCGGGCCTGCCGAAATCGATCGAAAGCTATTATCAGGAAACGGGGCGCGCGGGGCGCGACGGCGATCCCGCCGAGGCGATGATGCTGTGGGGTGCCGACGATTTCGCACGCGCGCGAATGCGGCTTTCGGAGCTGCCCGAGGCGCGGGTGGCGGGCGAGCGGGTGCGGCTCAATGCACTTGCGGCGCTGGTCGAGACGGTCGAGTGCCGCCGCGCACTGTTGCTGCGGCATTTCGGAGAGAACCCACCCGAGCGCTGCGGCAATTGCGACAATTGCCTCGAGCCCGGACGCCAAGTCGATGCGACCGTGCTTGCGCAGAAGCTTCTCTCGGCGGTCTATCGCACCGGGCAGAGCTTTGGCGCGGGGCATATCGAGGCGGTGCTGTGCGGGCGCAGCGACGAGCGGATCGCGAGCCGCGGGCATGACAAATTATCGGTGTTCGGGATCGTCGCGGGCGAGGAGGCGCGGCTGATCAAGCCGCTGGTGCGCAGCCTGATGGCGCGCGAGGCGCTCGACACGACCGAGCATGGCGGGCTGATGCTCGGCCCCGCGGCGCGCGCGATGATGAAGGGCGAGACCGCGGTGCTGATGGCCGAACCGCCGGTGAAGCGGACGCAGCGCGAGGGTGGGCGGACGAGCCGCGCCGATCGCGCAGCGGCGAACCCGGTCGGCGATCCGCTGTTCGATGCGCTGCGTGCGATGCGGCGCGAGCTCGCCGCCGAGGCCGGCGTCCCGCCCTATGTGATCTTCCACGATGCGGTGCTGCGTACGATGGCGAGCCAGCGGCCCGCGACGCGGTCCGCGCTGGCGGACATCCCGGGTGTCGGGGGCAAGAAGCTCGAGGCGTGGGGCGACGCGTTCCTGAATGTGATCCGGCAATTTTGAGCCGCTGAACCGCCCGAAGGGCGACTGCGACCGGTCGATTCCGAAACCGGCTAGCCGAATTTCGAACCCGCAGCGACCGGCCGCGCGATCTCCTGCATCCGCTGTCCATCGGCGCTCTCCCCTCCATGGCGCCGACCGACACAGGAGCATGAGCCATGAAAAAAGAGATCATATTGTCGATGCTTGCCGCCTTGGCGTTGTCGTCGGCCGCGCTGGCTGCCGAACCCGCGCAGCCGCTGCGCATCGGCCTCGCGGGAATCGATCTTGGGACACCGCGCGGGATGGAAGCCGCACAGCGGCGGATCGATCGCGCCGTCGCCGGTTTCTGCCGCAACGATGTCGAACATCTGAGGCACAAGGCGCGCCGCGCCGCGCGCCAGTGCCGCGAAACGGCACGCGCCGACGCGCTGGCGCAACTCGACGACCGGCGCTTGCGGCAGCTGGCGGCGCGCTGACCGGTCCGGTGGCGTCGGTGGACGCGATGATCGCTCCAGTGGCGCCGCCGCCGGTCCTGCGGTAGCAGGCGGCGATGGCGGTACTCGACATAATCGATCCGATGATTCGCGGGGGCGCCATCGCGCTGTTCCTGCTGTGGATCGCGATCCTGTGGCGCGACCATCGCAGAGGGGTCGCGGCGCGCGTCGCAATCGCGATGAATTTCGCGATCATCGCCTATCTGCTGACCGGGCTGTTCGGTCCCAAGGGGACGCTGGGCTTTCCTTTCCAGATCTTCGACGTGCTGTCGGTGATGGTTCCGGCGCTGTTCTGGCTGTTCGCGCGGCTGTGGTTCGACGACCGCCAGTCGATCGGCTGGCGCAGTTGGGTGCCGGTGCTGGGCTTCGCGGTGCTGCCGCTGGTCCAGTTCGCGCTGCTCGCGGCCTTCGGCATGTTCAGCCAGGCGATCTGGGTGCTCGTACGCATCGGCATGTTCGCGTTCGCGCTGGCGGGGATGTGGATTGCGTGGCGCGGGCGGCCCAACGATCTGGTCGAGGCGCGGCGCGGGTTCCGGCTGGGGCTGATCTGCGCGATCGGCGGGTTCATCCTGCTCGTGACCTTTGTCGAGATGTTCCATAACCGCGAGAGCGGCCACGAGATTTGGCGCGCGGTGACGCTGGCGGCGATCTTTGCCGCGACCTTCATCGTGTCGGTCGGCCTCTATCGGTTCCGTTCGGCCGAGATGTTCGCCGAGCCCGGCGCGGCGCCGGCGCCCAAGGCGGCGCCCTCCGCGCCGTCGCCGCTCGCGCTGCGGCTGCACGCGGTGATGGCCGACGAACGTGCCTATCGCGCCGAGGGGTTTTCGATCACGGCGCTTTCCGCACGGCTGGGCGAGGCCGAGTATCGCGTGCGGCGCGCGATCAATGGCGAGATGGGGCATCGCAACTTTACCGCTTTCCTGAACGGCTTCCGCCTCGACGAGATACGCGCGGCGCTTGCCGACCCGGCACAGCGCGAGGTGCCGATCCTCACGATCGCACTCGATGCGGGTTTCGGGTCGCTCGGACCCTTCAACCGCGCGTTTCGCGATGCCGAAGGACGGACACCGAGCGAGTACCGGACGGCCAAACTCGCCGATTCCGGAATCGGCTAGCCGATTTTCGACATCGCAGCGAACGCGCGGCAGGAAACGGCTTGAACGTGGCATCGACTTTCGAAGGACGACTGCATGATCCAGAGCATTCCTCCCCTCGCCATCTTGCTCGAAAAAGGGCCCGCGATGTTCGCCTTCGACTTCGGTCGCTATCTGGTCGCCGCGAGCGTGACGAGCGCGGTCGTCTGGGGGCTGCGCCGGTCGAGCCTTGCGGCGCGCAAGATTCAGGCGCGCGAGGCGACCAACGCCGACAAACGCCGCGAATTTCTCCAGTCGCTGCAGACCGTGGGCGCTTATCTGTTTGTCGGGCTGTTCATCGTCTGGGGCGTCGACAGCGGCGTTTTGCATCGCTTTCAGGGAAGCTATGGCGTGCTCGGCGACCTGACCTTGCTCGCCGCGATCGTCGTCGCGCACGATGCCTATTTCTATTGGGTGCACCGCGCGATGCATCACCCGAAACTGTTCAAGACCTTTCACCGCGCGCATCACCGGTCGGTGACGCCGACGCCGTGGGCGGCGTACAGCTTTGCGATTCCAGAGGCGGTCGTGATGATCCTGTTCGTGCCGATCTGGCTGTTCTTCGTCGCGACGCCGGTGTGGGTGATGTTCCTGTGGATCAATTTCCAGATCATCCGCAACGCGATGGGCCATGCCGGGTTCGAACTGCACCCGCGCTGGTGGCTGTCGACCCTGCTGACGCGCTGGATCAACACGACGACGCATCATGATTTGCATCACAGCGGGGGCTTCAACCGCAACTATGGCCTCTATTTCACCTGGTGGGACAAGATGATGGGGACCGAGCATCCGCACTATGCCGAGCGGTTCCACGCCGTCGTGTCGCGGCCGCCGGTGCGCGAGGCGACGGCGGACGAGCGGGCTGCGACCGTCTGACGCCAGCCGCTTTCACGCTTGTCAGCAAGTGGGCGGCGGGAGTAGATCGGCGGCATGAGCGATTTTCGAACCCTGTCCGCCGACTATAGCGTCGCCCCGCAGATCAGCATCGAGGATGTGGCCGAGGCGAAAGCCGCGGGTTTCGCGATGCTGATCAACAACCGTCCCGATGGCGAGGAGCCCGAGGCCCCGCAGGGCGGCGAAATCGCGCACGCCGCGGCGGCCGAGGGGCTCGCCTATGCGGCGATCCCGATCGGCCATTCGGGTTTCAGCCACGCACAGATCGACGCGCTCGACACATTGCTGGGAGATGCGACGGGGCCGATCCTCGCTTATTGCCGTTCGGGCACGCGCTCGACGCATCTGTGGGCGCTGGCGCGCGCGCGCGCCGGCGACGATGTCGACGGGATCGTCGAGGCGGCCGCGAATGCGGGTTATGACCTCAGCGGGCTGCGGCCGATGCTGGACGCGCTCGCGGGGGAAAAATGAATCAGGCCGAGTTGATCCAGCTCGGCGGATCGCTGCTCGCGGTTTTCTTTGTCGCCTGGCTGGTCGGGAAGATGGGGCTGGGTTCCGATCCGCGCATCGCCGACGCCGATCACGCGATCCGCCTTGCCGAAGAGGCCGAGGCGGGGTTTCGCGGGATCGAGGTCGCGCGCGACCGCGCGGGCTTCGCCGCGATCGTGCGCAATGCCGAGGGGCGGATGATGCTGGTGCGCGCGCACGGCAATTTCTTTGCGGCGCGGCCGGTCGACGCCAGCGTGATCGGGCGGCTCGACAAGGATTTCCTGACACTGACGACGCCGGAGAAGACATTCGGCGCGGTGACGCTGCAATTGGGGAAGGATGCGGGGATGTGGGCCAGCCGGATGCGCGAGTTCAGCCGTGGATAAGCTGCCCGATCCGGTCACCTATGCCGTTCCCGCCTTTATCCTGCTGCTGATCGCCGAAATGATCATTTCGCTGCGGCGCGACAAGAGCCGATACGAAGCGCGCGATACGCTGACCTCGCTGATGCTCGGCACGGGCAGCCAGGTTGCGGGGGCCTTCGTCGGCGCCGCGGTGATCGCCGCGTCGGTGTTTGTGTACCAGTTCCGCCTGTTCGACATCGGGATCGCGTTCAAAAGCTGGTGGTGGGCGTGGATCCTCTGCTTCTTCCTCGACGATCTCGCTTATTACGCCTTTCACCGCAGCGCGCACCGCGTCCGCTGGTTCTGGGCGAGCCATGTCATCCACCACAGTTCGCAGCATTATAATCTGTCGACCGCGCTGCGGCAGACATGGACGGGCTTTTTCAGCCTGACCTTCCTGTTCCGCCTGCCCTTGTTCCTGATCGGCTTTCCGCCCGCGATGGTGTTCTTCTGCGCGGGGCTGAACCTGATCTACCAGTTCTGGATCCATACCGAGGCGATCAAGCGGCTGCCCAGATGGTTCGAGGCGGCGATGAACACCCCGTCGCACCACCGCGTCCATCATGGCGTGAACCCGCGCTATCTCGACGCCAATTATGCGGGCGTGTTCATCATCTGGGACAAGATGTTCGGCAGCTTCGTTGCCGAACGCGACGACGAGCCGGTGCGCTATGGTATCGTCAAGCAGCTCGGCAGCTTCAACATCCTCTGGGCCGCGGTGCATGAATGGGTCGGGATCGCGAAGGATGTGTGGGCCGCGCCGTGGAAGCACAAGCTCGATTATATGTGGCGCGAGCCCGGCTGGAGCCACGACGGCAGCCGGGCGACCAGCGCGATGATCAAGGAACGATGGGCGGCGGGGCGGCCGGCGGAAGAAGCGGCGGAATAGCTCCCAGCTCCGTCATTGCGAGGAGCGAAGCGACGCGGCAATCCAGAGCGTGCGTAAACCGCTCTGGATTGCTTCGCTTCGCTCGCAATGACGATATTCTAACCCTTGCCTCGCCCCCTAATGACATTCATGTAAGCACCCGGGCGACCGCCAGCAGGCGGCGTAAGGGAGAGTCGCAAGCATGGATCAGTTCGACATCATCGTCATCGGCGGGGGCAGTGCCGGGAGCGCGGCGGCGGGGCGGCTGGCCGAGGATGGCAAGCGCACCGTCTGTCTGGTCGAGGCGGGCGGGCGCAATGACACGGTTCGGGTCAAGACGCCGGGCTTCATGCCCTTCATCCCCAAATCGTCGAACTATCGCTATGAGACGGTGCCGCAGGCGGGACTGAATGGCCGCACCGGGTATCAGCCGCGCGGACGCGGGCTCGGCGGGTCGAGCGCGATCAACGCGATGGTCTATATCCGCGGCCACGCCTTCGATTACGACCAGTGGGCGTCGCTCGGCGCGACGGGGTGGAGCTATGCCGACGTGCTGCCTTTCTTCAAGCGCAGCGAGGGCAATGAGCGCGGCGGCGACGAGTTTCACGGGAGCGCCGGGCCGCTCAACGTCATGGACCAGCGCTGGCCCAATGTGACGAGCCGGCGCTTCATCGAGAGCGCGGCGTCGCTGCAATTGCCGCGCACCGCCGATTTCAACGGGGCGCAACAGGAAGGCTTCGGGCTGTATCAGGTGACGCAGAAGGGCGGCGAGCGCTGGTCGGCGGCGCGCGCCTATGTCGAGCCGCTGCGCGAGCATGGCAATTTCGCGGTGCGCACCGGCGCGCTGGTCGAGAAGATCGTTGTCGAGGACGGGCGCGCAACAGGGGTGGTGATCCGGCGGGGTTCAAAACGCGAGACGCTCCGCGCGCGGGGCGGCGTCGTGCTGTCGGCGGGCGCTTTCAACAGTCCGCAAATCCTGATGCTGTCGGGGATCGGGCCGGGCGCGCATCTGAAGGACAAGGGGATCGATGTGACCCTCGACCGTGGCGGGGTCGGCGACAATCTGCAGGACCATATCGACTATGTGTCGAGCTGGGAGACGCGCTCGACCGAGCCGTTCGGTGATAGCTTCGGCGGCACCTTGCGGATGGTGAAGGCGATCTTCGAGCACCGGACGAAACGCAGCGGGATCATGACGACCTGTTTTGCCGAGGCGGGCGGCTTCTGGAAATCGCGGCCCGATCTGCCCGCGCCCGACATCCAATATCATTTCGTGCCCGCGATGCTCGAGGATCATGGGCGGACGAAGGTGAAGGGGCACGGCTTTTCCTGCCACGCCTGCGTGCTGCGGCCCGAGAGCCGGGGAACGGTACGGCTTGCCGCATCCGATGCCGCCGCGGCACCCGCGATCGACCCGGGCTTTCTGACCGACGAGCGCGACATGGCGACCTTGCGTGCCGGGGTGCGGACGATGCATCGGATCGCGGCGGCGCCACCGCTATCGGATTACGCCGGGGTCGACCGGCATCCGGTGAATCTCGATGACGATGCGGCGCTCGACGCGCTGATCCGCAGCCGCGCCGACACCGTCTATCACCCTGTCGGCACATGCCGGATGGGGAATGACGCCGATGCGGTGGTCGACCCGATGCTCAAGCTGAACGGTCTCGACGGGCTGTGGGTGGCCGATGCGAGCATCATGCCGCGGCTGGTGTCGGGTAACACCAACGCGCCGAGCATCATGATCGGCGAGAGGGTGGCCGATTTCGTCAAGGCGGCTTTAAAATAGACAGGCGTCATTGCGAGGAGCGAAGCGACGCGGAAATCCAGAGTGTGCGTAAGCCGCTCTGGATTGCTTCGCTACGCTCGCAATGACGCAATGTTATATGCAGGCGGCGGCCAATAACTGGCCGTTTTTCGTTAGATCATAACGGCTGGCCGGCGGGCGCATGTCCAGCACAGCCCGCGTCACCAGCCCGTGCTTGCCGAGCGCGGTCAGCCCCTGCGACAGCGCGCGCGGGGTGGCGGGGATCAGCAGGCGCGAGAGCGCGTTGAAGCGGTCGTGGCCCGCGCCGATCCCCGCGACGAGTGGAAGTCCCCAACGCGTCGCGGCACCGGGAGGCAGGCCGATTTCCGTCTGCGCCTCGCTGATCGTCGCGGCGCGTGCGGCGGCCGCCTTGCCCGTTTCGGTCAGGATATATTCGGGGCGGAGCGGGTGGCCGTGGCCCGGGTTGCGCTGCACCCAGCCGATTGCCGTGGCCGCCTCGAGCGTGCGCGCACAGCTGTCGCGCGACAGCATCAACCGGTGGATCAGCTCGACGAACCGCGCTCCGTTGTGCGCAGCAAGATCGGCGAGCAGCGGCACGAGCCAGCGATGGCTACCGAGCTGCACAAGCAGCGGATCGGAGGTGGTTGACCGCATTTGCAACTAACTATACAAACCAGACTATAAGGGCAAGCGATATGGGACGCGCGATTCTCGTCTTCGCCGGTCGCTTTGCAAAAAGGGAGGAATGTATGGCGCTTCAGATCGGATCCGAGCTCACCTGTTCGATGGGGGTCAAGGATATGACCGCGTCGATCGCCTGGTACGAGCGGGTGATGCATTGCACGCTGCTCTACCGCGCCGACGAGATCGGCTGGTGCGAGCTCAAAACGCCGATGGCGGGGGTGAATATCGGGCTCAGCCAGGTCGAGGCGGTCGTACAGGGCGGCGGCGCGACCAATGTGTTCGAGGTCGCCGACATCGAGGAGGCAAAGGCGCATCTCGATGCCGAGGGTGTGCGGCAGGACGGCGATATTCAGCATATTCCGGGGCTGGTGAAGCTCATCACCTTCTACGATCCCGACGGCAACGCCTTCATGTTCTCGCAGTCCGAGATCGCCGCATGACACCGCTCGGGTGGGCGGCGATAGCGCTCGTCGCGCCGGCTGCGCCCGCCGCGGAAGCGCCGTCGCTCGCCGCCTGGCATGGGAGCTGGGCCGGTGAGGGCGAGGCGTTCGGCAAGCCCGCGACCGCGACGCTCGACATCGCGCCGGGCGAGGGCGGGGCGACGACGCTCATCTATCGTCTGAGCATCGCGGGAACGCCGCGCGTCGCCTATTCGGCCGAGGCCCGTTATGTGTTCGATACGAAGGGGCGCGTGCGCGGAAAATGGACCGACAGCACTGGCCGCACGCGCGCGGTCGCGGGCGGGGTGAATGCGGCGAAATGGTGGGCGCATTGGGGCAGCGCCGATGTCGAGATCGGCCGGTCGACCTATGTCCTTGAAGCGGAGGGAAAACTCGTCGTCAGCGATTCGATTCTGCAGGACGACGGCAGCTGGCGCGCCTTCGCCATGCTGCGCTACACGCGCACAAATCGCTGAAAACTAACGATTTTAGTCGGCATCTGTGTTGCGCACAAAAAAAGAGGGCCGGGACTTGCGTCCCGGCCCAGCCTTTCAGGCTCTCCCCTCCTGAAACTGTTGACGCAATGAATGCCATATTAATGTCATGTTGGGAAGGCTAAAATTGCGGCAATGCTGCGCAAATTTTGTGCAACATTTCAGAGTGTAAAAATGGGCCGGAACGCGTGTGCGCCCGGCCCATTTCTCCCCCTCAGAAGCCCTTGCGAACCGTCACGCCGAAAGTGCGCGGCTGGTTCGTCGCAAAGCCGAGGCGCGCGCGCCCGCCGCGTTCACGGTCGAAGGCGAGCAGCGCATTCTCGTCGAGCAGATTGTTCACATAGACCGAGATTTCGAGCTCGTCGGGAAACTCGATTCCCGCGCCGAGGTTGACCAGCTGATAGTCGGGCAGCTTGAGGTCGAGCGTCGTCGCCGAGCCGACCGGCGCACCGCCGAAGGTGAAGCCGTGGACGAAGGTCCGCGGATTGTTTTCCTGGTCGCCCGGCTGGGTGAAGCGGCTGCCGACATGCTGGAAGGATGCGGTGACGAAGGCGTTGGTGTCCGACGACGGATCGATCGGGAAGCTGTAGGTCGCGTTCGCCGACATCTGGAATTTCGGCACCGAAGGCAGGCGGTTGCCGTTGCGGATGCCCTCGATCACCGTGCCGTTCGGGCGAGTCAGCGTCGAATCGAATTCGGCCTCGACATAACTGCCCGACAGGCCGAGATCGAGCCCGGTGAAGGGGCTGGCCGACAATTCGAATTCGAGCCCCATCGTATGCGCGTCGGCGTTGAACACGATACGCGACGAGCAACTGCCGGCATCGGCGGTGACCTGCAGATTGTTGATCTTGGTATAGAAGCCGGCGGCGTTGAAGGTGATGCCGCCGAACTGCGCCTTGACCCCGCCCTCGTAATTCCAGAGCGTCTCGTCGTCGTAGCGGGGTCGGCCCCCGAAGGTCGCGGCGTCGGGGCCGCCCGGGTTGCCGTTGTCGCACAGCGGCAGGTTGAGCGGATCGTTGACCCCGCCGAGGCGGAAGCCCTTCGACGCCTGTGCGTTGAGCGTGATGCCGTCGGCGACATCGTAACTGAGCAGCAGGCGCGGCGAGAAGCCGGTCGACGAGGTCTTGTCGCGGGCATTGTCACCGTTCGGGAACAGGCCGCCCGACACGAAACGGCGGCTTTCGTCGAAGGCATAATATCGCCCGCCGAGCGTCGCGGTGAAGGCTTCGGTAATATCGTAGCTGATCTCGCCGAAGATCGCGATCTGCGACAGATCATAAGGAATGTCGGCGTTGTACGGTGAATCGGGCCCGAAGCCGTTGGCGAGGTCGGATGATTCGAGCGGCACGCCGGGCGAGCGGCACACCGGGTTGACGGGCCGCGAACAGAGGCCCGCGAGGAAGCCGTCGTCAAATTGGTCATAGCCGGGCGTCGGTAGGCGCTGGGTGTAGTCGCGTTTGACGTTGGCGTAATAGCCACCGACGAGCCACTGGAATGGCCCGTTTCCGGCCGAGTTTAGACGAATTTCCTGCGTGAATTGCTTGACGCCGGTGGTGTCGACAAGGTTTGCCGGGAGCAATATGCCCGCGTCGACGAAGCCGAGGTCGGACGACACGCTGCCCGTCAGCGAACTCGCATCGCGGCTGACGAGGATGTCGCGGTCGGTATAGGTCGTCACCGAGGTCACGCCGATGACGTCGCCGTCATAGCTCATCGTGAGGTCGAAAAGCTTGACCTCGTCCTCGAACGCCTCGTCGAGCAGCAGATATTGCTGGCGTTCCTCGAAAGTTACCTGCGGCCGCGTCGTCGTGAACTGGTTGGCGTAGAGGTTATAGACCTCCTGCCGGTTGAAGCCGTCGGTCTTAACCTTCTGATAGACGAAGCGCGGGGTGATCGACAGGTTCTCGGCGGGTTGCCAGAGCAGTGAGAAGCGCCCGCCATAGCGTTCGCCGCTGTTGACGTCCTCGCTTGTCCCGCCACCTTCGCGCAGCGCATTGATGAAGCCAGCGTAGCGCGTGTAATAGCCGACCGCGCGCATTGCGAGATTGGGGCTCAAGGGCAGGTTGATCGCGCCCTTCAAATGGCCGCCGAAATCGTCGCCGTCGACGAGGTTTACATTGCCTTCGACCTTGCCCTCGATGCGGTCGAGATTGGGCTGATTGGTGATGTAGCGGAGCGTGCCGCCGACCGATCCCGAACCGAACAGCGTGCCCTGCGGCCCGCGCAGCGTTTCGACGCGGTTGAGGTCGAACAGGTCGAGGTCGGGGGTGAACAGCGACAGCGAAACGACCGATTCGTCGAGATAGACGCCGACTTGTTCCTTCACGCCGGGCTGGTCGCGCGCGATCTGACCCGCCGAGACGCCGCGCACCGACACCTGGCTTTGGCCGGGCCCGAGGTTCTGGACCGTCAGGCCCGCGACATTGCGCGAAAGATCCTCGACCGTGCTGGCGTTGGCGCGCTCGATCGCCCGTTCGGTCTGCGCGTTGATCGAGAAGGGAACGTCCTGAAGGCTCGAGTCGCGCTTGGTTGCGGTGACGATAATCTCGTTGCCGTCGTAGCTGTTGTCGGGTGCGTCCTGTGCTGTGGCGGGGGTTGCGATCGCCAGTGCGAACAGCGACAGGCCCCCGAGCATCGTCGAGCGTGCAAGCATCCTTATTCTCCTCCTGAAAGCCAGCTCTTTGACTGGTCCGACAGAGGAGTGCGCAGACGGCGTTAAGGTTGCATGAAACGGGGTGGGCGAAAATTTATCAGGGACGTTGTTGCATCCCGGCCACAGTCACGAGCGCCCGAAAAGAGGAGATCGGGAGACCGGCCCCAGACCCACGGCCGTTCCGGCCAAAAAAATGGCCGGGGGCAAGCCCCGGCCAGTGGTTCGCAGGAGGAACCTCGGTAGGATCCCGCCGCCGCCGTTTGAAAGGAGAGAGACGTGCGGCAGCGGGTATCCTGTCTCGTCAATAATTATAGGCGCGCTCTCCATGTTCGCCGAGGTCGAGGCCTTCGCGTTCGACCTCTTCGCTGACCCGCAGGCCGGTGAGCGCTTTGGCGACATAGATGGCGATCGCGGTCCCGATGCTGGCCCAGATGATCGTCGTGACGACCGCCATGACCTGCGTCGTGAGCTGGGCGCCAAGGGCATAATCGTCGCCCGCCGGGCCGCCGATGGCGACCAGCATCGTGAAGGCGGTGCCGATCGCGCCGACCATGCCGCCGATGCCGTGGATGCCGAAGGCGTCGAGCGCATCGTCATAGCCGAGCTTGGCCTTGAGCTTGGTCACCGCAAAGAAGCAGATGACCGAAGCGACCGCGCCGAGCAGGATCGCGCCGAACGGGCCCGAGTTGCCCGCCGCCGGGGTGATGGCGACGAGGCCCGCGATGACACCCGAGCAGAAACCGAGGGCCGAGGGCTTGTGACCGCTGACGCGTTCGGCGAGCATCCAGAAGAGGGCGGCGGCGGCGGTGGCGACGAAAGTGTTGATCATCGCGAGACCCGCCGAACCATTGGCTTCGAGCGCCGAACCGGCGTTGAAGCCGAACCAGCCCACCCACAGCAGGCCGGTGCCGATCATCGTCATGGTCAGCGAGTGCGGAGCCATGATTTCCTTCTGATAGCCGATGCGCTTGCCGAGGATCAGCGCCGCGACCAGCGCCGAGACGCCGGCGTTGATGTGGACCACGGTGCCGCCAGCGAAGTCGAGCGCGGCCGGCGTGTCGGTGCCGAACATGCCGCCTTCGAAGAACAGGCCGCCGCCCGCCCACACCATATGCGCGATCGGGAAATAGACGATGGTCAGCCAGATCGCGCCGAACACCATCACCGCCGAAAATTTCATCCGCTCGACCACCGATCCGAGGACCAGCGCGAGGGTGATGGCGGCGAAGGTCATCTGGAACGAGATGAACACATATTCGCTGATCACTTCGTCGGTGAAGGTTGCCGCGGTCGAATCGGCGGTGACGCCGGCGAGGAACCATTTGCCCCAACTGATATAGGCATTGCCCTCGGGCCCGAAGGCGAGGCCATAGCCGTACATCACCCAGATCAGCATCGCGAGACAGGCGGCGGCGCCGACCTGGGTCATCGTTGAAAGCATGTTCTTGGTGCGCGTCAGGCCGCCATAGAAGAGCGCGAGGCCCGGCAGGATCATCAGCAAGACCATGATGGTGGCGGTCATCATCCAGGCATTATTGCCCGGGTTGGCGACCGCGGGCGCGGCTTCCGCCGCCGGTGCAGCGGCGACATCCTGCGCCCAAGCGGGCAAAGCGGCGAAAAGCGAGAGGCCGACGGCCCCGGCGCCCGCCGCAAATTTGTTTGCGAACGTCATGTTTTCCCCCTTCGTCATTACAGTGCCGCCTCGCCGGTCTCGCCGGTGCGGATGCGCACCGCCTGACCGACGTCGAGAACGAAAATCTTGCCGTCGCCGATCGAACCGGTGCCGGCCGTGTGCTGCAGCGTTTCGACGACCCGTGGTGCAAGCGCGTCGTCGCAGACGAGCTCGATCTTCACCTTCGGCACCATGTTGGTGGCATATTCGGCGCCGCGGTAGATTTCGGTCTGCCCCTTTTGCCGCCCGAAGCCCTTGACCTCGGTCACGGTCATGCCGGCGATGCCCAGACCGGTGAGCGCCTCGCGCACCTCGTCGAGCTTGAATGGTTTGATGATGGCCAAGATCAGCTTCATGACGCCCCCTTTTTGCTAATGGCACCATGTTGCACTGCAATGGGCGTGCCAGATTGCGCGGGGTGCGCGAAAGTTAACATTTTGTGACAGCGCGCAGCGGGTTTCGCGATGCAATCGTTCGTTCGATGGGCAGATAAGGCAGGGGTTTGCCTAAATTTTGGGCATTAATTCTTTTCCCTCTCCTTCAGCGGAGGGCAGCGAGACTTACGAACTTGTTCGTTAGTCGCAGCGGGTGGGGGCCATCGGCCTTGCTCAAGGTCGATAGCCCCCACCCCAACCCCTCCCCTGAAGGGGAGGGG
>NZ_JBOHHT010000034.1:0-2256 GCF_050725655.1 Sphingopyxis sp. | reverse complement strand
CCCCTCCCCTTCAGGGGAGGGGTTGGGGTGGGGGCTCGCGGCCTTGCGCAGGGCCGGTGCCCCCCACCCCGCTGTGACTAGCGGACAAGTCCGCAAGTCTCGCTGCCCCTCCCCTGAAGGGGAGGGCTGAAAAAGGGAAAAGCGTAACATGCTCACCGAAATCAATTTCGACGGGATCATCGGCCCGAGCCACAATTATGCCGGGCTCAGCCGCGGCAATATCGCGTCGGCAAGCAACGCCGGCGACGTGTCGCAGCCGCGTGCCGCGGCGTTGCAGGGCATCGAGAAGATGCGCCACAATCTGGCGCTCGGGCTGCCGCAGGGGTTCTTCACGCCGCTCGACCGGCCCGACGCGCCCTGGCTTGCCACGCTCGGCACGACGCCGGAAGATGCCGAGGGGCATTTGCGCGCGCAGGCATGGTCGGCGTCGTCGATGTGGGCGGCGAATGCCGCAACCGTCTCCCCCGCCCCCGACAGCGCCGACGGCAAATGCCATCTGACCGTCGCGAACCTCGTCACCATGCCGCACCGCAGCCACGAATGGCCGGGAACGCTGGCGCAGCTTCGCCTCGCCTTCGCCGACCCCGCCTTTACCGTCCACGCACCGATCCCCGCCCCGTTCGGCGACGAGGGCGCGGCGAACCATATGCGGCTGTGCAGCGGGCACGACGGGCAAGGGGTCGAAATCTTCGTTTACGGTGTCGGCGGCGGGCGCTTCCCGGCGCGCCAGCATCTCGACGCGTCGAAGGCGATCGCACGCCATCACCGGCTCGACCCGGCGCGCACGCTCTTCATCCGCCAGTCTGATAGCGCAATTCAGGGCGGCGCGTTCCACAATGACGTCGTCGCGGTCGCGAACGAGCATGTGCTGTTCACGCACGAAGCCGCGTTCGAGGACCGCGAGGCCGCGCACGCCGAAATCCGCGCCGCCTTCCCCGCGGTCGAGATCGTCGAGGTGCCCGCGAGCGCGGTCAGCCTGCCCGACGCGATCAAATCCTATCTGTTCAACGCCCAGCTAGTCAGCCTGCCCGACGGCGGCGGCATGGGGCTGGTCCTGCCCACCGAGGGACAGGCCATCCCGGCCGTATGGCAATGGCTGGAAGCGCATGTCGCGGGCAACGGCCCGATCCGCCGCCTGCTGCCCGTCAATGTCCGCCAGTCGATGGCGAACGGCGGGGGGCCCGCATGCCTCCGCCTGCGCGTTGTTGCCGATCCGGCCACCGTCGATCCGCGTTTCATCGCCGACGAGGCAAAGCTCGACCGGATTGCCGGCGTCGTGGCGAAACACTGGCCCGAGGCGATCGCGCCCGGCGACCTCGCGTCGGCGGCGCTGGCGAGCGACGTGCGCAAGGCGCGTGCGGCGCTGCTCGAAACGCTCGACTTGGCCGAACTAGGCTGACAGGCATATTCTTCGTATCGTCATGCCGGACTTGATCCGGCATCCACCCCCGCCCTCGCCGCCCTGGCCCCCGGATCAAGTCCGGGGTGACGACAAGAAAAAGGCGACGTGAATTGAAGATACGCGAACTGATTGGCACGGCAGAGGTGCCGGGCGGCGACGAGCTGCGGCTGTACCGGCGCGGCGACGATTTCATCATCGCGATCGATCGCAACGAATTGATGAGCAGCCGGATGAGCGGCTCCGAAGAAGCACTGGCGACGATGACGTGCGACCGGCTGCGCAGCCCGAAGGCGGCGAGCCTGCTGATCGGCGGCTATGGCATGGGGTTCACTCTGCGCGCGGCGCTGGCGACGCTCGGCCCCGACGCGAAGATTGTGGTGGCCGAACTGGTGCCGGGCATCATCGAGTGGGCGCGCGGTCCGATGGTCGAGCTGGCGGCAGGCTGCCTCGACGATCCGCGGGTCGAGCTGGTCCTCGGCGACGTGTCGAAGGCGATCGGCGCGGCGACCCGCCGCTATGATGCGATCCTGCTCGACGTCGACAATGGCCCCGACGCCCTGACGCGCGACGCCAACGACGGGCTCTATTCGCCCGCGGGCCTCGCGATGGCCAAGGCGGCGCTGCGCCCCGGCGGCATCCTCGCGATATGGTCCGCGGCCCCCGACGCCCGCTTCACCCGCCGGTTAACGGTGGCGGGTTTCCAGGTCGAAGAGGTCGGCGTTCGCGCGCGAAGCAACGGCAAGGGCCCGCGGCACGTCATCTGGTTTGCGCGATCGATCTAGGACCAATCGACATTCAGCTCAGGGTGAGTCGAAAATGGTGGTTTTCCGTGACCCGGAGCGCAGCGTACATCT
>NZ_JBOHHT010000033.1:0-147177 GCF_050725655.1 Sphingopyxis sp. | reverse complement strand
GGTCGATCAGCGCGCCCCGATCGACCTGCGTGTCCGCTTCCCGGCCGCGCGGCATGTGCCGTGTGACTGCGTCCATATTACGCGGCAGCCAGGAAAGCGCGCACCGCGGGCGCGATGTCGGGACGGGCGAGCGCCAGCGCCAGCGTCGCGGTCACAAAGCCGCTCTTGTCGCCGCAATCATAGCGTTTGCCTTGGAAGGTGACGCCGTGGAACGGCTGCTGGCCGATCATCCGCGCCAGCGCGTCGGTCAACTGGATCTCGCCGCCCGCGCCTTCCTCCTGGCTGCCGAGGACGTTCATCACCTCGGGCTGGAGGATGTAGCGGCCGATGACGGCAAGCCGGGACGGCGCGACGTCCGGAGCAGGCTTTTCGACCAGCCCCCTGACTTCGGTAATCGCCCCCGCGCTGGCGCCCGGCGTGACGATGCCATATTTATGCGTATCCTCCGCCGCCACTTCCTCGGTGCAGATCAAATTGCCGCCTAGGTCGGCATAGGCTTCGACCATCTGCTTGAGGCAGCCGGGCTCGCCGACCATCAGATCGTCGGGCAGCAGCACCGCGAAAGGCTCGTCGCCGACGAGACGGCGGGCGCACCATACGGCATGGCCCAACCCGAGGGGCTCCTGCTGCCGCACGATATTGATGTCGCCCGGCGGGGGGCGGGTTCCGTCGAGCACGGCGAGCGATTTGCCGCGCCGGGCCATCGCTTCCTCAAGTTCGAAAGCGTGGTCGAAATGATCCTCGATCAGGCTCTTGCCGCGGCTGGTCACGAAAATGAACTGCTCGATGCCCGCCTCGCGCGCCTCGTCGACCGCATATTGGATCAGCGGCCGATCGACGACGGGCAGCATCTCCTTGGGCATCGACTTGGTCGCCGGAAGGAACCGGGTTCCAAGGCCGCCGATGGGGAACACGGCCTTGCGTATTTTTCGCATCTTTTCACCCTTTTCTGGTCGCTGGGTTCCCCCCCAATTAACCAGCGTTGGATCGGCAGACACGATCGCCGCGTGCTGCCGAGGAGCGACCTGCGCCTTTACGCTGCATTGCAGCAAGAGCCCGGCGTCGAAGCGTGTCCAAAGTGCGTCAGGCCATTCAAAGCTTGGGCGGTGTCCCGGCAAAGGACACTCCGCCCGGCACCGAGCCCCCGCCGCGTGAGCGAACCAGCGGGGTGCCCGGCGGCACCTGAATATCGTGCGAGCCGATGATGATTTTCGCCGGCCCGTGGTGGACGTCGAAGATCGGCCAGCCCCGGTCGCTCTTCACCACCAGATGCTCGATATGGATGACCAGCGGCTCGCTTGCGCCTTTCGCCGCCATGATCGTGAAATGGTTGGTGTCGCCGATCCCGCCGATCTTGACCGGATCGAGGCTGCTGAGCCGCGTCGCGCGGATGCTCGACCAGAGCCGGAAGTTGCGCGCGTTGCGGCCGCTGACGCAATCATCGAGCAAAGTCTCGGTCGACTTCAGGTCGAATCCGCCGTCGCTATTGTCCCACGCGGCACATTGGCGAAACAACATCCGCGCGTTGCCCCGCTCGGTCGAGAAACCGTCGCCATTCCAATATTGCCTGGCTTTGCGCTGCCACTGAAAGCCGCGCATCGAACAGCGCTCGATCCGAAAGTCGTGCGCGGTGCCGTCGAAGGCGATGCCGACCGGCAGGTCGGTCGCGCCCGTCGTCAGCATGCCGCTCGCGCTGACGTCCTCGATCACCCCGTCGTGGCTGTCATAACGAATGCGGGCGAAGCTGCGTTCGAGATCGGTCGCGTTGGCCCCGCGCACGCGAAGCCCGACGCTGCCCGCCCCCGCCAGTTCCGGTGCCACCTTGTTCTCGATCACCCGGTAGCCGCCCGCCACCCGGATATTGACGATCTGGACATTATGGACCGGCTCGCGGATCACAAACAGGCCGTTGCCCACGTCGCGGGCGTGCACGCCGCGATAGACGGCGCCCGACTGCACGAAATAGACCGGTTCGCCCCCTGCATTGATCTGAACCGCCTTCGCGGCGAAGCGAGAGGATGGGTCGTCCATGCCGCCGCGCTAATCGGAGCGCACCGATCAAGGCCAGCGCGATGCGGCGCGGCGTGGCGCGTCCGGGGTCAGTGCAGCGCGGGCGCGGCTCCACCCAGATCATCGCCGCCGTCGCGCGCTGACATGCGCGCAAAACCGACCAAAGGCCGACGACAGACGTGCCTCGTCCGGCTAAACCGGCGGAAGCCGACTTCGCCATGGTCGATGTTGAGCGTCATGCCGGCATCGGCCTTCGCCGCCGACGGAACGCGCCCGTCGATCGCGATGGCCGAAGACAGCGTGTGTTCCAGCACGTGCCGGCGCTCGCCGGCATCGCGGCCGAAATAATAGATGGCGAGCGGCGGCGGTCGCCGGTGAATCGTGGCGATCGCATCTTCGATCCGCGCATAATTGCGCAGCGGCAGGATCGGTCCCCGAAACTCCTCCTGCATCACCAGCATATCCTCGCTGGCATGGCGAAGGATGTGCAGCGGCATTCCCGGCCCGCGCGGCTCCGCCGTCATCACCTCGCCCCCGCGCGCGCGCGCGTCATCCAATAGCCGCACCAGTCGTTCCCGTTCGGCGTCCGACAGCACCGCTTCGTTCGCCCCGGGCTGCATCGCCGCGCGCCACAGCCAGGAAGCAATCGCCTCCTCCTGCTCCTCGGGCACGAGAAGATAGTCGGGCGCGAGCGGTGCGCGTCCGCTCTTGAGGCGCTTGCGGGCGATCACATTGTCTGCCGCCTTGGCAAAATCGGCCGAGCGCCCAAGGATGACCGGCGATTTATCCGAGCGCGCAAGCAGCGCCCCATCGCCGTCCTGCGTTTCGCTTGTCACCAGCAAATCGAACGCCTGCTCGGCAAAGTCGCCATCGGACGCCACCGCCAATTCGAGCGGATCGAAGAAATCCTGCGCCAGCGCGCCGATCAGCTGGCCCAGTTGCGCCGAGGCCGTGTCGAATTTTAGCGTCACCCGGTTGCCCGCGGCGAGCGCACCCGCGAGGATACCCGCCGTCCGGAGCAGCGGCAGCGACGCCGGCGCCGCTATGCCGATCACCCCGACCGGCAGATACTCCACATAGTCGCCCGTCCCGCGCAGCCGCGCGAGCAGGCCGCGCCCGCTTTCGGCGCGCATCCAGCGGCCCACCCCTTCGATCGACGCCCGCAGCGCCGCCAGCGCCGGCGCCACTTCGATGAGCCTCGCGGAGTCGGGATCCTGATTCGGTTGATCGGCGGCGAGCGCATCGCACAGCGCTTCGGCGTTTTTTTCGATCATGAGCACCGCGCGCCGCAGCCGGTCGCGGCGAATGGCCGGCGACACCGGCAAGTCGGCGAAAAATGCCCCACGTTGCGCTTCCAGCATCTCACCCTTCCCCGCATTTTATCCTGTCTAGCTTCTACTCGGACGCCGAGCCGTGGCAAGTTCAAGTCGAAGCGTTTCGTCGCATTGCAGCTAATTCGTCTGACCGTCGTTTAGGCAAAGCCCCGAATTATCCGCTTCTAATATATCGCAATTTTTATCCTTGTCCCGTTCTGGGTCGGGATTTTGTTAGCGATCATTTCGCCTTCCAATTCGCTCAGTTCAAAGCGCGCAAGTTGACGTCACCGACTCTCAGAGGCGATTGTTCGCAGGCGCAGCAAAAAGTCGCCTTCATATAAAAAGGGAGCAACGCGTAATGCGTATCGTAATGATCGGGTCCGGCTATGTCGGGCTCGTTTCGGGCGCGTGTTTTGCCGATTTCGGCCATCATGTGACCTGCGTCGACAAGGACGCGGACAAGATCGCCCGCCTTCAGGCCGGCGGCATCCCTATCTATGAGCCCGGTCTCGACGATCTGGTCGCGCGCAACGTCGCGGCGGGTAATCTCGCCTTCACCACCGAACTGTCCGAGGCCGTCGGCGCGGCTGACGTCGTGTTTATCGCGGTCGGCACCCCCAGCCGCCGCGGCGACGGGCATGCCGACCTGTCCTATGTTCATGACGCGGCGCGCGAGATCGCCGGAGCACTGTCCGGCTTCACCGTGATTGTCACCAAATCGACCGTGCCCGTCGGCACTGGCGACGAGGTCGAGCGGATCATCTGCGAGTGCAACCCGGTCGCCGAATTCGCCGTCGCCTCCAACCCCGAATTCCTGCGCGAAGGCGCCGCGATCGAGGATTTCAAGCGCCCCGACCGCGTCGTGATCGGCATCGAGGACGCGCGCGCGCGCGCGCCGATGGAAGAGGTTTATCGCCCGCTTTCGCTGAACAAGGCGCCGATCGTCTTCACGAGCCGGCGCACCAGCGAGCTGATCAAATATGCCGCCAACGCCTTCCTCGCGATGAAGATCACCTACATCAACGAGATGGCGGACCTGTGCGAACAGGTCGGCGCCGACGTCCAGGAGGTCGCCAGCGGTATCGGGCTCGACAACCGGATCGGCGCGAAGTTCCTGAATGCCGGTCCCGGCTATGGCGGGTCCTGCTTCCCCAAGGATACGCTCGCGCTGATGAAGACGGCGCAGGATCATGATGCGCCGCTGCGGCTGATCGAGGCGACGGTCGCAGTGAACGAGCAGCGCAAGCGCGCGATGGGCCGCAAGGTCATCGCCGCGCTGGACGGGCACGTGCGCGGCCGCACCGTCGCGGTGCTCGGCCTGACCTTCAAACCCAACACCGACGACATGCGCGACGCGCCGTCGATCGCGATCATCCAGACGCTGCAGGACGCCGGCGCAAAGGTCCGCGCTTATGACCCCGAGGGCATGGATGCGGCCGAGGCGGTGCTGACCGACGTCGAATATGCATCGTCCGCCTATGCCGCCGCCGAGGGCGCGGCGGCGACGGTGATCGTCACCGAATGGGACGCGTTCCGCGCACTCGACCTGGCGCGCCTCAAGGCCGCAATGGCCGAGCCGGTGCTTGTTGACCTTCGCAACATCTATCCGCCCGCGCGGGCCGAAGAAGCGGGCTTGCGCTATGTCGGTATCGGTCGGCCGGGCCAGCCCGCCGACGATGCCGAAGCCGCGAACAAGAGGCACGCCGCGTGACCGACGACAGCTCCATTTTGGTTACCGGTGCCGCGGGCTTCATCGGCCATGCGGTGTCCGAACGGCTCCTCGCGCGCGGCGAACGCGTGCTCGGGCTCGACAATTTCACCGACTATTACGACGTCGCGCTCAAGAAGGCGCGCATCGCGCGGCTCGTCGACAATTTCAACTTCCGGCTGATCGACGGCGACATCGCCAGCCCCGGGCTGGTCAGCGAGCTGGTCGAAGCGAACGGCATCCGCCGGATCGTCCATCTCGCCGCCCAGGCAGGCGTTCGGTACAGCCTCGAAAACCCCTTCGCTTATGAGCACAGCAACCTCAAAGGGCATCTCGCGGTGCTCGAGGCGGCGCGCCACGCGGGCAATATCGAGCATCTCGTCTACGCCTCGTCGAGTTCGGTCTATGGCGACCGCCCGCTCGGCGGCACTGGTTTTCGCGAGGACGAGCCCTGCACCGCGCCGGTTTCGCTCTATGCGGCGACGAAGCGCAGCTGCGAGCTGATGAGCGAAAGCTATGCCAAGCTCTATCACCTGCCGCTCAGCGGGCTGCGCTTCTTCACAGTCTATGGTCCCTGGGGCCGCCCCGACATGGCCTATTATGGTTTCGCGCAGAAGATCCTGCTCGGCCAGCCGATCGAGGTGTTCGGCGAAGGCCGGATGGCGCGCGACTTCACCTATATCGACGACATCGTCGACGGGGTGGTTGGCGTGCTCGACCGGCCGCCGGCGGGCGGCGAAAACCGGCTGCTCAACATCGGCGACTGCAATCCCGTCGGACTGATGGACATGATCGCGGTGCTCGAACGCGCGCTCGGCCGGCCAGCGATCAAGCTGATGCGGCCCATGCAGCCGGGTGACGTGACCGCGACCTACGCCGACATTTCGGCGATCAACGCACTCACTGGATACAGCCCCAAGGTCCCGCTTGCGCGGGGGATCGAGCGGTTCGTCGACTGGTATCTGGGCGAAATAGAAAATGGTGGAAGAGGGCCGATGGCAGCGGTGGCCTGAGCCGGGAAATCCGGCCGGGCGCTAGTGGAGTTTAAGAATGCTGCAACGGACAAATATGTCTTCCAGCGCCCTCACGGGCGCGCCCACGATCTGCGTGACCGGCCTCCGCGGCTTTCCGCATGTGATGGGCGGGATCGAAAGCCATTGCGAGGAGCTTCTCCCGCGGATCAAGGCGATCTGGCCCGATCACCGGTCGGTCGTGCTCGGCCGCGCGCCCTATCTGCCCGAGCCGGTGGGCGAGCATCGCGGTGTCGAGATTATCGGCATCCCCTGCCCGCGCTCGCAAAATCTCGAGGCGGTGGTGTCCACCTTCCTCGCGGTTCTTTCCGCCCGCCGGCGCGGCGCCGGGCTGATCCATATCCATGCGATCGGCCCCGGCCTGCTCGCCCCGCTGGCCCGGCTGCTCGGCTTGAAGGTGGTCGTCACGCACCATGGCACCGATTATCACCGCGCCAAATGGGGCCTCTTCGCGCGCACCGCGCTGCGCGCCGGCGAATGGCTGGCACTCAGCTTCGCCAATCGGGTGATCGCCGTCTCGCCCTCGCTCGCCGCACAGCTCCGGCAGAGCTTCCCGAAGCGCGCGCACGCGATCTCCTACATTCCCAACGGCACATCGGACCTGCCCGGCGATGCCGATCCGGCACTCGTGCTCGAACGGCTGGGGCTTGAGGCCGGCGACTTCCTCCTCGCCGTCGCGCGGCTCGTTCCCGAAAAGGGCCTGCACGACCTGATCGATGCGTATGAGCGGTCGAACTGCACCGCCAAGCTGGTGATCGCCGGTTCGGCCGATCACGAAAGCGGCTACGCACGCGAACTGCTCGCGCGCGCTAGCGACCGCGTGATCTTCGCCGGCGTCCAGTCGCGCGCGACGCTGAAGTGCCTCTATGACCATTGCGCGCTCTTCGTGATGCCCTCCTATCACGAGGGCTTGCCGATCGCGGCGCTCGAGGCGGCGAGCTGCGGCGCGCGGATGCTGCTGAGCGACATCCCGGCCAATCTCGACATCGGGCTCGACGCGGCAAATTATTTTCCGGTCGGCGACGTCGCGGCGCTCACCGAGCGGCTGAACGCCGATTGCGCCGACTTTCAGGTCGATCGCGACGCCGTGCGCGCGCGCTTCAGCTGGGACAAGGCGGCGGAGGACACGCTCGACGTCTATCGCGCCACGCTCGCGCCGGGCCGAAAGGCCCCGCGTCCCTCCACCTATTCCGGAACTGTGGAAGTTTAGGCGCCGAGCCGGGCAATGACTTTCGCCCGGTCCGCCGCATCGATCGGTCCGCTGACTTCGATGCCCGCATCGGTCCGCGTCGCCCGGGCGATCAGGGGATGCCACGCATTCGCCCGCCACTGCCAGCTGCGGATGCGCCAGTGCCCCGGCCCCTCGGAATCTATCGCCAAGGTTGGCCGGCCGGATTTCTCCGCCGTCGCATCGCGCTCGGTGCAGGCGCTACAGGCGGCAACGCCGGCAATCGAAGCCATCAATGTTCGTCGGTCCATCGCAATAGCCTCCATCTAGATCCATCAGCAAAACGGCCGACCCATCACGGCGCGGCGATCTTTTCGGGCACGGTCTGAAGCGCGCGCGGCGTGCCGCCTCCGGCCACGCGCTTGATCACCGCTTTGCCCAGCCGCTGCCCGGGCAGCTCGACCAGCTTATAGGTCACAAAAGCAATGGCATAGGTCACAGGCACCACGACCGCTCCGGTCAGCACGAACCGCCCGGCGGCGCCGAGCCCGGTGCCGAACTGCCCGATGACCGCCGCCGCGACCGGCTGCAGGATCAGCAGGTGGATCAGATAGGTGCCATAGGAAAGCTCGCCCAGCCAATAGAAGGGCCGGCTGCCGAGCAGGCGCGAGACCCAGCCGATGACCCCGAGCGAACGCCAATGGACCAGCGCGAAAAATCCGAACACGAGCAGTTCGCGCATCGCGAAATGCAGCAGGTCCTGATCGCCCCCGATCGGGATCGCGGCGAGCAGCATCGCGGCGCCAAGGCGCAACCATAGCCGCGTGCGGCTTTCCCCCGGATCAGCGGCGATCAGCATGCCGGCGAGGAAAAGCTGAAGCTTCAAGGGCAGAAAGGACGGCATCGGATAGTCGAGCCCGGCCGCCCCGGCGAGCAAGGCGACGACCACACCGCCCCCCGCCGCGACCAGCGCCGCGGGGATCCAGCCGATCCGCCGCCCGAGCAGGATGAGGAAAGGAAAGAGCAGGTAGAATTGCATTTCGAGCCCGAGGCTCCAGTCGGGCAGCGGGGTGCGGAAGGCATAGTCCGGCAGCAACCCGAACAGGAAGGTCAAGTGCAGGACGATGTTGGTGAGACTGCCATCGGTGTAGCGTTCGCTCGGCTGGAGCGACTGGCCGAGGAAGCTGTCGATCGCGACGCGGTCGGCGTAGATCAATGGCCCCGCGATCAGCGCCGCCGCGAGCGTCACATAGAAAAGCGGCGCCAGCCGGAAAAAGCGGCGCGTCCAGAAAGCCGCCCATGTGCCGGGCGCGTTCCAGTCTTCGCTCGTCGCGCGCAGCCGGTACTGGAACATCATCAGAAAGCCCGAGAGCAGGATGAACAGGTCCACGCCGAGGTCCGGCTTGCCGATCAGCGGCAAGCGGAAACCGGTCAGGATCATCATATGCCCGATGAGCACCCAGAGGGCCGCGACGCCGCGCAGGCCATCCAGACACTCGACTCGCCGAATGTCCATTAAATACCTCCGCAAAATCGTCCGTCGATGTCCGCCCTGATAAACGTATCAGGGCGCGAAACCCTTTGAAATCGGCCAGCTGCCCCGCCGGAACGATGAAGCGGGGGATGCTGTGTGCACTGCAACAAATGCCCGTGGTAAGCGTTCTCCCGAAGCGAATTCCGCACCCCATTCCAGCGAGGAAACATGCTGCATCGAAAGCGGATTTTATTCGCGATCAACTCGCTCGCGGGCGGCGGCGCCGAGCGCGTCCTCGCCACCCTGCTGGCCGGATCCGTGCCCTGGCGCGCGCGCTACGACATCCATCTCGCGCTGCTCGACGACGAGCCGCGCGCCTATGAGGTGCCCGAATGGGTCGAGGTTCATCAGCTCGATGCCCGGCACAAACTGCTGCCGAGCCTGACCCAGCTGCGCGCGCTCGTCGGACATGTGTCGCCCGATGCGACGCTCAGCTTCCTGACCCGCGCCAATATCGCCAATGCCTGGGCGATGGCCGGGCGCCGCCGCCCGTGGCTGATCAGCGAGCGGGTCAACACCAGCGCCCATCTGGGCGACGCGTTCGCGGCCAAGGCGATGGTCCGCATGGTCTATCCGCGCGCCGCGCATGTCATCGCGGTGTCCGAAGGCGTGGTCGACGACCTCGCCGCCAATTTCGGTGTGTTGCGCACGCGGATGTCGGCGATCGCCAATCCGGTCGACCATCGGCGTATCGCCGAGCTTGCGGCCGAGCCGCCTGCCCTCGCTCCCGCCGGGCCCTATATCGTCGCGGCCGGACGGCTCATGCCGAACAAGAATTTCCCGCTACTCCTGCGCGCTTATGCTGAAGCGGCGCCCGAAGCCCGCCTCGTCATTTTGGGCGAAGGGCCCGAGCGCGGCGCGCTTCAAGCACTCGCCGCCTCGCTTGGAATCGCCGATCGCGTCGACATGCCGGGCTTCGTCGCCAACCCTTTCGCAGTGGTCGCGCGCGCGGCGCTTTATGCGATGCCCTCCAACGCGGAGGGTTTCCCCAATGGCCTCGTCGAGGCGATGGCCTGCGGCGTCCCCGTCGTCGCGACCAATTGCGCGTCGGGCCCGTCCGAAATTCTGGCCGGCCGGTCGCGCGATACGATCAATGGCAGGATCGATGTCGATGCCGGTGCGTTGGTGCCGACCGATGACGTGCAAGCCTTTGCCACGGCGCTCGTCGAGGTGCTCGCCGAGCCCCGCCGCAGCGCCTGCGGCGCGCGGGCGCGCGACCGCTCGCTGGCTTATGGCGTCGAGCAGGCGGCCGCAAATTATTGGGCGCGGATCGAGGCGGTCCTGCGCGCGCCGTCCGCCGCGTCCGAAGTCGAAGACATGTCAGCATATCGTCCGGGAGTAAGTTCATGAAATGGCATAGGCAGATCGCACTGACGGGGGCGCTGATGGCGCTTGGCGGATGCGCCGGGCAAACCCCGCTCGCGGGCAGCGGCGCCGCGCCGCCACCCGCCACGGCTTTCGTCCTCTCGCCCGGCGACAAGATCAAGGTCGCGACCTATGGCGAAGAGAAACTCACCGGCGATTTCGAGGTCTCGCCAGCCGGCACGATCGCCTTCCCGCTGATCGGCGAGGTCAAGGCCGCGGGGCTGCAGACCGAAGAACTGTCCAAGGCGATCGAGGCAAAACTCGGCGACGGCTATCTGCTCGAGCCGCAGGTTTCGGTCCAGGTCGCCAATTTCCGCCCCGTCTATATACTCGGCGAAGTGAACAAGCCCGGCGAATATCCCTATACGCAGGGCCTCACCATCCGCGGCGCCGTCGCGAAAGCCGATGGCTTCACCTATCGCGCGAACGAGAAACGCGTCTTCCTGAAGCGCGCGGGCGAGGCCGGCGAGCAGGAATATCCAATGACCGCCGATTTCGCCGTGCTTCCCGGCGACACGATCCGCTTCGGCGAGCGCTATTTCTGATGGATATGGCGACCGCATCGCTGACGCCCGTTCCGGCGTTCGAAGAACCCATGTCCGACGAGAGCGGCAAGCCACATCGGCGCGGCTGCCCGGTGAGCTTCGCCAAACTGAAGGCGCTGCTCGCCGCCGACCTTTATCGCTATGCGGGGCGCGTCGGTTTCGGCGCTTTCGTGAAGCATTACGCCTTCACCCCGGGGTATAAATATACGGTGCTGATGCGCACCACCGGCTGGCTCAAACTCAAGCCTGCCAAGGCTTTCGGCCTCTACCTCATCGCAAAATGGCTGCTGCTCCGCGCGCGCTACAAATATGGCTTCGCGATCCCCGAATATATGGAAATCGGGCCCGGCCTGTTCCTCAACCGCTTCGGCGGTTTCTATTTCCACGGCGACACAGTGCTCGGCAGCAACGTCAACATCACCCACGGCGTCGTGCTCGGCTATATGAACCGCGGCAGCCGGCGCGGCGCACCGGTGATCGGCGACCGCACCTTCCTGGGGTCGGGCGCCAAGGTGATCGGCGGAATCCACGTCGGCGCCGAGGCGGCGATCGGCGCCAATGCCGTGGTGACCAAGGACGTGCCCGAGCGCGGCGTCGTCGGCGGCATTCCGGCGAAGCTGCTCTCCGATCAAGGGTCCGACGGCTATATCAACCGCCTCGCGCCGCCCGAACTGCTCGCGGCGTGCGAAGGCGCGCTCTACGGGTCGCGAACAAAATCCGCCTGATCGTCTACTAAAGGCCCGAAAAGGTCAGCCCGACCGAAACCCGATTGTCCGCGAATTCGCGCCCCGCCGTCGCGCCCCAGCTCGCCTGAGTGCGCCGCTGGACGTCGACGCGCAGCGCCATCCGCTTGCTCACGAGGTACGATGCGCTGCCGCGCCAGGTCCAGCGGTCGTCCTTGCGGTCGATGTTGTTGAAGTCGCGCTTTTCCAGCTCGCCACCCGCGCTAAGGATCAGGTTGCGCAGCAGCTCGTAATCGGCGCGCAGTGTCATGTTGGTCGCGAGATAGCCCGTCGCGCCGTTGACGCCGGTTTCCTTGATGCCGCGATCGACCGTGCCGGTGATCGTCACCAGCGGCGTCAGGAAATAGGCCAGCTCGCCGCGCACGAGGAAGCCCGAGACATCCTCGAATTCCGCGGGCTGGTAGTCCTGTTCGAAATAGCCGAGGCGCAGCGACCCGCGCGCCTTGCGGCCCAGCTCGAAACTCGCGCCGCCGGTAAGCTCGAACCCTTTGGAATCGCGCGCCGGCACTGGCCCGCTGCGCTCGCGATAATCGCGCTTGTTAAGCGAGCCCGCGGCGAACAGCGAAATGCTCGGGCTCAGCGCATATTCGCCGACAGCGGTGCCGGTGTAGGTCGTGTGGTCGCGGAAATCCTGGTCGATCGGATCGCCGCCGGGCGTCACGCTGTCGCTGTAATTGCGGTTCTCGACATCGACCACGCCGCGCACGCGCAGCCGGTTGAAGACATGCGTATAGGTAGCCGTCCCCCCGCTCAGCGTGAAGCGGATCGGCCGCGACGCCTGCGTCGGACTATCGGGCGACACGCGTTCCTGGCTGTAGCGCCCGTTCCGCAGCATGACGTTGAGCGTGTTCGACTTGCTGATCGTGTAAAGCGCGCCGGCATTCACCGAATATTGCGTGGCGTTCTCGCTCGCGCGGTCGGCGTAGCGCAGCAGGTCGAGCTCGCCATCGAGCGATAGCTTGAGCGTCGGCGAGGGCCGCACCAGCGAAACGCGCGGGCGAATGCGCAGATAGGCATCGCCGATCCGGTCGTCCTCCTGCGCATAAAGATTGTCGTCATAACCGGCGCCGATCGCCATGCGCGGCATCAGTTCGAGGACGCCGAGCTGGATCGGCTCGGGCGTGTAATCGGGGCGGCGGCGTTCGAGCACGCCGATATTGCGGTCGCGGCCGAAGCTGTTCTCGCTCGACACCGATCCGAGCCCGTCGGTCGCGTCCGATTGCTGGGCGAGCGCCGGCATCGCAACGCCGCAGCTGCCAAGCAGCGCAAAGGTGATCGCCCGCTTCATCGGCGCGCCAGCGTCACGAGCAGCGGCACATGGTCCGACCCGGTGGCGGGCAACCGCCGTGCCGAAACAAGCCCCCAATCGGGTCCGGCATAAAGCTGGTCGATTGGCAGCACGGGAAAGGCGCGCGGCCAGCTAGGCAGCGCGCGCGTCATACGAGTGAGCGGTGCGAAGGCGCGGTCCTGCTCACGCATCGCCGCGGCCCAGGGGGTGAGGTTCATGTCGCCTGCAACGATCAAGGAGCTATGATCGATCCGTGCCAAGGCGCGCGCTACATCTTGTCTGCGCACCGCCTGATCGCGCGATGTCGGCCAAGGATAGTGAAGCGTCACGACAGTGAAAGCGTGTCCGTCAGGTCCCGCAATCCGGGCCCAGAGCAGGGGCGGGCCAAATTTCCGGCCCTTCCTGTCTTTCAGGAAATAGTCGCTGTCGGCGATCGGCCAACGCGAAAAGATGGCAAGGTCACAGCCCGATGGGCATTTGGTTGCATGGGCGAAATGCTGGTTCAACGCCGCCAGCATCGGCGCGAAGCTGCCATCCACCTCCTGCAGCATCACGACATCGGGTTTCGCGTCGACGATCGCCTGTGCGGTTTCCGCGGGGTCGCGATTGCTCTGCCAGACATTGTGCGTCAGCACCCGGATCGGGCTCGCTCCCTTTTGCGCGGCGGGAATCGCGAGCATCAGTTCAGGCATCACCCCGATCGCGACCGGCGCCAGGCCGACCAGGGCTGCGACGATTGTCCAGCGCAGGCGCCGCCGCGCGATCAGCAGTCCCGCCAAGGTCGCTACCCCGAACAGCGGCAGGAACGACGCGAGCACATCGAGCATCGGCACCAGCCCGCCGACAAGCGACAGCCACGCGGCGAGGCTCGCCCCGCCGCTCAGCAGGGCGCCAAAGGCGCGGACCGGCTTCACGTCCGCGCAAGCAGCCGGTTGCGCAGGGCATAGCTCGATTGCCGGACCGATGCGGGGATCAGCTTCGCGGCGAGCAGCAGCGCCGCGGTGCCTGCCCCCTCGGGCAGATAAAGATCGCCGACCCGGATCGCCGTGCGGCCCGGATATTTCATCGCATAACGCGCATAATGCGCGATTTCCTGGTTCACGAGCCGCCGCAGCAACGCCGTCTCGCGCGCCGTCGCACCGGCGAGCATCCCGCGCGCGGTCTCGACGAGGCACGGCACGTCGAGCGTCGTCGTCGACTTGCTGACCTTGTTGTCGCTGTCGCGGTGAAAGACCGCCGTGACGCGCGGATCGTAACGCAGCACCCCCTTGGCGAGCACGCGCAGCCACAGATCCTTGTCGCCGCCGCGCACCGCGCGCCCTTCTGGGAACAGGCCCGCCTCGAACAGCGTATCGCGCCGGATCGCGATCGCGCCGGTCCACATCGGACATTCGCGCACCGCCAGCCACGCCGCCACAAAGCCGGCAAGGTCCAGGCTTTGCGGCCGCTCCAGCTCCGGCGCAATCCGCTGAAGTTGCGAGCGATCCTCGAACACATGGTCAAACCGCGTCCCCACCGCACGCGCGCTCGGATCCGCGCTTATGCATTCGGCCAGCACCGCGAGATGATCGGGCTGCCACAGGTCGTCGGCGTCGAGAAAGGCGATCCAGTCGCCGCGCGCCGCGCGGATACCGATGTTGCGCCCGGCGTAGCCACCCGGCCCCGGCGCCGACAGGTCGAGCAGCTTGATCCGATCGTTGCCGATCGCGGCAACGATCTCGCGGCCACCGTCGGTCGAGCAATTGTCGACCACCAGTATCTCGTGCGGCGGAAACGTTTGGGCAAATACGCTCTCGATCGCGGCACGCACATGCGTGGCCTTGTTATAGAGCGGCATCACCACGGAAAACCGTGGAGCGTCATGGGGAGGAGTCATCAGTCGCGTGCTGCCTTTCGTCCCCCCGCGAGATTGAGATATTCGTTCACCGCCACCCCGGCGAGCTCCAATGTCAGCCACATCACCGCCAGCCGCCTCCGAAACGACAATTCGCGCGAGATCGCCGCGCGGCGCAGCCGCCGGATCGTGTCGACCGCCGTAATGCCGAGAACATGGACAAGCCGCGCGCGCCGCTGGGTGCGATCCCACCGCCCGCCGCTCAGCCGCTGGCGTTTGCGCACCAGCTCGGCGCGGCTCGCGCGCACCGGATGGCGCACCGCCATCGCCGGCACATAGACAAGCGGATGACCGCTTTCGCGGATGCGCAGCGCCATCTGCCTGTCGCCGCCCGATTTGAGCGCCGCGTCGAACCCGCCGAGCGCCTTCAGCAACGCCGTCTCGCTCGCCCAATTGGCCGTCGCGCAATTGCCGCGCGCGGCATGCGCCTGCGGGAAGCTGAAGAGCCGCTCATAGTCGCCGAACACCTCGCGCTCCTGTGCGATCTCGTCGAACAGCTCGATCTTGCCCGCGAGCACTCCGAACCCCGGATGCGCCGCTGCGGCGCGGAGCACCTGCTCGAGCCAGTCGGGCGCGGGCTCGCAATCGGCATCTGTAAAGGCGGTTATCGGTGCGCGGACCCGCTCGATGCCGAGGTTACGCGCGACATAGGAGCCGGGCCTTTTTTCTTCGAGCAGTTCGACGCCCGCATAGCTGCGGGCAATCGTGCGCGTTGAATCGTCCGATCCATTGTCGACGACGATGATCTGATATGCCGCGCGCGGGAGCGTCTGGCGCGCGAGCGCGTCGAGACAGCGGCCGAGCACGGCTTCGCCGTTCCATACGGGTATGACGACTGCAACTTGAAACATAGATACGCCTGTCCAGTGCCCCCGCACCGGCCCAATCGGCCTGCCACGGCATCCCGGTCAACCGGATGCTGCACCTGCGAAGACGAGCCGCCCCGTTGGCCGGACGACTGGAGCGCGAGTGCCTTCGCTCTCAAATAATTGCCCGCTACCAAGGATCGCGTCGGGCCCGTCGTTGGTTCTGAACCGCGCAGCCATGCGCAACCACAATTTAAAGGCGATCCAAGTGGGTGATTCCCTACCCGAATCGGGCAAAACCACCGAAGTCTTGGTGGTGTCCCTCGAATCAGCCGAGGCCCGCCGGGCTGCCTTTGCCGCGCGCGCGGCGGGCACGTCGCTTGCGTGGCGTTTTTTCGATGCCTGCACCGCCCCCGCGCCCGGCATGACGATCGATGAACCCGCAATCCGCAGCAACAAGGGCCGGCCGATGAGCAAGGGCGAGATCGGCTGCTATGCCAGCCATTTCTCGATCTGGCAGGACATGGTCGCGCGCGGCGTGCGGCAGGCGATCGTCCTTGAGGATGATACGGTCGTCGACTGGGCCTATCTCGAACCGCTCGCGCGCACCGATCTTCATGCGGAGGGTATCGATTATCTGCGTCTCTACGCCAAACGCCCGACCTGGCAGCGCGTGGTGCGGCGCGACTTCCTCCAGCATTCGCGCGCGATCGTCGAGCTGGTCGGCCTCGCCTATGGCACGCAGGGCTATGCGATCACGCTCGAAGGAGCGCGGCGACTCGCCGGGCATTGCCGCACCGTTCGCCGTCCGATCGATGACGAGATGGACCGGTCGTGGGCGCACGGCCTGCCCAATCTCGCGCTCTATCCCGCGCCGATCCTCGAAGCCGCGATCGTCTCCGACATCGGCAACTCGCGCTTCGGGCCCAAGGCCGATCCGCTCTATCATTCGATGAGGCAAAAAGTCTGGCGCTCACTCGAACGCGCGCGCATGCGGATGCTGAAAGCGAGACGCCTGCTTGAGCGCTGACCTTCCCGCCCGCTTCGACGACGGGTTACGCGCGCGCAGCCGCAGCTCGATCGGCTGGACGATCACGCGTTTCCTGTCGGACCAGATCTTCTCGTTCGTCGTCTTCGTGATCCTCGCGCGTCTGCTCACGCGCGCCGACATCGGCGCCTTCGCGGTAATGGCGGTGACCGCCGAAGCCTTCCGCATCATCGCGACCGCCGGCCTCGTGCAGACGATCGCGCGAAAGAAGGAGCTGAGTCCGGCGTTTCTCGACACCATCTATCGCTCGCAGCAGGCATTCTCCTTCCTCTCGGCGATTTTGATCATGGCACTGGCGCAACCGATCGCGAACTGGATGGGCGCGCCCGATATCGCGCTGCCGCTCGCGGTGATGAGCCTCGCGCTGCCGATCTCCTCGTTCGGCGCCACGCATATGGCGCTGCGCCTGCGCGAGTTCGGGCATCGCACCACCGCGCTCCGCTCGGTCGTCGGCGGGCTGATCGGCGGCGCCTGCGCGGTGGCGGCCGCCTTTGCCGGGCTGGGGCTGTGGAGCCTCGTCATCCAGCGCCTCGTGACCGAGATCGTCGGGGTCATATTGTCGCGCGCGTCCTATGACTGGAAACCGGGCTGGCAATTCGACTGGGCCATCCTGCGCGGCAATCTGATGCTCAACGCCAGCCTGATCTACGTCCAGCTCGCGTTCCTGGCGACGGTGCGCGTGCAGGAGATGGCGATCGGCGCCGGGATCGGGCTCGCCGCGGTGGGTGTCTATCGCACCGCCTGGCGCACCGTCGAGCTGATCGGGCGCGGCGCGATCCAGCCCTTCACGCAGGTCGCGGTGCAGACGCTCGCGCGGGTCAAGGACGACCCCGCCGAGCTGCGCAAAGCCTATCGCTGGATGATTGCGCGCGCGTCGGCGCTCTCCTTTCCCGCGCTTGTCGGTTTCGGTGCGCTCGCGCCGGTCGCGATCCCCACCGTGTTCGGCGCCAAATGGGCCGAAGCCGGCCAGCTCGCCCAGATTTTCGCCTTCATGGCCGTGCCCTTCACGCTCAACTTCTTCGCCTCGCCCTCGCTCAGCGTACTCGGCGCTTCGCGCAGCCTGATCTCGCTCTCGACGACGCAGCTGATACTCGGCGTGATCCTGACGCTCGCGGCGCTCCCTTACGGGCTCTTCGCGGTCGCCGTCTCCTATGTCGGGCGCGCCTACCTCACCTTGCCGCTGCAGATCTGGCTGCTCCGCCGCGCCTCGGGCATCCGTCCGGTCGACAGTTTGCGCGCGGTCGGCGCGCCGCTGATCGCCTCCTCGGTGATGGGCGTCGCGCTCGCGATCGCGATGCGGCTGCTCGATACGCACCTGGCCGGCTGGCAGTCACTGCTGCTGCTCACCGCGATCGGTGCGCTCTTCTACGCGATCGCGCTGCTCGCCATCTCGGGCGCGTGGCGCGGCCGTTTCCTGTTCCTGTTCAAACGCTTCAGAAAGAGCCCGATATGACCAAGAAGACCGCCGACCAGCTCGTCGGCGAACTCGCCCAGCGCTTCACGCGCACGCTCGACGCCGTGATCCCCGTGGGCCAGCTCGCCCTCGTCGACTTCCCCGACCACTCCAATGTCGGCGATTCGGCGATCTGGCTCGGCGAGATGGCGTATCTGCGCAAGGCCGGCCGCCTTCCCGCCTATTATTCCGCGATCGCCGATTTCGACGACGCGGCGTGCCGGGCGGCGATCGGCGACGGGCCGATCCTGATCCATGGCGGCGGCAATATGGGCACGCTCTGGCCCAAGCATGAAGCCTTTCGCCTCCACCTGCTTCGCACGCATCGCGGCCATCCGATCGTCCAGATGCCGCAGTCGATCCACTATGCCGACCCCGCCGCCGCCGCCGAAATGGCCGAGGCGATTCGCGCGCACGGGCAATTCACCCTGCTCGTCCGCGACGCACGCTCGCTCGCCTTTGCCGAGCAGCATTTCGATTGCGATATCCGGCTTTGCCCCGACGCCGCGCTGATGCTTGGCCGCCAGCGCCGCGATCCCGCCACCGCGCCGGTCTTCGCGCTGCTCCGCACCGACCATGAACGCGCCGCCGGCGACGCCGCGCTGCCTGCGGGTGTCGTCGCCGACGACTGGCTCGAAGAGGATGCCGGTCAGAAGCGCCGCCTGCGCCTGTCGCTGGGGCTCGGCCGCCTTCTCACCCGCGATCCGATGGTACAGCGCGCGGCGCGGCAGCAGCGTCTCGCCGAATGGCGGTTCCAGCGCGGCCTCGCGATGCTGTCGACCGGCGAGCTGGTCGTCACCGACCGCCTCCACGCGCACATTCTCTCGCTGCTGCTCGACATCCCGCACGTGCTGCTCGACAATAGCTATGGCAAGGTCGCGGGTTTCGCCGATCAATGGACGGGCGATTATGCGGGGCTGATGCGCGCGACCCATCGCGCCGAAGCCTTCGACACCGCGCTGGCCTGCCGCGCCCCGCAGATCGTGGACGGCTGAGCCCCGTCCAAGAGGCGCCGCTCAATAGGCGTTGCGATGCACGAGCACCTGCGCCGTGCGCGCCAAGATCGAAACATCGCGCAGCAGCGACCAGCCATGCTGATATTCCAGATCGGATTCGAGCCGGTCCAGAATATCGCGCTTGGTGTTGGTCGCGCCACGAAACCCGCGGATCTGGGCGAGGCCCGTAATCCCCGGCTTGAGCGCATGACGGTGCCAATATTGCCGGTCGACGCGCCAGAACAGCTCATTGCCCGCAGTCGAACCCAAGGCATGCGGGCGCGGCCCGACGAGGCTCATCTCGCCTGACAACACGTTGATCAGCTGCGGCAGCTCGTCGATGCTCGTGGCCCTGATGAATTTGCCAACGCGCGTGATCCGGTCGTCGTCGCGGCTCGCCGAGCGCGCGCCGTTCGCGTCGGTCGTCTCTACGCGCATGCTGCGGAATTTCAGGATGCGAAAGATGCGGTTGCCGCGCCCCATGCGCTCCTGACGGAAAAACACCGGCCCCGGCGAATCGAGCTTGATCGCCAACGTCACGATCATAAGCAGCGGCGACAGCAGGATCAGCGCAGGGAGCGTCACGGCGAGGTCGAGCGCGCGCTTCTTCACCCGGTTGGCGCGGTTGAGCGGCCCCCACGACACCACCAGCGTCGTGACCCCGCCGCGCTGGCGCGTGGTCAGCGGCCCCAGTTCGGCAATCTCGGGCATCACGATCTCGCCCACGATATTGACGCCTTTCAGCGCGCGGGCCCATTCGACCTTCCGTTCTGGCGCACACACGATCGTCACGCGGTCGTAATCCTGCAGCACGGTGCCGAGGCGATCGAGCATATAGGGGTCATCGAGATCGGCACGGAGCCCCGACGCGCGCGCATCGATGATCTCGCGATCGAGGTAGGATGCGGGCAGGTTCGCGCCGTCGACAATGACCAGTTCGGCGGTCATATCGCCGAAAGCCCGACGCACGATACGGCAGATCAGCAAACGCTGCGCCACCAACAGGGTCACCGCGGTCACCATGCCCATGCCGATCGCCAGACGCGGCACCTTGCCGGTGATCCTTAGCGAGAAGGCCACAAGCAGAAAGACGAACAAGGTCGTCGCGAACGACAGCAGCGTCTGGCGAACGCTTTTGACCGGATGCGTCAGGCAGCGCGGATTATAGGCTTGATTCTGGAATGCGATCGCGAAGTGGACGAACAAGGCGCCCAGCATCGCAGTCAACAGGCCGTCGGAGATGCTGCGGGGCTGCTCGATCATCAGCGTCACGGCGAAGCCCACCGCGAGCGCCGCCGCGTCCAGAGCTATCAGTCCCAAACAGAGCCATATCTTGGCATCGCGCCGCGCCGCTTTCGCGAGCGGCGTTCGAATGGGTGCGCCTTGGAGCGCCAAGTCGATTTTGGTCATGGGATGGGGAGCTCCCTGGGGTTGGCTATATTGTTGCAATGCAACATGTCTTGGGCGCCAGGGAATACAAGCGGGCCGCGCGGGCACGTGCCGGATACAGGATGATCCGTGCGGATACCATTTGGTACGCCGCGATGCGGGCAAAACGGCCCGGGCGGCGCGAACCGCCCGGCCCATGCGCATATCAGAAGGCTGCGGTCACACTGGCCACCACCGCGGCATCGGCGATCGAGCCGGTCCCATCGAGCCCCTTGCTGAAATTGGGCTGCAGGCGTGCCGCTTCGGACTTGCCGATGTCGGTATCGACATAGGACAGGTTGAGCGTCAGGTTGCGCCAGCTGGCATCCATGCCGAGCGACCAATCCCAGTAGCGGCCCGTCGGGGCAACGCTGGTGCCGTTGGGGCCGAGGCCGGGATTGCCATCCGAATGGCCGATATGCGCCTTTGCGGTGAACGGCGTTCCCGCGATGACGACCGCGCCGTCGCCCCATAGATAGAGGTTATCGTCGCTCTGCCCGCGACTGTTCGGCGCGTTCGAGACATTGGCGAGCGCATGTTGCTTGGGCGCATAGGCGGCCCCGGCGGTCAGGGTCGCCCGACCGGCCGTTCCCGTCAGCTTGACATAAGGTTCGGCAAAATCGGATTCGTCGGCGCCGCCGGGATACATGTACCAGACAAGACCGACGTCGAGCGCGGCCTTGTCGCTCAGCGGCAATTTATAACCGCCGATCAGATCGAGTTCCATATTGGCGCCGCCGAAGGTGCCCCAGCCGGCAAGGTTGGAGCCCCATACACCGGCATAGAGGCCGCTCTTGTGCGTAAGGGTGACCCCGCCCTGAACGGCCATTTCCTTGTCGGACTGCGACACGCCGCGGAAGCGGTAATCGGACGCGATGGTCGCGGTCCCCGTGATCGTTACGGATTTTGCCTCTTCGTCCTGCGCGAAAGCGGCGGCCGGAGAAAGTCCCGCGAGAAGTGCGGCGGCGGAGATGATGGTCTTCATATTGTCCTCTTGAACTGGCCTCTTTCCGGAGTGGGGAGGCTGGCGAGGACGCCCAACTAGATCAGCGCGGCATTGGAAATCGAGAGCAGCGGACGATCAATTGCATAGTGTTTTCGTTATGCACCGGGTCGCTCCTTCGTCGGGGGCCCGGCCAGACTTTCCGGATCACGCTCGAAGGAGAAGGGCGCATCCGAAGCCCGCGGAGGCAAGCGCCTCCATCGCGCCGAAACCTCGACGCTTTCCCACAATCCCGGGCCGACAAACAGCAAGGCGCTTCCGGCGCTTGCGCTGAGAAATGTCGCCGCCGACAGAAACATCATCAACGCACCCGCATCGCGCGGTCCCGTCGTCAGGACCATATGATGAAGCCTGAGCGCGAGCAGCCAGCCGATGCCAAACAGGGCGATACCCATAGCTCGCAGGCCGATATTGGCGGCGAGCGTTTCATGCCATCTCTTCATTGCAAACCTCCAGCGGGAGGCTGCCCAATTACGCATGATCGCGTAGGAATTCGAGATCGGGAAATAGCGCGGCGCATTGAGATTGCGTATAATTTGGGCGATCCGGGCTCAGCTCATCTTGTCGGCGAGAAAGGCGACCAGCGCCACAATGGCGCACATATAGATTGTGAGTGCCGACGGCCCTTGTGCGCCCAACCAGTCGATGGCCCGGTCGTACCGCGACGGCCGCGAAGCATCGGATGGCCGTTTGAAATCGTCGCTTGCCATGACGACTAGATAGGCGCTCACGTCGTTTGAAATCGAGAGCAGGTCCGCCCCGACTTCATATGATCGGCATAGAATTTGCGCGATTATTGCCCCTGTCCGGCTTCGTCGCCCGGCATGTCGCTGACCGACCGCAGGCGATAGCCGATGCCGAGTTCGTTGCTGATGATCTGTGGTTCTTGCGGATCGCTCTCCAGCTTCTGGCGCAGCGTGCGGACGAGGACGCGCAGATATTCGACATGATGCTCGACCTCGCGCGGCCAGACCTCCGCCATGATCTGGTTGTGCGTGATGACCCGCCCGGGGTGCCGCGCAAGCTGGGCCAGCACCGCATATTCCTTGGGCGTCAGATGGACCTCGCGGCCCGCCTTGGTGACGGTGCGCGCGATGAGGTCGATCGTCACATCGCCCGCGGTCACTGCCAGCATTCCGCCGTCGCGGGTCATGCGGTTGCGCAGGGCGACCCGCACGCGCGCGAGCAATTCGTCGGTGTCGAAAGGTTTGGTCAGATAGTCGTCGGCGCCAAGGTCGAGCGCGGCAACCTTCTGGTCGGTCGCATCGCGCGCCGATACGACGATCAGCGTCGTATCGGACTGCTGCTTGACGAGGGGCACGAGTTCCAGCCCGTCGCGATCGGGCAAGCCGAGATCGAGCAGCACGATGTCGGGGCGCTCCTCGCGAAGCATTTCGAGCGCTTCGCGGGCGCTTTCGGCTTCGACGATCGCATAGTCGGCGCGCGCGAGCGCGGCATGGATCAGGCGGCGGATATGCAGCTCGTCGTCCACGACCAGAACCTTGTGACGGACTTTCATGGCTGTTCCTTGTCGTCGAGATGCATGATGATCAGCGTCTCGGGGATGCGAATGGTGAAGCAGGCTCCGTGCGGATCGTCGTTGTTGCTCGCCTCGACCGACAGGCCCATCGCTTCGGCAAATCCCTTGACGATGGCGAGCCCGAGGCCGGTGCCATGCTTCGCGCGGTCGCTGCCCTCGAGCCGGGTGAAGGTTTCGAAGACGCGCTTCTCGTTTCCGGGCGCGATTCCCGGCCCCTGATCGATGATCGACATCGATATGGCATCGGCCGCGCGCCGGGCACGAATGACGATGGGGGTGCCGGGGTCGGCGTAGCGCCCGGCATTGTCGAGCAGATTGATCAGGCAATGGTGAAGCAGCACCGGATCGACCCGCACCAGCGGGATATTGGGCGAAATATCGACCTTGACCTCATGCCCCAGCAGCGACGCCCGCGTATCGTGCGCCGCGCTGGCGGCGGCGTCGAACAGGTCGGTCGCCTCGACCTTCATCGGCAACGCACCCGCCTCGACACGCGCCATGTCGAGCAGGTTCGACACGAAACGATTGAGGCGAAGCGCCTCGGTCTCGATCGTCTCGGCGAGCTGCGGCGAAGGGTGGCGGCGGATTTCCTGCGCGGCCGAAAGGATCGTCGTAAGCGGGGTCCGAAGGTCGTGGCTGACCGACGACAGCAGCGCCGAGCGCAGGCGATCACGTTCGTCGACCTGCCGCGTGCGAAGCGATTCTTCCTCAAGCTCCATGCGGTCGAGCGCGATCGACGCCTGGTCGAGGAGACTCATCAACAGCGGCACCTGATCAGAGCGGACGGGCTCGCGCGCATCGTCACGCGTGAGGCCGAGCACGCCGAGAACGCCACGCGTCGTGCGCAAAGGATGGAACAGCCAGTCCGACGCGGTGAGGGTCGACGACCCGCGCCCGGCCGGCTGTTCATTGTCCATCGCCCACTGCGCCGCCGCCCGCTCGATTTGCTCAAGCCGGTCTTCGGGCGGTACTGCAGCGCGCAGCATCGGGCCATCGGCGGACGGCAGCAGCAGCGCCGTGCGGACATCGAGCAGCCGCCCGACTTCGGCGCAAATCGCGTGCATCAAGGTTTCCTGATCGGGTGCTGCAATCAGCAGCCGCGAGAAGCTTGCCAGCGCCGCATTCTGCCGCGCGCTCGATTGCGCGAGATCGGCCTGTGCGCGCACCCGCGCGGCGAATTGGCTGGTGACCACGGCGACGCCGAGCAGCACGAGGATGCTGACGACATTTTCGGGATTGTTGACGGTCAGCGTTCCGGTCGGCGGCAGGAAGAAGAAATTATAGGCGAGGCTCGACGCGAGGCCCGCGAACAGGCCCGCGCGCACCCCGAAGGTCGCGGCGGCGAACATCACGGGCACGAGATAGAGCAGCGAGATGTTGCCAAGGTCGATGACTTCGAGCAGCAGGCGGCCGAGCGCCGTCATCACGGCCACCATCGCGAGCGCCAGCACATAATCCGACGGCTTGCCCCAACGGCCGGGAACGACGGTCGCGCTGCGTTGGGCCGCCTTCGCGTCAGGCTCGCCGGGCAACACGTGGACGGCGACATCGTCGATCGTCCGCACGAGCTGGTCAACGACCGAGCCGTGGCGCATCTCGAACCACCAGGGGCGGCTCGACTTGCCGATGACGATCTGCGTCGCGCGCGCGTCGCCGGCAAAGGCCCGCAGCCCTTCGACGACGCTCGCCGCCGGGACGGTCGCGGTCGAGGCACCGAGCCGCGAGGCGAGCGCGAGCGTGTCGGCAAGCTGCCGGCGGTCGTCGTCGGTCATGCCCTGACTTCGCCGCGTCTCGATATAGACCGCGCTCCACGGCGCCTTGAGGGCGTCGGCAAGGCGCTTGCCCGCACGAACCAGTTCGGCGGAGACGGGCAATTCGCTGACGGCGACCACGATCCGTTCGCCCACCGCGAAGCTGCCCGCAAGCGCATGGCTGCGCACATGCTCGAGCATCTGCGCATCGACCGCCTGCGCGGCGCGGCGCAGCGCGAGTTCGCGCAGCGCGGTCAGGTTCGATTTGGAGAAGAAATGGGTCAGCGCACGGCTGGCTTCCTGCGGGATATAGACCTTGCCGTCGCGGAGCCGCTCGATGAGTTCGTCGGGCGGGATGTCGACGACTTCGATCTCGGCATTTTCGAGAATGGAGTCGGGCACCGTTTCGCGGACGCGGACGCGGGTGAACGACGCGACGACGTCGTTGAGGCTCTCGACGTGCTGGATATTGATCGTCGAATAGACGTCGATGCCCGCATCAAGCAGTTCTTCGACATCCTGATAACGCTTGGGATGCCGGCTGCCGGGCGCGTTGTTATGCGCAAGCTCGTCGACGAGTACGAGCCCGGGGCGGCGTTCAAGAATCGCGTCGATGTCCATTTCGCCAAGACTATGGCCCTGATGATCGACATCGCGGCGCGCGATGATCTCGTGGCCGTCGACAAGCGCCTCGGTTTCGCGCCGGCCGTGCGTCTCGACCACCCCGATCACGACATCGATCCCGGCCTCGCGCCGTTGCCGTCCGTCGGTGAGCATCTCCCACGTTTTGCCGACGCCGGGCGCGGCGCCGAGAAACACCTTCAAACGGCCACGGCCTTCCTGCGCCGCCTGGCGCAGGAAGGCTTCGGGAGATGGTCGATCCTTGTCTGTCACGCGGCGGGTTTAGCCCCAAAAGCATCGAGCCGTCGATTGAGCTTGAACACATTGACGCGCGGCTCGCCCAGGAAGCCGAGGAGCGGCTGCTCGACGCTCTGGTCGACCAACCCGCGAACCGCCGCCGGAGCGAGCCCGCGGGCCTTTGCGACGCGGTCGACCTGATAGAAGGCGGCCTCGGGGGTAATGTCGGGGTCGAGCCCCGAACCCGATGCCGTGACCAGATCGGCCGGCACGGCCTTGCCGGGTTCGGCGGTCTTCAATTTCCCGACATCGCCCTTGACCCGGTCGACGAGTGCTTGCGAGGTCGGGCCGAGGTTCGACCCCGACGAGGCAAGCCCGTCATAGCCGTCGCCCGCCGCCGAGGGACGCGTGTTGAAATAGCGTTCCGACGCAAAGGCTTGGCCGACCACGTTCGAACCGATGACCTGGCCATTCTCCTCGACAAGGCTGCCGTTCGCCTGACTCGGGAAGATCGCCTGCCCGATACCTGTGAGCGCCAGCGGGTAAGCGAGCCCGAGGAGCAGCGCGAAGAGCAGCGTCATGACGAGCGCCGGACGCAGCGAGGTGATGAAATCCTTGTTCATTGTCATATCCTCAGACGAGACCCAGGCCGCCGACCGCGAGGTCGATCAGCTTGATGCCGACAAAAGGTGCCACAAGGCCGCCAAGGCCATAGACGGCAAGGTTGCGTGCGAGCAGCGGCCCGGCGCCCATCGGGCGATAGGTGACGCCCTTCAATGCGAGCGGCACGAGCAGCGGGATGATCAGCGCGTTGAAGATGATCGCCGACAGGATCGCGCTCTCGGGGCTGGTCAGCCCCATCACGTTGAGCACGCCCAATCCGGGATACAGCACGACGAACATCGCCGGGATGATCGCGAAATATTTGGCGACGTCATTGGCGACCGAGAAGGTCGTCAGCGCCCCGCGCGTCATCAACAGTTGCTTGCCGAGCCCGACGACCTCGATCAGCTTGGTCGGATCGCTGTCGAGATCGACCATATTGCCCGCCTCGCGCGCCGCCTGCGTCCCGGTGTTCATCGCGACGCCGACGTCGGCCTGCGCGAGCGCCGGGGCGTCGTTGGTGCCGTCGCCGCACATTGCAACGAGGCGCCCACCCGCCTGCTCCTTGCGGATCAGCTCGAGCTTGTCCTCGGGCGTCGCCTGCGCAAGGAAATCGTCGACTCCGGCCTCGGCGGCGATCGCCGCGGCGGTGAGCGGATTGTCGCCGGTGATCATCACCGTGCGGATGCCCATCGCGCGCAGTTCGCCGAAACGTTCGCGAATACCCGCCTTGACGATGTCCTTGAGGAAGATCGCGCCGAGCAGCTGCCCGTCCTTCGCCACGGCGAGCGGCGTGCCGCCGGCGCGTGCGATCTCGTCGGTGATGCGGCGCAGTTCGGTCGCGGCGGCGGTCGCCTCCGCGCCAGGATTGGCCTTCAGGACCGAATCCACCGCGCCCTTCTGGATCACGCTGCCCTCGAGCTTGATGCCCGAGATGCGGGTCTGCGCGGTGAAGGGAATGATTTCGGCGCCCTCCGGCAATTCGGTCCTCGTCTGGCCGAATTTCTCGCGCGCCAGTGCGACGATCGAGCGGCCTTCGGGGGTTTCGTCGGCGAGGCTCGCGAGCAGCGCCGCCTCCGAAAGAACCGTCATCGACTGGCCGCCCACCGGGCGGAATTCGGTTGCCTGCCGGTCGCCGACCGTGATCGTCCCGGTCTTGTCGAGCAGCAGGACATCGACGTCGCCCGCCGCCTCGACCGCGCGGCCCGATTTCGCGAGCACGTTGAAGCGCACGAGGCGGTCCATGCCCGCGATGCCGATCGCGGAGAGCAAAGCCGCGATCGTCGTCGGGATCAGCGTGATCAGCAACGCCGCAAGGATCGCGACGGGGATCGAGCCGCCCGCATAGGATGCAAAGCCGGGGATCGTGCCAACCGCGATCAGAAAGATGATCGTCAGGCCGACGAGCAACAGCGTCAGCGCGACTTCGTTCGGCGTCTTTTGCCGCTCGGCGCCCTCGACGAGCGCGATCATCCGGTCGAGGAAGCCCTGCCCCGGATTCACCGTCACCTGGACGCGGATTTCGTCGGAAATGACGCGCGTCCCGGCGGTAACCGCCGAACGGTCGCCGCCCGCCTCGCGGATCACCGGCGCGCTTTCGCCGGTGATCGCCGCCTCGTTGACCGACGCGACACCCGCGACGACTTCGCCGTCCGACGGGATCAGGTCGCCCGTCTCGACGAGCACGATGTCGCCGACCCGGAGCGCGCTGGCGGGAACATTTTCATACGCCTTCCCTTCGCCCTTCACGCGCTTCGCGGTCAGTTCGGCCTTGGTGGCGCGCAGCGAGGCGGCCTGCGCCTTGCCGCGCCCTTCGGCGAGTGCCTCGGCGAAGGTGCCGAAGAGCACCGTCAGCCAGAGCCAGATCACGAGCTGCAGCTTGAAGCCCGCCCCGAGGCTATCCTGACCGACGACGAGCAATAGGGTCAGCAAGGTCGCCACGACCGCGGTGGTGAACATCACCGGGTTGCGGATCAGTTCCTTGGGGTTGAGTTTGCGGAAGGCGTCGCCGATCGCCGGAACGATCAGGTCTGCCGTGAACAGAGACTTGGTTTGAGACCGAGCCATTTGCGATAATCCTTAAAAGAGCTGGCCGTTGATCATCGCAAGATGATCGGCGATGGGACCGAGCGCGAGACTGGGCAGGAACGTCAGGCCGCCGACGATCAGCACGATGCCGATGAGCAAGCCCGTCCACAGCGGCCCCGTCGTCGGGAAGCTGCCCGCCGTCGCCGGCGTATATTTCTTCGCCGCGAGGCCGCCCGCGATCGCCAGCATGGGAATGATGATGAAGAAGCGGCCGATCCACATCGCGGCGCCCAACATGCCATTATAGAAGGGCGTGTTGGCGGTGAGGCCCGCAAAGGCCGACCCGTTGTTCCCGACCGCGCTGGTGAAGGCGTAGAGAATTTCCGAGAAGCCGTGCGGCCCCTTGTTGAGCGGCCCCGCCAGTCCCGCATCGGTGACCGATGCGATCGCCGTGAACCCCAGGATCATGAGCGGCAGCACCGCGATCGCGAGTACCGCCAGCTTGACCTCGCGCGCCTCGATCTTCTTGCCGACATATTCGGGGGTGCGCCCGACCATCAGGCCCGCGACGAACACCGCGAGGATGGCGAACAGCAGGAAGCCATAGATGCCCGCGCCGACGCCGCCGATGACGACCTCGCCCAGCTGCATGTTGAACAGCGGGATCAGGCCGCCCAGCGCCGTGAAGCTGTCGTGCATCGCATTGACCGCACCGCACGACGCCGCGGTGGTGACCGCCGCGAAGAGCGACGAGGCCGCGATGCCGAAGCGGACTTCCTTGCCTTCCATATTGCCGCCTGCGGCGCCAAGCTGGTGAAGGATCGGGTTGCCGGCGGCTTCCTGCCAATAGACGATGGCCGTGCCCGCAAGGAACAAAGTCATCATCGCGGCGAGGATCGCCCAGCCCTGACGGGTGTTGCCGACCGCCTTGCCGAAGGTCCAGGTCAGACCGACGCCGATCAGGAAGATCGACAGCATCTGGACAAGGTTGGTGAGCGCGGTCGGATTTTCGAACGGATGCGCGCTGTTGGCGTTGAAGAAGCCGCCGCCGTTGGTGCCGAGCATCTTGATCGCTTCCTGCGACGCGACCGGGCCGAGCGCAAGCGTCTGCTTCGCGCCTTCGAGCGTCGTGACATCGACCGAACCGCTAAGCGTCTGCGGCACGCCGCTTGCGATATAGAAGATCGCGATGGCGAAGCAGAGCGGGAGCAGCAGATACAGCGTCACGCGCGTCATGTCGGCCCAGAAATTGCCGATCGTCGTCGCGCTGCGCCGCGCAAAACCGCGAAACAGCGCGAAAGCGAGCGCGATGCCCGTCGCGGCCGAGAGGAAATTGTGAATGGTGAGGCCGAGCATCTGGCTGAGGTTCGACATCGTCGCCTCGCCCGAATACCATTGCCAGTTGGTGTTGGTCGTGAAGCTGATCGCCGTGTTGAACGCGCCGTCCGCCCCGACGCCCTCATAGCTCTGCGGGTTGAGCGGCAAGCCCCCTTGCAGGCGCAGCACCGCGTAGGTGAAGAGCAACAGCGTCGCGTTGAAGATCAACATATGGACCGCGTAACGGCGCCACCCCTGCTCTTCGGTCGGATCGATGCCCGACAGCCGATAGAAGCCCGCCTCGACCGGGCCGAATATGCGGTGCAGCGGCGTCCGTCGCCCCTCGTAGAGCGCGAAGAGCCATTGCCCCATCGGCTTGCAGAGCAGGAGCAGGATAGCGATGAACGCGATGATGAGAAACCATCCCTGAAAGGTCATGGGTTCGCCTCCCTTAGAAGCGTTCGGGCCGTGCGAGCACGGCGACGAGATAGACGAGAAGGCCGAGCGCGGTGAGGCCCGCGAGCCAGAGGTCGAGTGTCATGGACATCATTCCTTATGCGTCGTCGCACAGGCGCGCGTAGCCGAGGCTCGCGGCGAGCAGGGCGAGGATGATGCCGACCCAGATTAGATCCTGCATGGGTTTGCTCCAGCATGGCGCTGGCCACGGGGCGTGGCACGAGTCGTCTGCGGACTCCCAAATAGGTGAGGCGCGCGTTTGAATGCGAGAGACCCAAAGTGCAGGTCGCATAGTATTTTCATATGATTTTGCCGATTTTGGGGCGGGCGAGCGCGGGCCGCGAAAACAAATGAAAATACAATGGGTGGCGCCCTTCCTCGATCTCGAATCCCTATGCGCGGCCCCATAGATTGCCGGCATCGAGTCCCGATCTTCGGGGCGTCGATTTGAGTAGCCAAGGAGCATCTCTTCATGACTTCTGCGATTTCCGCGGAGCCCGACCCAGTCGGGTCGATAGTATTCGTCGGCCGCGATGCGGCCGGCCACTGGCTCGTTCAGGGTTGTAAAGGCCAGCTTGAAGGCCGGTTCATTTCGCGCACCGCCGCCTGCGCCTTCGCCCGCGCCGAGTGCCGCGGCCTTCCGGGCGCGCGGATCGTCGCCGCGCTGCATCCGCTGATCCCCGCCGTTTCGTTCGAGCCTTTGCGCCCCGACGAATGTGCGATCGACCGCGCGGCTTGAGGAGGCTCGTCATGGAATATTCCTATATCGCGCCCGCCGGCATCGTCTGGATGGCACCCGCCACAAGCGGGTGGGGCACGCTGGCGCAAGGCGCGCAGAACCGCGCCGAGAAGGACCGCCGCTGGCCCGCGATGCTTCGCAAGCTCAAGGGCCTGCGCAAGCGCGGACGCCGCAGCATCCGCATCGTCGACGCCGATTGCGGCGCCGGCGAGCTGCTGATCCACGCCGTCCGGCGCGCGCGCGATGGGCTTCGTCGCGATCGAAGGCCGCGGCATCGACGCCGATCCTCGCCTGATCGCCCGCGCCCGCCGCGCGGCCGCGCGGCAGGCCGATCCCGCGATCGGCCTTGTCTTCGAACAGGGCGACCAGCGCCAGGCCATGCGCGAAGAGGCCGAATATCCGGCCGACCTGCTGCTCTGCTCGGAGCCCGATACAAACGCGCGTGAACGCGCGGCGCTGGCCCGAACCGCGGCCGATACCGTCCTGTGGGACCGCACGGCAAAACGGGAGCGCGGGCGGTCATGACCCAGCGCGACCTCTTCTGGCGCGCCGCCGGGGCGGCGCTCGTCGGCGCGGGCTATGTCCTGACGCATGTCGCGACCGGAGCCGGCGCCGACCTTGTCGGTATCGTCGGCCTGCTCGTCGCCGCGACCGGCCTTCTTCTCCTGCTCGCGGGAAAGAAGGCCATGCTCGCGCTGCGCGTCGAGCGGAGCCGCCACCGCGAGCTGCCGGGCGCGATCCGCGCCTCGCGCCGCGCCCGGCGGGACGAGCTTTAACCTTCTCTCCATCCAAGGATTAGTTCGATGTCCTCCTTTCATTTGCTCGGCGGCGAAATGCACGCCGAAGCGGTCCCTCTCGCCTCGATCGCCGCTGCGGTCGGCACGCCCGCCTATGTGTATTCGGCGGAAACGCTGCGACACTCGGCGCAGCGTTTCCGCGCCGCGCTCGGCAAGGTGCCGCGCAAGCAGTTGATGTTCGCGGTCAAGGCCAACCCGTCACCGGCGGTGTTGCGGGTCCTCGCCGATCAAAACTATGGCGCCGACATCGTATCGGGCGGTGAACTCGATTGCGCGCTCAGCGCCGGGATTTCAGCGAGCCACATCGTCTATTCGGGCGTCGGCAAGACCGCGCCCGAGCTGATCGCGGCGCTCGATGCCGGGATCGGCCGCTTCAATCTCGAGCTCGAGCGCGAAGGACAGCTGCTGTCCGCCCTCGCTTCGCAGCGCGGACGACGCGCCCCTGCCCTGCTCCGCGTCAACCCCGACGTCGATGCCAGCACGCATGCCAAGATCACCACGGGCCGGCTCGACAGCAAGTTCGGCATCCCGATCGACGATGCGCTTGCCATGTACGACCGGCTTGCGGCGCTTCCCGGCCTCGACCTCCACGGGCTCGCCGTCCATATCGGCAGCCAGATCGTCGACCTCGCGCCGCTCGAGGCGGCCTATCGCAAGATCGGCGACCTGATCCGCGCGCTGCGCCAGAAGGGGCACCGCGTCTATCATGTCGACCTCGGCGGCGGGCTAGGCGTCTCCTACCGGCCGGGCCAGCCCGGCGCCGATGCCGAAGCCTATGGCGCAATGGTCGCCGACGTTACAAAGGATTGGGACGCGACATTGCTCTTCGAACCCGGGCGCTTCATCGCGGCCGAGGCCGGAATCCTCCTGACGCGCGTCCTGTGGGTGAAGCCGGGCGCCCGTCACCCATTTGTCGTCGTCGATGCGGCGATGAACGACCTCGCGCGTCCCGCGATGTATGACGCATGGCACGAGTTCGCGGCGGTCCGCCCCACCGGCAGGACATTCACCGCCAATATAGTCGGCCCGATCTGCGAAAGCGGCGACACCTTTGCAAAAGAGCGCGAGATCGATCGGGTGCAGGAGGGCGACCTCGCCCTCTTCAAGACGGCCGGTGCCTATGGCGCATCGATGGCATCGACGTACAACTGCCGCGCGATCGCGCCCGAAGTGCTGGTCGACGGCAATCGATACGCGACAGTCGGCGAACGCATTGCCGCGCATCAGGTACGAAAGCAGCGACTGGCACCGTGGATGGTCAACGGCGCCCCCTCGATCCGCGCGGCCTAGCGGCGTAACTTTTTCGCGGGCTTGAACGAAAGTGTCATAGCGGCGGGCGCGCGGTCGTCGATGCGAACGGGATGGGCAGCGTGACCAGCGACCGACTGTACCAGTTCGTGCGGCAGTCGGCGGGGGCGAAAGCGCGGACCTTCGAAATCGAGTTCCTCGATCCGGGCGTGCGCGCTTACGCCTTCACCTTCGGCTAGGACCAATCGACATTCAGCCCATGGCGGCCTGCAAATGGCAATTTCCCGTGCTTCCGGTGCTCACGTACCAGATGTACGCTGCGCTCCGGGTCACGGAAAACCACCATTTTCGACTCACCCTGACCTGAATGTCGATTGGTCCTAGGCGCGCGCGAAAAGGCTTGACCCTCACGCTGCGTCATCCCCGATAGGCCCGTCCCACGATGAGGAGACGGTGAATGCGGACGGTTCGGCAGGTCGCGAGGGCGGCAAGCATCAGCGTCAGGACGCTGCATCATTATGATGCGATCGGCCTGCTGAAGCCCGGCCATGTCGGCGCCAACGGCTATCGCTATTATGGCAGGGAGGAGTTGCTGCGGCTGCAGCAGATCCTCTTCTACCGCGAGCTCGGCCTGCCGTTGGCGGAGATCGCCGCCGTGCTCGACGATCCCGCCTTCGACCCGCTGGCCGCGCTGCGTGAGCACCGCGCCGCGCTCGAAGGCCGGATCGGCCATTACCGGACCCTCATCCGCACCATCGATCGCACGATCGTATCACTGGAGAAGGACGAGGACATGGAAGACAACGACTATTACGCCGGCATCGCCCCCGAAACGCGCGACCGCTGGCAGCGCGAGGCCGAGGAATTTTGGGGCAAGGACGCGGTCGCGGCGGCTGCGGCGAAGGCGCGATCGTTCAGCAAGGAGCAGGTCGCGGCGATCCAGGCCGAAATGGAATCGATCCGCGCCGATTTCCAGCGCCTGTTCCGCGACGGCGGCGCCCCGGCGTCCGACGCAGTGCAGGCCGTGACGGACCGCCACTATCGCTGGATCTCGCACAGCTGGACGCCCGACGCCGCAGCGTTCAGGAATCTCGGTCGCTATTATGTCGAAAATCCCGAATTCCGCGGCACCTATGACGATGATAAACTGCCGGGATGCCCCGAGTTCATTGCGGAAGCGATAGCGGTTTACGCCGACCGGTCGCTCTGACACGGGATCAGCAGGCTGGCATCCCCATAGCTGTAGAAGCGATATTCGCTTTCGATGGCATGGGCGTATGCGGCCTGCATCGTCTCCAGCCCCATCAACGCACTGACCAGCATGAACAAGGTCGAGCGCGGCAGGTGGAAATTGGTCATCAGCCCGTCGATCGCCTTGAACCGATAGCCGGGGGTGATGAAGATCGCGGTGTCGCCCGCGAAGGGCGTGATCGTACCGTCATCCTGCGCCGCGCTTTCGAGCAGGCGCAGGCTGGTGGTGCCGACCGCGATCACGCGGCCGCCCGCCGCGCGCACGGCATTGAGCCGCGCCGCGGTGTCGGCGTCGATCCGTCCCCATTCGGCGTGCATGAGATGGTCTTCGGTATCGTCGGCCTTCACCGGCAGGAAGGTGCCCGCGCCGACGTGCAGCGTCAGCGTCTCGGTCAGGGCGCCGGCCGCCGCCAGCGCCTCGAGCAGCTTCGGCGTGAAGTGCAGCGCCGCGGTCGGTGCCGCGACCGCGCCGTCCTCGCGCGCGAACATCGTCTGATAATCGCTGCGATCGTCTTCGTCGGTGGGGCGCTTGCCCGCAATATAAGGAGGTAGCGGCATCGTGCCCGCGCGTTCGAGCAGGACTTCGACCGGCTCGTCGCCGGCGAAGGCGAGGATGAAGCTGCCGTCGGCCAGACGCTGCTCGGCGAGCGCCGCGACCCCCGCGCCGAAATCGACCGTCTCGCCGACGCGCAGCCGCTTGGCGTTGCGGATGAACGCCTGCCAGCGGCGCAGGTCGATGCGTTTGTGCAGTGTGGCGCCGATCTTCGCCCCCGGCGCGTTCTGCGCGCCATCATGTCGAACGCCGCGACGGCCATCGAGCTGTGCGGGGATGACGCGCGTGTCGTTGAAGACGAGGCAGTCGCCCGGGCGCAGCCATGCCGGCAGGTCGCCAACCCCCGCGTCGACGATCCTGCCGCCATCGACCACGAGCATCCGCGCCGCATCGCGCGGACGCGCGGGGCGGAGCGCGATACGCTCGTTAGGTAGATCGAAATCGAAGGCGTCGACGCGCATGGCTGGGTCAGATTCTGGGCAGCGCGTCCCCGCGCTTACTGCTTGATCGGAGCGTTAAGCTGGTCGACCGTCACGGCGGGCGCAGCGACCGGCGCGGGCACCGCTTCGGTCAGCATCGACGCCGGCGGGACCGGCTTGTTGTCGGCGGCGACCGACACCTGCACCATCCGCGACATCACTTCGGGCGGCTCGCCCTTATGGATCGCATCGACATATTGCATGCCCGAGATGACGCGGCCGAACGCCGTGTAACGGCGGTCGAGCGCGAAGCGCGGCTGGAGCATGATGAAGAACTGGCTGTTCGCGCTGTCCTCGCTCTCGGCGCGCGCCATCGACAACGTGCCGCGCAGATGCGGGGTGACGTTGAATTCGGCCTTGAGGTTGGGAAGCTGCGAGCCGCCCTGCCCGGTCGCGGTCGGATCGCCCGTCTGTGCCATGAAGCCGTCGATCACGCGGTGGAACTTGATCCCGTCATAGAAACCCGCGCGCGCGAGCTGCTTCAGCCGCTCGACATGGTTCGGCGCGACGTTGGGATAGAGCTGGACCACGATCCGGCCGCCCGTCGAAAGGTCGATGTTGAGCATATATTCGGGGACGTTGATATACTGGTCGGGCGTCATCGCTGGCACCACGGGGACTTCCGCTGCCGGTGTGCCGTCCGCCGCCGCAGGCGCCGTCGCGGGAGGCGCTTCGACCGGCGCAGGCGCGGGCGTCTCCACCGGCGGTGCGGGCTGGCTCTGCTCGGGGTTCGGCGCGGGCGCGGGCGGCGCATCCTGCGCGACGGCTGACGCCGCGAGACCGAACGCCATCGCCGTAAGAACCAAGGGGCGGAAGGATGATTTCATGCTGGATCGGCCTTTGGATAATAAACTGGATTTGCGCCCCGATGGCGCGCCCTAGCGGGAAAAAGCTGAACGCTCAATGATCGGTATCAGCGCTCGCCTTTAAGGAGCCCCCGCTCGGCGATGCGCGCCACGACGGCATCGCGTACAGAAGGCGTCACGAATTTGTGGATGTCGCCGCCGAAGATCGCGATTTCCTTGACCAGCCGCGACGCGATCGGCTGAAGACTGACGTCGGCCATCAAAAAGACGGTTTCGACGCGGGCGTTGAGCTGGCGGTTCATGCCCGTCAGCTGATACTCATATTCGAAATCGGTGACGCCGCGAATGCCGCGGACGACGATCGACGCGCCCTGGGCGTCGGCAAAGTCCATCAGCAGCGAATTGAAACCGACGACCTCGATGTCGCCATCGATCCCCGCGACTTCGGCCTTCACCATCGCGATCCGCTCTTCGTCGTCGAACAAGGGCGATTTCGCGATATTGGTGGTCACCCCGATAATCAGCCGGTCGACGAACTTCGCACCGCGGCGGATGATGTCCATATGCCCGAGCGTGATCGGGTCGAAGGTTCCGGGATAAACCCCAATGCGCATCAACGGTCCCTTTCCACCACATAACGGGCGATCGCGCGCAGCAGCGCCGCTTCATCACCAAAACTCGCGAGATGCCCGATCGCCTGGTCGACGAGGGCGGTCGCCTGTTCGCGCGCGCGCTCGAGTCCCATCAAGGTGACGAAGGTCGCCTTGCCCGCGGCATCGTCCTTGTGCAGCGCCTTGCCCGCGAGTTCCTCGTCGCCCTCGACGTCCATGATGTCGTCGGCGATCTGGAACGCGAGCCCGATGTCGCGCGAATAGGCGCGCAGCGGCGCGCGGCCCTCGGGCGGGATCCGCGCGAGGATCGCGCCGGCTTCGACCGAAAAGGCGATCAGCGCCCCGGTCTTGAGCTGCTGGAGCCGCGTTACCGTCGGCAGGTCGAAATTCGACGTCTCGGCGGCGAGGTCCATCATCTGTCCGCCCGCCATCCCCGCCGGCCCTGCGGCGCGCGCGAGTTCGCAGCAAAGCTCGCCGCGCACGAAAGGATCGGCGCTCGTCACCGGGTCGCACAGCCATTCGAACGCCAGCGCATGGAGCGAATCACCCGCGAGCACCGCGGTCGCCTCGTTGAACGCCTTGTGCACCGTTGGCCTGCCGCGGCGCATGTCGTCATCGTCCATGCACGGCAGATCGTCGTGGATCAGCGAATAGACGTGCATCGCCTCGACCGCCGCCCCGACGCGCAGGGTCAGCGTGCGATCGACGTGGAACAGATCGCCCGCGGCACGAACGAGCAAAGGACGCAGCCGCTTGCCGCCGGCCACCGCGGCATGGCGCATCGCTTCATAGAGCGGTCCGCGCGGGTCGGACGGAACGGTGAGCAGTTGATCGAACAGCGTGTCGATCCCGGCCGCAACCTCACTCTGGATGGAAAGCAGCAATTGCCTCCCGCGCGAAACTTCGTCCTCGACGAGCGCCACCGTGGATCAGCTTTCGCCGAAGGGGGTCGTTCCCGCCGGTCGGCCGTCGGCGCCCAGGCTGACCTGTTCTATACGCGCCTGCGCCGCGGCCAGCCGCCCCTCGCAATGGCCGCGCAGCGCATGGCCGCGCTCATAGAGCGTCACCGATTCCTCGAGGCTGACATCGCCGCTCTCGAGCCTCCGCACGATCGTTTCGAGTTCGCCCATCGCGGCCTCGAACGACAGTGAGGCAATATCGGCGGCGGCAGCGGCGTCGGGGGTGTCCGTCATGGCCCTGCTTTGGCCCCTTCGCCCCCGTTTGGTCAAGCATGACGTCGCGCCTCCGGCATGTCGGCTTTGGTGTGGTGAGCGGTCGTTGATCTCCCCTCCCGCAGGCGGGAGGGGCAGCGAGGCTTGCCAGCTTGCTGGCTAGCCGCAGCGGGGTGGGCACGAACGCATCGTTGTCGCCCACCCCCGCCCCCTCGCGCTGCGCAATCGCGGTTCTGTTTTTTGCAATTGCTCGCGCGCCAAGGGCTCGCCATGCTGCACTGCACAAGAAGAGAGGGGCTCGAAGGCAAGTTTTGTTCATCAGACAAGGACTTGCATCATGAAAAAATATATTCTCCCCGCCCTCGGCCTGCTCGCGCTGGCGCCGTCGGTCGCTCTGGCGAAGGATGCGCCGACCAATCGCTTCGAGCATGAGGGCAGCACCTACAGCTATAGCGTCACGCAGGTCGGCGACACGCGCGTCATCAGCGGCGTCGAGGAGCGCACCGGCAAGCCGTTCACGCTCCGCGTCGGCCAGCACCGCGTCCGCGGCACCGTCGGCTCGCAGCAGGTGAGCTTCGCGCTGCGCGACGTCGAACCGCTCGTGAAGCCGTCGGTCACCCTCGCCTCGCGCTAAACCCTCTCTCCGACCGCAGACCCCATGGTGCAAAATGCATCATGGGGTCTGTTCGTTTTGCGCCTACCCCGCTAAAGGCGCGCCATGACTCAGACCGCAACCGCGCCCGCCTCCGTCATCACCCCCGAGATCGTCGCCGAACACGGCCTGTCTCCGGAAGAATATGATCGCGTCCTGCACGCGCTCGGGCGCGAGCCGAACCTTGTCGAACTCGGCATCTTCTCGGTCATGTGGTCCGAGCATTGCAGCTATAAAAGCTCGCGCCTTCACCTCAAGAAGCTGCCGACCGAAGCCCCTTGGGTGATCTGCGGTCCCGGCGAGAATGCCGGCGTGATCGACATCGGCGAAGGCGAAGGCGGCAAGAAGCTGGCCGCGATCTTCAAGATGGAGAGCCACAACCACCCGTCGTATATCGAACCCTATCAGGGCGCGGCGACCGGCGTCGGCGGCATCCTGCGCGACGTCTTCACGATGGGCGCGCGCCCCGTCGCGAACCTCAACGCGCTGCGCTTCGGGCGCCCCGACCACCCGAAGATGAAGCATCTCATCTCGGGCGTCGTCCACGGCATCGGCGGCTATGGTAACTGCGTCGGCGTTCCCACAGTCGGCGGCGAGGTCAATTTCCACAAGGCGTATGACGGCAATATCCTCGTCAACGCGATGACCGTCGGCATCGCCGAACAGGACAAAATTTTCTATTCGGCCGCGTCGGGCATCGGCAATCCGATCGTCTATGTCGGCTCGAAAACCGGCCGCGACGGCATCCATGGCGCAACGATGGCGTCGGCCGACTTCGGCGAAGATGCCGAGGAAAAGCGCCCGACGGTGCAGGTCGGCGACCCCTTCACCGAAAAATTGCTGATCGAGGCGTGCCTCGAACTGATGGCGTCTGACGCGATCGTCGCGATTCAGGACATGGGCGCAGCCGGGCTTACGTCATCGTCGGTCGAAATGGCGTCGAAGGGCGGCGTCGGCCTCCACCTGAAGATGGACGACGTGCCGCAGCGCGAAACCGGCATGACCACGTACGAGATGATGCTGTCCGAATCGCAGGAACGCATGCTGATGGTGCTGAAGCCCGGCCGCGAGGATTTCGCCGCCGCGATCTTCCACAAATGGGAACTCGACTTCGCGGTCATCGGCACCGTCACCGATACGGGGCGCATGGTGCTGGAGCATAAGGGCGAGATCGTCTGCGACATTCCGCTCGCCCCGCTCGCCGACGACGCGCCGCTCTACGACCGCCCGCACGTCCCGACGCCGAAGCAGCCCGAGCTGACGAACGTCCCCGAAACGACCGACGTGGCGGCCGACCTCAAGACGCTGATGGGCACCCCCGACATTGCCAGCCGCCGCTGGATCTGGGAGCAGTATGACAGCCAGGTCGGCGCCGACACGGTGCAGATCGGCGGCGACGCCGCGCTCGTCCGCATCCACGGTACGAACCGCGCGCTCGCGATGTCGACCGACTGCACCCCGCGCTATTGCTACGCCGACCCCGTCGAGGGCGGCAAGCAGGCGGTCGCCGAGACGTGGCGCAACATCAGCGCGGTCGGCGCCACTCCCCTGGCGATCACCAATTGCCTGAACTTCGCCAACCCGCAGCGCCCCGAAATCATGGGCCAGATCGTCGGCTGCCTCGACGGCATGGCGCAGGCGTGTATCGCGCTCGACTATCCGATCGTGTCGGGCAACGTCAGCCTCTACAATGAATCGAAGGCAACGGGCGGCGGCAGCGCGATCCTGCCGACCCCCGCGATCGGCGGCGTCGGCGTGATCGAAGATCTGAACAAGGCGGTCGGCATCGGCTTCAAGCGCACCGGCGACATCGTGCTCGCGGTCGGCGAACGCGCCGGCCATCTCGGCCAGTCGGTGTGGCTCCGCGAAATCCACGGCCGCGAAGAAGGTCCGCCGCCCGAAGTCAATCTGCGCTGCGAAAAACGCACCGGCGACTTCATCCGCGGCGCGATCAACGCCGGCTGGATCACCGCCTGCCACGACGTGTCGGACGGCGGCATGGCGGTGACGCTCGCCGAAATGGCGCTGAAATCGAATATCGGCGTGCTGGTCAGCGAAGAACAGCCGTTCGGCGTCGCCGAAAGCTTCTTCGGTGAGGATCAGGGCCTCTATCTCGTCACCGTCTGCGACACCTGCCTCGCCGACTTCCTCGACGCCGCAGGCCGCGCCGACGTGCCGGTCGATCCGGTCGGCCGCACGATCAAGGACCGCATCGTCTTCGAACTGGAGGGCAGCGACCATCAGGTGACGCTCGCCGAACTTCGCGAAGCGCATGAGGGTTTCTTCCCGACGCTGATGGGAGCCGACGCGGCGCTTGCGTGATGCGCCAAGCGCTAGCGTTGGCAACAGTTCCTAGATAAATCACGCTCGTCATTGCGAGCGAAGCGAAGCAATCCAGGGCGGTTTACGCCATTCTGGATTGCCGCGTCGCTTCGCTCCTCGCAATGACGGTTCAGGATTTGTGCGCGAAGGGAAGAACCGATGAGCATCTATGTCGGAATCGGAGGCTGGACCTTCGAGCCGTGGCGCGGCCCCTTTTACCCTGCCGGGCTCGCGCAGAAACGCGAGCTCGAATATGCCGGCCAGCACCTGACCGGCATCGAGATCAACGGCACCTATTATGGCAGCCAGAAGCCCGAAACCTTTGCCAATTGGGCTGCGTCGGTGCCCGACGGCTTCAAGTTCAGCGTCAAGGCGTCACGCTTCACGACCAACCGCAAGATATTGGCGGAGGGCGCCGGGTCGATCGAGAAGTTCCTGACGCAGGGGCTGACGCAGCTCGGTGACCGGCTCGGCCCGATCCACTGGCAGTTCATGGCGACGAAGAAGTTCGATCGTGACGATTTCGCGGGCTTCCTCGATTTGCTTCCCGACACGCAGGACGGCCTGCCGCTGCGCCATGCGATCGAGGTCCGCCACGAAAGTTTCCGCGACCCCGCCTTCGTCGAGATGGTCCGCGAACGGAACATGGCGATCGTCTTCGCCGACAGCGACGAGTTCCCCTGCATCGACGAACTGACCGCCGACTTCACCTACGCGCGGCTCCAGCGCAGTCAGGACGACGTCGAAACCGGTTATGACGCCAAGGCGCTCGACCAAAGGGCGAAGCAAGCCCGCGACTGGGCGAAGGGCGACCGCGACGTCTATATCTTCTTCATATCGGGCGCGAAGGTCCGCAACCCGGCGGCGGCGCAGGCGCTGATCGCGAAGCTCGGCTGATTAACACCGTCATCCGCGTTGAGATCGAAGAACGAGCTGGCAACGAACGACCTGGGCAACGAATGTTACGCCGGTCGGCGCGTTTCAGCCGGGCATCGGATCGGATGGCCGGCGATTTTCCAGATTGTGTTTTCCCCATTCGCATAGCGGCGTCAGCGCTTCGTTGAGCGATGCCCCCAAGGGGGTAACCGAATAATCGACGCGCGGGGGAACCTGGTGGAACATTTCGCGGTGGACCAGGCCATCGGCTTCCATTTCCCGCAATTGCTGGATCAGCATCTTTTCGCTGATACCGGCGATACGCCGCTTGAGCGCGCCGAAGCGCACGGCGTTGCCGTGAAGTTCCCAAAGAATCAGCGCCTTCCACTTCCCGCCGATAATCTCGAACACCGGCCCAAGACCATCATTATAGGGTTGATTGCGTGTCGTCATGATCTTCAATTCTTACCTGAAGGTTAGTATATGACAAAATAGTAGGTAGTTGATCAATCGAAAGTACCACGCCACCCCTTTGCGTCAACAAGACATGGCAGCCGTGCCGTGTCTGACGCGAAAGGATCGGTCGATATGTCGGAAAAACTGCTCATTCTTGTCGGAAGCCCGCGCAGAAACGGAAACACCGCTACGCTTGCCGAAGCCGTTCGGCGCGGCGCTGAGGCGGCGGGCAGCGATGTCGCACTGCGATTTCTGGATGACCATATTTCCGGGTTTCTGCGCGATTGCCGCCAATGCCGACGCGCCGATGGTGAATGCGCGATCGACGACCCGTATCGCGCCCTATTCTTCGAAGAGTTCTTGCCCGCGCGAGGGGTGATTTTTTGTTCGCCCATCTATTGGTACGGCGTGTCCGCCCAGATCAAGGCGTTCTTCGATCGCAGCTTCTGCTATTATGCGGCCTCCTATCCGGGCTCGCAGGAAGCGCTCGCAGCGATGGCGCGGAAACGGCTCGGCCTGGTGCTGGCGTCCGAGGAAACATATCCCGGCGTGGCCCTCGGCATCGTCCACCAGATTCAGGAATTTTCCCGCTACACGAATTCGGACTTCGTCAGCGTGGTGCGCGGAGCCGGCAACAGCCGCGGCGAAGTGCGCAACGATCCGGCGAACCCGATCGGGGACGCCGAACGCCTGGGCAGGGAGATATTTTCCCGATCCTATTCCGACTATCGACTGGAAACGCCGCGCAGCCCGCGCGTCTGGCCGGAAAGCACGGGTTGATCACGAGCAGTTGCTGCGAACGGGGAATTCGAGGTTGGCGTCGAGGCCCCGGCTTTCGCCGGGGTGACGTTGGAGGTTCAGGCGGCCGCGGCCTGCGGCGCGAGGAAGTTGTACGGATCGATCCCGCGGTTGCGGTACGCTCGGTGCGCTTCCTGATAGAGCGTAGGCTCGCCGATCCCCAACCGCGTGCGCGCGGCTTCGAGCGGTTCGGCGAGCAGCGAGCGGATGTCCTGCTCGATGATCGCCTGCGACGCCTTGCCGTGGCGCTGGCCCTGACGGATCGCGCCCATCACCGGCGCGTCGCTCTTGATGCTGCGCTTCACTTCGTAGCCGCCGGCATAGGCGATGAAGAAATTGCCGTAATTGCCCGTCTGGCCATAGGTGAAGCCGAGCACGCACTGCTCGCCGAGCGCGTCGCGGCCATAGCCGGTCAGGATGTGGAACAGGTCGTGCGTGTCGCGCAGGCGGTTCGAATACCATTGCACCTGGTCGTCATATTGCGGGCGGCCCATCTTGTCGCTTTCGGCGACGAGGCCCGCGGCCGAAAGACCTTCGCGGCGCATGAAGGTGACATAAGCGTGGCCGACGGTGCCTTCGGGCAGTGCGTCGATCCAGCCATGGTCGTCTAGCAGGTCGGGTAGATAGGGTTCGCGTTCCATCAGCTTCTTGCCGAAATCGCTTTCGACGAAGGCGCGCGCATCGTCCATGAAGCCCTTGCGCGGCAGGTTTTCAAAGATGCGGAACACCTGTTCGGTGTCTTCCTTGTCCTTGATCAGATTGCGGAAGTGCCGGAACGCCTTGAACGGGCGGAATTTCGCGGGGATGCGGTCGGGGTGGGAGAAAATGGTTGGGGTCATGGATCGTTCCCGTTCGAATCATTTGATGCTGTCCAGATAACATTACTGACATGGATGTCAATAGTGAGTTAACACCGCTGGCGAGCCGGGCGCATCGCGGCTAGACCGGTGCTATGAAACCGCACCCGACCGTCCCTTATACCGCCCTGCCCCACATGACCGACGCCGCGCGCATCGCCGCCGCCGAAGCGTTTCGCGACCATATCGCTGCGCGGCGCACATGCCGCATGTTCACCGATGATCCGGTCCCGCGCGAGGTGATCGAAGCGGCGATCGCCGCCGCCGGCACCGCGCCGAGCGGCGCCAACCACCAGCCCTGGCATTTCGCCGCGATTTCGACCCCCGCGATCAAGCACCGCATCCGCCTCGCCGCTGAAGCAGAGGAGCGCGAATTTTACGCGAGCCGCGCCGGACAGGAGTGGCTCGAGGCGCTCGCGCCGCTCGGCACCGACGAGGACAAAAGCTTCCTCGATATCGCGCCATGGCTGATCGTCGTGTTCGGGCAGCGTCGCGGCGGCATCGAGCCCAGCGACACGCGGCAGAATTATTACGTCACCGAAAGCGTCGGCATCGCGTGCGGCCTGTTGCTGACGGCATTACACGGCGCGGGACTCGCGACGCTGACCCACACCCCGTCGCCGATGGGCTTCCTGCGCGAGATTTGCTTGCGCCCGGGCGACGAAAAGCCGCTGATGCTGATCGTCGCGGGCCACCCCGCTCCCGATGCGACCGTACCGGCCTATGCGCTGCGCAAAAAACCGCTCGACCAGATCGCGTCTTGGCTGTAGTATATTGGTAATACAGCCGGAGAGCCGCATGATCATTGCCGACGAACGCGCGACCGAACGCCTCGTCACACTCGACGCGCTGCGCGGCTTCGCGGTGATGGGCATTTTGGCGATGAACGTCGTCGCCTTTGCGATGCCCGAAATGGCTTATGTCTCGCCCAAAGCCTATGGTGGCGACACGGGGTCGAACATCGCCGCCTGGGCGTTCGGCTTCCTCCTGTTCGACGGCAAGATGCGCGGGCTGTTCTCGATCCTGTTCGGCGCGAGCATGCTCCTGATCATCGATCGCTCCGAGGCGTCGGGACAGGATCCGGGCTCGGTGCATTACCGCCGCATGGCGTGCCTCGCGGTATTCGGCCTCTGCCATTATTTCTTCCTCTGGTGGGGCGACATATTGTTCCTCTACGCCGCAGTCGGCTGCGTCGCCTTCCGCTTCCGCGCGTGGGAGCCGCGCCGGCTGATCAAATGGGCGCTCGGCATCTTCACCCTCGGCGTCGTCCTGACATCGCTCTTTTTCGGCGCACAACTCGCGGTCGGAAATGCGGCCGACAATCCCGCGTCGCCGATGGCCGAGGCCGGGCACGAGGTCCGCGCCGAATATGCCAAGATCGACGGTGAAGTGACCGAGGAACTCGCGCTCTATCGCGGCCCCTATCTTCCGATCCTCAACTCACGGCTCGATACCGCGATCAATCCGTTCGTCGGCGTGCTGATGATGATATGGGAAACGCTGCCGTTGATGATGATCGGCATGGCGCTGTTCCGCAACGGCTTCCTGACGGGTGCATGGGCGGCGGCCGACTACCGGCGGATCACCCTGCGCTGGCTGCCCCCGGGGGTCGTGCTGACATTGCTCGTCGGCTGGCTCCAATGGCGCGCGGGCTTCGACTATCTCGTCGCGGTCAACGCCTTCATCGCGTGGGCCGGGCCGGGACGATTGATGATGACGATCGCCTATGCCGCGCTGCTCGTGCTGCTGATCCGGCGCGCCAGCGCCAGCGCGTGGATCGCTCGTGTCGCGGCGGCGGGGCGCGCGGCCTTCTCCAACTATCTCGGCACCAGCATCGTGTTGACGACGATCTTTTATGGCTATGGGGTCGGTCTGTTCGGCGACGTCGGCCGCTGGACGCTCTATCTCGTCTGCGCCGCCATGTGGGCGGTCATGCTGCTGTGGTCCAAGCCATGGCTCGATCGCTTTCGCTATGGCCCGCTCGAATGGCTGTGGCGCAGTCTTGCGCGCGGGTCACTGCAACCGATGCGTCAGTAACCGACGGCGCGGTCGAACCCCGTAGGGCGGCGCTGGACAAGCGGATTGGCTTCGCGTTCGAGCGCGGCGAGCGTCTCCTCGAACAGCGGGCGCAGGGCGACGACGCGCGGCAGATATTCCTCGGGGCTGATCTGGCTTTCGACGCAGTGCCGCGCGAAGACTTCGATGTCCTCGGCGAGCGCGCCGAGTTTCTCGCCGCCGAACTGCCGCGCTTCGCTTTTCAGCGTGTGCGCGGGCATGACGAGACCGCGCGCGTCGCGCGCGCGCATTGCCTCTTCGATCGCGGCGACCGATTTGGTGCCGTCTTCGCGAAAATAGCCGAGAATTCGTACGAATGCGGCACCCAACTGAGTGCGCGTCGCGCGAAATTCATCCCAATCGACCAGGATTTCGTCCAATGCTTTAGTCCCTTGGTGTTCAAATTCGGCCGTGGTCCCAACCGGTCCATGCCGAAGTTGGGTAAAAAAGACGTTACGGCGTGAGTGACCCTGCGAAGAAAACCGCTCCATTTTGGGTCAGCGCCGGACGCGCCAGCGTCCCTCGGCAGCGGGCGTTTCATTGGGTTCGACCGACCAGCCGTGCTCGCCCGCCAGCGCCGCAACTTCGAGCCCCGCCTGCGGATCGTCGGCGATCAGCAGCACGTCGGACGCATCGCGCATCGCTCGGGCGAGCCGCAGCGCGGGCCAGGGACAGCGCATGCCCCGTGCATCGACGACCAGCGTCCCCAATGCCTTAGGCGCTGTCATTCGTCATAGGGATTGCGCGAATTGCGGAAATTGATGCGCACGGGAACGCCCTGGAAACCCAGTTCCTTGCGCATGCCGTTGACCAGATAGCGCGTGTAGCTTCCGGGCAAGCTATCGGTTCGGGTGCCGAAAACAACGAACGTCGGCGGCCGCGTCCGCGCCTGCGTGATATAGCGCAGCTTGATCCGCTTGCCGCCCGGTGCCGGCGGCGGATTGTTTTCGACCGCATTTTCGAACCAGCGGTTGAGCTTTGCGGTCGAGACGCGGTTGGTCCAGATCGCCCGCTGTTCGAACGCGACGCGGACCAGCGTGTCGATGCCCTTGCCCGTTGCGCCCGAAATGCTGAGCACCGGGACGCCCTTGACCTGGCTGAGCCCGTCCTCGAGCGCGGTACGCACGCCGTTGAACAGCGACGACGGGTCTTCTGCGACGTCCCATTTGTTGAGCGCGATGATCAGTGCGCGGCCTTCCTGCAGCACCCTGTCGGCGATATGCAGATCCTGCGACTCGAGGCCCTTGGTGGCGTCGAGCAGGAGGACGACAACCTCGGCGAAATCGACCGCGTGGAGCGCATCGGCGACCGACAGTTTCTCCAGCTTTTCGACCACCTTGGCGCGCTTGCGCATGCCTGCGGTGTCGAACAGCTGAATCTCGTGGACCTCGCCGTCCCTCTCCCATTGCCAGTCGACGCGGATCGAATCGCGGGTGATCCCGGCCTCGGGTCCGGTGATCAGGCGATCCTCGCCGATCATGCGGTTGATCAGCGTCGACTTGCCCGCGTTGGGACGGCCGACGATCGCGAGCTTCATCGGCCCGAGCGGCGCGTCCTCGTCTTCTTCGCCTTCAACCGGCGGCGGCACCGCCTCGAATGCCGCAGCATCGAAACCCTCGACGATCGGGCGGAGCGCGTCGAACAGGTCGACGACGCCCTCGCCATGCTCGGCGCTGAGCGCGATCGGATTGTCGAAACCGAGCGAATAGCTTTCCATCAGGCCGTTTTCGCCCTGTTTCCCCTCCGCCTTGTTGACGACGAGGATGATCGGCGTGTCCTCGCTGCGCAGCCAGCGCGCGATTTCCTCGTCGAGCGGAGTGACCCCGGCACGGCCGTCGATCATGAACAGCGCCGCGTCGGCCTCACGCACCGCCTTTTCGGTCTGCACGCGCATGCGGCCGGGCAGCGTCGCGGCGTCATAATCCTCGAAACCCGCGGTATCGACGATGCGGAAATCGAGGCCGAGCAGATGACCGTCGCCCTCGCGGCGGTCGCGCGTCACCCCGGGCTGGTCGTCAACGAGCGCGAGGCGCTTGCCGACCAGCCGGTTGAACAGCGTCGATTTGCCCACATTGGGCCGTCCGACAATGGCAATCGTCGCGAATCGCGACATGAAACTTATCCCTATTACACCGGGCCGCCCCGGCCCGGACGCTGTGTCAGCGCCAGGCCGTGATCTGCCCGTCGTCCGCGAGGACGTACAAAATATTGTTCGCGACCACTGGGGCCTGCGACAGCGGCGATTTGAATTCGGTCGTGCCCAGCAGCGATCCGTCGGTCGGCGAAAATTCCGACAGCACGCCTTCGCTGTTGACCGCGATCAAACGGCCACCCGCGAGGATCGGCCCGGTCCAGCGGATCGGATCCTTCTTTTTCTTTTCGGTTTCGACGCGGAAGCGCGCGAGTTGTTGCAGCCAGCGTACCTTGCCGCTCGCGCGCGCGACGGCCAGCAGCTTGGCGTCGTCGGTCATCGCATAGACCCACTCACCGATGACATAAGGCGTCGAGATGCCGGCGATCGAGATTTCCCAGCTGCGCTGACCGGTCACGAGTTCATAGCTTGCCATGCGGCCGCCCTGACCAAGCGCGAAGACGCGGCCGCGATCGACGACCGGATCGGCGTCGACGTCGGTGAGCGTCGACACCGACAGCGCCATCGACGTGCGCGCGAGCGCGTCTTCCCACAGGTCGCGGCCGTTTTCGTAGCGATAAGCCTGGACCTCGCCCGACGAGAAGCCGGCGACGATCGTTCCCTGCCCCGCCGCGGGCGACGCGGCGCCGAACACGCTGCCCGCCTCCATCGACGCGGTGGCCTGCCACTGCACCGCACCATCGGCGGCATTGAGCGCGAAAATCTGGTTGTCCTGGCTGATCACATAGACGCCGCCGAAGGCAATCGTCGGCGCACCGCGCAGCGGACCTGCGGGCCGCACCTTCCAGATCACCGATCCGTCGGCGACGTTGAGCGCCGCGACGTCGCCGACGCCGCTGGTCGCATAAACGACATTGCCGTCGACCCCGGCGCCGCCGCCGAACAGCGACGCCTTGAAATCCTTGCCCGTGCTGCCGATCGCGACGCTCCACAATTTCGCGCCCGTGTCGGCGGCGAAGGCGGAGACCACGGCGTCGGTATCAACGACGAACAGGCGGTTGTCGGCGATCACCGGCGAGGCGGCGATCCGCTGCTTGTTGGTGCTGCCCGCGATATTGGCTTCCCACAGCTTGGTCCGCGTGGCGGCGAGCGCCGGGTGCCCCATCGATTTCGATGCGTTGCCGCCCGATTGCGCCCACGCGGCGTTGACCGCCGGTTCGGGCAGCACGACCGCGATCGACGCGGTGGCCGGATCGACCTTGACGCTGTTGTCGTTCGAGAGGATCGACACGCGGTCGCCCACCGTCGGGGTTTTCGGCCCGCCGTCACCCTTGAGCACGCCACATGCCGTCAGCGGCAGCGCGAGCAGCGCCGCATAAATTCCGAAACGCGCTTTCCGCATATTAATTGGCTTCCTCAGTCTTTACGGCTGCCGCGGCCTTTGGCGCGGCATTGCCTTTCTGGTCCCCGGCGGCGGCGGCTTGCGTCGCGCCTTTCTTTTCGGCTGCGGCGCTTTCGTCCGCCCGGTCCGCGACCGCATCGACGCCGAGCATCCCCGCCATCTGCACCGACCGCGATTGCAGCGATTTGCTCACATTGGGCAATTTGGCGATGCGGCCATAAAGCGCGCCGGCCTGGTCGAACTGGCCAAGCTGGTAATGCGCGGTCGCCGACAGTTCGGCGGCGCTCGCGAACCAGCTCGAGGCCGGATCCTTGGCATCGACCATCGGCTTCATCCGCGCGATCACCACTTCGGGCTTCAGCGTGTCATATTCGAACGCGGTCTGGCGGATCAGCGCGAGATCGCGCAGCGCCTGGTCGAGCTTGGTATCGGCCGCGACTTTCGCCATCAAGGCGGCGGCCGCCTTCAGGTCGCCAGTCTGTGCCTTGATGTTCGCTTCCTGCATCTGCGCGACCGCGCGATAGGCGGGGTCGCCTTCGGCTGCGAGCTTCTGCAATTCGGTGGTCGCAGCGCGCGGCTGGTTGGTGCCGAGCTTGTCGAACGCCGCGATCAACTCTTCGGCCTGCTCGCCGCGCGCGGCATCCTGCTGATGGCTCCAGAAGAGATAGCCGCCGAACGCCAGCAGGGCCGCGATGACACCGCCGATGATCCAGCGGCCATAGCGCTGCATAATCGTATCGAGCCGGTCCTTGCGAACAGCTTCGTCGACTTCCTGTAACAGCGCGGCATCATTCGTCGGGCTCAGGGCCAATCAAACCTCCATAAACTCAATATTGGCCCGGGCCTTCAGCATCGCGCCGGCCGCTTCCTTAGCGACGGCGCCGAAAAACGCCAAGCGTTTCACTCTGCGCGGATCACCGGACGCTCAACCTGCGTAGGTCTGATCCTCGGTCGGGAATGAACGGGACCTGACTTCGTCGGCATAGTCCTTGACCGCGCCTTCGACGACGCTTGCCATATTTCCATAACGCTTCACGAACTTGGGAACACGCTCGAACATGCCGAGCATGTCGTCGGTGACGAGCACCTGACCATCGCACTGTGCCGATGCGCCGATACCGATGGTCGGGCAATCGACCTTGTTGGTGATCTCGATCGCGATCGATTCGAGCACGCCTTCGATCACGATCGAAAAAGCGCCGGCCTGTGCGACGGCGATGGCATCTTCGACGATCGAGCGCGCTTCTTCCTCGCTCTTGCCGCGCACGCCATAGCCGCCGAGGATGTTCACCGCCTGCGGGGTCAGCCCGACATGGCCCATCACCGGGATGCCGCGCTGGGTCAGGAATTCGATCGTCGGCGCAAGCACCTTGCCGCCCTCGACCTTCACCGCCGCCGCACCGGTTTCCTTAAGCAGCCGCGCAGCGTTGTGAAACGCCTGTTCAGGACTGGCTTCATAGCTGCCGAAGGGCATGTCGACGATCACCGCGGCATGATAGCTGCCGCGCACCACCGCCGCGCCGTGCAGCGCCATCATCTCCATCGTCACGCCGACGGTGTGCGGCAGCCCGTAAATCACCTGCGCCAGCGAATCGCCGACGAGCAGCATGTCGCAATGCGGGTCGAGCAGCTGCGCCATGCGGACGGTGTAGGCGGTGAGCATCACGATCGGTTCGCCGCCCTTGCGCTGGCGAATGCGCGGCACGGTAAGGCGTTTCATCGGCTGCGGCGTCGGATTGGCGCGGCTGGTCGACGTGTCGAAGGTGAGCGTTTTCGGGAGTGTGGACATGGGGCGGGGCTTAGCGACTAAAGCCGGGACGCGAAAGCATCAAAGCCAGGACATGTTATCACTGGTTGACTTAATGTCAAAAATAACGAACATTACGTTCGAATCATATAACATGGAGCCGATGGATGTCGTTTCGGGAAAAAATTCACTGGGTAACTTTGGTGACGATGATTCTGGCCTTTGGTTGGTATTTCCTCGCTTACCCTTGGCAAATGGCCGCCAGCCCCGCGGGAATCTGGGCCGCCGCAGGGACGCTGATCGCGGTCACGATCGGGATCATCGTGGTCATGACGATCGCCTCCGCCTATCTCGCCATCCGCACCCCGGACGAGGTCGATATGAAGGAGGATGAGCGCGATCGCTCGATCCACCTGAAAGGCACGCATTACGCCTATTACCCGCTGGTGATCGGCATCTGGGTCAATATCGTGGCGCTCTTCTGGGGCATCGGCCAAGCGGCACAACTCAACCTGATGCTAGCGACGGTGGTGCTGGCCGAACTCGTGCGGATCGGTTCCCAGCTCTATATTTATCGGCGGGGCTGGCATGGCTAGGCCACCCTTTACCAACGACATCCGCACGCTGCGTTTCCTGGCGGATGAGATGACGCAAGGCGACCTTGGCGACCGTGTCGGCGTCACCCGTCAGACGATCGCCGCGATCGAGCAGGGCAAATATTCGCCGTCGCTGGAGGTCGCCTTTCGCATCGCGCACGCCTTCGGCAAGCCGCTCGAAGCGGTGTTCCAGTGGAACGATGTCGAGGATTGAGACAGCGCGGCCGCGCGGGCCCGGCCCACGCCTCTCCCCGGGGGTGTCGGGTCGGGCTTTCGATTAGGCTGCGCTCAGTGCGGCCTGATGCTCTTCGCTCAGTTCGAGATCGAGGCTGCCCAGAAGTTCATCGAGTTGCTCGACCGTCGTCGCGCTCGCGATCGGCGCAGTCACACCCGGTTGCGCCGCAACCCACGCCAGCGCGATCTGCGACAGGGTGGCGCCGGTTTCCGCCGCGATGCGGTCCATCACCGCGAGCACCGCAGGACCGTTGCCGTCGAGATAGGGTTTGACCCGCGCGCCGCGCGGGCTTTTGCCAAGGTCGTCGGCGCTGCGATATTTTCCCGACAAATAACCCGAAGCGAGGCTGAAATAGGTGATGACCCCCAGCCCTTCGTCGATGCAGAGCTTTTGCAGCGGCCCTTCATATTGATCGCGGTCGAGCAGGTTGAGCTCGGGCTGCATCGCGGTGAAGCGCGGCAGGCCCTTTTCGTCCGCCACGCCGAGCGCCTCGGCCAATCGCTCGGCCGAATAGTTCGACGCGCCGATCGCGCGCACGATCCCCGTGTCGACCAGTTCTGCAAAAGCGCCCAGCACTTCGTCGAGCGGCACGTCGGGATCGTCTTTGTGCGCGAAATAAAGATCGATGACGTCGGTGCCGAGACGGTCGAGCGAGCCCTGCGCCGCTTCGCGGATCCGGTCGGGTTTCAGACCGCCGGGCATCATGCCAACCTTGGTTGCGATTAAAACCCGATCGCGCGCACCGCTTTCCTTCAGCCACGCACCGATCATGCTTTCGGACTCGCCGCCCTTGTGCCCGGGAACCCACGCCGAATAGACGTCGGCTGTGTCGATCATCCCGCCGCCCAGTTCGACGAAGCGGTCGAGAACCGCAAAGCTCGCATCGCGCCCCGCAGTCATGCCAAAGACATTGCCGCCGAGGACGAAAGGCCGGATCGACAGGCCGCTCTGGCCCAAAGCGCTTTCGGTCATTGCCTACTCTCCTTGCGCACCGTCGCAACCGCCTCGCGCGGATTGTCGCTGAACAGGCCGTCGATGCCCGTCTTCAAATAGGCGCTGATTTCCCCCGCGAGGTCGCCATGCGCCGCGGGATTGACCCCGCCCTTGTCATTCAGCGGCAGGAAATAATTTTCGCGGCGGAAGGTCCATGGATGAACCTTAAGCCCCGCGGCATGCGCATCGCGCACCAGGTCGGTGGGTTTGCCGAGCCGGCCAAGCGCGCCGCGCGGGATCACCAGCGCCTTGTTCGGGCCGATGCCGTCGGCATAGGCGGCGATCATTTTCAGCCCCGCAGGCGACGTCATGGCGGCATAGCTGGTGCCGAGCCGGTCGGCCGGGCCGCCCTCGGCATCGATCAGCTGGATCAGCGGCAGCTCGCTCTTGGCGCGAAGGTCCATCAGATTGCCGACCTCGAAGCTCTGGATGAACGCCGGCGCGGTACGGCCGCGATAACCGAAGCGATCGAGCACCCTGAGCAAAGGCGCCTCGTGCGGCAGCCCGATCGACACGAAATAGCCCGGGTGCTTGGTTTCGGGGTAGACGCCGACGGGCTTGTCGCGTCCCTTGTTGACCTCGGCGAGCAGGGTCAGGATTTCCTCGAAGGTCGGGATTTCGAACTGGCCGTCATATTCGGTGCTGCGCAGCTTCGGCAGCCGCTCGCGCGCGCGCAACGTCTTGAGTTCCGCAAGGGTGAAATCTTCGGTGAACCAGCCGGTGACCTCTTGTCCGTCGATCGTCTTCGCCGCCTTGCGCGCCGCGAATTCGGGATGGGCGGCGACGTCGGTCGTTTCCGAAATCTCATTCTCGTGCCGCGCGACCAGCACGCCGTCCTTGGTCAACACCAGGTCGGGCTCGATATAATCGGCGCCAACTTCGATCGCGAGCTTGTAGCCCGCCAGCGTATGTTCGGGACGTTCGCCCGACGCGCCGCGGTGGGCGATCACGATCGGCGACTGGCCATCGAGGGTCGGTTGCGCGATCACCTCGTCAGCCGTGCAGCCGGCGAGCAGCGTGAAGGCCAGCAGCGCCGCGAGCGACCGGATCATGCCCCAAAACGCGCCTGCCAGTCATCGGCCGAAAAGCCGACGCTGATAGCGCCCGCGGCGTCGACCACCGGGCGGCGGATCATCGCCGGCTGGTCGAGCATCAATGCCCTGGCCGCCGCAGCATCGAGCCCTTCCTTTTGCGCATCGGGCAGCTTGCGAAAGGTCGTCCCGGCCTTGTTGAGCAGCTTTTCCCAACCGAGCGCATCGATCCAGTTCTGGAGCCGCGCGGCGTCGAGCCCATCCTTGCGCACGTCGTGAAAGTGATAGACGACGCCCTGCTCGTCGAGCCAGCGCCGCGCCTTCTTCACCGTGTCGCAGTTCGAAATGCCATAGAGAATCATCGTCATGGACCGAGGACTTAGCAGGCGCGGGTTGCAGTTTCGAGGCCGGGAAAGGCCAGGCTCAAGAAAAGACTAGGCTCAAGAAATTGCCGAGCGCTCGGCGATGCGCGTGTTCGCGCTCGCCAGCTTGCCGCGAAGGGCGCGGGCGAAACCTTCGTGCAGTGCGCCCGCAATTCCGGGATTGGCCGCCAGATAGGCGCGCAGCGCAGCGGCGGGGACAAACCACAACCGGGTGTTGCTGCCGAGCGTCACCGTCCCGGTCGCATGCGCGCCGTCGAGCACCGTGGCTTCGCCGATCAGCGCCCCGTCCGAAAGTTTCCCGATCTCGACACCATCGCGCAGGATCGCCGCTTGCCCCTCGGCCAGATAGAAGAGGCTGGGCGCCGCCTGATTCTCGCGGATCAGCACCTCGCCGCGCTTGGCCGAAATCCAGTTCCCCTGATCGATCAGATCGCGCGCGGCCGCGGCGCCGAGGCCGGAAAAATGCTGGCGGCGCAATTCCTCTTCTTCAGGCGAAAACTGCACCTTTGTGCCGCGCAGCCACAGCCGCGCCAAAATGCCGATGTTGACGACGAGGATCGCGAGCACGAGCAGGCCGGAACCGACGTCCGGTCCGCGGAACAAGGCCAAAGGCAAAGCCACCAATGCCGCGGCGGCGAGGCCGATGCGGACATAGTCGATCCGCACGACAAAACTCGTCGCCAAAAGGAGCGCCAACGCCCCATAGAGGAACCATGCGGAATCGAAACTCGCCATAGCCAATCGCTTCGCGTCGAGACCCAAGCTCGGGTCACGGGTGTATAACGTTGTCGATAGCCAAAAGCCTTGGTCGCGCGAGGCTAATCGCATTTCCGCAGCGTGTAATAAACTACCAGTTTTGGTCTCTCAAGAAAAGCATAGGTGCGCAGATGTCACGATAATGCTAATTTTCGGGTTTGATCGTGCCGGAAACATTGCTTCCGCGCGGCATAGGCGCCATGTGGCGCTCGATTCGAACGCGAAAAGACAGGCAGATGACAAAAAACTGGCAACCGCATAGCTGGCGCTCGCACGAAGCCCGCCAGCTTCCCACCTATCGCGATGCCGATGCGCTCGCGGCCGCCGAAAACGAGCTCAGCAATTATCCGCCGCTGGTGTTTGCCGGCGAGGCGCGCGACCTGACCGCCGACCTTGGCCGCGTGGCCGAGGGCAAGGCGTTTCTGCTGCAGGGCGGCGATTGCGCCGAAAGCTTTGCCGAATTCCATCCGAACAACATCCGCGATACGTTCCGCGTGCTGCTCCAGATGGCGGTCGTGCTGACCTTTGCGTCGAAAATGCCGGTGGTCAAACTCGGCCGCATGGCGGGCCAGTTCGCCAAGCCGCGTTCGACCGACATGGAGGACATCGATGGCGTGTCGCTGCCCAGCTATCGCGGCGACATCATCAACGACATTGCGTTCGAGGAAACGGGCCGCGAGCCCGACCCGCAGCGCATGGTCAAGGCGTATAACCAGTCGGCGGCGACGCTGAACCTGCTGCGCGCCTTCGCGAACGGCGGCTATGCGAACCTGCATCAGGTCAACGCCTGGACGCACGACTTCATGGACCGTAGCCCGTGGGCGAAGAAATATCAGGAAACCGCGGCGCGGATTTCCGAAGCGCTCGCCTTTATGGAAGCGTGCGGCGTGACGCCCGAAACCGTGCCGCAGATCAAGGGCACCAGCTTCTACACCAGCCACGAGGCGCTGCTGCTCCCCTATGAGCAGGCGCTGACGCGGCAGGACAGCCTGACCGGCGGTTGGTACGACACGTCGGGCCACTTCCTGTGGGTCGGCGACCGCACCCGCTTCGAAGGCTCGGCGCATATCGAATATCTGCGCGGCATCGGAAACCCGGTCGGCATGAAGTGCGGCCCCAGCCTCGAGCCCGACGTGCTGCTGCGCCTGCTCGACACGCTCAACCCGAACCATGTCGCGGGCCGCATGACGCTGATCACGCGTTATGGCCACGACAAGATCGAGGCGCATCTGCCGAAGCTGGTGCGCGCGGTGAAGGAATCGGGCCATCCCGTCGTCTGGTCGTGCGACCCGATGCACGGCAACGTCATCAAGACGCCCAACGGCTACAAGACGCGCCCGTTCGAACGCATCCTCGCCGAGGTGCGCGGATTCTTCGCCGTCCACCGCGCCGAGGGCACACATGGCGGCGGCATCCATATCGAGATGACCGGCCAGAATGTCACCGAATGCACCGGCGGCGCGATGGACGTGACGCAGATGGATCTGGCCGATCGCTATCACACACATTGCGACCCGCGGTTGAATGCAGGACAGAGCCTCGAACTGGCTTTCCTGCTCGCCGAGATGCTCAATCAGGAAATGGCCGACCGGGCCAAGCAGGCGGCCTGATTATTACGTCGCCCCCGCGAAGGCGGGGGCCGCTGGCAGCCTTGTGCTAAGCCGATAGTGGCCCCCGCCTTCGCGGGAGCGACGCTTACTATTTACCCGGCCACCGCTTCGTATCGGCGAACGCCCGACCGATTGCGACATGCAGGTCGGCATCCTCGGCGGCGCCGCCGAGCGGGATCTTGTCCGAGAAATTATCGGCGGCGCTGTGATAATCGCTGCCGAGGAAGGCTTCGAGCAGCTTCATGTCCGAGAAGCTGCCGCCGACCATCAGCGACGTCACGCCCTTGGCGCCCAAGGCCCAGCCGTCCTGCCGCTGGATGAAGGCGTCGGCCTCGCCATCCTCGTCGAGCTTGCGGCCGAGCTTCGTCGCAGCCTCGCGCACCACAGCGTCATAAGCGGGCTTGCCGCGTCCGATCGTCGCGACCGGGGCGCCGCGCGGCGAAATCGCGATGGTGTCGATGTTGAGCGCAACGGTGATGTCGGACAGCGGCACGACCGGATGATCGGCGAAATAATGCGCGCCGAGCAGACCCTTTTCCTCCGCCGTCGTCGCCATGAAATAGATGTCGCGGTCGGGACGCGCGCCCGAACCCAGCCGCTTTGCGACCTCGATCAGCACCGCGATGCCGCTCGCATTGTCGACCGCGCCGTTGCAGATGCGGTCCGCCGCGCCTTCGGGTTCGCAGATGCCGAGATGATCCCAGTGGCCGAGGAACAGGATCGCCTTGCCGTCGGGCTTGGCGCCGGGGAGCTTGGCGATAATATTGTTGCTGGCGAAGGGACGGATGGCCGATTGCGTCGCAAGGTCGACCGTCACCGGCAGCGCCGCGCCCTTGTAGTCGGGCGCCTTCGCCGCCTCGCGCACCGCGCCGCCGTCCTGCCCGGCTTTTTTGAGCAATGCATCGGCGGCTTCGAGCGACAGGAAGCCCGTCACCTGCGCGCCCGGCTTCACACTCGCGAGACGCACTGCCTTGCTGCCGGCGCTTTCGCGGAGCTGCGCCCACGGCACCGCGTCGGTCGCGATCACCAGCACGGCCGATGCGCCCGCATCGGCGAGCAACTGACGCCGCTCGCGGTAGCGCGGCAGCTTGTCGCCGAACGGTGCATTGTCGAACAACATGATCGCCAGCTTGCCCTTGACGTCGGCATTGACCTTGCCCGCGCCGTCGACCCCATAGCCGACAAAAACCGCGGGCAGGCCCGTCAGCGATACCGACGGGTCGCGCCCGGTCAGGATGATGCCGTCGTCCTCGATCGCGAAGTCGCGGCCGTGGACCTTGAATTTCGCGGTGCCGTTCAACGCCTGCGTCTCGACGAAGGGCACCGGCTGGAGCCACGGGGTTGCGCTGCCCGGCACGGCTTCGAGGCTCGCCTTCGCCCATTCGCCGACGATATAGGCGATGGTGCGATCCTCGCCCTCGGTTCCCGGCGCACGGCCTTCAAACGCATCGCTCGCCAATATCTTGATATGGTCGGCAAGCTGCGCCTCGGTGACGGGGGTGTCACCCTTGGCGGGTGCGGCCAAAGCAAGGGGAGCGGAGAAAGCGACGAGAGCGACGGCCGCGATGGCGGCGTGGAAGCGGGTGGTTTTCATGGTGCCGCCGCATGACATTTCCGCCGATGACAGGCAAGGCGGTTCGTCGAACGACGAACGACGGTCCGCCCAACCCTACCCGTCATCCGGGCGAGGTCGGTTAGCGCCCCGCGCGTTCGAGCAGCGCCCGCGCCGCGGCGACGTGCATATCCTCGATCATCCGGCCCTCGTGCCGCTGCGCGCCCCCGGTCGCCGCCGCGACGAGGGCTTCCGCCGCGGCGATCTCGCGCTGCGAGGGCGCAAAAGCGGCGTTGCACGGATCGACCTGCGACGGGTGGATCAGCGTCTTGCCGTCGAAACCGAGCCGTCGGCCTTCGGCCGCTTCGGCAGCGAAACCCGCAGCATCGTCGATCGCATTATAGACGCCGTCAAAACCCCACACACCGCCGGCACGCGCTGCGAGCACAATCGCCTGAATGGCATGGCTCATCGCGCCGCGGTCCATCCCGTCGGGCAGTTTGAGTTCGTGGGCGAGATCGTTGAGCCCGGCGATCAAGCCCGTCACGGCGGGATCGGCGGCAATCTCGCGCGCGGCATAGATCGCCCCCGGTGTCTCGATCATCGCGAAGATCGGTAAGCGGAGGCCGCGCAGCGGGTCGAGATCGGACGGCGCGTCGACTTTCGGAAGCACCAGGGCGTCGAGCTTCAGCCCTTCGATCGCGGCGATGTCGGCTGCCTGTTCGGCCGTGCCCGTCGCATTCACGCGCACCGCAACGCGCTTGCCCGGAAAGCCGGTCGCGACCGCGGCGCGCATCGCAGCGCGCGCTTCGTCCTTGCGGCCTTCGGGCACTGCATCCTCGAGGTCGATGATGAGCATGTCGGCGGCGAGTCCGCCCGCCTTTTCGAGCGCCCGCGCGTTCGATCCGGGGACATAGAGCAGCGAGCGCGGCGGATAGTCACTTGGGGTCATGCGCTTTTCTGTGGCGCAACCGGGCCATTGCCGCAATAAGGAAGCGGGTTTGCAAAGGCGCAATTTTGCATAGGGGATGATTGATGGAATTCGCACTCGCACTGGTGGTTCTGGCGCTGGTGTTCCTGCTCTGGGCGCTGACGCCCGTGAAGCAAGGTTTTGCCTATACGATCGAACGCTTCGGCCGTTACACCCACACCGCGCAGCCGGGGCTCAATTTCATCATGCCGATCTTCGACCGCGTCGGCCGCAAGGTGAACATGATGGAACAGGTGCTCGACATCCCGGGCCAGGAAATCATCACCAAGGACAATGCGATGGTCGCCGTCGACGGCGTCGTCTTTTTCCAGGTGCTCGACGCCGCGAAGGCCGCCTATGAAGTCAGCGACCTTTATCTCGCGATCATGAACCTGACGACGACGAACCTGCGCACCGTGATGGGGTCGATGGACCTCGACGAAACGCTGTCGAAACGCGACCATATCAACGCGCGCCTGCTGGTCGTGGTCGACGAGGCGACGTCGCCGTGGGGGGTCAAGATCACCCGCGTCGAGATCAAGGACATCCGCCCGCCCGCCGACATTTCGAACGCGATGGCGCGGCAGATGAAGGCCGAGCGCGAAAAGCGCGCCAACATCCTCGAAGCCGAAGGCATGCGCGCGTCGGAAATCCTGCGCGCCGAGGGCGAGAAGCAGGGGCAAATCCTGCAGGCCGAAGGGCGCCGTGAAGCCGCCTTCCGTGACGCCGAAGCGCGCGAACGCGAAGCCGAGGCCGAGGCCAAGGCGACGCAGATGGTGTCGGATGCGATCGCGAGCGGCAACGCGCAGGCGATCAATTACTTCATCGCGCAAAAATATGTCGAGGCGATCAGCCAGTTCGCGACCAGCCCGAACGCCAAGACGATCCTGTTCCCGGTCGAGGCGACGCAGCTGATCGGTACATTGGGCGGGATCGGCGAGCTCGCCAAGGATGCGTTCGAGCGCAAGGCGGGAGCCTGACATGCCCGAATGGCTGACGAATATGGAACCGCATTGGGCGTGGCTGTCGCTCGGCGTGCTGCTCGCCGCCGCGGAGATCGTCGCGCCGGGGTTCTTCCTGATCTGGCTGGGGGCCGCCGCGATCGTCACCGGGGCGATCGCGTGGGTCGTCCCGCTGAGCATCCCCTTGCAGCTCGGCGTCTTTGCGGTCCTGTCGTTCATCGCGCTCTATGGCGCGCGGCGCTGGCTGAAAGCGAACCCGATCACCACGGCCGACCCGCATCTCAACCAACGCGGCGGCCGCCTGATCGGTGAAGTGCTGACGGTGACCAAGGCGATCGAGGACGGACGCGGGCGCGCGAAAGTCGGCGACGGCGAATGGCCCGTGCGCGGCCCCGATGCGGCCGAGGGCAGCAAGGTCCGCGTCGTCAGCGCCGACGGCGGCGTGTTGGTGGTCGAGGCGGCCTAACCGCCCTTTGGTCGCGAATAGATCGCGACCACATGCCCTAATGCGTCGCTTTCGCCGATCCGGCGGAAACCGAGCTTCGCCGACACGCGTTCCGATGCGTCGTTACCGAGGTCGATGATGCAGCGCACTTCCTTCGCATCGAGGTTCGCGTCGGCCCAGCCGAGCGCCGCGGTCATCGCCTCAGTCGCGTAGCCGGCGCCCCAATGATCGGCATCGAACGCCCAGCCCGCCTCGGGCATTCCTTCGAGTTCGGGGATGCCGCGGCAGAAATAGCTGAGCCCCCCCATGCCGACGAGCGCATCGCTCGACCGGTCGGCGAAGACCCAGTAACCGAAGCCCATGACCGGCCACAGCCCGGCCGAGCTCAGGAACTTGCCCCAGCTGACGTCGGGCGTGCGCGGTTCGCCGCCGATGAAGCGGGTGACGCGTTCGTCGGCCCACATAGTGATATGGACGTCCTTGTCGGACAGGCGTCCCGGCCGCAGGCGCAGGCGTTCGGTCTCGATGACGGGGGGTGCGGTAATGGCTTTAAAGGACATGGGGGCGGGTGTGCCGAAGCCGGCGCGGGCGGTCAATCGGGGATCAGATAGTGGTCGAACAGGTCGTGCAGCACCGCCGTGCCGTCGACCTGCGCCTTGGCCCGCATCACCGCGAGCGTGTCGACGCGTGCCAGCACGTCCACATGGCGAAGCACGCCATGATAGTGCGGCCGGTCCTGAAAATCGTGGAACAGAAAGATGCAGTCGGGTTTGCAGTGGATGATCGATTGCAAAAGGCAGGCGACACGAAAGCGCCCGTCGATCAACACCGCATCGGGGCTGCCGTTTACGTTGCGCCATATATCGGTGTGATAATGTGGCCAGTCGCGAATCCGACTTTCGTCCGCTGGATAACCCCATTCGCCGACGGGGCCGATGTCGACGTGAAAGGGTGTGAAATCGACGACTTCGCGCCTGACATCGGTCTGAACCTTGGCCAGCCAAGCGGAGTCGCTATCGACGCTGACGATCCGGCGCACCTGCCGCGCCGCGACGACCGTGCTGCCGCCGCAGCCGAATTCGAGCAAGGAGCCGAGCCCCGCCAGTTGCAGTTCGAACTGCGTGACTTCGGCCGCGGTCATTTGTGGTTGCATGGTCCCCTCCACCCACAAATGGATATGGGAACGCGTCCGCGGCGTCCAGCGGCATTGACACCGCCTCCCCGCGGATGAGGAGGGCCCAGAGACAGGGAGAGAGAACCGCCCTGGACCCCCGCATCCGCCGAGAAGAGAGATCAGGCGGCCGCGGCGGCCAGTTCGGGCTTCGACGAATGCGCCGGCATGATCGCGTCGGCATAATCGCTTTCATATTTCTTGATCAGCGATCGGTCGTCGTGGTTCCACGGATGGAAGCCGGGCATGAAATAGGAAAGCCAAGGGAAAACGCTCTTGCGCAGCACCCCGGGCGTGCCGAGCAGATACCACCAGATGCGCGCCGTGACGCGCCAGCCGGTCAGGCCGTCCTGCCGGAGCAGCGCCTTCATCCCCTTGACGCGCTTCGGCCAGAAACGCGTGGTCACCAGAATCATCATCAGCGACTTGGCACGCCAACGACGGAATCGGCTCCAGTCCTTCGTCGCGTGCAGCCAGGTGTCGTATGCGACGCCCTTATGCTCGATTTCCTCGATCGCGTGCCACTTCCACAAGGCGGCCCATTCGGGCTCCGCGCCCGCGTACATGCTGTCGTCGCGCAGCATCACCGCGGCCATCATCGCGGTATAATGTTCGAGCGCGATCGTCGCCATCAGGTTGACGATCTGCGGGCGTGTCTTGATGAGGTCGAGAACCTGATTCACATCGGCCTCGAGTTCGGAGAGGTCGTAACCCGCTTCCGCCGCCTTCTTGTTGAAGACGACATGTTCGCGGCTGTGAATCACTTCCTGCTGGGTGAAAGCGCGGATTTCGCGCGCCAGCTTGTCATCCACCCCGTCGCGGTGCGCCTTCACCGCCTCGATGAACATCGCCTCGCCGCGCGGAAAGGTCACCGACAGCGCGGTGTGGAATGCCGAGGCGATTGGGTCGCCGTTCAGCCACCAGCGGCCCTGTTTGTCGTCGCGGCCAAAGCGCACGTCGCGCGGGGTGATCGACAGATCGGCGGGGGTCGGCGACTGGGAAAGGCTGGACATATGGCTCATACCGTCGAAAAGGGGAGATGGGCCAGCAATAGGGTTTACTTACACATATGTCAATAGTGAAGAAGCGTTTGAGTCCCGAGGAAAGCCGTTCGGCGGCGCTCGAGGCTGCGCGCCAGATTTTGGTCGAAACGGGACCGGCGGCGGTGACGCTGAAGGCCGTTGCGGCGCGCATCGACCGCACGCACGCGAACTTGCTCCACCATTTCGGCAGCGCCGCGGGGCTGCAAAAGGCGCTCGCCGCCTATCAGGCCGAAACCGTATGCGCGACGATCGGCAGGAAGATGGCCGAATCGCCGCCCGGCGAACGCAATGTGCGCGAGATCGTCGACCTCGCCTTCGATGCCTTCAACGAAGGCGGCGCCGGCGCGCTCGCGACATGGATGGCGGCGACGGGCAATGACGATGCGCTCGACCCGATCGTCGATGCGATCCACAAGCTGATCGACGGCATGTCGCCCGATGCGCATGAAAAGCGGCTGATGCACGAGGATACGCTTGCGCTGGTGCTGATGGCGCTCGGCGATGCGCAGCTCGGCGGGCCGATGGCCGAGGCGCTCGACCTGCCGCGCGACACCTCGCGCGTGCTGGCGACCGAACTCATCACTGGGCGGATCGCCAAATTCTGGGCCGAGCATGGCGGCAAGCCGCAGGGCTAGGGACTGGTAATTTTGTGTCTCCCGCGCTAGGGGCACACCAATCCCCTCATTCCGTTCGCATCGAGCCCTTCGACTGCCTTGGCAGGCGCTCAGGATAAACGGCGTCGAGATGCCCATCGGCCTTCCGCCATTTCGATGGGTGTCTCGACTTCGCTCGACACGAACGGAGCTTGATGCGTAATCAAGTTTCCGCCCTGAAGGCCCCGCCATGCATTTCCTCGACCAAGCCAAGATCTTCATCAAGTCCGGCGACGGCGGTCCCGGCGCCGTCAGCTTCCGGCGCGAGAAATATGTCGAATATGGCGGCCCCGATGGCGGCAATGGCGGCAAGGGCGGCGACGTGATTTTCGAAGCCGTCGCCGGTCTCAACACGCTGATCGACTTTCGTTATACCCAGCATTTCAAGGCGAAGCGTGGCACCCCCGGTGCAGGACGCGACCGCACCGGCGCGGGCGGCCCCGACCTGATCATCCAGGTGCCGATCGGCACCCAGATCCTGGGCGACGACGAAGAACGCAGCCTGCTCGGCGACCTGACCAAGGAAGGCGAACAGCTCGTCTTCCTGCGCGGCGGCGACGGCGGGCGCGGTAATGCGAGCTACAAGACGTCGACCAACCGCGCGCCGCGCCAACATGGTCCCGGCTGGCCCGGCGAAGAATTGTGGGTGTGGCTGCGGCTGAAGCTGCTCGCCGATGCCGGCCTCGTTGGCCTGCCCAATGCGGGCAAGTCGACCTTCATCAACGGGGTGTCGAATGCACAGGCAAAAGTCGGCGCCTATGCCTTCACGACGCTGCGCCCGCAGCTCGGCGTCGTCAGTCACAAGGGGAATGAGTTCGTCGTCGCCGACATCCCCGGGCTGATCGAGGGCGCCGCCGAAGGCGCCGGGGTCGGCGACCGCTTCCTCGGCCATATCGAACGCTGCCGCGTGCTGCTGCATCTGGTGGACGCGAACGACGAGGATGTCGCGACAAGCTATCGCATCGTGCGTGACGAACTCGAAGCCTATGGCGCCGACCTCACCGACAAGCCGGTGATCGTCGCATTGAACAAGATCGACACGCTCGACGACGAACTCGTCGCCGCGCTGTCGGCCGAACTCGCCGAGGAAAGCGGGCATCCGGTGATGGCGCTGTCGGGCGCGAGCGGCGCCGGCGTGCCCGCGGTGCTCGACAAGCTGCTCGAGGCGATCGGCCATCCCGAGCCCGGCGAGGACGAAAGCGACGAAGCCCCCGGCTGGTCGCCCGTCTAGGAACGAAACGCCACCGCCATGAATTTCATGCGGAACAACAAGGATTTCGCATGACCGATCGCAACAAGTTTCCCGCCCTCGTCTTCACCGCACTCGCGCTGGCCTCGGTTCCGGCCACGGCGCAGGAAGGCAGCGAGGGCGGGGAGAAGCGCACGCGCCTGATCCTCGGGCCGCAATTATCGCCGTCCTGGCCGGGCGCGGACAAGTTCAGCGTCGGCCCCTATGTCGACGTCTCGCGCACCCGCGACAGCGAATTCGCGTTTGAGGCTCCCGACGAGAGCTTTGGCTCACCGCTGATTCATTCGGGCAATTTCGCGTTCGGGCCGGCGTTCGGCTTCATCGGCAAGCGTAAAGCGTCCGACATCGGCGCCGACCTGCCCAAGGTCGGCTTGTCGATCGAGGCCGGCGCGTTCGGGCAGGTCCATCTGACCCCCGCGCTGCGCCTGCGTCTCGACGGCCGCAAGGGTCTGAGCGGCCACAAGGGTTGGACCGGCGAAGTCAGCGCCGACTATGTCGCGCGTCAGGGCGACGACTGGCTCTTCTCGATCGGCCCGCGCGTCACGCTGGGCGACGCCAAATATACGCGTGCCTATTTCGGCGTGACCCCGGCAGCCGCGGCGACGTCGGACCTGCCCGCCTATGATCCGGGCGGCGGCATCCAGTCGGTCGGCGTCACCGCCGGCTATCATCGCATGCTCGGCAAGCGCTGGGGGATCGCGGTCTATGGCCGCTACGACCGGCTCGTCGGCGATGCCGCGGACTCGCCGATCACGCGCCAACTAGGATCGCGGAACCAGCCGTCGGGCGGTGTCGCGCTCAGCTATACTTTCGGCGGATCGCGCTGACGTAATAACATTGGCGTGACGGCGCCCGCACGCTATCGGCGGCGGATGTTGTTCGCACCCACCTCCTGCCCCCGGCTGATCGTCAAGATCGGATCGGCGTTGCTCGTCGATCCGTCGGGCGCGGTAAGGCGTGACTGGCTTGTCGGCATCGCTGCCGACATTGCCGAACGGACGCGCGCAGGCCAGCAGGTCGCCGTCGTCTCGTCGGGCGCGATCGCGCTTGGCGCGCGGCGGCTGGGACTGGCGAAGGGCGGGCGCGGGACGCTCGAGGATGCGCAGGCCGCCGCCGCGACCGGGCAGATCGCGCTGTCGCAGGTGTGGGCCGAGGTGCTCGGCGCCGAAGGGCTGACCGCGGCGCAGATGCTGGTGACGCTCGACGATCTCGAACATCGCCGCCGCTATCTCAACGCCGCGGCGACGCTCGACCGCCTGCTCAGCCTCGGCGTCGTGCCGATCATCAACGAGAATGACAGTGTTGCGACCGAGGAAATCCGCTTCGGCGACAACGACCGCCTCGCCGCGCGCGTCGCGCAGGCGGCGGCAGCGGGCGGGGTCATCTTGCTCTCGGACATCGACGGCCTCTACGACCGCAACCCCGCGCAGGACGGCGCCGTCCATATCGCGCGCATCGAGCGCATCGATACGAGCATCGAGGCGATGGCCGACACCGGTTCGGCGTCGGGCATGGGATCGGGCGGCATGGTGTCGAAGATAGCGGCGGCGCGCATCGCCAATGCCGCGGGCGCGCATCTCGCGATCGCATCGGGCCGCATCGACCGGCCGCTGTCGACCGCGGCGCGGCACAGCCTGTTCGTCGCCGACAAAGGTGCGAGCGCGCGCAAGGCGTGGCTCGCGGGCGGGCTGACCGCGAAGGGCCGGATCGAGATCGACGCGGGCGCCGCGAGGGCGCTGCAAGGCGGCGCGAGCCTGCTCGCCGCCGGCGTGACGGCGGTCAGCGGCAGTTTCGCGCGGGGTGACATCCTCGACATCGCTGGTCCCGACGGGCGCGTCATCGCGCGCGGCCTGTCCGAATATCCGGGCGCCGACGCCGCCAACATCGTCGGCCTTGGCCGCGACGCGCAAGAGGCGGCGCTTGGCTATGCGCCGCGCAGCGCGATGGTTCATCGCGACCATATGGTGTTGCTGTGACACCCCCTCCCCGTTCCGGGGAGAAACAGACTACGCGCGTGCTGGCGATGACCGGCGCAACCGGCTTCGTGGGCGGCGCGACGATGCGCGATGCCGTCGCGGCGGGCTGGCACGTCCGCGCCCTTACCCGCCGCCCGCAGCCGGAGCGCGACGGCGTGACGTGGATCGAGGGGGCGCTCGATGACAAGGACAGCCTTGCCGAGATGGCAACGGGCGCCGATGTCGTCATGCACATCGCAGGGGTCGTCAACGTGCCGACACGTGCCGCGTTCGAGGCGGGCAACGCGACCGCGACCGCCAACGTCGTCGATGCCGCGCGCAGTGCGGGGGTGACGCGCTTCGCCCACGTCTCCTCGCTCGCGGCGCGCGAGCCCGGCCTCTCCAACTATGGCTGGTCGAAGGAGCGCGCCGAGGCAGTCGTGCGGGACAGCGGGCTCGACTGGACGATCGTGCGGCCGCCCGCGGTCTTCGGGCCCGGCGATACCGAAATGCTCGACCTGTTCCGCATGGCGCGGCGCGGCATCGCGCTGGTGCCGAGCGGACGCATGTCGGCGATCTATATCGACGAACTTGCACGGCTGCTCGTGACGCTCGCCGCCGATCGCGGCGCCAGCATCGGGCAGATTTACGAACCCGACGACGGCAAGCCCACCGGCTGGTCGCATCGCGGCTTCGCGCGCGCGGTCGCGCGCGCCATCGGGCGCCAGCGCCTGTCGACGGTCGCGACCCCGGCGTTGCTGCTCAAGGTCGGCGGGCGGCTCGACAAGCTCGTGCGCCGCAGCCGCGCCAAACTAACCCCCGACCGCGCGCGCTATATCGCGCATCCCGACTGGGTCGCGACCGAAGGAAAATGCCCGCCCGCCGCGCTGTGGCGCCCCGAGCGCGACACCGACGACGCGCTCGCCGAGACCGTGCGCTGGTATCGCCGCGAAGGCTGGCTCTGACGTCGCCCGTACGGCGATGGCGTTCGCCCGTCGAAGCGTGCATTGCCAAGGGCGAGCCGCATCCCTAGGTTTGCGGGCATGACCGACACCACCGCGAACACCCCGAATGATCCCGCCGGCCCTTGGGCCATCCCCGTGCGCCGGCCGCTGCCCGGCGAGGACAAGCCGAAGTCGACGACCAGCTTCCCGCGCAAGGTCTGGAACCTGCTCGTCGGGATCAAGGATGCGCTCGCGCTCATCTTCCTCTTGCTCTTCTTCGTCGCCTTGTTCGGCCTGCTGTCGGGCCGCCCCAACGCCGGCCTGCCGGTCAGTCAGGGCGCGCTGCTGGTCGAGCTCGACGGGATCGTCAGCGAGCAGCCGGCCGACGTCGACCCGCTGGCGGCGCTGTCAGGCAGTGCGCAGCTCAAGGAAATCCGCGTCCGCGACGTCGTCCGCGCGCTGGAAGTCGCCGCCGACGACAAGCGCGTGACCTCCGTCGTGCTCGACCTCGACCGCTTCCTTGGCGGCGGCCAGGTGTCGCTCGCCGAAATCGGCGCCGCGGTCGACAAGGTGCGCGCGAAGAAAAAGCCGGTGCTCGCCTTTGCCACCGCCTATACGACCGACAGCTATCAGGTCGCGGCGCACGCCAGCGAAATCTGGGCCGACGGCATCGGCGGCGTCGCGATCGCCGGGCCGGGCGGATCGCGCCTCTATTACAAGGGGCTGATGGACCGCCTCGGCATCACCGCGCATATCTATCGCGTCGGCACGTTCAAGAGCGCGGTCGAGCCCTTCCTGCGCACCGATCAGTCGCCCGAGGCGAAGGAAGCGAACCTCGCCTATGCCAGCGTGTTGTGGGAAAACTGGCTGACCGACGTCAAAAAGGCGCGCCCCGCCGCCAAGCTCGACGCATATATCGCCGACACGGCGGGCGCCGTGAAGGCGGCAGGCAACGACCTGTCGAAAGCATCGGTCGATGCGGGCCTCGTCGACAAGGTCGGCAGCCGCATGGCTTTCAACCGCCGCGTTGCCGAGATCAGCGGCGCCGCCGACGACAGCAAGCCTTGGGAATATAATGCAATCCCGCTCGAAAACTGGGTCGCCGCCAATCCGCCCGCAACGAACGGCAGCGCGATCGCGGTCGTCCCCGTCGTCGGCGAGATCGTCGACGGCGAAGCGCCGAACGGGGTCGCGGGCGGCGAAACCGTCGCGCAGCATATCCTCGACGCCGCCGCCGACAGCAGCATCAAGGCGATCGTCCTGCGCGTCGATTCGCCCGGTGGATCGGTCCTCGCGTCGGAGGAAATCCGTCAGGCGCTGCTCGCCGCGAAAGCGAAGAAGCTGCCGATCGTCGTCTCGATGGCGAATGTCGCGGCGTCGGGCGGCTATTGGGTTTCGACCCCCGCCGACCGTATCTTTGCCGAGCCCGAGACGATCACCGGATCGATCGGCGTGTTCGGCATCCTGCCGAGCTTCGATCAGGCGCTTGCCAAGATCGGGGTCAACGCCGACGGGATCGCGACGACTCCGCTGTCGGGCCAGCCCGACGTCTTTGGCGGCGTGAACGACGAGTTCAATGCGCTGGCGCAGGCGAGCGTCGAGGACATCTATGCGCGCTTCACCGGCCTTGTCGCCAAAAGCCGCAAGCAGCCGATCGAGAAGATCCGTACTATCGCCGAAGGGCGCGTCTGGGCGGGCGGCACCGCGCGCCAGATCGGCCTGGTCGACCAGTTCGGCGGCCTGCCCGATGCGCTGAAAGCTGCCGCCAAACTCGCGAAGGTCGACGGCGATTTCCACGCCAAATATTTCGAGGACGAACCGAGCGAATTCTCGAAGATGCTCGCGAGCTGGTCGGGTGCCGAAAAGGAAACCGCGGCGTTGCCGCGCGGTTGGTTCGGCATCGCGGCGATGAACCGCCAGCTGACCGAGCGGCGGCTGGCACAGGATCTGACGATGCTGACGCAGGCGGGATCGGTGCAGGCGTCGTGCCTCGACTGCCGTGCCCATCTGCCCGCCGTTCCGCGGCCGGGTCAGGCCGAGGCGAAGGGCTTCTTCGCGACGATGGCGTTGCTGCTAAAATAACGCCCCTCCCGCTTGCGGGAGGGGCAGCGAGACTTGCGAACTTGTTCGCTAGTCGCAGCGGGGTGGGCATCTGCTAAGGTGCTCGCCCACCCCCAACTCCTCCCGCTAGCGGGAGGGGAGATCAGGCGGCGACGGCCACTTCCTTCGCATGCTCGGCAATCGCATCCGCCAGCGTATCGACGAGCGCGAGCGGCAGATCGTGGCCCATGCCGGGGATCGTCCGCAGCCGCGCACCCGCGATATTGTCCGCGGTGTCACGCCCACCCGGAAGCGGCACCAACGGGTCGTCCTCACCATGGATGACGAGCGTTGGCGCCTTGATGTTCTTGAGCAATTCCCGCCGGTCGCCATCGGCGACGATCGCCGCCATCTGGCGCGCAACACCCTGCGGATACCAGCCGCGTTCGAAATCGGCGCGAACGCGGCGCTGCAGTCGTTCCTCGGTTGCGGGATAGCCGGGACTGCCGATCACGCGCGCCGCGCGCACCGAATAGGCGATCATATCCTCGGGATCGCCGCTCATCGGACGATTGGCGAGCACCTGCATCGCCTCCTTTTGCGCGCGCGGCAGGCGGCGATTGCCGGTGGTTGACATCACCGAGGTCAATGACAGCACGCGGCCCGGATAACGCGCCGCGATATGCTGCGAAATCATGCCGCCCATCGACACACCGACGATATGCGCGCGGTCAATGCCCAGATGGTCGAGCAGCCCGATGCCGTCGGCCGCCATATCGGCAAGCGTATAAGCGGGACGGATGGGCAGTCCGATCACCGATTTGACGATCATCCATTTGACGTTCGGCACGCCCGCCGCATCGAAGCGCGTCGACAGGCCGACGTCGCGATTATCGTAGCGGATGGTGCGAAAGCCGCGTTCGTTCAGCGCATCGACGAACTCGTCGGGCCATAGCGTCAATTGCCCGCCCAGCCCCATCACCAGCAGGATTACGGGCGCATCCCTCGGCCCCTTGTCCTGATAGGTGATGCTGATGCCGTTAACGGTCGCCTGTTCTGTCTGCATGGAAATCCCTTGGCTGGAAGTCGAATCAACCCGCAGTAGCAGGCTTGTAATTTGCGGCGTTCGACGTGAATTCGGCGCGGCCGTATCCATCGAGCTGGCGTTCGATCCGGCGCACGAGCCGGCGGTCGGCGAGATGGCGGATCACGGGCAGGCGCGAGGCGACGCGGTACGCCGCCATGCGCCCCGCGATGCCGAGCATCGTCGCACCGTAGATGAGGTGATCGCGGCGTTTCACCTGCACGCCGACATTCGCCGCGCGCTCTTCGTCTCCGGCAAGGAATGCCTTCACAAAGAAGACGCGGCTGACCGAATATTCGAGGCGGCGCTTGACCAGCCCTTTCGGCGACATGTCCTTCGACAGTTCGGCGTCCATCGTCGCACGCAGCAGCCCGCCGCAGACCTGGTCGTCATATTCGTAGCGCAAGGTCGCGCTGCGCGTGCGCCAGATGCGGACGATCTCCTGCGGCGTGTCGGCGAGTAGATCCTCGGGCAGCCCGAGCAGATAGCAGCGATAACGCGCGAGCTCGACGCGCGCGCGTTCGAGCCGGGTGAAACTCGTTCGCCCCTTCGCCAGCACCTCCTGCGAGAGGAAATAGACCGGGATCAGCCCCGCCGGCATCTGGTCGAGCTGCGGGATCGGCATGCCATAGGTTTCGGTGTCCCACATGCCCGGCCGCGACAGCACGTTGATACGCACCATAGAGTGCATCAGCCGCACCATCGCCGCGGCCTTGAAGCCCGGCCCGAAGCGGTCGAGCGCGCCGGGGAGCGCGGTCGTGGCAAAGAAGGTCGCGGTTTCCTTGACACGCCGCGCGGCGGTCGCCTGACCGAGCGTGCCGGTCAGCGCCATCGGCAACGCCGAATATTTGTTGAGGAAGGTCGCGATGAACGCACCGCGGATCAGGAAAGGCGACAGGTTCGCGGTGGCGTTACGCTCATAGGCGGCGCCCTCCTCGACTAGCTCCATGTCGAGCCACTCGGGCTTCTGCTCCATCTCATGGATCAGCGCCGCGAGTTCGGGCGGCGCGTCTTCGACCGCCTCGATACCCTTGTCGCACGCCTCGACGAGCATCGCGACGGTTTGCTGGAACCCAAGGCGCGGCATCAGCGCGGCATAGGCATCGCCGGTGCGGTCGCCGAGCATCGTATATTCGCGGATGCGGCCGAGCAGCTCGGGATCGTCCAGATAGGCCGCGCGATCGATACTGCGGACGCGGCTGAGTTCGCTGACCGCGTCGGCCTCGGGCGCCCAGCGCTCGGGCGCCTTGTCGAAATCGAAACAGCCGAACAGCTCGGGCAAGGCGTCCGCCTGACCCCGCACCCGGCGGGCGATGGTGCTGACATCACTGTTCACAAGCCGAAACTGACAGAGTTTCGCGATTTGGCAAGCTTATCCGCTTTTGGGACCGCGGTAGGCCGGAAGCGCGAGCGACCAGTGAATCGCCGCGCCACGCAGGATGAAACCGGCGAGCGCGCCCGCAACGGCCGCAATGGGCGTCCCCGTCCCCAGCCATTGCAGGAGCAGGAACAGGCCCGACGCCAGCGCCGCCGCGGTCACATAGACTTCGGGCCGCATGATGATCGACGGCACCCCGGCGAGAATATCGCGGATTGTGCCGCCGACGCAGCCGGTGATCACGCCCATCATCAGCGCGGGCACGGGCGGGACACCCCACGCCAGCGCCTTCGCGGTGCCGAACACCGCATAGGCGGCGAGTCCCACGGCGTCGGCCCATTCGAGCAATTGCCCTTGCCACCAGCGTTCGGGGGTGAGCCAGACGACCATCGCAATCGCGATGCACACCGCCGCGATCGCGCCATCCTGCACCCAGAAGACCGGTGCGCCGATCAACAGATCGCGCACGCTGCCGCCGCCGACGCCGGTCACCAGCGCGAAGAAGGCGGCGGTCACCAGCGTCTGGCGCAGCCGCACCGCCATCAGCGCGCCCGAAAGCGCGAAGACACCGATCCCGATCAGGTCGAGCAGGCGGACGAGGGTCTGTGTATCCATCGCGCGCCGGGCTATCATCGCGCGCGATACGGCACAATGGAGAGGAGGCAGCCATGGAAGGCAGATGCACTTGCGGTGCGGTTCGCTACCGGCTGACCGCGGCACCGATGATCATCCACTGCTGTCATTGTCGCTGGTGTCAGCGCGAGACCGGCAGCGCCTTCGTCATCAACGCCGTGATCGAGAGCGACCGCGTCGAAGCCGAAGGGATACTCGATTATGTAATGACACCGTCGGAAAGCGGCCGCGGGCAGGAGATCGTCCGCTGCCCGTCCTGCCGGATCGCGCTCTGGAGCCATTACCCCAACGCGGGCCGCCGCTCCTCCTTCGTCCGTGTCGGGACGCTCGACGACCCGGACCAATGTCCGCCCGATGTCCATATTTTCACGCGCAGCAAACAGCCGTGGGTCGTCTTGCCCGACGGCACCAAGGTTTTTCCGGATTTCTACCCGTCACCCGGGGGCGTGTGGAGCGATGACGCGCGGCGCCGATGGCAGGCGATGATGGCTGGCTGACGCCCTCATTTCGCGTCGGGGCGCACGCCCCCGATGACCGACAGCACGATCGCGGCCACGGCGTTCCGGATCACCGGCTCGGCTTTCGGCGCGAAGAAGGGCGAATGGTTGGTCGGCACCGGCTGGCCCTTCGCCTTCAAATCGGCCAGCACCGCGGGGTCATAGCCGCCGATCGCGAAATAGAGCGAGGGGATGCCCGCATCGACGAACTCCGAATAATCTTCGCTCGCCGACACCGGCGCGGCGCTGGCCGGCGCAAAGAGCAGGCGTTCGCCGAACACCGGCTTCAACGTCGCAAAGCCGTTCGCCGCCATCGACTCATTGTTCACGAGGCTCGCGGTGCCGGTCAGATAGGTGATCGTCGGCTCGGGCGCATTGCCCATCATCGCCGCCGCCTTCGCCGAACGCTCGGCGCCCGAGCGCAGCAGCTGGCGCACCTCGGGGGTCAGCGAACGGATATTGACCTTCACCTCGGCGCTGTCGGGGATGATGTTGGGCGCGCTGCCCGCATTGATCGCGCCGATCGTCAGCACGCCGAACGCCGCCGGGTCCTTCTCGCGGCTGATCACCGTCTGCACATCGGTGACGAAACGCGCGGCGATCGGGATCGGGTCGAGCGCCGCCGACGGCATCGATCCGTGCCCGCCGCGGCCGTGGAAGGTGATCGAATAGCTGTCGGAGGCCGAGAAGGCGGTCCCCGCCTTGATCCCGATCGTGCCCGTCGGGCCGTTCAGCACATGCGCGGCAAAACCATAGTCGGGTTTCGGGAAACGCGTGAGCAGCCCGTCGTCGAGCATCGCTTTCGCGCCCTTCAATATCTCCTCGGCGGGCTGGCCGATCAGCACCACGGTGCCCGACCAACTGTCACGCATCGCGGAGAGCGCCTGCGCGACGCCGACGAGATAGGCGACATGCGTGTCGTGCCCGCACGCGTGCATCACGGGCACATCCTTGCCTTCATAGGTCGCGCGCGCCTTGCTCGACCAGACGAGCCCGGTCTTTTCCTCCATCGGCAGCGCGTCCATGTCGGCGCGAATGAGGATGGTCGGACCCTCGCCATTCTTGAGCACGCCGACGACGCCGGTGCCGCCGACCTTTTCGGTCACGGTGAAGCCCGCCTTGCGCAGATGCTGCGCGAGGATGCCCGCGGTGCGCACCTCCTGCAGCCCCAGTTCGGGATGCAGGTGCAGATCCTTGTACAGCGCGTCGAGCGCCGGATAATTCTTGTCGAGCAGCGCGGTCAGCCGCGCGTTGGCGGCGGCAAGATCGGGTGCCGCCTGCGCGCCGGTCGCGGTGAGAGAGAGGGCCAGCGAAGCCGCTGCCCAGAGCCAATGCTTCGCCATAATTCTCTCCCCCATTTGTTCCGTCAGACGTGGATCGGCTTACCCGTCACCGCCATCGCGGCTTCTTTGATCGCCTCGCTGTGCGTCGGGTGCGCGTGGCAGGTGTAGGCGATGTCTTCGGATGTCGCACCGAATTCCATCGCCTGCGCCGCCTGCGCGATCATCGTACCCGCGACGCTGGCGATGCACCATACGCCAAGCACGCGATCGCTCTTGGCATCGGCGATCACTTTCACGAAACCGTCGGGCTCGTGGTTGGTCTTGGCGCGGCTGTTCGCCATCATCGGGAATTTTCCGACCTTGACCGCGGCCTTTTCCCCACCCGCCTTCTCAACGGCCTGCTCTTCGGTCAGGCCGACGCCGGCGATTTCGGGCCAGGTGTAGACGACCGACGGGATGACGTCGTGGTTCACGATGCCGGTCAGCCCGGCGATATTCTCAGCGCAAGCGATGCCTTCGTCCTCGGCCTTGTGCGCGAGCATCGGGCCCGGGATCACGTCGCCGATCGCCCAGATGCCGGGGACCTGCGTGCTGAAATCATGGTCGGTTTCGATCTGGCCGCGCTGGTTGACCGCGAGCCCCGCCTTGTCGAGACCGAGCCCGTCGGTGTTCGGACGGCGCCCGATCGAGACGAGCACGACATCGGCCTCGAGCGTCTCGGCGTCGCCGCCGGCCGCGGGTTCGAGCGTCAACACGGCCTTCTTGCCCCCACCCTTTACAGAGGCGACCTCGGCCTTGGTGACCTTGGTCTTCAGCTTGAATTCCATGCCCTGCTTCTTGAGGATCTTGTTCGCTTCCTTGCGGACGTCGCCGTCCATGCCGGGCAGGATCTGGTCGAGGAATTCGACGACGGTGACCTTGGCGCCGAGGCGGCGCCACACGCTGCCGAGTTCGAGCCCGATCACGCCGCCACCGATGACGACCATATGGCCCGGCACCTTCGCGAGTTCGAGCGCGCCGGTCGAATCGACGATGACCTGCTTGTCGTTATCGACTTCGACGCCCGGAAGCGGGGTCACCGACGAGCCGGTTGCGATGATGATGTTCTTGGCGCGATAGGTCTTGCCCGCGACTTCGACGCTGTCTTTCGACGTGAACTGCGCATAGCCCTTCAGCCAGTCGACCTTGTTCTTTTTGAACAGGAATTCGATGCCGCCGGTCAGGCCCTTGACCGCGTCGATGCGCTGGCCGTGCATCGTCGGCAGGTCGAGCTCGGGCTTTACCTTGATGCCCATCTTCGCCATCGAACCATTGGCGGCCGCGTCGAAATATTCCGACGCATGGAGCATCGCCTTCGACGGGATACAGCCGACGTTGAGGCAGGTGCCGCCCAGCGTCTCGCGTCCTTCGGCGCACGCGGTCTTGAGGCCGAGCTGCGCCGCGCGGATCGCCGCGACGTAACCGCCGGGGCCCGAACCGATGACAAGCACGTCGTAGTCGTAATCAGCCATGTTCAATCTACCTCAATTTTCTGCCTGGCCCCGTCAACGAGCGAATCCGCTCAAACGGGCAGCCCGGATTTCGCGGCGCATTGTTTCATAACCGGTGCCGCCATTTCGGGCGACAGGCCGATCAGGTCCGATGCGCTATATTTCTTGATCAATTCGTCGGCCGTACATTTGCACACCTTGACGGCCAGGTCTGCCGGCGCCCCGCTACCTTCGGCCGCCGTGCGGCACGATTCGCCGAAGCTTTCGACGAAGCTGGTCTTGAGCCCGTCCTCGAACCCTTTCTGCATGCGGCTTTCGCCCTCGCTGCAACCCGCAAGGGCAGCGGCGACGGCGAAGGCCAGAAGCGGACGGGCAGAGAGGGCGTTCATCGGATCAAAGATCGATCAGCAGACGCGTCGGATCCTCGATCGCTTCCTTGATCGTCTTGAGGAAGGTCACCGCCTCGCGTCCGTCGATCAGGCGGTGGTCATAGCTCATCGCGAGATACATCATCGGGCGGATCACGATTTCGCCGTTGCGGACGACCGGGCGGTCCTCGATGCGGTGGAGGCCGAGCACCGCCGACTGCGGCGGATTGATGATCGGGGTCGACATCAGGCCGCCGAACACCCCGCCGTTCGAGATGGTGAAGGTGCCGCCGGTCATGTCGTCGATCGTCAGCGTGCCGTCCTTGGCGCGCTTGCCGAGGTCGGCGATCGCCTTTTCGATGTCGGCGAACGACAGGCTGTCGGCATTGCGCACGACGGGAACGACGAGGCCGTTCGGCGCGCTAACCGCGACCGAGACGTCGAGATAGTCGTGATAGACGATCTCGTCGCCGTCGATGCGCGCGTTGACCGCCGGGATGTCATGCGCGGCGAGCGCGACCGCCTTGGTGAAGAAGCTCATGAAGCCGAGGCGCACGCCATGCTTCTTTTCGAAGCTTTCGCGATATTTGTCGCGCGTCGCCATCACCGCCGACATGTCGACGTCGTTGAACGTCGTCAGCATCGCCGCGGTGTCCTGCGCGGCCTTCAGCCGCTTGGCGATCGTCTGACGCATGCGCGTCATCTTGACGCGCTCTTCGTTGCGGCCCGGGACGCCGCTGGCGACGGGCGCGGGTGCCGCGGCCGGAGCGGGCGCGGCTTCGGGGGCGTTGTTGGCGGCGGCGAGCACATCTTCCTTGGTCAGGCGGCCGTCCTTGCCGCTGCCCTTGATGCGGGTCGGGTCGACGCCATGCTCGAGCACGAGACGGCGGACTGCGGGCGACATGGTGGTGACCGTGTCGATGCCATCGTCGGCCGGAGCCGCAGTTGCGGCGGGCGCCGGTGCGGCGGCTTCGGCCTTGGCCGGTGCGGGCGCAGGCGCGGCAGCGGCGGGAGCCGGAGCCGCGGCAGCGCCGCCAGCCTCAATCGTCGCAATCGCCGCGCCGACATTGACCGTCTCGCCGACCGCGGCGAGCTGCTGGCCCATCACGCCCGCGACCGGCGACGGCACTTCGACCGCGACCTTGTCGGTCTCAAGGCTGGCGATCGGCTCGTCGAGCGCGACCGCTTCGCCGGGCTTCTTCAGCCACTCGCCGATCGTCGCTTCGGTAACGCTTTCGCCCAGCGTGGGGACTTTGACTTCGGTGCTCATAGGTGCAGTTCCTTAGGGCCTAAGCGTCGGGCTCAGGCTTTGTTCTTGGTACGGCGGATTTCGGCGCGAACCGACAGGCCAAGCGCGTCGGCGACGAGCGCCGACTGTTCGGTCTGGTGACGGCTCATCAGGCCGGTCGCGGGCGACGCCGCGGCGGCGCGGCCCGCGTAACGCGGCCGCATGCCCTTCTTGCCGGCATCGGTCAGCGCGTCCTCGATCAGTTCGTTGACGAAGAACCACGCGCCATTGTTGCGCGGCTCTTCCTGCGCCCAGACGACCTCTTCGAGGTTCGGCATGCGCTTCAGACGAACGCTGAGCGGCTCTCCCGGGAAGGGGTAAATCTGCTCGAGGCGGACGACCGTCGTGTCGGTGAGGCCCGCGGCATCGCGCGCTTCCATCAGGTCGTAGCCGACCTTGCCCGAACACAGGACGACGCGCTTGACGTCCTTGTCGGCGGGCGGCGTCCGGTCGGACATCAGGCGGCGGAAATGCGCGTCGCCGATGAAGTCCGAACGCTGCGACACCGCGAGCTTGTGGCGGAGTAGCGACTTGGGCGTCATGATGATCAGCGGCTTGCGGAACGGCCGCAGCATCTGGCGGCGCAGGACGTGGAAATAGTTCGACGGGGTCGAAATATTGCACACCTGGATATTGTCGCCCGCGCACAGTTGCAGGAAGCGTTCGAGACGCGCCGAGCTATGCTCGGGCCCCTGCCCTTCATAGCCGTGCGGCAGCAGCAGCACCAGGCCGTTGGCGCGGAGCCACTTGGCTTCGCCCGACGCGATGAACTGGTCGATCATGATCTGCGCGCCGTTGGCGAAATCGCCGAACTGCGCTTCCCAGAGCACGAGGCTCTTCGGATCGGCCATCGCATAGCCATATTCGAACCCGAGCACGCCATATTCGCTGAGCGGGCTGTCGAGCACCTCGAACCGGCCGTGCGGCACGGTCGTCAGCGGGATGTATTTATCCTCGGTCTTTTGATCGACCCAGACGGCATGGCGCTGGCTGAACGTGCCGCGCCCCGAATCCTGACCCGACAGGCGGACCTGATAGCCTTCGCTGAGCAGCGTCCCGAAAGCGAGGCTCTCGGCGGTTGCCCAGTCGAACACTTCGCTATCGCTCTTGTCGGCGAACATCGCGCCGCGCGCGTCGATCACGCGGCGGAGCGTCTTGTGGACTTCGACGTCGGCGGGGATCGTCGTCAGCGTGCGCCCGATCGAATCGAACAATTTGTCCGAAACGCCGGTCGCGATGTTGCGGCGCGCGTTTTCGGGATCGGCGGGGGCGTGCAGCCCCGACCAGCGGCCCGCGAACCAGTCGGCCTTGTTGGGCTTGTAGCTCTTCGCCGCCTCGAAATCCTCTTCGAGCCGCGTGGTGAATTCCGCGCGCCGGGCATCGGCCCAGCCCGCGTCGATCACGCCTTCGGCCTCCAGCTTCGCGGCGCAAAGCTGCGACACCGGCGGATGCTGGCGAATGACAGCGTACATCAGCGGCTGCGTGAACGACGGCTCGTCACCCTCGTTGTGGCCGAAGCGGCGATAGCACCACATATCGATCACGACGTCGCGCTTGAACTGCTGGCGGAAATCGATCGCGAGCTTGCACGCGAAGGTCACCGCCTCGGGATCGTCGCCGTTGACGTGCAGGATCGGCGCCATCACCCCCTTTGCGACGTCCGACGGATAGGGCGACGAGCGCGCGAACTGCGGGCTGGTCGTGAAGCCGATCTGGTTGTTGACGATGAAGTGGATGCAGCCGCCGGTGTTGTACCCGCGGATGCCCGAGAAGCCGAGGCATTCCCAAACAATCCCCTGCCCCGCGAACGCCGCGTCGCCGTGGATCAGTACGGGCAGTACCTGCTCATGCTTTTCGAGGTCGTCACGCACCACCTGCTGCGCGCGCACCTTGCCGAGTACGACCGGATCGGCGGCCTCGAGGTGCGAGGGGTTCGGCACCAGCGACATATGCACCGACGCGCCGCCGAATTCGCGGTCGGTCGAGGTGCCGAGGTGATATTTGACGTCGCCCGAACCGCCGACATCGTCGGGGTTCGCGCTGCCGCCCGAAAATTCGTGGAAGATCACCTTGTACGGCTTGGCGAGCACGTTCGCGAGCATGTTGAGACGCCCACGATGCGCCATGCCATAGACGATCTCGCGCACGCCGTACTGGGCGCCATATTTGATGATGGCTTCCATCGCGGGAATCATGCTCTCGCCGCCGTCGAGGCCGAAACGCTTGGTCCCGACATATTTGCGCGCGAGGAATTTCTCCCACTCCTCGGCTTGGATCACCTTGCTCAGGATGGCGCGTTTGCCCTCGACCGAAAATTCGATGATCTTGTCGGCGCCTTCCATCCGTTCCTGCAGGAACTGGCGCTCCTTCAAGTCGGCGATGTGCATATACTCGAGGCCGACATTGCCGCAATAATTGGCGCGCAGGATCGCCACGATCTCACGCACCGTCGCGCGCTCGAGGCCCAGCGTGCCGCCGAGCCAGACCGGGCGGTCGAGATCGGCGCCGATGAAACCGTGATATTCGGGCGTCAAATCCGCGGGCAGCTCGCGCTGGCTGAGGCCGAGCGGATCGAGGTTTGCGGCCAGATGACCGCGCACACGATAGGTGCGGATCAGCATCATCGCGCGAATCGAATCGTCGGCAGCGCGTTCGACTTCGGCGTTTGACAGGGGCGCACCCGCCTTGGCGGCGGCCGCCTTCACCGCGACCTGCATCTGCTGCGGGTCGAGCGCGGCGGTCAGGTCGTCGCTGTCGATCTGGGGCCAGTTCTTCGGCGCCCAGCTCGGGCCGGCCTGCGGCTCGTCGATGTCGAAGCTTTGTCGTTCGAGGTTCATAATCTCACACTCGCTGTGCCCCTGCGAAGGCAGGGGCCCATCTCCTGGGGGCTAAACATGGTGCCGATGGAGCCGATTTTCATCAGCCCTGAATCTCGAACCACAAATCCCGCCAATCGGGATTTGCTTCCTCGATCATCCGCACCTTCCAACTTCGTTTCCAACGCTTGATCTGAAGTTCACGCAGCCGCGCTTCCTGCAAATCTTCATGCACTTCAAACCACGCCAGCAACTTGCATCCGTGGGTCTTGGTAAATCCTTCGATCAGCATCTCACGGTGCTGATAAACGCGCTGCACCAGCTTCGATGTCGATCCGGTATAGATGGCGCCGTTTTTGCGGTTCGCCATGATATAGACCGCGCCGCTCTTCATGATTCACCGTTTCGGGTGATGGGCCCCTGCCTTCGCAGGGGCACACGCATGGGAGAGCGGCGCAATTATCAGACGCGTTCCTTCAGGACTTCGGCAAGCGTCGTGCCCAGTTCCGACGGGCTCGCCGAAACCGTGATTCCTGCGGCTTCCATCGCCGCGATCTTGCTGCCGGCGTCGCCCTTGCCGCCCGACACGATCGCGCCGGCGTGGCCCATGCGGCGTCCCGGCGGAGCGGTCAGCCCGGCGATGAAGCCAACCATCGGCTTTTTGCGGCCGCGCTTCGCTTCGTCGATCAGAAACTGCGCGGCTTGTTCTTCGGCGTCGCCGCCGATTTCACCGATCATGATGATCGACTTGGTCGCATCGTCGCCCAGGAACAGTTCGAGCATATCGATGAAGTTGGTGCCGTTGACGGGGTCGCCGCCGATGCCGACCGCGGTCGTCTGACCGAGACCGGCGTTCGTCGTCTGGAACACCGCTTCATAGGTGAGCGTACCCGAGCGCGAGACGACGCCGACGCTGCCCTTGGAAAAGATGCTGCCGGGCATGATGCCGATCTTGCACTCACCTGGCGTCAGCACGCCGGGGCAGTTCGGACCAATCAGCCGCGACTTCGAACCCGACAGCGCGCGCTTCACCTTGACCATGTCGAGCACCGGAATGCCTTCGGTGATGCAGACGATCAGCTCCATCTCGGCATCGATCGCCTCGAGGATCGAGTCGGCGGCGAACGGCGGCGGCACGTAAATGCAGCTCGCGGTCGCGCCGGTCGCGGCCTTGGCTTCCTCGACGGTGTTGAAGTTCGGCAGGCCGATATGCGTCGTGCCGCCCTTGCCCGGCGTCACGCCGCCGACCATCTGCGTGCCATAGGCGAGCGCCTGTTCGGTGTGGAAGGTGCCGGTAGCACCGGTCATCCCTTGCGTGATGACCTTGGTATTCTTGTCGATGAGGATACTCATATGATCAAATTCCGTTGCTCGTGCCCCTGCGAAGGCAGGGGCCCATCTCCAAATTTCTCGGTCACCCACCGCCCTATTGCGAGAGCGCAGGTGATGGGCCCCTGCCTTCGCAGGGGTACAAGGCTTTAAGCGAGGCTGGGATCCAGCGCCTTACAAGCGTCGAGCAGTTCCTTGACCGCATCGACCGACACCTGCAGCCCGGCCTTATCGTCGGCATCGAGTTCGATCTCGACGATTTTCTCGACTCCGCCGGCGCCGATCATCACCGGGACGCCAACATACAGGCCGTCGAGGCCGTACTGACCATCGACATAGGCGGCGCAGGGCAGGATGCGCTTCTGGTCGCCCAGATAGGCTTCGGCCATCGCGATGCCCGACGCTGCGGGCGCATAGAAAGCCGAACCGGTGCCGAGCAGCGCGACGATTTCGCCGCCGCCGCCGCGGGTGCGCTTGACGATCGCGTCGATCTTGTCCTGGCTCGACAGGCCCATCTTGATGAGGTCGGGAACGGGGATGCCGTTGACCGTCGAATAGCGCGTCACGGGGACCATCGTGTCGCCATGGCCGCCGAGCACAAAGGTGTTCACATCCTTGACCGACACGGCGAATTCATCGGCGATGAAGTGGCTGAAGCGCGCCGAGTCGAGCACGCCGGCCATGCCGACGACCTTGTTGTGCGGCAGGCCCGAGAATTCGCGGAGCGCCCAGACCATCGCGTCGAGGGGGTTGGTGATGCAGATGACGAACGCGTCCGGCGCATTGGCCTTGATGCCCTCGCCAACCGCCTTCATGACCTTCAGGTTGATGCCGAGCAGATCGTCGCGGCTCATGCCCGGCTTGCGGGCGACACCGGCGGTGACGATGATGACGTCGGCGCCGGCGATGTCGGCATAATCGTTCGTGCCGGTGATCTTCGCGTCAAAGCCGGCGACCGGGCCGACCTGCGACAGGTCGAGCGCCTTGCCCTGCGGCACGCCTTCGACCACGTCGAACAGGACGACGTCGCCGAGTTCCTTTTGCGCGGCGAGCAGCGCCAGCGTTCCGCCGATATTCCCGGCTCCGATCAATGCGATCTTCTTGCGTCCCATGGTGCGCGGCACTCCTTCGTGGCAAGCCCGGCAATTGGTTCACAGACCGGCGGGAGCACGGGCTAAAGCTCCGCTCCGGTCCCAAGACTGGCGACGCCCCTACGCCGATTCCCTTAACGAAACAACCGCGAAAAGGACGAAAAACAGGCTTTCTTTGCTAATAGTTCGCAATAACTATAAGGCGCATTGCAAGTCTGCGCATTCACATGAGAATAAGGGCAAAGTGCGACAAGGATATGATGTTCCGGCGATGCTGACATCATCCTGTCCCGACGCGAAGCCGGATCTTTGGGCAGCTTGTCCCACCCCTGCGGCTATGTTAGCCCGACGAAAGCGTGGCGTGACAGACGGGTTATCCCGCAGGCGCCGGTTAACGCTCCCTTATCGCAGCACTGCTAGGCGCGAGGCGTGACCCGGGCAATCATCAGCTTCGACACCGAATTGTCGGCCGGCCTCTACCAGCGCGGTGCCGATGCGCGCGCCAATTTCGAAAGCTCGATCCTCGGCCGCTGCCGCGATGGCGATTTCGGCATCCATTTCCAGATGGACATGCTCGAACGCCACGGCCTGACCGGCGTCTTCTTCATCGATCCGATGCCCGCGCTGGTCTATGGCCCCGAGGTGATCGACGCGATCGTCCGGCCGGTCGTCGAGCGCGGGCACGAGGTGCAAGTCCATATCCACACCGAATGGCTCGCCTTCGCACGCTTCAACCCGGCCGGGCGGCTGACCGGACGCAACATCGGCGATTTCCCGCTCGCGGCGCAGAAGAAGCTGATCGCGCTGGCCCGCGACATTCTCGTGGGAGCAGGCGCACCGAAACCGACCGCCTTTCGCGCCGGCAATTTCGGCGCCAACGACGATACGCTACGCGCGCTCGCCGCCCTCGGCTTCCGCTTCGACAGCAGTTTCAACGGCGCGTATCAGGGCCATGGCTGCGACATCTCGCTCGACCCCGGCAACCTCGGCATGCGCATCCACCATGGCGTCTGCGAAGTGCCGGTTAGCGGGCTGATGGACCGCGCGAGCCGTTTCCGCCCGGCGCAGCTTTGCGCGATGTCCGAAGAGGAAATGCGCGACGCGCTGGACCATAGTGCCGCGAGCGGCGCGATCCAGTTTTCCGCCTTCAGCCACAGCTTCGAACTTCTGAGCCGCGATCGCGAGGTCCCCAACGGCCTCGCAATCTCACGGATGGAGGCGCTATGCCGCGCGGTCGCAGACGACACGCGCGTAACCAGCGGCGGATTTGCGACTTTACCCGGCCCCCCCGAGCGCCCGGCGCGGATCGGGGTCGCGGCGCCCAAACCGCTGCGCACGCTGCGCCGCACGATCGAGCAGGCGTACGGCCATCTGGCGCACGAGGTGCGCTATGTCCGCGACCTGATTACGGTGACGGTCAATTCGTCACGCTGGGGAAAGATTGCCAGCGGCGTCGTCCTGGCCATGGCCTAGATCGAGATAATCGTCCGACTGCATTTCGGCGAGGCGGCTCGCCGTCCGCTCGAATTCGAACGCCCCGTCGCCCGCGATATAGAGCTGGTCGGGCATCGCCGCCGCGCTCGCCAGCAGCTTGACCTTATATTCGTAGAGCGCGTCGATCAGCGTGACGAAACGCGCCGCCTCGTTGCGGTTCTCGGGTCCCATGCGCGGGATGCCGACGACGATGACGGTGTGGAAATGCCGCGCGACAGCCAGATAGTCCGATGCGCCCCGCGCCTCGCCGCACAAGCGTTTGAACGAAAAGACCGCGACACCCTTCAACGCCTTGGGCACATGGAGCGTCCGCCCGCCGCCGACGTCGAGTTCTAGCGTGGGGACGTGCGCGCGATCCTCGGGCGGATAGTCGGTCAGGCGGAAGAAGGCCGCCGACAGCGCCGCGCTCGCCGCATCGTCGGCAGGAACGAACCAGCGCGCGCCGTCGCCGAGCCGGTCGCGGCGATAGTCGGTCGGGCCGTTGAGCCCCATCACGTCGAGCCGTTCCCCGACGAGCGCGATGAAGGGCAGGAAATGCTCGCGGTTGAGCCCGTCCTTGTAGAGATCCTTCGGCGGGCGGTTCGAGGTTGCGACCATCGTTACCCCGCGGTCGATCAGCGCGGTGAACAGGCGCGAGAGGATCATCGCATCGGCGCTGTTGTTCACGACCATCTCGTCGAACGCGAGGCAGCGCGTATTTTCGGCGATAGCATCGGCGACGAGCGGGATGGGGTCGCCTGTCTCGTTCTTCCTGACCTCGCGCATCCGCGCGTGGACATCGAGCATGAAGGCGTGAAAATGGACGCGGCGCTTCCGTTGGATGGCGAGCTGGTCATAGAACAGATCCATCAGCATCGACTTGCCGCGCCCGACCGCGCCCCACAGATAGACGCCGCGCAGCGCCTCGGGCTTGCGGCCAGCGAGGCGCCAGAGCAGGCTGCCGCGCTTCGGCACGGCTTCGAGTTCGGCCTGCAGCTGGTTCAGCCGTTCGGCGGCGGCGCGCTGCTCGGGATCGGGGCGAAGCTCGCCCGCCGCGACGAGCACGTCATAGGCCGCAAGGACGGTGGTCACTTGGCGCTCGCCTTGCGGATCGTTCCGGCAAAGCTCAGCACGATATGGCTGTCGCCCTCGCCCTGCACGACGAGCCCGCGCAGGAAGATCAGGCGGCCGGTCTCGCGCACCAACTCGACGACAGCGTCCAATGGCTCGCCCACGCGCCCCGCACCCACGAACTGCGTCGACAGGTCGAGCGTCACCGAATGGCCGACATTGAGCGATCCAAACTGGTGCGACGCCGCGAACAGCGCGATGTCGACGAGCGCCAGCGTCACCGCGCCATGGACATTGTCGCCAAGATTGCTGTGCTTGCACTCGGGTATCATGCGCACCCGCGCACGGGGCCGACCGTCAGGAGTTGGCGATTCGACGCGGACCGTCAGCGGTTCGATGAAAGCGTTGAAGCGGCTGGGGTCCTTGAGGTTCCAGCTGACCCAACCATCCTCCAGCGTCTCCGCGCTGAAATGATCCCGGCGCTTCGGTTCCTCGATCCCGTCGTTCACACTTGCCTCTCGGCCTCGAGCTTCTTGATCTCGGCGATCGCGCGCGCGGGGCTGAGGCCCTTGGGGCACGCATTGGCGCAGTTCATGATCGTGTGGCAGCGATAGAGGCGGAAGGGGTCTTCGAGCTCGTCGAGCCGTTCACCGGTCATTTCGTCGCGGCTGTCGGCGAGCCAGCGATAAGCCTGAAGCAGGATCGCGGGGCCGAGGAACTTGTCGCTGTTCCACCAATAGCTCGGGCAGCTCGTCGAGCAGCAGGCGCACAGGATGCACTCGTATAGCCCATCGAGCTTTTCGCGCTCGGCGGGCGACTGCAGCCGCTCCTTGCCGCTCGGCGTCGTCGTCTTGGTCTTCAGCCAGGGCTCGATCGACGCATATTGCGCATAGAAATGGGTGAAGTCGGGGACGAGATCCTTGATCACGTCCATCGCCGGCAACGGGGTGATCGTGACGTCGCCCTTCAGATCTTCGATCGCGGTCGTGCAGGCGAGGCCATTCTTGCCGTTCATATTCATCGAACAACTGCCGCAAATGCCTTCGCGGCACGAACGACGGAAGGTCAGCGACGAATCCTGCTCGCTCTTCATCTTGATCAGCGCATCGAGCACCATCGGGCCGCATTTTTCGGTATCGATCTCGAACGTGTCGAACCGCGGATTCTGGCCGCTATCGGGGTCGTAGCGATAGACTTTGAACTTTTTCACCGCCGCGGCGCCTTCGGCCTTGTGGACCTTGCCCGTCTTTTGCGGGCGGCTGTTCTTGGGCAGGACAAATTGGGCCATATCGCGGGGTTCCCTATGCAATTGCGCGCTGCCTAGACCCGAAAGGCAGAGTCGACAAGAGGGTGAAGCGGGTCGACCGCGCGAAAGCCGCTGGCGGCGCGGCGGACGAGTCGCTAGGTGCGGCAACGATGAGCGAAGACGTCGCCCAACCCACCGTTACCAACCGCAGCGTCGCACGCGGGCTCGGTACGACCGTGCTGGCGCGGCTGGGCGCGGTGGTCGAGATCGTCGCGCAGCCGCTTTACGTCCTGATGTTCGGCCTCGCGGGCTATGGCCTTTATGCCGTGCTGTGGGCGGCGGTGAACCTGCTCGAAAATATCTTCGACCTAGGCATGACGAGCGCGATGCAGCGCACCGTCCCGCAATCGGCGGGCAATGCCGAGGCGGCGGCCGCGCTGCGTACCGCGATGATCTTTGGCGTCGGCCCATGCATCGTCGTCGCGGCGATCGTTGCATTTTTTGCCGCCGATCTCGGGCCGCTGCTCAATGTCGCGGATCGCGACCGCGAACTCGTCACCCCGGCGATCCGCATCTTCGTCTGGGCACTGCCGCTGTGGGCCTTTGTCGAGATCGCGACCTCGGCGCTGCGCGCGCGCATGGTGTTCGGCGCCGAAATCCGGTTGCGGATCGTCTGGGAACAGATGTTGCGGCTGGTGTTCGCGGGGCTGTTCTTCGCCGGCGGGCTCGGGCTCAAGGGGCTGTTCCTTGCCCATCTCTGCTCGCTCGCGATCACCGCGGCGCTCAGCGTGCGACTGCTCGCGCGCCACTATAGTTTCGCCGACCTGTGGCATGGCCCCTGGGTCACCGACACGACGCGCAACACCTTCTGGGCGGGGCTTTCGATCCTGCCGTCGAACATCATCACGCGGCTGTTCGGCGATGCGCCCGCACTGATCCTCAACATGATGCTTCCTGGCGCGGCGGGCGCCGCGGCGGCGGGCCTGTTCACGATTGCGCGCAAGCTGTCGAGCGTCGTCCAGCTGGTGCGCATCGCCTTCACCTACGTCATGGCCCCGCTCGCCGCGAGCGCCGAACGCGAGGACCGGCGGCAGGTCGCCGACATCTATGCCTATGCGACGCGGCTGATCTCGGCGATCGCGCTGCCGCTCGCCGCGGTGCTCGCCGCGGGCAGCGCGTCGCTGCTCGGGCTGTTCGGGCATCAGGCGCAGGCCGCCCAGGCCGCGCTCGTCATCCTGCTGTTCGCGCGCGCCGCCGAAGCCGTGCTCGGCATTTCATCACCCGTGCTGCAGGTCGTCGCAGCTTTCCGCCAGCAACTCACCGCCAGCATCTTCGGCGTTGCCGTCGCGATTGGCGCGGGCTGGCTGATCGTCGGCCATCTCGATCCGCTGACCGGGGTGACGCTGGCGACAGCGATCGGCCTTGTCGTGATGGCGGCGATCCCGACGCTCCAGCTCGCGGTGACCGAAAAGCTGCACCCCTTCGATGCGCAATTTCCCGCGGTCGCGCTGCGCGGCGTTGTGATCACCCTGGTAGCCGGCACGGCGGCGGTGTTCGCCGATCTGTTGCCCGACCCCATATCGCTGCCGCTGCTCGGGCTGATCGCCGTGGGCGCGATCTGGCTCGCGCTGCGCTTTGCCCTGCCGCTCGCCGACCGCGCCTCGCTCGGCAAGACGGCGCGTAAACTGCGCCTGATCGGACCGACCGAGGGATGAGCGAAATGGCTCCCGTCCGCGTCGCGATTTACGATCTCGATCGCACCGTGCTGCGCACGCCGACCTTCACGCTGTTCCTGCTGTGGGCGGCGTGGCGCGAGGCACCGTGGCGCCTGCTGCTGCTTCCGGCGCTCGCCGCGCTGATGATCGGCTATGCGCTGCGCCTCTATGGCCGCGACCGGTTCAAGCCCGCCGCTATCCGCCTGATGCTCGGCGCCCGCATCGCCCCTAAACGCGCCGAGGCGCTCGCCGCCGATTTCGCCGCGTGGCGCGTCCCGCGCGACGTCCCGCCGGGCGCGGCAGCGTGCATCGCGCGCGACCGCGCCGAGGGGTATCGCCTGCTGATGGCGTCCGCCGCGCCCGAATTCTATGCCGGTGCAATTGCCGCCGCGCTCGGCTTCGACGCCATCGTCGCCTCACGCCACCAGCGCGATGCCGCCGGAAACTGGCTGCCCATACTCGACGGGCAAAATTGCTATGGCGAGGAAAAGGCGAGACGCGTTGCCGAATGGCTTGCAGCCAATGCCAAGGACGGCGCCGTCCATATCCGCGCCTATTCGGACCATGTCAGCGACGCACCGACCTTTGCCCTCGCCAGCGAAGCCTGGCTGGTCGGGCGCGGCGACAAATTCGTCCGCCTCGCCGCAAGGCATGGCTGGCAAGCCGCCGATTTCGAGAATACCTCGGTGATTGAGACTCGTTGATGCGTATCCTGTTCCTGTTCGTCGGTGAGCCCCACCATGTCTTCCACGCGCTGCCCATCGCCGCTGAAATGGCGGCAGCGGGGCAGGCGGTCGAAGTTGCGGTTTCGAGCGCGGACCATCTGCGCGTGGTCGAACAGGTGACGCTTGCCTATCCGGGGTTCGCGCCAAAGATCACGCTGCTTGGTCAGAAGGGTTTTGCTCGCTGGCTCCGCGAAAAGGGGCTGTTTCGCCATCCACGTCTGCCGATCCTGCTCGATGCCCTGCCGTTCCTGCGCCAGTTCGACGCGATCGTCGTACCCGAGCGGACGACCACCGCGATCCGGTATTTCCTGCCGCGCAAAACGCGGTTGATCTTCACCCCGCACGGGGCGGGCGACCGCGCGATCATGCTCGACCCACGCGACCGGCATTTCGATTTCGTGCTCGTCGCGGGCGAGAAGAGCGAGCAGCGCCTACTCGATGCCGGGACGATCCGGCCGGGGCGTTATGCCGTCAACGGCTATGTAAAGCTCGACCTGATGCCGCGGCTGCAAGCGACGCGCGAACCGCTGTTCACGAACGGCCGGCCGACCATATTGTACGCGCCGCATTTCAGGCGGGACCTGTCGTCATGGGATCGGTTCGGGCGCGACATCATCGACCGGTTCGCGGCGCAGGACCGCTATAATCTCGTCGTCGCGCCGCACGTCCGGCTTTTCGCCGAGGCAAGCGATGCCGAGCGCGACGCGGTGACGGCGCTGGCGATTCCGGGCAAGATATTGATCGACCTGGCGTCCGACCGGCTGTTCGACATGAGTTATACCAGCGGCGCCGACATCTATCTCGGCGACGTCAGCAGCCAGGTGTATGAATTCCTCGGAACGCCGCGCCCATGCCTGTTCCTCAATGCGCACGGCGTCAATTGGCGGGGTGATCCCGACTATCTATTCTGGACGCTCGGCGACGTCGTGGACGACCTCGCGGCCCTACCCGCTAGGCTCGATCAAGCGGCCGCCCGCCATGCGCTTTATACCGACGCCCAGTGCGAAAGGCTGGCGGAATCGATCGGCGGTAACCCGGCGGGCGCGGCGCAGCGCGGCGCCGAAGCAATCCTGCGCTTCCTTGCAATGGACGCCGGGCAGGATAAGAGCGGCGGATGACCGAAGCGAAATCCCTGCCCGTCCTGACGCCGATCGGCGAAAACTCGACTCTGCTCTGGGGCATGTCCAATGCCGAACGGTTGCGGCGGCTGGCGCGCGCCGAAGGCTTGCCCGAAAGTGCGGCCCCTTCTGGCGCGCAGCTATACGTCAATCTCGACTATGTCTTCGATCCGGTATGGCTGCGGCACATCCTGACGCTGCCCGGTGCGGTGGTGATGGATGGCAGCGACCTTGTGATGGCGCATCTGACCGGCGGCATGCGCGCCGAGGAGATCGCGCAGCATCGCGATACGCTCACCATCATCGACTATCGCGACAATCCGCAAATCTATAACCGCCAGCTGCGCAAGCTCGACTGCCCGTTCATCCAGCGGCTGACGCCCGAAACACGGCGCGAGATCGAGCGGAAGAGCTATTTCGGCGCCTATAAGGGCGTCACCGACGCGCTGACCAAATATCTGTGGCCCGAGCTCGCGCTGTGGCTGACGCGCGGCGCCGCGAGCATCGGCATGACGCCCAATATGGTCACCGCGATCGGCGCGGCGCTGTGCATCTATGCGACCTATCTCTTCGCCTACGGCCATTACTGGGCGGGCATGCTTGCGGGCTTCATCTTCATGGTGCTCGACACCGTCGACGGAAAGCTGGCGCGCTGCACGATCACCTCGTCCAAATGGGGCAATGTCGCCGACCATGGCGTCGACCTGGTCCACCCGCCCTTCTGGTGGTATTTCTGGGGCGTCGGGCTCGGCAGCTGGGGCCTCGCACTATCCAATCAGGCGTTCATCCTGGTCATGGTTGCGGTCGTCGCGGGCTATATCCTCCAGCGCGTGATCGAGGGACTGTTCATCAAGGATTTCGGCATGGACATCCACGTCTGGCAGAAATTCGACAGCGATTTCCGGCTGGTCACCGCGCGCCGCAATCCAAACTTCGCCATCCTCTTTTTCGCAACGCTCGCGGGGCGCCCCGACATCGGCCTGATTGCATTGGCATGGTGGACCGTGATCTCGCTGATCGTCCATGCGGTGCGGCTGGTGCAAGCCTATGCGGTGAAGCGCGCAGGCCGCCCGATCGTAAGCTGGATGGAAGAAGCATGAACGAGACCATCGAAAAATTCGGCTATCCGGCGACGCTGATCGCCGAATATGACCATTGGGTCCTGCTGCTCCGTCCCGCCCAGCCGACGCTCGGCGCTCTGGTGCTGGCAGCGAAATCCGACGCGCCCGCGTTCGGCGACCTGCCCGCCGAAGCCCATGCCGAACTCAAGACTGCAACCGCCGCGATCGAGGCCGCGCTGACGCAGGCGGTCGGCTATACGAAGATCAACTATCTGATGCTGATGATGGTCGACCCGCACGTCCATTTCCATGTGCTGCCGCGCTATGACGGCGAACGTTCGGGCGCAGGCTTGACGGTCCCCGACGCAGGCTGGCCGGCGCAGCCCGACCTCGGGCAAGCGGTAAAGCTCGACGAAGCTCAGGTCGCGGCGCTCACCGACTGGCTCAAACCCTATTTCGCGTAGCGGCCTTCTTCGGCCCATTTCGCGGTAAGCGTATCGGCGGCTTCGACATCCTGCGGGAAGTCGACTTCCTGCCATTCGAGCCCTTCGATCGACACGGTGCCGACGCGGTTGCCCTTGGCGATGATGTCGATCGCGCGCAGATACCAGCGCTCGACCCCGTCGGGAGTGCGCATCATCTGGTCGACCTGGTTGCGGAAGATCGATGGGCCGTCGCCGACGAACGCCAGCATGCCGATCGACTCCGCATTGGTGTCGGGGGGCAGCAGCCGCTTGCCGATGTGATGCAGGCGCCCCTCGGCGTCGCGGTTCACCTTCATATCGTCGTCGTCATAGTCGGCCTTGACGTCGACGGTGACATTGATCGGTTCGTTCGCACCCGCGATCAGCTTCGCGACGATCTCGTCCGAAATGATGGTGTCGCCGTTGAGGATGATGAAATCGCGGTCCATCTCCTCGCGCGCGATCCAGCAGGTGCCGAGATTGTCGGCGACCTGGAAGAAGGGATTGAACAACGTCCGAATGCGCGCGCCGGTGTCGCGGTAGAGCTGGAGCGCATGATCCTCGACGCGTTCGGTGCGAAAGCCCGTGACGACGACGATGTCCTTGATCCCGTTCGCGACGAGCGCAGCGACCTGCCAGCTGATGAGGCTGCGGCCGTTGAACTCGATCAGGCATTTGGGAATGTCGCGGGTCAGCGGCAGGAGGCGCGAGCCCTGCCCGGCCGACAGGATGATGGCTTTGTCGATTGTCATAGGGGTTGCCCTATAGCCGCTTCCCGCCGCGCGGCAAATATCGCTTCGATCAGTTCGATGTCGGCGGGCTTGTCGGCATCGATGCACGCCTCGGGCTCCGACATCGGGACGACCTTCGCCTTCAACCCAAAACGCAGCCCGGCGCGCGCGACGCCCTGCTGGATCGTGAAGAGGCGAAGCAGCGCGCCAATGAGCAGCCATGGGCCGAAAGCCGCAATGATTTTGAGCCCCTTCTTGCGGTCGCGTTCGATGCGGCCCCAGAAATCGAGCAAAGGCAGCACGCGGCGCCCGCGCAGGCGGAACATGTTCGCCCCCGACCACCAGCCGCCGCGGAATTTCAGCCAGGTGCGCTTCGACTGCGGATAGCGCGCGAGCAGCACGTCGCGCTCGACCATCGCGACCGCGACGTCGCTTTCCTCGGCCCCGGCCAGGAATTCGGCGATCATCGTGGCGGTCAGCAGAACATTGTCGGCAGTGGTGACGAGCAAAGGATCGTCGCCCGGTGGCAAGGCGGCGGCGAGCGAGCTGCTGATCCCCTGCCCCGAATCCGCGAAATGCAGGTCGGCGAGCCCAGCCAACCCCGGCTCGACCGCGAGTTCGGCGCTGTCCTGCGCCAGGATCGTGATCGCGCCGACTTCGGGCGAAGCGCGCAGCGCCTTCACGACATGGACGAGCATCGCTTGTCCCGCGATCGGTAGCAACGCCTTGGTCGAAACCCCGCTGCCGGTCAGCAGCGGATCGGGGCCGGGCCGACTGCCCGCGAGGACGATCGCCGGGATCGGGGCGCTCACTTCGCGGCCTCGGCTGTGGGCGTAATACGCCGCGCCGTGACGCCGCGCAGGAAATCGGTCGCTTCGTCGAGCACCGGCCCCCTGCCCTGGAACGGCGCGGCGAGCGCCATCACGATGCCGGTATGCCCCATGCCCGGATAGATGCGGAGCGTCACCGGGCCGCCCGCCTTCTCGATCGCGGCGGCGAGGTTCTGGCTGTTGCGCGGGCGCACCGTGTCGTCCTCGTCGCCGGTCGCGAGCCACAAGGGCGGCGCGTCGCCGCGCGCGAAATGGATCGGCTGGGTTTTCTCGATCGGCTTGACCTTGCCCATCGCCTTGTCGCCGCGGCCGCCCTTTTCGAGCGGGAGGAAGTCATAAGGGCCCGCGAGGCCCGCGACGCCGCGGATGATCGACGGATCGCTCTTCACCGCGCGCAGCCATTGGGGATCAAGCGCGAGCATCGCGGCATTATAGGCGCCCGCCGAATGGCCCATCAGCGCGATCCGGTCGGGGTCGCCGCCGAGCTTGGCGATATGTTCGTGCGTCCATGCGACCGCCGCCGCGCTGTCCTCGATAAAGTCGGGCCAATACGCCTTGGGCACGAGGCGATAATCGGGGATCACGACGACGAAGCCCTGCCGCGCCAGCGCGCGTCCGACAAATCCGTAGCTGCCCCGCTCACCGCTATCCCAGCCGCCGCCATAGAAAAAGACGATCACCGGCAACTGGTCGTCGGCTTTGGCATTATCGGGCAACCAGATGTCGAGCGACTGGCGGGGACCGCGGCCATAGGGCTGATCGCCGAGCAGCAACCACACCCCGTCGCCCTGCCCCAGCAGCCGGTCGGCCATATTGAGCGACTTGGCGCCGCCAGCAACGATCATCTTGGCGCCGCCGCCGAACAGCAGCACGAGCAGCAGCAGCACGAAAAGGAATTTGATCAACCGTCGTCCTTTGGAAACCGACCCCGCCATCTTTCGCGCCCTACAGGGCGGCGGTGCGGCGAACAAGACGGCGCGGCAAGGTCTGCACCTCACTTTTTCGTCACCCCGGACTTGATCGGGGGCCATGAATAATAGCACGGGCGTGCGGGACAGGCGCAATGGTTCCCGGATCAAGTCCGGGATGACGAGAGAAAGAGAAAGAGCCGTTCGCTACCTTTTTCGCGCTCGCGCGTAGGACAGGACGATGACCAGCAATTTCTCGCGCCCCGCCCTTGTCTGCAACCTGCGTAGCGGCAGTTCCGACGAGACCCTCGTCGGCCGTTTGACCGAGATATGCCGCGCGGCGGGCGCACCGCTCGTCCGCACGGCCATCCTTCCTGACGAGGAGCTGCCTTCGGCGGCCACGCTGGAGGGCGACGGCGTCGACCTGCTGCTGGTCCTCAGCGGCGACGGCACACTCAACGCCGCCGCGAGCAAGCTCGAAACATGGGGCGGCGCAATGCTCCCGCTCCCCGGCGGAACGCTCAATCTGTTTCACAAGACGCTGCATGGCGATCGCGGTCCCGAGGATATTTTGCGGGACGCGCTCGTCGGCAAGGCGCGGAACGCCCATCCGCCGACGATCCTTTGCGACGCGGGGCGCGCTTATATCGGCGTGATCGCTGGGCCGACCACGGCATGGGCAGAGGTTCGCGAACAGTTCCGCTCGCTCAGTCTCAGCGGCCTTGCCGAAACCATCCCCGATGCGATCGATGCGACGCTTCACGGCGATGGTGTCCGCATCCGCGGTTCGGACCAGTCGTTCCAGGCGATCAACCTGACGCCAAAGTCCGACCGCATCCTTGCCGAAGGATTGATCACCGATAGCGCCGGCTCGATCCTCAGCCACGGGATCGCCTGGCTCGGCGGCGATTTTCGCGAAGGGCCGAGCGTCGACCTGTCCGAACGCCGCGCGGTGGTCATTGAAAGCAAAGGATCGATCGGCCTGCTCCTCGACGGCGAACCCGCCGAATTGCCGTCGGGCGCGACCTATCGCCTCGAATCCAGCCCGCTCGCGTTCCTCGCTACGGCACCTGCCAAGCCATGACGCGGCTGTTCCACATCAGCGACCTGCATTTCGGGCTCGAGGATCGCGCCGCGATCGCCTGGTTCCGCGAATGCGTGCGCCGCGAACAACCCGATGCGGTGCTGATCACCGGCGACCTCACGATGCGCGCGCGCAGCCGCGAATTTGCAGCGGCGTGCGACTGGATCGGCGCGCTCGACGTGCCGGTTACGGTCGAGGTCGGCAATCATGACCTCCCCTATTTCAACCCGTTCGAACGCTTTTTCGACCCCTATCGCCGCATCCGCGGGATCGAGGCGCTCGTCGAGCGCGAACTCGACCTGCCCGGCGTCGCAGTGGTGCCGCTCAAGACCACCGCGCGCGCGCAATGGCGGCTCGACTGGTCGAAGGGCTGGGTGACGCCCAAAGCGCTCACCAAGACACTCGCTGCAATCGATGCGCTGCCGCGCGGCTCGACGCTACTCGTCACCGCGCACCACCCGCTCGTCGAAGCAGGCACGCGCGGCCGCGCGCTGACCCGAGGCGGCGAACGGGCGCTGCGCGAACTGGCCAAGCGCGGCGTCGCGGCGGTGCTCACCGGCCATGTTCACGACGCCTTCGATCTCGTCGCTCAAACCGCATCCGGACCGATCCGCATGATCGGCGCGGGGACGCTGTCGCAGCGCATCCGCTCGACCCCGCCGAGCTTCAACGAGCTGCGGATCAAGGACGGCGACATCGCAGTCCGTGTTCGCAACGTCGGGGCGGTTCCGACCCCCGACATGCAGATCGACGACGTGCCGCCCGATGCATTGCCGCCGCGCGAACCGGGCGAACCCGTCGCACCGATCGACGCCGTGCCGCCGGTCGATCCGCCGGTGCATTGACGCCGCGCCGTATCCCGTTACGTTGCAAGAAAAAACGGAAATGGGATGAGAGACGATGCTGACCAAGGGCGACGATTTCCCGCTGCACCAGAGCGCCGAGCCGATTGCCTTCGCGGGCACCGACCGCAATTTCTATGATCGCTATTTCTTCAACGGCACTTCGCCCGACGGATCGGTCTTTTTCGCCGCGGCGATGGGTTTCTATCCGCAGTTGGGCATCGTAGATGCGGCTTTTTGCGTGTTGGTCGATGGCGTGCAGCATAATTTGCGCGCCAGCCGCCGATCGGGGGGCGAGCGGCTCGATCTGTCGGTGGGGCCGATCACGATCGAAATAGATGCGCCGCTCGAGCGGCTGACGTTGCGCATCGCCCCCAATGACGGTCCGCTTGCTGGCGAGCTGCATTTCACCGCACGCCATTTCCCGATCGAGGAGCCGCGCTTTACGCGCCGCAACGGCACGCGCCTGTTCATGGACTATACGCGCATGACGCAAAGCGGCTATTGGTCGGGGTGGCTCTCGGTCGATGGCGCGCGTGTCGATGTCGGTGCCGACTGGGCCGGAACGCGCGACCGTAGCTGGGGTATCCGTCCCGTCGGCGCCGCCGAGCCGCAACCGCCGCCGCAGGGCAATTTCCACCAATTCTTCTGGCTGTGGACGCCGTGCAATTTTGCCGACCGCTCGCTCTTCTTTCACAGCAACGACGACGGCGAGGGCGCACCATGGAACCGCCGCGCGGTGCTGGCCGGCACGAACGGCGGCGAGCGCCATTATGCCGACCCCGCTTTCACCGCCGAATGGCAGCCGGGCACGCGACGGCTCGCCAAACTGACCGCCGATTTCGACGGCAGCACGCGCCTGACATTGACCCCGAGCGGGCCGATTTTCGCGATGAGCGGCCTTGGCTACACCCATCCAGTCTGGGGCCATGGTTTCGACCATGGCGAACTCGAGATCGCGCACGACAGCCTGTCCGAAGCCGAGCGGATGTGGGGCAATCCGCTCGCGATGCATGTGCAGGCGCTCGTCCGCGCCGACCTCGCCGACGGCGACCGCCGCGACAGCGGTATCGGCGTGCTCGAACAATTGTTCGTCGGCCCGCACGCGCCGACGGGGCTCACCGGCCTGATGGATCCCGCACCGTGAGTTTTCCGACCTCGCCCGAGGCGATGCAACCGCAATGGCTCGGTGCCGTGCTCGGGCACCCGGACAGGCTGAAGGGTTTCGTCGCAGCCAAGGTGGGCACCGGGCAGATGTGCGACAGCTATCGCCTGACGCTCGACTGGCAGGACGGCATCGAAGCGCCCGCAACTGTCATCGCCAAATGCCCGAGCCACGACGAGGCGAGCCGCAATATCGCCAAGCTTACTGGCACCTATGTCAAGGAAATCAGCTGGTATCGCGAGCTTGCCGCGGCAAGCGACGTTCCCGCGCCGATATGCCATTATTGCGACATCGCCGACGATGACGTCGACTTTGTCCTGATCCTGTCGGACCTCGCTCCGGCACGGGCGGGCGACCAGCTTGCCGGTCTCGGCCTCTCCGGCCTGATCCCTTGCATCGAAGCGGCGGCAAAGCTTCACGGATATTTGTGGAACGACGCCCGGCTCGCGCAGATACCCTCGCTTGCACGCGACAATGCCGGGCTGATCCGCACCCTGTTCCCCCAGCTCTATATCGGTTTTCGCGAACGCTATGCGGCAAGGCTCGCGCCCGAAGTGCTCGACCTCGGCGCCGGGCTCGTTACAAAACTCGACGCCTATCTGGCGCGCGAGCCTTCGGTCCGGACGATCATCCATGGCGACCTGCGCGTCGACAATATCCTCTTCGCGCCGGACGGCGAAGCCTGCTGGATCGTCGACTGGCAGACGCTGGGGCGTGGCAGCGGCGCGGCCGACCTCGCCTATCTGGTCGGCACCAGCATCGCCGACCCCTTAGAACGCGCCGCCGCCGACCGGCCGGCGTTCGACCATTGGATCGCAGCATTGACCGCCGCGGGCGTTAAGCTCGATGCCGAAGCGCTGTGGACCGATTACCGCGTCGGGGCCTTGAGCGGCTATTTCATGGCGGTCTTCGCATCGATGAGCGTCGAACGCACGGCACGCGGCGACGAGATGTTCGCGGTGATGGCCGAACGACCGGCGCGTCAGGCGCTCGCGCTCGGGAGTCTCGACCTGCTCTAGCCGAGCGGGTGCCGCAACGGATCACCCCTTGCCCAACGGAAAAGGGCGGCCCGTTGCCGGACCGCCCTTCCCTTGTCCGTCCGTCGACGGAAAACTGATTAGCGCTTCGAGAACTGGAAGCTACGGCGAGCCTTGGCCTTGCCGTACTTCTTACGTTCGACCGTGCGGCTGTCGCGGGTCAGGAAGCCGGCCGTTTTCACAACACCGCGCAGCGCGGGTTCGAAACGGGTCAACGCCTGCGAGATACCGTGAAGCACGGCACCCGCCTGGCCCGACAGGCCACCACCCTTGACGGTTGCGATCACGTCATACTGGCCAACGCGCTCGGTCAGACCGAAGGGCTGGTTGATGACGAGACGCAGCGTCGGACGTGCGAAATAGACTTCCTGGTCGCGGCCGTTGACGGTGATCTTGCCCGTGCCGGGCTTGACCCACACGCGGGCAACGGCGTCCTTGCGGCGGCCGGTCGCATAGGCGCGGCCCTGCTTGTCGACGATCTTTTCGCGCAGCGGCGTGGTCGAGACCGGAGCAGCGACGGTGCCTTCGACAGCGCCGGCGAGATCCTTGAGATCGGTCATGGTCTGTTCGTCAGCCATTATGCACCCACCTTGTTCTTGCGGTTCATCGACGCGACGTCGATCACTTCGGGGCTCTGCCCTTCATGCGGATGTTCAGCACCGGCGAAGACGCGCAGGTTGCGCATCTGCTGGCGGCCGAGCGGGCCACGCGGGATCATGCGTTCGATGGCCTTTTCGAGCACGCGCTCGGGAAAACGGCCTTCGAGGATCTTCGCGGGGCTCGTTTCCTTGATGCCGCCGGCATAACCGGTGTGCTTGTAGTAACGCTTGTCCTGCAGCTTCTTGCCGGTGAACGCCACCTTCTCCGCATTGATGACGATGACATTGTCACCGCAATCGACGTGGGGGGTGAACGACGGCTTGTGCTTGCCGCGCAGGATGTTGGCGATAATCGAAGCAACGCGGCCCACAACGAGACCCTCGGCGTCGATCAGCACCCATTTCTTTTCGACCGTACCGGCATTTGCCGAAGCGGTCGTCTTGGTCAGCGCCTTCATCATGGCGACCTCCTTGACAGATAGGGACTAGGACGAGCAGCCATGCCGCCGCCCGAACAAACCGCGCCGCCTGATCCTCGAAGGGACGCAGCGGCGCTTCGGAGCGGGCCAATGGCGCCAACCGAGCGGAAAGTCAAGCATCGCGCGGCTTTCCTGACAGGTACTATAATACCTTCTCCTTTACGGAACAAGCTCCAGCGCACGGACCCGTTCTTCGACGAGGGTCCGTCCGTCGTCCTCGGCCTCGACGATCCAGCTCTGTCGCTGCTCGCGCATCACCAGCCCGGTGGCGGTGTCGATGGTCCACAGATTGTCGATTTCCAGCGGCTTGGCGGCGCCGGCGACGGGTGCGGAATCGCGCTCGACCTTGGCGATCGTCTGCAACGCGCCGTCGTGCATGATCGACACGCTCGCGCCGTCCGCCTGCGCAGAGACCGGAATGGCATTGTTTGCAGGCGCAATCAGCGCCCGTATATCGGCGGTCGCCAGCCGGTCGCGCTCGGCGGCGGGCAGCGCGGCAATCAACTGCGCCAGTTGCCGGGCTTCGGGCCGTCCCGCCTTGGCGCCCACCGCTTCTATCCGCGCGGTTACTCGCGCCCACAATCCTTCCGGATCGACAAGATCGATACGGCCGCCGTCGGGCGCGACGAGATAGACCATCGCTTCGCCCACCAGCGGATCGAGCATCAACGACAGCGCGCGAGTCACTTCGGGGCGGGCATCGGAATCGATCCGCTGCAGCACCGCCTCGAGCCGGTAACCGCGCCCGACACGCTGCCATTGCAGCGCATAGGTGAGCGAGAAGTTGATCAGCGATCCTTCGCGGCCGATCCGGCGCGTGGTCACGCGATAGGTCATCGGCCGGCCCACCGGGGGAGCGAACTGGAAATGCGCGGTCGTCGCGGCCGGAACATCGTCCGGCGCAGGGGACGGAAAAGGCTGCGCCACCAGCAGCAATAGCGCGCCGCCGAGGCTGCCGACCGGGATCATGCGGAGCGGCGACCCAGCCGGTGAAGCCCCGCCGCGGCGATCGCGACGAGGATCGCGCCGGTCACCTGATGCCACACGGCAACCCACATCGAAACGCCCGAGACGACGGTCCAGATGCCGAGCAGCATCTGCGCCGCGACGACCGCGACGAGCAGCCGCGCCTCGCTGCGCGCACCGCGCCGCGACAAGGTGCGCGCGAGGAGGAGCAACGCGATCGCCGCAATCCACGACCACCAGCGATGGAGGAAATGGATCAGGAAGGGATCGTTGGTGAGAGCAAGCCAGGCGCCGCCCGCCCAATCGATACCCTCGGGCACGAAATGATCGTTCATCAGCGGCCAACTGCTCGCGACATAGCCGGCGTTGAGCCCCGCGACCCACGCGCCGAGCAGCAGCTGGACGAAGAGGATCGCGATGACGCCCAGCGCAGATCCGGTCAGGCGCGCCGGGCGCGCGGCGGGATCGCGCGCCAGCCTGTCGAGGTCGCGCGCCGTCCACACCAGCCCGGCAAGCAGGAACAGCGCGGTCAGCAAATGGGTGGCGAGGCGGAAATGGCTGACGTCGGTGCGATATTCGAGCCCCGAGGCGACCATCCACCAGCCGATCGCGCCCTGCAATCCGACGAGCGCGGCGAGCGCGATCAGACGTGGGCCATAACCCGCCGGGATCGCGCGGCGCCAGGCGTACCAGGCGAGCGGTACGAGCAGCGCCATGCCGACAAGCCGGCCGAGGATGCGATGCAGCCATTCCCAAAAGAAGATCGCCTTGAACCCCGCCAGCGTCATGCCGAGGTTGATCTCCCTATATTCGGGGATCAGTTTGTACTTCTCGAATTCCGCGATCCATCCGGCCTCGCTCAGCGGCGGCAAGACGCCGGAAACGGGACGCCATTCGGTAATTGAAAGCCCCGATTCGGTGAGACGGGTGATACCGCCGACCCCGACCACGATGATCACGAGCAGTGCGACCGCCCAGAGCCAGCGCGCGAGCGCCGCGGGGTGGGGTTGGCGGGCGGCAGGCGCCGGCAAGACAGAGGCGTGCGTCATTGCCCGCCCTATCGGCGCTTGCCGGGCGATAGGCAAGAGGTCCGGAACCCCGGATAGGGGCGAAATTCATGGCCCCGACAGGTGCGACTTGATAGGGGGTGCCGATGCTGCGCCGCGCCCCGATGATCCTTGCCGCTCTGCTGGCGTCGATGGCGGCGCCCGTGCTGGCGGCGGCGCCCACCGGACAATCGCCCTATGCCGCATTGGCGTCGACCGAGGCGCGCGTCGCGGCCATCGGCTTCCGGTTGACGACCGCCAACGCCGCCTGGTGCCCGGTGCGCCAGCCGCAGTTCGGGTGGATATGGGGCGACCCGCGCCTCTACGCCGCCGACCGGCGCGCAGAGGCGCTCGCAGCTTACAGCGCCGAGGACCAGACTCATCCGTTCATTGCGGCGCTAGCCCCGCATTCGCCCGCCGCATCGGCGGGGATGAAAGTCGGAACACCGGTCACGGCGATAGCGGACGCGCCCGTCCCCGATGGAACCGGAGACCATCCCTTTGCACGCATCACCGCGATCGAAGGCAGCATGGCGGCACGACCGGTCGATGCCGCGATCGCACTGCATGTCGGCGCCGGACATATCGTCCAACTGACGCCGGTAGCAGGCTGCGTCAGCGACTTTCGGGTCGAGGCCAATGAAAAGCCGGGCGCCGTCGCCGACGGACGGATGGTCCTCGTCAACCAGGGCCTTGGCGATTTCGCCGCCGATGACGAGGAACTCGCAGCCGCAATCGCGCACGAACTGGCACATAATATCCTGCGTCACCGCGCGCGGCTCGATGCGGCGGGGGTAGATCGCGGTATCGGCAAACAATTCGGCCGCAATGCGCGCCTGTTCAAGCAGACCGAGGCCGAAGCCGATCGGCTGTCGGTGTGGCTGCTCGTCGGGGCGGGCTATGATCCGGCCGCGGCGGCGCGCTTCTGGTCGCGCTTCGGTCAGCGAAAGGGGCGACCGTTGTTCCAGGCCAGCACGCATCCGAACTGGCGCGACCGCGTCGCTTCGCTCGAAGCCGAAACATCGACGATCGCTTCGCTGCGCAAGGCGGGCCAGCCGCTGCACCCGCCACTCGTCGACGCCCCGCCGCCCTTGGACCCGCCGCCCTTGGACCCGCCGCCCTTGGAATAGCCTGGCACACATCCTATTTCGGGAGCATTCCACTTCCTCCCAGCAAGGATCGACGCCATGACCCGTGTGACCGCCATTTTCGCCGGAGGCTGCTTCTGGTGCACCGAAGCCGTGTTCCAGTCGCTCAGCGGTGTCGAGGGCGTCGAGAGCGGCTACATCGGCGGCACCGTCGAGAATCCGACCTACAAGCAGGTTTGCAGCGGCGACACCGGCCACGCCGAGGCGATCCGCATCACCTTCGATCCCGCCGTCATTTCTTACGACGACCTGCTCGACGTCCATTTTGCGACGCACGATCCGACGACGCTCAACCGCCAGGGCAATGACATCGGCACCCAGTATCGCAGCGCCCTCTTCCCGCTCGATGCCGCGCAGGCCGATGCCGCGCGCGCCGGAATCACACGCGCCGCTGCCGATTGGCCCGCATCCATCGTTACTACGATCGAGAGTGCGTCCCAATGGTATCCGGCCGAAGATTACCACCAAGCCTATTGGGACGGCGAAGGCCAGCGTAATCCCTATTGCATGGCGGTGATCCCGCCGAAGCTGGCCAAATTGCGCAAGGGATTCAGTGACCGTTTGCGCGCCGAATAGACGAGGTTGAATCGATGCGGCCGCTGTTTCTATTTGGCCGCATGACGTCACTTTTCATTGACTTTCCAATTGTTTTGACTAGCGGACGCGCCTTCGCTGGGGCAGGATGCCCCTGAAACGCAGTTGGGGGCGCGGCCAGGTGCTGGCATCACTGTTTCTGATCGGCGCGTTGGTAACGACGCCCCAGATGTCGGTTCAAGCCGCAAGCCAGACCGCTGTCGAAGACGGGTCGGGCGGGATGACGCGCGCCGTCAACCGGATGGTGGGCGGCATCGTCAGCTATGCGCGCTGGCCCCATGGTTCGGCGGCGGCAGCCCGGACGATGTGCGTGGTTGGCGCGCCGCGGCTGGCCGATCGCATGGCGCCCGATGTTCCGGGGCCCGGCTCGGTCACGGTCCGCCGGGTGACCACCGCCACCGTCACCCCCGAGTGCGATATCTTGTTCCTCGGCCGGATGCCCGTCGCCGATCGCCGGCAGCTTATCGCCTGGGTGCGCGGCCGCGCGGTCCTGACCATCACCGACGATGACGCCGCATGCATCTATGGCGCGATGTTCTGTCTCAGCAACAAGGCGGCGAGCATCAGCTTTTCGGTCAATATCGACGCGATCGGGCGCGGCCCGCTGCGTATCGATCCGCGCGTCCTGCGCATCGGCGGCGGCGAAGAGGGCGCGTCATGACCGGCCCGAACCCCACGCCCCCGGTCGAACGCATCGGCACCCGCACAACGCTGCAAAAACTGCTGTCGCGCTTTCATTTCGGGATCACCCTGTTCGCGGTCGCGCTTTCGGGCCTGACCATCCTGCTCGCCGGGGTAACCGCGCTGCGCGGCTATGCCGATCGCAATATGGAACTCGCCGCCAAATTGGGCGCCTACGGCGTCGAACCGGCGCTGGTGTTCAACGATCCGCAGGCGGTCCGCGAAGGGTTGGAACCCTTGACCCGCATTCCCGGCATTGCCCGCTTGCGCGTGCTCAACGATGTCGGCCGACCGGTCACCGAATGGACCTCGCCGGCCCCCGACCCGGCGCCGGCCTTGACCCGCATTTTCTTTCCCCGTCCTTTCGCCGTCACGGTTCAGCGCAACGGATCGGCGATCGGAACGATCGAGGTGTGGGGCGATAGTTCGACATTGATCGATTATGTCCGTCTGGGCCTGCTCGCCGGTCTCGGCTGCCTGCTCATCACGGCGTTCGGCACCATCTTCCTCGCGCGGCGATTCGAATATGAGCTGGTCAAGCCATTGAACGAGATCGCCACCGTTGCCCATGACGTGCGCCTGCATCGCCGGTTCGACAAACGGGTTCAGCCGCTCGGCATTGCCGAGCTCGACCGGCTGGGCGGCGACATCAACGCCCTGCTCGACGAACTGCAGGGCTGGCAGGGTCATATGGAAAGCGAACGCGCGGCGCTGGCGCACCGCGCCACGCACGACACGCTGACCGCGATGCCCAACCGCGATGCCTTTGACGAACAGCTGGAGGAACGCATCCGGAAGGCCGAGGGTCGTGGCGACCGCTTTGCCCTGCTTTTCATCGACGCCGACAACTTCAAGGCGGCGAATGACAATTTCGGCCATGCCGCGGGCGACACCGTGCTCGTCGCGCTATCGGCCTGTATCAAGGAAACACTTCGCAAGGGCGATTTCGCGGCACGGATCGGCGGGGACGAGTTTATCGTCATCATCGACCCGCTGGGCACCGAAGCCGTCCCCGACGATCTGGCGAACCGGATCCGGGCCTGCGTGTCGCAGCCGGTCGCGCTGCCGGGCGGCGAAACCTATCGCGCGGCGGTCAGCGTCGGCGTCGCGGTCTTTCCCGACGATGGCACCAACGCCACCGCGCTGCTCACCGCAGCCGACGCCGCCATGTATGCCGACAAACTGATCAACCGTTCCAGATGACGACCAGCGGAGTGACGCCGTGACATTTGATTTCCCCCGATCGATCCGGACTCTTTTCCTCATCGGCTTCGCCGCGTTGCTCGCGGCGTGCCAAAGCGTGCCGCCGACCACCGGTTTCACCCCGGTACAAATTGCCGCCCTCCAGTCGCAGGGCTTTGTTGAAGACGGTCCCGGGTGGATGCTGAGCATGCCCGAACGGCTGCTTTTTCCGTCGAACGAAAGCAGCGTGTCGCCCGATCAGCAACAGCGGATCAGCGATATCGCCGCCAAGCTCGTCTCGGTGGGCATCGCGACCGCGCGGATCGAAGGTCATACCGATTCGACCGGCACGTCGGCCTATAATCTGACGCTGTCGCAGGCGCGCGCCGAGGCCGTCGCGGCGCCGATGCAGGCGGGCGGCATGCGGTTTACCGCGGACCAGGTCGTCGGTCGCGGCGAGACCTTGCCACTGTCGAGCAATACGACAGCGGACGGCCGCCAGGACAACCGGCGCGTGGTCGTGATCGTCACGCCGCAGTAAAGCGTCTGAAGACAGCGACCTCGCGCTTTTCTTGAACGGCGTTCGCGGCTAAGCCGTCGTCCATGAAACCGATCCGCAAAGCCGTTTTCCCCGTCGCCGGCCTCGGCACCCGCTTCCTTCCCGCGACCAAGGCAATCCCCAAGGAGATGCTGCCCGTCGTCGACCGGCCGCTGATCCAATATGCGGTCGACGAAGCGCGCGAGGCGGGGATCGAACAGATGATCTTCGTCACCGGGCGCGGCAAAAGCGCGATCGAGGATCATTTCGACGTCGCCTTCGAACTCGAAAAGACGATGTCCGAACGCGGCAAGGATCTGTCGGTGCTCGAACCGACGCGCCTCGGACCCGGTGCGTGCGCCTATGTCCGCCAACAGGAACCGCTCGGGCTGGGCCACGCGATATGGTGCGCGCGCGACATCGTCGGCGACGAACCCTTCGCGATCTTCCTCCCCGACGAATTCATGCACGGATCGCCCGGCTGCATGAAGCAGATGGTCGACGCGTATCAAAGGGTCGGCGGCAATCTGATCTCGGTGCTCGAAGTGCCGCACGAACAGGTGTCGAGCTACGGCGTGATCGCGCCCGGCATGCGTGATGGGGCGCTGACCGAAGTCCACGGCCTGGTCGAAAAGCCGCCGGTCGCCGAAGCGCCGTCGAACCTGATCATTTCGGGCCGCTACATCCTGCAGCCCGAGGTGATGCGCGTGCTCGAAAAACAGGAAAAGGGCGCTGGCGGCGAAATCCAGCTGACCGACGCAATGGCGACAATGATCGGCAACCAGCCCTTCCACGCCGTCACCTTCGACGGCGCGCGCTATGACTGCGGGTCGAAGGCCGGATATATCCAGGCAAATCTGGCGGTCGCGCTCGAACGGCCCGACATGGCGGCCGAAGTGCGCGCTTTTGCGATCGATCTACTGAAATAGGAGCGGCGGAGGCTCTGGCCCCCGCCGTCCCGGCGCTTATTCGCCTTCGATATTCGGTTTCGGGAAGCTGTCGGCCCCGAGCGTCTTGTAGAGCAGCCCGCCGATCAGTCCGCCGACAATCGGGGCAGCCCAGAACAGCCACAATTGCTGCAGAGCGAGCCCGCCGACGACAAGCGCGGGACCGGTGCTGCGCGCCGGATTGACCGAGGTGTTGGTCACCGGGATCGAGATGAGGTGGATCAGCGTCAGCGCCAGGCCGATCGCGATCGGAGCGAAGCCGGCAGGCGCACGCCCGTCGGTCGATCCCATGATGATCCACAGGAAGAAGGCGGTCAGCACGATCTCGATGATCAATGCCGACGTGATATCGTAATTGCCTGGCGAACCCGCGGCATAGCCATTGGCGGCGAGGCCATTTGCCATATCGAATGTCGGGCTGCCCGCAGCGACATGATAGAGCAGGAACGCCGCGACGATCGCACCCAGAACCTGTGCAATGACATAAAGCGGAATATCGCGCGCGTCGAACCGCCCGCCCGCCCACAGACCCACGGTGACCGCGGGATTGAGGTGACAGCCTGAAATATGGCCGATCGCATAGGCCATGGTGACAACCGTCAGACCGAAAGCGAAAGAGACGCCGAGCAGTCCGATCCCGACATCGGGAAATGCCGCGGCAAGAACGGCGCTGCCGCAACCGCCGAAGACAAGCCAGAAAGTGCCGATAAATTCGGCCAGACCCTTTTGGATATTCGTCATGATGACCCTCCTCCCCGCCGGCGGCCTCTGACGCCCCCGGCGCGAGTATCATCCTATCAGGGCTGCGCGAACGGGCAAGCCCTTGTCTGGCCATGACGAATCAGGCGGCCGCGACCGCCTCGACGAAGTGACGCGCGCGCTGGTGGAGCGACAATGCCGCCTCGGTCAGCCCGGCGGACAATTTGCCCAGCGCCTGCGCACCATCGCCGACGGCGGTCGCGCCGTGCCCGATCTCGCGAACACGCGCGTCGATTTCGCGGCCCGCGAAGACCGCCTGTTCTACATAGCTCGCGATCGTCAGCGTCGTCGCGCTCTGTCCGTCAACCGCGTGGTCGATCGCGTCGGAAAAACCGTTGTTGGCGTCGATCGCCTTCTCGACCTCTTCAAATCCCGCCGCGACCTGTTCCACGATGTCGCGGATCCGGTCGACATATTGGGTGATGTCACCCGCGGCGGCACGCGTCTGGCTGGCCAGCGTCTTAACCTCCGACGCAACGACCGCAAAGCCGCGGCCGGCGTCGCCGGCGCGCGCTGCCTCGATCCCCGCGTTGAGCGCGAGCATGTTGGTACGGCTCGCCATGTCGATGATCAACGCGAGCATCTGTTCAATCGACTGGCTCGCCGTTTTCAAGGCGATCGATCGATCGCTGGCCTGTTTGATCTTGCGATGCGCATCGCCGCGAACCGTGCGGGCGCGCGATCCGTCGTCGACGATCTTCGCCATGGTCGCGGCGAGCGCGTGGCCGCGGTCGCCGAGGTCCTGCAGCCCGGCGAGCGTCTGCGCCGTCGCGCCCGCGACGGTTACCGCGTCGCGCCCCGTTTGCTGCGCGCGTTCGGACAGCGTGCCCGCAACCGCCTCGACCTTGCGCGCCATCTCGGACAGCGCGCCGGTAAGCGCGGTGATGTCCTGCTGGAATTGCCGCCCCGCATCGTCGATCTGCGTCGTGCGCGCCGTACGTTCCTGTGCCAATTCGACCTCGCGCAACATCGCCAACTTGGCGAGCTGGCTGCTGTCGAGCGTCTCGACGAACCGCCCTGCCCGGACGAGGATCAGTTCTTGCTGCCCCGGCGACTGCGCCACGATGCGCAGCAGGTCGGGCGTCGACCGCGCAACGTCGGCGACGGGGCATGGTTCGATCATCGATGCGATCGAGCCGCCGATCGTCGGATTCTGCATCAGCGAAAACCAGAAGGGACAGAAGAGCAATTCGCGCACCCGCTGTTCGCGGATGATGCCCACCGGCCGGTCTTCGCCATCGACCACGGCAAGCGCGCGGAGCTGCGGATTGCCGCGAAACAGGTCGATGACCTGTGACATATGCGCGTCGGCGCCGATCGCGGACGCGTGGCCCGGCGATGGCGTAAAGGCATATCCCATGGCGTTCATCGATCTCTCTTCAATCTGCGACCTTGTTCGCGCTCCGACCTAAAGTGACTTGGTAAACACCGCTTTAACCATTTATTTCAGTGATGTGACACGCTGGCCGCGCGTGGCGCCAATCCGTCGCAATATCCTGTTCAGATCGCGGCGGTTATGCGATGGGGCATCATCGGCGAGGAGAAGAAAATGCGCGTTCTAATCTTGGCGGTCATGGCCGCCCCCCTGCTCGCCGGCTGCATCAGCGCGGTCAAGACGGTCGTCACCGCGCCGGTGAAAGCCGTCGGCCAGGTCGCCGACTGGTCGACGACCAGCCAGGACGAATCCGATCGCAACCGCGGCCGTGAAATGCGCAAGCGTGAGGAACAGATGGGCAAGCTGTCGCGCCAGCGCGACAAAGCGGCCGAGAAATGCCGCGACGGCAACGAAGATCAATGCCAGCGCGCCGAAGTGCTGGAGCATGAGATCGAGGCGGTGATGGCGGCGCCGCGTTAAAATCGATCGCGGCACCAGCCCGCTCCCCCACCCGGCGTCCCACAGAGTAAACTGGATTGGGAGGCCGGGTGGGGGAGCGGGCTGGTGCCGCCTTCGCCGTCAGGCGAAAACAGTCACCGCACCCGCCGGCCCGTCCATACGACGCGGCCGACCAGTTGCACCGACGTCATCGGCAGATCATCCCAACTGCGATAATGCGGATTGTCGCTGATCACCGAAATGCGGCCCTGCCCCGGCGCGCGTGCGACGCGCTTCACCATCAGCACATCGTCCATCCGCAGCACATAGATGCCGTCGCGCAGCCGCGCCGCCGCGTCGCCGCCATCGACCAATATATCGTCGCCATCGTCGAGCGTCGGCGCCATCGAATCGCCCTCGACGCGAATGATGCTGAGCGCGCGCGGATCGGCACCCAGATCACGTAGCCATTTGGGGTCGAACGCGACCTCACCCTCAACGGCTTCGCCATCGACGCTGGCGCCCGCGCCGGCCGAGGCGCCGATCGCCAGTTTCGGCACCAATATCATTCCGGGTCCCCGCGCCCGCGCCGGGGTCGCGACACGCTGAACCGGCCCGCCCAGCATCGCTTCGGACACGCCGAGATAGGCCGCGATGCGCGCGCGATCCTGCTCAGCCAGCCGCCGCGGCGAACCGCGTTTGATATATTGCTGGATATAGGCGGGGTTGCGCCCGATCACCTGCGAGATGCGTGCATAGTCGAGCCCCCTTTCAGTCAAGAGGCGGTCAAGCGCGGCGCGCGGATCCTGATCGAAATCGGCCATAGGTCGCTGGGGGCTGGTCCTTCCTATTTCGTCTCTAGCAAACGGATTTTTCCTAGACAAGTAGGAAAATGAGCATCAAATAGGAAATATCCTATCGGGTGAGTCGCCCGGTTTCAGCGCGATCAGGGAGGAATTTATGGAGCGCAGCCTGCTGCAACGGATCGAGGCATTCCTGAAGGAATCGGCGATGCCGCCGAGCGTATTCGGCCGCGCCGCCGCGCACGACCCGCGTCTCGTCGGCGATTTGCGCGGGGGGCGCGAGCCGGGGCTCGACCTGATATGCCGCCTGGAACATTTCATGAACAAATGGCGCGCCGACCGGCGCGCGGGCCAGGTCGCGCCGCAGGGCGACCGGCGAACCCGCGCCTTTCGCCGCATCGAGATGGGAGCACGGGCATGATGCGCTGGTCTCCTGCCTTACCGCCGCGTCCCGGTTGTCCGCATCGGCGGCTCCGCCATCTGCTTGTCCGCGAATTGCCGCATGGTCTGGCGCCGGGCGCATCGACTTTTCGCCCCTGGGCGAGCGCGAGTTTCGTTGGCGCGCGTCACCTGTTCCCGTGTGTGCTCGCGGCCGGCGATGGCGAGGCGGTCCGCCGCGCGCTGCACGACCGGTTGAACGCGGCCGAATGGACGCTCCCCGGACATATCGTCGCCGATGTCGTAGTGGAATGCGGGGCCGATCCGCAGACGCTGCGCATCGAAATATTGACGGTCGAGGATTAGCCGACCGACTGGCGCGTCATCCGCTGCAAGGTGCTGAGCGCGGCTTCGAGCGCGAAGTCGACCTCGGGCTCCTCGGCTTCCGCGCCTTCCGCGCTTTCGGGCACCGGAATCGCCGCGGTCGAAGCGGGCGCGGCCTGCTGGCGACGCGTGAGCCCCGCTTCGAAACGCGCGACCATCGCGCCGAGCGATTTGTCGGCGGGGTCGGGCATCGGTGGCGGCGACGTCATCACGGCGGGTTGCAGCCAGGGCGCCTCGCCGTCGAATTCCTCTTCGGGCGCAAGATCGGCGAGCACGAGTTCATCACCTTCATCGCCTTCGTCGGCTTCGGCTTCGTCCAACCACAGGTCGGACGCAGCCGGTTCGACAATAGCACTTCCGTCGAGTCCGCCCGCCGGCAGATCGCGTCCCGCGCGGATCGGCGGGCGCGGCGGATCGTCGGGGTGCAGGTCGACGCGGCGGCGCGTCAGCACCGGTTCGTCATCGCTCGTTTCGTCATCGCTCGTTTCGTCACGGGCGCGGCGAAAACGGTCGCGCAACGAAGACAATCCTGCCGCTTCGGGCTTTGCGATCAGCAACGCAACGAGGCCCGCTATCAGCGCAGCGACCGCCGACATGCCGAAGGCAAGCGCCAGCCGCCCGCCATTGCCGATCGGCTGCACGAAAAGGTCGGAGAGGCGGTCGAGATAGAGGTTCCAGCTGATCCCCGCGACCCACGAAAAGGGCATCACGGCGGCGAACAGGAAGGTGAGCGCCGCAGCGCCGATCACCGCCGGAATCGCGGGCTGGAGCGCGCGCAGCAGCGCGGTCGCTGTCGCCTTGACCCGATTCTCGCTGATTTCTTCCATATCGTCCCAAATCCATCGGCCCACCGGCCATTTGTCGTCACTTCGAATCGCGGCGCTCATGCACCGCGCAGCAATCGCTGGTAAACCGGCTCGTAACGTAAAATGTTTGATGACCAGTTACGATGACTTTCCACAAAAATACGTGCTGTCCGCCGTCGCTCCGGCCACATTTCCCTATTTTGCAGCAGCTTGGCAAGCGCGCCAGCGACGGCAACGGGATCGTCGGGCGCGAACAGGGTGCCCGTGGCGCCGTCCTCGATCAGCTCGCGATGACCACCGACGTCGGACGCGGCAACCAGCTTGCCCTGCGCCATCGCCTCGAGCGGCTTCAGCGGCGTGACCAGATCGGTCAGCCGCATTTTCTTGCGCGGATAGGCGAGAATATCGATCAGCGAATAATAGCGCTCGACTTCCTGATGCGGCACGCGGCCGACGAAATGGATGTGCGCGGCGGCAGGCGACGCCGCCGCCTGCGCTTTCAGCGCCGCCTCCATCGGCCCGCCACCGACAAGAAGCAGCCGCGCATTCGGTTGCGCCGCGACCAGCGCGGGCATCGCGGCGATCAGGTCGTCGATCCCCTCATAATCGTAAAAGCTGCCGATATAGCCGATCACCGCGTCGTCGGTCGCGAGGCCCAGCGTGTCGGCAAGCGCATCGTCGCGGGGCCTCGGATCGCCAAACAGCTCAAGATCGACACCGTTCGGCGACACGGTGATTTTGTCCGCGTCGATGCCGCGCGCAATCAAATCGCCGCGCAGCCCTTCGCAGATCACCGCGACCGCGTCGGCCGATTTCACGGCATGGGTTTCAAGCTGTTTGGTCAACCAATAGCGCAAACTGCCTTCGCGCCCGGTGCCGTTGCCGACCGACGCATCCTCCCAGAAGGCGCGAATTTCATAGATGACCGGGATGTCGAGTTTCTTGCCGACGCGCAGCGCCGCGAGCCCGTCGAGCACGGGCGAATGCGCATGCAGCACGTCGGGTTTCCATTCCCTCGCCAGCGCCGCGACGCGCTTCGCCAGCGCCCCGATCTCGCGCCACTCGCGGATCGGCGCGCGCGCGGGCGCAATCGGCGGGGTGCGATAGAAGGTCAGCCCGTCAACCGTCTCGCCGTCCGGACCCGGCTCGGGATGCCGCACGCCGGTCACCCCCGCAACTTCCCAGCCCTTCGCCACCTGCGCCTTCATCAGCGCGCGGGTGCGAAAGGTGTAGCCGCTGTGCGCGGGCAAGCTATGGTCGAGGACGTGCAAAATTCGGGTCATCATGCAGGGCTTTGACAGACAAGGCTTAACGCGGCGTCAACCCCAATAGCGTAGGCAACGCCTTATATGGTCGACAATTTTTCCCTTGGCTTGACGCACGTTCTGATGGCGATCGCGCTCTGGCGCCTGCTCTATCGCGACGATCTCGATCGCGAGGTCAGCCCGCGCCTGCTGTGGCAGCAACGCCGCGACGCTGAACATGCCGAACAGGATGCCCGCCCCGATGCGTGACATCGCGTTCGTCGCCTTTCTGTTCGCCTTCATCGGGATCGGCTTCAGGAAGCCATTCCTGTTCGTGCTGTGCTTTTGCTATATCGACATCGTCGCGCCGCAGCGCCTGAGCTATTTCCTGATCAACTCGATCCCGGTTTCACTGATCGTCTTCGGGCTCGCGATCGCCGGCTGGCTCGTGGCCGACGACAAGAAGGACACACGCTGGTCGGGGCGGCAGACTTTGCTCGTGATGCTCCTCTTCTATTGCTGGATGACGACCATCAATGCCGATTTCCCCGTCGAGGCTGCGGACAAGTGGAGCTGGGTGTGGAAGGCGCTGATCTGGGCGATCTTCCTTCCGCTGACGCTGCGGACGAAGCTGCGGATCGAGGCGCTGGCGCTGATGCTGCTGCTCTCGGCGGCGGCGATCGCGATCGCGGGCGGCATCAAGACCGCAGCGGGCGGCGGGGGTTATGGCACGCTTCGGTTGCTGCTGAGCGAAAATTACGGGCTTTACGAGGGCAGCACCATGTCGTGCGTCGCCATATCGATCATCCCGCTGATCCTGTGGTATCGCCGCCACGGGACGATCTTTCCGCCCGACCGGATGGTGTCGGTCTTCTGCTTCGCGCTGGTCTTCGCCTGCACCTTGCTGCCTGTCGGCACCCAGGCGCGCACCGGGCTGATCTGCCTCTTCGTGCTCGCGCTGCTGTCGCTGCGCGCGGTCAAGCACCGCCTTCTCTACATCGCGGGCGCCGGGCTGCTCGCGGCCGCCGCTATCCCCTTCCTGCCGCAAAGCTACACCGACCGGATGGAAACGATCCGCGGCTACAAGTCCGACCAGTCGGCTTCGACGCGCGTCGCGGTGTGGGCGTGGACCTGGGACTATGCGAAGGACAATCCCATGGGCGGCGGCTTTAACGCCTTTCTTCAAAATCGCGTGCGCGTCGAAAAGGAAGCGAGCCGCGCCGACGAGACCGCGAGCGTTTATGAGGAAGAGTCGCGCGCCTATCACTCCAGCTATTTCGAGATGCTGGGCGAGCAGGGCTATCCGGGAACCGCCATGTGGTTGCTCCTTCATTTCGCGGGGCTGGTGCAGATGGAGCGGATTCGGCGGCGCTACCTGAAAACGCGGCGCGGCGAAGAGCAATGGATCGCCCCGCTCGCGACCGCGCTGCAGCACGGCCATATCGTCTATCTGGTCGGGTCGCTGTTCGTCGCCATCGCCTTCCAGCCCTTCATCTACATGATGCTGGCGCTCGAGATCGGGCTGACGACCTATTGCCGCCGCCGCGAGAAGGAAGCAGGATGGCGGCCGCTGACCCCGCGCCGGGTGGTGACTGCGTGAGCGTCGCCGCCATGCCGCGTCAGATGCTGCCGACCCTCACCGGGCTCCGCGGGGTCGCGGCGCTGATGGTTCTGCTCTACCATATCCGCAGCGCGATGGGGGGCTTCCTGCCCGAACGGGTTATTGCTGTGCTGGCCGAGGGCTATCTCGCGGTCGACCTGTTCTTCGTGCTGTCGGGGTTCGTGCTATGGTGGACCTATGGCGCCGAGTTCCGCGATCAGGGTATCCGCGCCGCGCCGCGCTTCATCATACGGCGATTTGCCCGCATCTTCCCGCTCCACCTCGCGATCCTGTCGGCGATGGTCCTGTTCGCGGTGGCGCTGCTGGTCAGCGGGCGCGACCCTGGCGCGCATTACAGCTTCGCCGAGCTGCCGGCGCATTCTCTGCTGGTCCAGAATTGGGGGTTCGGCAACGGGCTGACATGGAACGATCCGGCGTGGTCCATCTCAACCGAATGGGCGGCCTATTTATTGCTGGCGGTCGCGGGCGGCTGGCTGACCCGGCTGCCGCGAGGCGCGTGGAGCTTCCCTCCGTTGATCATCGCGATGGCCACCGGTCTGGGATGGTGGTTCGCGGCAACCGGCCGCACGAGCATCGGCGACGATATTCCGGCGACCGGGCTGCTACGCTGTCTCGTTGAATTCGGCATCGGTATCCTTCTTTGCCAATGGTGGACGGCGCAGCGCGAAAGGCCCCACGGCACGGCGATAATCTATGGCACCGCGCTGGGCCTCGTTGGCGCCGCGGCGCTCCTGTTCGGGGTGGCCGGATCGCAGCCGGCGGCCGTGCCGCTGATCATGACCGCTGTCGTCATCCTTGCGCTGCAGGCATCGACGGCGCCGCGGCCGCTCTTGTCAGGCCGGATCGCACAATGGCTGGGGGACATCAGCTATGCCGTTTATCTGTCGCATTTCTTCTTGTGGATCCTCTTCAAGCTTTTCTTCGTCGACGATCCGGCGCTGGTCCATCCGGCCAAGATTCTGGCTTTCATCCTGTTGACGCTGGCCGCGTCGCACCTTCTCCATATCGCGCTCGAGGTGCCGGGGCGGCGTATCGCCCAGCGCGCCGGCGATCGCCTGCTCGCCGCACCGCGCACCATCTTCGCCACGGGTCGTAGCGAGACCTGACCCGCGGAAGCCGCATCACGATCGGGGAACCATCGGCGGCGACGAGGCGCTATTGCTCCATGTCCGCACCGCGCCTTGTCCATGTCGACGACAGCCTGCCCGGCATCAGCCGCGAGCGTTCGGGCGTCGGCTGGCGCTATCGCGACGCCAAGGGAAAGACCATCCGCGACCGCGACGAGATCGACCGCCTCAACGCGATCGCGCTGCCGCCGGCGTATGAGGATGCGTGGTTCTGCCCCGCGCCGAACGGCCACATCCTCGCGACCGGCTATGACGCGCGCGGTCGTAAGCAATATCGTTATCACCCCGATTTCCGCATGGCGCGCGAGGCCGACAAATATGACCGCTGCGCCGCCTTTGGCCATGCGCTGCCGTTGCTGCGCGCGCGCCTCGTCGACGATCTGAACCGCCGGACGCTCTGCTCCGAACGTGTCGTCGCGGCGGTCGTGCGCCTGCTCGACCTTGCCGCGCTGCGCGTCGGGAACGAACAATATGTCGCGGCGAACAAAAGCTTCGGCGCGACGACGCTGCGCCAGCGCCATGCGAAGCTGTCGGGCAAGACGCTCCGCCTCAAATATATCGCCAAGGGCGGCGCCAAGAAGGAAGTGACGATCAGCGACCACAGCCTCACCACGCTGGTGCGCCGGCTCCAGGACCTGCCCGGCCAGAATCTCTTTCAATATGAGGATGACGACGGCCTCTGCGCCGTCGCGTCCGAAGATGTGAACGCCTATATCCGCGAGGCGATGGGCGGAGATTTCAGCGCCAAGCATTTCCGCACCTGGTCGGCGAGCGTCGAGGCTTTCGCCTTCCTTTACGACGCGCCGGAGCCGCCGACCTTGAAGGCGATGCTCGAACATGTCGCGGGCCGCCTCGGCAACACCCCCGCAATCGCGCGCAAAGCCTATGTCCACCCCGCGATGCTCGCCGCGGCACAAGCGCGCGAAGACTTTGCCGCGGCTGTCGGAAACCTGCCGCGCGCGACGCGCTATCTTTCGCGTTACGAACGTGGATTTTTGACCTATCTGGAGCAGGCGCCCGCGGCCGCGGTGCTGCTCCAATCCGCCTGATCCGACCCAAGAGGACCTGACCTGACTTTCTCCCTGCTCACCGCCGCGACCACCGCCGCCCCGAAAGCCGCGCCTGCAAGGGCGGCCGCGACCAATCCGATCGACGACCTCCAGCGCTATTGGGACATGAGCGTCACATGGGTAAACAGCCACTGGCTGCAGATCGGCATCGCGATCGGTGCGGGCTTGCTCATCTATTTCGTCCTGTCGATGGTTCGCGGCTTCGCGCTCAAGCACGCGCAGTCGGCCGCAGGCGAAATGACGTTGACCCACATCGCCGGACGCGTGATCCACAAGACCAAGTCATCCGTGCTCGCGATCATCGCGATCCGCATGGTCGCCGGTTATGCGCAGCCGCCCGCCGTGATCATGCAGATGATCCAGTTCGTCTTTACCGTCGCGGTCGTGCTGCAGGTCGCAATCTGGGCGCGCGAGATCGTGCTCGGGCTGATCCAGCGCCGCGCCGCCGAGGGAAATAACGAGACGCTCAGCAACGCGATGGGCATTATCCGCCTGCTGATCAGCATCGCCTTGTTCGCGATCGCGGCGATCGTCATCCTCGACAATATGGGGGTCAACGTCACCGGCCTGATCGCCGGCCTCGGCATCGGCGGCATCGCGATCGGCCTCGCCGCGCAAGGCATTTTCTCCGACCTCTTCGCCTCGCTATCGATCATCTTCGACCGGCCGTTCCGCGTCGGCGAGACGATCAAATATGACACGAGCACCGCGACGGTCGAACGCATCGGGCTCAAAAGCACGCGCCTGCGTTCGCTCAACGGCGAATTGCTGGTGATCTCGAACACCAATTTGCTGAGCAAGGAGATCACCAACTTCGCGCATCTCCACCGCCGCCGGATCACCTTCCGGATCGGCGTGATCTATCAGACGACACCCGAAATGCTGCGCGACCTGCCGGCGTTGCTCGAGGCGCAGGTCGTCGCCGGCGGCCAGGAATTCATCCGGTCGAGCTTCCTGACCTTCGGGCCGTCGAGCCTCGATTTCGAATTGCTCTTCGACGTGTTCAGCGACGAGTTCGACGTCGTCGCCGCGGCGCGGACCGATATCGGCATCCGGCTGTTCGAAGCGATGGCAAAGGCCGGATACGAGTTCGCCTATCCGACGCAGACGACCTTTACCGCGGCGCCCGACGGGACCATGATCATGCCCTATTCCGAGTCTCCAAAGCCAAAGGCGGCGGCGGCAAAGGCAGCAAAGCCCGGCTGACGCTACGGCGCCGCGGCTGCAGGGCTTGGCTCTTGTGCAACGCGGCAAGAGATGCCTAGAACGCGCCCCGAACCAGCAATTTCAGGGGATGACATATGGCCACCATCACGCCGCAGGAACTGCAGACCAAGGTCGGCGAGCATCTCGGCACGTCGGACTGGGTGCTCGTCGATCAGGAGATGATCAACAAGTTCGCCGACGCGACGGGCGACCACCAGTTCATCCATATCGACGAGGAAAAGGCGAAGCTGACGCCGTTCGGCGGCACGATCGCGCACGGCTTCCTCACCCTGTCGCTGATGCCACTGCTCGGCGCGAGCACCGACGGCCCCAAGGTCGGCGGCGTCAAGATGGGCGTCAATTACGGCTGCAACAAAGTCCGCTTCCTCTCCCCTGTCCGCTCGGGCAAGCGCGTGCGCAGTCATGTGAAGCTGCTCGAGCTCGAGGAAAAGCGCCCCGGCCAGTGGCAGCAGACCAATGAAGTCTCCGTCGAGATCGAAGGCGAGGAAAAGCCCGCCCTGATCGCCGAATGGATCAGCCAGTTTTTCGTTTGAAGGAATCCGCCCAGTGGCGCGCATCGCCCCCTTGACGAAGCCCTACCCCGACGAATTTGCGCAGCGCATGGCGATCCTGATGCGCGGCGCCGAACCGCTCGCCCTGTTCACCACCCTTGCTACCAACGATCGGGCCTGGGGCAAGTTCACCGGCGGTTCCTTGCTCGACAAGGGCAGCCCGCTGTCGATGCGCCAGCGCGAGATTGTTATCGACCGGGTCACCGCACGTTGCGGCTGCGAATATGAATGGGGCGTCCATATCGCGGGCTTTGCTGCGCACGTCGGCCTGACCGCACAGCAGGTCCATGCCACCGTGCATGGCGCGGCCGACGACCCGGCCTGGCCCTCGGACGAACAGGTACTGATCGCAACGGTCGATGCCCTGCTCGACCACAAGAAACTGGACAATGCGCAATGGACCGCGCTGCGCGCGCTTGTCGATGAAGTGCAAGCGCTCGAGATCGTCCAGCTCGTTGCCTTTTATCACGGCGTGTCGCTGATCTGCGGCGCGCTCGACCTCCCTTTGGAAAGTAACGCGGCGCGATTCCCGGCCGCCATAGGAGATTAATCATGCGTGACGCCGTCATCGTTTCCACCGCCCGCACCCCGCTGACCAAGGCGGGACGCGGTTCGTTCAACAACACTCTCGCCCCGACGCTGGGTGCGCATGCGGTCCGCGCCGCGGTCGAGCGCGCCGGCATCGAAGGCGGCGAAATCGACGATGTCGTCTTCGGCGCGGCGATGCAGCAGGGTTCGCAGACGATGAACGTCGCGCGCCTCATCGCGCTGCGCGCTGGCCTGCCCGTCACCGTCCCCGGCATGTCGATCGACCGCCAGTGCTCGTCGGGCCTGATGACGATCGCGACCGCCGCGAAGCAGATCATCGTCGACCGCCAGGACATCGCGGTCGCCGGCGGCATCGAGAGCATCTCCAAGGTCAGCGGCAGCGGCAAGATATTCATCGAGACCGACGCCGAGCTGATCGCGATGCACAAGGACACCTATATGCCGATGATCGGCACCGCCGAAGTCGTCGCGAAGCGTTACAATATCAGCCGCGAACTGCAGGACGAATATTCGTTCCAGTCGCAGCAGCGCACCGCCGCCGCGCAGGCGTCGGGCAAATATGACGACGAGATCGTCGCCTGCAAGGCGACCATGGCGGTGATGAACAAGGAAACGAAGGAAGTCACCTTCCAAGACGTCGTTGCCGACAAGGACGAGTGCAACCGCCCCGACACGACGCTCGAAGGGCTGTCGAGCCTGAAGCCGGTGATGGGCGAAGGCTTTTCGATCACCGCGGGCAACGCCAGCCAGCTCGCCGACGGCGCATCGGCCGCGGTGTTGATGGAAGCCAAGGTCGCTGAAAAGAAGGGCCTCCAGCCGCTTGGCCGCTATGTCGGCATGGCGGTCGCGGGCACCGAACCCGACGAAATGGGCATCGGCCCCGTCTTCGCGATCCCCAAGCTGCTCGAACGCTTCGATCTCAAGATGGACGACATCGGCCTCTGGGAACTCAACGAAGCTTTCGCCGTACAGGTTCTCTATTGCCGCGACCAGCTCGGCATCCCGAACGAACTGCTCAACGTCAACGGCGGCTCGATCTCGATCGGCCACCCGTTCGGCATGACCGGCGCACGCTGCGTCGGCCACGCGCTGATCGAAGGCAAGCGCCGCGGCGTCAAATATGCCGTCGTCACCATGTGCATCGGTGGCGGCCAGGGCGCAGCGGGCCTGTTCGAGGTCTTCTGATTTGCGAGCCCGTTAAGTGAGACTCAGTAAACCGCGTATCGAGCCGGTCGACCTCGACCGGCTCGATGCCGACCAGCGCACCGCGCTCGAGCCCTTCCTCGCCTCCGAAGGCGGCAAGGTCGGGGGCGGCAAGATCCTCAACATCTTCCGCACCCTTGCCCATGCGCCGAAAGCGCTCACCGCCTTCCTCGGCTGGGGCAATTATATCCTGTCGAAGCGGAGCGCGCTTTCCCCCCGCGACCGCGAACTCGTCATCCTGCGCACCGGCTACAACTGCCGCTCGGGTTATGAATGGACGCAGCACAAGCGTATCGGCCTCGACTGCGGGCTGACCGAAGACGAGATCGCGCGCATCAAATCCGGTCCCGACGCCGACGGCTGGAACGGTCTCGACCGCGCGATGCTCCGCGCGACCGACGAGCTCACCGCCAACCATTTCGTTACCGACGCAAGCTGGGCCGCGCTCGCCCCGCTCGGCGACAAGGGCCGCATGGACCTCGTCATGACCGTCGGCCAGTACACGCAGGTTTCGATGATTTTGAACAGCTTCGGCATCCAGGTCGAGGACGGCTGGACCGTCGACCCCGACCTCAATGCCTGAACCACAAGGGAGAGAATCCATGAGTGCCATCGGTGTAATCGCCACGCTGCGCGTCCAGCCCGGCAAGGAAGAGGCTTTTGAAGGCGTGTTCGCCGAACTCGCCGCCGCGGTGCACGCGGACGAGCCCGGCAACAGCTATTACAAGCTGTTCCGCACCAATGAGGCGGGCGTGTACAAGGTGCTCGAATGCTATGACAACGATGCCGCGGTCGAAGCACACCGCGCCTCGGACCATTTTCGCACTCTCGGCGCGAAGCTCGGCCCCTGCCTCGCCGGTGCGCCCGAGATCGAGCGCCTGGCTGCGGTTTGACGCGTCCGGAGCCGATCCTTCATTCATCGTCATCCCGGACTCGATCCGGGGTGACGATGAAAAATGAAGCAATGTCTGTCCTCAGCGCACGCGGTTGAAATAATTGGTCCGCATCGCGGGCACGCCTTGCTGCGTGAAATAGACGACCGTCTCGGTCATCGTCTTGCCGTCGGGCGAGACGGTGTAGGTGCGCATCGATCCAGGTTGCCCGCCGCGCGCGAGTGCGGTCACCATAACGCGCGGTTCGGGCAGCCGCGTCGCCGCCATGTCCGCCTCCAGATTGCCCTCGACCGGCGTCGCGGTGCCGTCGGGGACATAGGTCGAAATGGCCTCCACCGCCTTGCCGTCGGGCAGCACGACCTCCACCTTGGTCCGCCACTTGCCCGCGCCCGCATCGCTATAGGTGATCGTGACGCTCTTCGGACGCTCGGCAGGCGGCGTCGTCAGTTTCGCCGTATCGACCGCCCAGCTACCGAGCAGCGACGAGGTGGCTGACGTCTCGGCAAAAGCTGGCGCGCCTTGCATTGCGGCGACTGCGAACAGGATCGGGTAAAAAGCGTTCTTCATGATGCCTCTCCAGCCAAACGACAATTTCCGGCTTATGATGCTGTATAACATCACATTTCCATGCCTGTCGACCATGGAACATCAGCCGACCTCGGCTATTTCCCCCGACCGGTCGCCCAGCACATAGCGCGGCCCCGCGCCGCGCTGCGCGGCCTTGTCTTCGCGGTTGTAGAGGCCGCATTTCTTGAGCGAGAGGCATCCGCAGCCGATGCAATTGCCGAGCAGTTCGCGCGTGCGCTCAAGCGCCGCGATCTGCGCATCGATCCGCGCGCCGAGGCCGGTGCTGATCCGCGTCCAGTCGGCACCGTTCGGCGTCCGCCCGGCGGGAAGCTGCGCCAACTCGGCGGCAATCTCCTCCAGGCTCAGCCCCAGTTGCTGCGCGATGAGGATGAAAGACACGCGGCGGATGTCGGCGCGCAGAAAGCGGCGCTGGCCGCCGCCGGTGCGCAGCGCCTCGATCAGTCCCTTCGCTTCGTAAAAGCGGATCGCCGACACTGCGACCCCGGTGCGCGCCGCGAGTTCGCCGATCGCGATCAGGTCGGTCCGATGCATGATCCTCGCTCTCTTTTTTCGCTTGATCTCAACCTGACTTGAGCTTTCATAAGCCGTGCGTCAACGCGAATCAGGAGAGTAAAGTGACGTACCCCTTCATCGAGCATGTGAACCTGACGGTCAGCGACGCTGGCCGCACCGCTGGACTGATGTCCGCGATCTTTGGCTGGCACGAACGGTGGCGGGGCCGCGCCCGCGACGGCGGCACCGCAATCCATGTCGGCAGTGACCGTTCCTATCTGGCGGTCTACAGCGGACCCGACGGCAAATATGCCGGCGATCGCTACCCCCAGGGAGCCCCGCTTAACCATGTCGGGATCCAGGTCGATGATCTAGCCACGATTGAGGCGCGGGTCAAAGCCGTCGGCCTCACCACCTTCAACCATGACGATCACCCGCCCGGCCGCCGCTTCTATTTCCTCGACCACGACGGCATCGAATATGAAGTCTTCAGCTATGCAGAGCCGCAGCCGCGCTGAACCGGGCAACGACCGGACTTCGGCCGCGTTGATCGATCATCGGGGGGCACAAAGGAGCCAATCGATGAGCGACGATATCAAAAAGCAATTCTGGAAGGCGCTGGCCGACAGCCCCTATGTTATGGTCGGCGCGACCGGTGAGCGCGAGCATCATATCCCGATGAACGCACAGCTCGACAAGGATGCGAACAGCGCCTTCTGGTTCTTCACCGCAACCGACAACCGGCTTTCGGGCGGCGGCCCTGCGATGGCGCAATTCGCGTCGAAAGGCCACGACCTGTTCGCCTGTATAGCCGGTACGCTGGTGCAAGAAAGCGACCGCGCGGTGCTCGACAAATTGTGGAACAACAGCATCGCAGCCTGGTACGAAGGCGGCAAGGACGATCCGAAACTCGTCCTCTTGCGCTTCGATCTCGACAATGCCGAAATCTGGACCGCCGACCCCAGCATCAAGGGCCTGTTCAAGATGGCAACGGGCATGACGATGAAGGAAGGCGAACTCGGCCAGCACGCGGAGGTAGCGCTTTAGCATATCTGGACATGCGCCCATGCTCGGCTAAAAAGTCGCCATGGGCGCATGGCTTGAACGGCATTTTTCATGGCACGGCGAGACGAGCCGCGACGAATATCGTCGCTGGCTGCCGCTGGTTATCCCCGTCGAAATCCTGCTGCTCGCCGGGCTGTGGTTTTACGGCCACAACGGCACAATCCACTTCCCCTCGACATTATCCGGGGTAAGCCTCTTAGCGGTCGGCTTCGCCTATAGGATCGCTCTTTTCTTTCTTACGGCGCGGCGATTTCGGTCGGCAGGACTTTCGCGGGGATGGTTGTTCATCCCCTTCTTTACCATCAACATTCCCGTCGGCAGCCATTTTTGGAGCGTCGGAGCCACAATCACGCTGCTCACCATTTTGGCCGGGGCGACCGTCGAAGATTTGCGGGAGGAAGAACGCATCTACTAGACGCGTGGAGCGATCCGCCCCTCACGAAATTCGAACCCGCCCTCGCGGTCGCGCTCCAACAATGCGGGCCCGTCGAGATCCACCCAGCGGGCGCGCTGTGCGAGTACAAACGCCGGCGCGATCGCCAGGCTGGTCGACAACATGCACCCGACCATGATCGACAGCCCAGCGGCGTCGGCGGCGTCGGCAATCCGCAGCGCCTCGGTCAGCCCGCCCGCCTTGTCGAGCTTGATATTCACACCGTCGTAAAAGGCTCCGATCCGCGCGACATCGGCCGCCGTCTGACAGCTTTCGTCAGCCACAAAGGGAATGGGCGCATAGATCGGATCGAGCAGCGCGTCGGCACCCACCGGCACCGGCTGTTCGATCATTTCGACCCCCAGGTCTGCGAGCGCCTCGGCCTCGCTCAAAATGTCGATGTCGCGCCAGCTTTCATTGGCGTCGACGATCAGTCGCGCTTCGGGCGCGCCCTTGCGCACCGCCGCGACGCGCAGGCGGTCGCCTTCGCCGGTGAGCTTCAACTTCAGCAAACGATAGCCGTCGGCCTCGGCAGTCGCCGCCTGCTCCGCCATCGCGCCGGGGGTGCCGAGCGAGATGGTGAAAGCGGTGACACGCGATGTCGGCGCGCCGTCAGAGCCGGCAAGCTGCCAAAGCCTGAGACAGCGCTGCCGCGCCTCGAGATCCCATAACGCGCAGTCGAGCGCGTTGCGCGCCGCGCCGGGTGCCATGAGTTCCTGCACCGCGGCACGCGCCTCGGCAGCGCCCAGTTCGGCGATATGCGGCGCGACGCGCAAAATCTGATCGCGGCACCCCGCCGCATCCTCACCCAGATAATAGATCGGGGTGCCCTCGCCGCGCCCGAGCGCGCCCCCATCTCCTTTGGCGCCCTCGATTTCGGCGACGACGACATCGACATGCGTTTTGGCTCCGCTACTGATGACAAACTCGCCCGCGACCGGCCAGCGTTCGACACGCGCGCTTTTCAGTTGGATAGCCATGCAGGAAGGCTAGTGTAGATCGCGATGACCGGCAAATCCCTTTCGGAACGTATCGGCGACCTCGGCCACCGCCTCGCGGTCGAGGCGCACGCCGCCTGGCTCGCCGCGCGCGACCCGCGCGTGCCCTGGCTCGCGCGCCTGCTCGCGATTGCGGTCGCGGCCTATGCGCTGTCGCCAATCGACCTGATCCCCGACTTCATTCCGGTGCTGGGCTGGCTCGACGATTTGCTGATCGTGCCGCTCGGCCTGTGGGTCGTGCGCCGCCTGATCCCTCATCCGCTCTGGGCCGAACTTCACGCCGCGGCCGAAACCGCAAGCGAACGCCCGTCGAGCCGCGCCGGCATGGCGATCATCCTGCTGCTCTGGGCGGGACTACTGTATGTTGTTTACTGGTCGGTGCGGACGTCGCCCTGGCATTGAATACGGCGCGCCGAAGCAGTGTCGAACGTCCGCTATAGGGTGGGAAGCGGACGTTGCTTTCCCCACCTTCGTCATCCCGGACTTGATCCGGGATCCACAGCGGGGCCGTCGTCGTGGACCCCGGATCAAGTCCGGAGGTGACGGTGATGCGAATATCCTCCCTGTCGCGCAGCGATGGGGAGGGGGACCGTCGCCGCAGGCAATGGTGGAGGGGCCGCGACGTTAGCGCTAAAGCCCCTCCGTCAGCGCTTCGCGCTGCCACCTCACCATGCCTGCGGCACAGGGAGGATTACGGCAACTACCGATCGTTACCCGCCGTGCGCGCGGATCCATTTCTCAACGACCGGCGCAATCTCCTCGCGCCATTTGCGGCCGTTGAAAATGCCATAATGGCCGACGCCTTTGACCATCAGATATTTCTTCTGGTCCGCCGGCAGCGACTTCGCGATCGTCAGCGCGGCCTTGGTCTGGCCGATCCCCGAAATATCGTCGCGCTCGCCTTCGATCGCAAGGATCGCGATATCCTCGATCACCCCGACGTCGACCGGTTGGCCGCGGTGCGTCATCTCGCCCTTGGGCAGCAAGTGGCGCTGGAACACGACGTCGACCGTCTGCAGGTAGAATTCGGACGTCATGTCGCACACCGCGCGATATTCGTCGTAGAATTCCTTGGTCTTGTCGGCGCCTTCGCCGTCGCCGTCGACCAGATGTTTGAACATCTCCCAATGGCTCATCATGTGATTGCCAAGGTTCATCGACATGAAGCCCGCGAGCTGCAGGAAGCCCGGATAGACGCGGCGACCCGCGCCCGGATAATAGGCGGGAACGGTCGCGATCACATTTTCTTGGAACCAGGCGTGCGGCCGCGTCATCGCATGCTCGTTCACCGCGGTCGGCGCCTTGCGCGTGTCGATCGGGCCGCCCATCATCGTCAGCGTCCTGGGCCGGCACTTGTTCTTGTTTGCCGCCATGACCGCCGCCGCCGCAAGGCTCGGCACCGACGGCTGGCACACCGCGAGCATATGCGCGCCGGGGCCGATATGTTCGAGCCACGAGATCAGATAGTCTACATAATCGTCGAGATCGAACTTGCCCGCCTCCAGCGGCACGTTGCGCGCGTCGCGCCAGTCGGTGATCCACACGTCATGGCCGGGCAGCATACGCTCGACCGTGCCGCGCAGCAGCGTCGCATAATGGCCGGACATCGGCGCGACGATCAACAGCTTGGGGGCGGCGCCCGTTCCCTTTGACGACCCCTTATGCTTGAAATGCTTGAGCTGGCCGAAGGGCTTGCGCGCCTCGATCGCCTCGGTGACGCGCACCGTTTCGCCGTCGACGACGGTTTCGTACAGCTCGAATCCCGGCTTGCCGCGCGGCGCCGAGGCGTGCGCGAAGACTTCGAGCGCCGACGCGAACATCGGGCTACCGCTGAAATAGCCGAGCGGGTTCGCCGGATGCTGCATCACCTGCGCGCCCGCGGTGGCGAGCGCACTCGCCCCTGCGAGCCAGTTCTTCTGCATGTCAAAGGCGTGATAAAGCATGTTCAAATCGTTCCTTGCGTGACCCCGGCGGCGCTCTTCGGCGCCTGCGCATTGGTTAGCAGTCTAGGGGCTGATCCTCATTGTGCAATGCATCAAAATCGTTGCGAGGCGTGCCGAAGTCGAATATTCTGCGTTTCGCGGCGCATGATGCGCCGATGGAGTGAATATGTCTGAGATTGCGGGCAACCGCTAACATCCCGGCGTAATCGGGATGTGCGCAGCGCGGCGACCAATGGGTCGGCGCGCCTTTGTTGCTTGAAAATCCCGGATCTATCCCATGAATATTTCGAAAGCGGAGCAGCGTATGCTCCATGTGCTGGCGCAAGGCGGCATGATCCGCCATCGGCGCGACGAAAACGGCCATATCGTTGAGGCGCTGTGCGTCACCCGCGACGGGCATGTGCTCGCCACGACTGGTTTGTCACTGTTCAACCGGCTGAGGCGACGCGGTTTCATCGGCTCGCAAAACGGCGCGCCGTACCGCATCACGCAGGCGGGCCTCCGCGCGGTGCGCGCGCAGCTCGACAACCGATGACGGAAAGGGAGCGCGGTGCACGCCGCCGCGCTCCCTTTCGACGCGATCCTGTCGCCCCGCTTCAAAGCGCTTGAAGCCATGTGCCATTCTGCGGCGTTGAGCACCATCGGCGGGACTGCTAGGGCCGTCGTCCATGGCGACCACATCCGAAAAATCCGACGCACCCCGCCGCAAGCTCGGCAGCCTGCGCATGATCTGGCACTATGCCAGCCGCTATCCGCTGCAGCTGCTGATCGCCGCTGTCGCGCTCGGCATTGCTGCGCTCGCGACGCTGGCGATTCCGTATCAATTCAAGGAAATGATCGACAGCGGCTTCGTCGCCGGGGGCGGCGACGTCGCACCGCATTTCCGCTTTTTCTACGTGATCGTGTTGCTGCTCGCGGTCGCCACCGCGCTGCGCTTCTATTTCGTCAGCTGGCTCGGCGAGCGCACCGTCGCCGACATCCGCCAGGCGGTCCAGCGCAACCTGCTCCGTCTCGCGCCCGGTTTTTTCGAGGAAAACCGCCCGTCGGAAATCGCCTCGCGTATGACATCGGACACCTCGGTCATCGAACAGACCGTCGGCACCACCGTTTCGGTCGCGCTCCGCAACACGGTGATGGGGATCGGCGGCATCGCTTATCTCTTCACCCTGTCGCCCAAGCTCACCGGCGGCATATTGCTCGGTATTCCGGTGATCATCATGCCGATCGTGCTGCTCGGCCGAAAGCTCCAGAATGTCTCGCGGTCGAGCCAGGACCGCGTCGCCGACATCGGCGCGACCACCGCCGAGCAATTGGGCGCGATGAAGATCGTCCAGGCGTTCGGGCAGGAAGCGCGCGAGGCCGACCGCTTCACCACCGCGGTCGAGGCGAATTTCGCGACCGCCAAACGCCGCATCCGGCTGCGCGCGATGATGACCGCGATCGTCATCGGCCTGCTCTTCGGGGCGATCACGACCTTGCTCTGGTACGGCGCCGCGGGTGTTGCCGCGGGCACGATCACCGGCGGCACGATCGCCGCCTTCGTGCTCACCGGCGGTCTGGTCGCGGGCGCGTTCGGCGCGCTCACCGAAGTCTACGGCGACCTGCTCCGCGCGGCAGGGGCGGCTGAACGCCTCAGCGAATTGCTCAATGCCGAGGCGAGCATCGCGCCGCCCGCAGAACCGCGCGCCTTCCCCGAACCGCCCGTCGGCACGCTCGAGTTCGATCATGTCGAGTTTCACTACCCGACCCGACCCGACGCCCCCGCGCTCCACGATTTCAGCCTCGCGATCCGCCCGCGCGAAACCGTCGCGATCGTCGGCCCCTCGGGCGCCGGCAAGTCGACGCTCTTCCAGCTCGCCGAGCGCTTCTATGACCCGCAGGGCGGGCAGATCCGTCTCGACGGCGTCGCGCTTACCGAAGCCGACCCCGCCGACATCCGCGCGCGCATCGCTATGGTGCCGCAGGAAACGGTGATCTTCGCCGCCTCCGCGCGCGACAATTTGCGCTATGGCAATTGGGCCGCGACCGACGAGGATTTGTGGGACGCCGCGCGCGCCGCCAATGCTGAGGAATTCCTGCGCAAGCTGCCGCAGGGTCTCGACACTTTCATGGGCGAAGGCGGCGCACGCCTCTCGGGCGGCCAGCGCCAGCGCGTCGCGATCGCCCGCGCGCTGCTCCGCCGCGCGCCGCTGTTGCTGCTCGACGAAGCAACCTCGGCGCTCGACGCCGAGTCCGAAAAGCTGGTCCAGGACGCGCTCGAAACGCTGATGCACGACCGCACGACGATCGTCATCGCGCATCGGCTTGCAACCGTGCGCGCCGCCGACCGCATCATCGTGATGGACGACGGCCGTATCGTCGAAGAAGGCAAGCACGACGAACTCGTCGCCGCCGACGGTCTCTATGCCCGCCTCGCGCGGCTCCAGTTCCAGGACAATCTCGCCGCCGCCTGACACAAGTTCGATCGACCGAAGGAATGACGATGCTCTACGACCTGACCGTACCGGCGTGGCAAAATGGCCTGGGGGCCTTGTCGGGAGAGCTTTCACGCGCGCGCGCATGGGGGGAGGAAAACGGCATCGGCGAATTGCAGTTCGCGGTCGCCCGCCTCGCGCCCGACATGTTCCCGCTCGCCTCGCAGGTCCGCTTCACATGCGTCCAGGCGCTCCAGCCGCTGGTTCGCCTTGCCGATGCCGAAGTCCCCGATTTTGCCGAGGACGCGATCGATTTCGCCGGAATGCAGGAGCAGATCGCGGCGACGCTTGCGGTCCTCGACGCGGTCGATCCCGCCGCGCTCGGCACCGGCCTCGATCGGGCGGTCAGTTTCCCGCTGCCCAACGGCATGATCTTCGACATGAGCGCTTTCGACTATGTCCGCGACTGGGCGCAGCCGCAATTCGCTTTCCACCGCACCGCGGCCTATGCGATCCTGCGCCATATGGGCGTCCCGCTCGGCAAGGCCGATTATGTCAGCTATATGATGCGTTATCTCCGGCCAGGAACAGCTCCCGCCGACTGACGGCCGGCAGGAAGCGGGACGATCAGATCAGGCTGGCGTAATTCTGGATGCCCGGAAAGCCGAGCTTCGACCCGCCGTTGCGCCGGATCGCTCCAATGGCTTCGTCGACGCGCAAATAGCGCGCACGCGCCTCGGGCTCGAGCAGGATCGCCGCCGGCTCTGACCGGTCGGCCGCCTCTTTGACCAGCATCCCCAACTGCGCCAGATCGACCGCCTCATTGTTCCAGCGGATCACGTCGGTGGTATCGATCGTCACGCGATTTTCGTCGAGGACCTTCGCAATCGGCGGCGCCTCGCCAGGCAGATCGACGTCGACACTATGCGTCGGCGGCGGGATGGTGATGATGAACATCACCAACATCACCAGCATAACGTCAATCAGCGGGGTGGTGTTGATGTCAGGATCGCCATTGGGGTCGGCGCGAAAAATGCTGCGATGGAACATGCTGCGGCGTTTGCGCATCGTCTCTCTCCCGCTCGGGGAAGGACGCGCCGCGATTGACGGGCCCCCATCCCTTCATCGAGGGCCCAAGACCATCTCGCGCCCTTGACGTAATGGTATATCATAATGCCAGGCGAGCAAGCAGAATCTGGGATTGACGCCAGGCCACCGTCGCGGCGCAAAGCGCGCATAAAGAAAGGGCGGCACCTTTCGGTACCGCCCCTCTTGTTCGTTCCAGTCCCTGTCGGGAGCGGAAACCGGCCTTACATGCCCGAGTTCGGACCGTAAGTGATTTCCACGCGACGGTTCTGGTCGTTGCGGACGCCATCGGCGGTTGCAACGGCCGGGCGGCTTTCGCCGAAGCCCTGCGCGCTGATCGAGCCATCCGAGATACCGCGAGCGGTGAGATAGCTGCGAACCGCGGTGTTGCGACGTTCCGACAGGCCGACGTTGTACTTGGCCGAACCCGAACGGTCGGCGTGACCGGCGAGCATGACCTGCGTACCCGTGCAACCACGGTTGTAGGCGCTGATCGCGTTGTCGAGCGTCGAAGCCGCTTCCGGCGTGATGTCCGACTTATCCCAGTCGAAGTACACGATATACGGTCCCGGTGCGCATTCCACGACCGGCGGCGGCGGCGGAGGCGGCGGGGGCGGGGGCGGCGGCGGGGGCGGCGGCGGCGGTGCCACAACCGGCTCCGGTGCGCCACCGAAGTTGAACGTCAGCGTACCGAGGATCGAGTGCGAACGGAAGCGCGTCGAAACGTCGCGACCGAGCTGGTCGACCAGGTCGATCTTGTCGGCGTTGAAGAAACGATACTTCAGGCCAACGTCGATGCTGTCGGTCAGCGGAGCGCGGATACCCGCGATCGCCTGCCAGGCAAAGCCCGTGTCCGAATCGTCGAGGAAGTTACCGGCATAGACCGGTTCAACCGAAACGCGCGCAACACCGACACCACCGCCGACAAAGCCCTGAAGGCCGTCGTCGTCACCGAAGTCGAGCAGGCCGTTGACCATGAAGCTCAGCGCGTTCGAATCGCCGGCGAGGTCACGCGAACCAGTAGCCAGCGCACCCGAGCCATTGACCGACTGCGGGATACCAGGCGCGCTGAAGCGGCCCGACTTGATGTCGGCTTCACGGAAACCGACTTCGACTTCCGCGCGGAAACCGCCGAAGTCATACCCGACGGTACCTTCGACGTCATAGCCAGCGCGATGATCAAGCGTACCGGCATTATTGAACGTGCCGATGTCGAGATCCAGGTCCTCGACGAGCATTGCGCCAGCACCCACACCAACATACCAAGAGTTGTCGCGCGCCAGAACAGGCGACGCCAGGGCGGTGGAGGCCAACGCCAGAGCGACGGCAAGCTTCCTCATAATAATTCCCCTTTCAATTGAGATATACGTCTCGGCAGACGTCCTACTCGCCGCTTTGGTTCCGTGCAAGTGAACAAATCGTCAATCTGTTGCCAAAAAGTCGCACTTGTTACGTCAATGAACCGAAATTCAGCCTGAAATCAGAAGACCCTGCGCGGCGAGGTGAAGGATCAGTGTAGAGATCGCGCTACGCGCTTCGGAGTCGATTGTCGACCCGCCGGAAGGCGCCGTGATTGTCGCCGGCACGGCCCATGCGGCGCTGTCGAAACGAAGCTGCGCACCGTCGATCAGGCGCGTCGCCCGCATCCCCTCACGCGGCGGCGCAAATCGCCATCCGCCCCCGGTCCGGATTGCGATCGCATTTTCCTGACCCGCCCAGGCGCCCGTCGGCGCCGTACCGACGATCCAGCATTGCCCCTCTTCCGGATCCACGGGCGGCGCGGTGATCGGCCCGGCCTCGACGGCCGCATGGACCAACGCGTCGAGCAGCGTCAAAGCTTCGTTGTACGTTACCTCTTTCTGCGCTTGCGCCACCGCAAGTAACGGTAACGCGAAGCGCGGTGTGGTTGGTATGGCGATCATGGCATTATCCTTTTATGTCAGTGGTAAGGACAGGGGCGGCGACAGCGCGAAATCCCCCGCCTGCCGAATCTCGATCGTGCAGCCGGGTGGCAGCGCGGCCAGTTCGGCGGCACCGATATTCAGCGTCGGGGATGCGCTTTCCCATGGCCCAATTCCCGGAACGGGCGGTGACAGGGCGATGCGCCAGACCTCATGACTTTCGCCAAGTGGCAGGTCGACATGGTCGCGCCATCCCGTGTCGGCGCGGCTACGCCGGACCCAGCCGATCGTCACGTTGCCCGCACCATCAGTACGGACCTGCCCATGCACCGGGGCCAGCGGCCGCAGCGCCCGACCGGCCGCCGGAACACCAACCTCGGTCAGCGTCGTCCCGCCCCGCGGTGCCCACTCGAGGGTCGCCGCGCCGCCCTCAGCCAATCCGGCGAGCGTCTCGGGCAACGTCAACAGCGCCGGATCGTCGAGCAGAACGAAGGACGCTCCCGCTAAATGGGGCATTCCCCTCTCGGTCCCGGCCCGCCCGCGCAGCAATCGCGACAGCCGCCAGCGTCCGGGTCCAACGACATCGGCGATACCGAACTGCAGCAGCTCGTCAGCGACCATCGCCCGGTTCGCCCCGCCCAGCAGCGCCGCAGCGCCGACCGATTCCAATGCCATTGCCGGATTGACCAGCTGCACCTCGATGCTGTTCACCAGATCGAACAGGCAACCGCTCCCCGCGGCCAACGGCTCGACAAGCTGGCCCAGTGCCGTGGCCGGACGCACCGTGCCGACCGGGATCGGTTCGGTGCCGGGCGACGCGACGAGCCAGCAATCGGCGCCGCGCCAGCCATCGTTGCTGCCGGCGCCGGCTACCAATAGCCGCGGCGCCGATGCCGCCGGACTGCCCATATTGGGAAGGTCGAACAGGTGGACTGTACCAATGGCGTCGGGCCAATCGGGCGCACTCACCGGAACGCCGGGTTCTGCAGGAAAGTCGGCTGCAGGGAGCGGCGCGTGGCGCTTGAGTTCCAGCAAGATGTCGCTGCCGCGAACCGTCCTCCCCGCCAGCCGCCAGCGGCTCCCGCCGGCCAGTGCAACGACATGCCCGACCGTCAGCGCCAGCGCCGCAAGGTCGGCGCGCCATACCAACGTTTCGCGCCCATCGGCCGCGGCGGCGGCAAGCCGCTGCGCGAGCGCCCGCGCCGACGTCGCCGGCAACACCGCGGGCAGGTCGATCCGCTCCTCACGGACCCCGCCACCCGCCACCTGGCTCGTCTGCTGGCCGAGCTGATAATCGCGTTCTGGCTCATAATGCCGCAGCCGGATCGACCCCGGCAGCGACGACAGCGGAGCCCGGCGCTGTTCGGTCCGGTCGCCCAGCGCATCGCCCCGCCCCGCCTCACGAAAATCGGCGAGCGCCAACGGCTCGCCGGCTGCGGCCGTCGGCGCCAGCTTCCATCCGTCCGGCCCGTTCACCAGCCGCACCCCGTCCACCTCGAACAGCGGCGCAAGTGCGTCGCGCAACCGGTCGCCCGATGCGGCATAGCCCGTAAAAGACCATTCGCCGCCACAACGCGCGGCTTCTCCGAACAGGCTATTGCCGACCATCCCCGCGTCGATACCCGCGGCATCGGCCTCGACCTCGAATGTCAGGGACGGAATCCGGTTGCCGAACGCGCCGAGCTCGAGCTCTTCGAACACCGCATAGGCGCACCCCCGAAATGCACTTGTCGACGCGACGCCCAGCGCCGACGCGATCAACGGATCGACCGCCTGATCCTCGCTGCCGTCGTGCCAGCGAAAGATGCACCGTTCGTGGAACGTCCCGCTCGACCCGCGCAGCAGATTGCCGTCGGCCCAGATGCGCCCGATCCCTCGGATCGGCCGCGACGACAGTGCGACCGCCAGCGACACGGCATAGCTATATTCGGTTGTCGACGGCCGTCCCTTGCCTCCGCCGCGCTTGTTCCGCCGTTCGATCAGGTCGGTCGCCCAAATCACGCTGCCCGCAACACGCATCGTCCCGAACATCTGCGGGATTTGCTGGCCATAGGTCGACGCCTGAATCTTCAGGTCGGCCAGCCGCGGCCCCTCGCGTCCCTTGGGTTTGAAAATCTGCGCGTCGATCTGCTGGCCCACCGCAGCCCCGATCGCGGCGCCCACCGGACCCCCGACAATCCCGCCGACCACCGTCAGCACCAACGTTGCCATGATGCGCTCCCAACAAAATGATTTTTATCCCCTCCCGCTTGCGGGAGGGGTAGCGAGACTGGCAGCTTGCTGCCTAGTCACAGCGGGGAGGGCATTGCTCCAGCCGCCAGCACGCCACCCCGTGCATGGTTTCATCGAGCGGCGTCTCGACCACTCGCCGCAGCCCTGCATGCGCATGCACCAGCCGATCCAGCCCCATCAAGCCGAGATGAAACTGCCCCGCCGGATAGGCGACCAGCATCACATCGCCCTCGTGCCCATCCCCCACGACCGGCACGAAGCCGGCCTGAAACAGGCCCGCTTCGACCTGAGTCCGCGACCAGCCGCGCAGCGGATAACCGCGTGGTCGTTCCAACACGCACCCCGCCGCCGCATAAGCCGCCCACACCAGCCCCACACAATCGAGCCCCGTAGCGGGATCGCTCCCCTGCGGCCGGAACGTCGCCCCGACCATGGATCGCGCCGCCGCAAAAGCGCGCGGTCCAGGCTCATCCACCGGGATAACGCGTCAGCAAATCATTGCCCGGCAGGTGCGCCTCGCCGCGAAAGTTGGCCGCATTCGCAAAGCGGTCGCGGCACGTCGCAAGCTGCTTGTCGCACCCTTCGGTAAGCCGCACGCGTACCGGCTCTGCGACAGAAAAAGGCGGCGCTTCGGCCAGATGCAGCACCGCCGCGTCGACCGCGACCACCGGGCTGCCCAGCCCGCAATTGCCGCCCTCCATCCACTTGAGCTCGCCGAACGCCATTCCGGGCGCGGCCGCGTCCAGCGTAACCATCCGCCCATCGACGGCAACGACCCGCCTGTGATGCGCAAGCGGCGCCAGGTCGATCCGGCACGCCCGGTCGCCGAGCATGGCGCGGCACGACGGCGAGGTGGCCGGACACACCGGCCGGTCGAGCACGCGGGCCACCCCCTGCAACTCGGCAGCAAAGGCCGGCCCGCGCCGCTCGATCGCCCCCAACGATCCGCGCGCCACCGTGACCGGCGCGACGTCGGCCGCGCTCCAGTCGGTGACGAACAACTCCATCTCCGCGCCGTCCCACCGCCCGGCGTCCAGATCGCGCGCGGCGATGGCGTCGCTTGTCACCGCGCCCTCAAGGTCCATCGTCGCCACGTCGAGGCTGTCGCTCGTCTCCAGCGCCGAAGGCTTCATCCCCGGCGCGGCGCGGTACATCGTGCCGCCAACCATCAGGTCATGGTCGTGCGAGGTCAGCCCGACGACGACCCCGTCGCGCCGCGCCAGCCGCCAGCACCACGCCAGCGTCACCAGCTCTTCGCGCAGCCAGTCGGGCGCGCGTTCCATCACCATGGCGCACGCACCTCGACCAGCGGCACGCTCGCCATCTCGCCCGCCAGGAAGGTCGCGCGGCTCACCTCCAGCCGATCGTCGGCAAAGCGCACCGGCACGTCGAACAGAAACCCGGCGCGCACAGCCACACCGGGCGCGGGCGCGACATCGAGCAGAACCTCGCCCGCATCCGTCACTTGAAATCCCGCCGTCTCGATCCCGTCGACCGACACGCGCACGCTGTCTTCCACCGGCAAACGGACGCTGCGCACCTGCTCGGCATAGCCCGCGCCATAGCGCTTCACCAACGCAAACTGCCGCCGCGCGCCATCGCCGACCCCCAGCATCTGGTCGCCCGCCGCCGGCAACCCGCCATCCGTGGCCGAACTGCCATCGAACGGATCGCGAAAGCGAAACGCCCGCGCCGCGCCGCGCCGCGCGCGAAAAAAGTCAACGAGCATCCGCACATCGACCTCGGACCGGATTCCCGGCCCCGCGTCATAGCGCATTCGCGCCTCGGCCCATTCGCTCGCGCGCTGCTCGTGCCCCGACGGCGAGTTCACGATCTGCGTCGAAAACTCGGTCGCGACCATCGCCTCACGCCCGATTGCCAGCGGAAAGTCCACCGCATCGAATGCCTGCACGTCATCCTCCCCATCGAATGTCACAAACCCGTCGCGCGCCACCTGCGGCAGCGCCCAGACAAAGGCCCGCGCAACCCCCGCGCGCCGCGCGCCATCGGCCGCATCGGCAATCGCCGCCCATTGCGCACGATCCTCCGCCGCCAGCACGAAGCCCGAAAAATAATGCTGTTCCGCAATCGGATAACCCAGGCGCAGCGTCATCGCCGCGCGCGCGAGCGCCGTCTCCGCCCCGCGCTCGCCGGTCACCCAGTCATAATCCTCGAGCTGTAGCACATCGAAGGCCGGCGCTGCCCACCCCAGCGGCACATTGGCGCGACGCACCGCGGGCGCCGCCGGGTCAAGCACCGTCGGCAGATAGACGAGCAAATGGCTCACCAGCTCCGCCGTCCCCGCCGCGTCGCGCGCGGCCGCAACGAGTGCGGCGGTCGACCCCGCCAACAAAGCCCCCAACGCATCGAGCATCGCGAGTTGCGCCGCATCCAAAGTCCCGCGCACGTCGGCAATCGGAACGCTCGCCGCCCCCAGCGCCGCCGTCGTCGCCGTATCATAGGCGCAAATCCGTCCGCCACTCGCGATCCACCACCAGGGCTCGCCGACCTGGAATTTCAGCGGCAACCCCGCCCCCGCCGCGACCGCGACAAACGCCCGCGCGACCAACTGCAAATACCCCATCGCCGCCGCATTCGCCGGCGACAGCAGGGTCGACGGCGGCGCCCACCCGGTCAGCGCGGGCGACCCGTCGCTCGCCCGCTGTTGCCAGTCATCCCGACAATAGGCGTCGAACAGCTCGTAGGAGAGCGACCAGATCACCCCCAGCCCCGCCTCGCGGCAGGCCGCCGCAAACCCCGCATGCCACGCCGCGCATGGCGCGTTGAGCACCCCGCCCACGACGCTCGCATAAAAGCCGCCGCCTGACGCCTCGAGCCGCATATAATGGCTCATCCCGACATAGTGGACGACATCGCCGCGATAACCGAGCTGGATCATCTGCCGCACCAGCCGCGTCGGCGTCAGGTGATAGCTGTCGTCATAGCCGCTCGCGATCCCCAGCCCCCCTTTCGCCGGGTCCAATTCGGGCATCACGACGTCGCCGAGCGCCAGCACCGACCCCGACCCCGAACAGGCAATCGCGCTCATCTCGGCCCAGCCCGCGACCGGTGCCCCCAGCACGCCTTCGCCGCCATCATAGGTCGGCGGCACCAGCGAAATGAACATCCGGTCGATGTCGCCTGCCCACACCCGATCGGCCTCGCCGGGAAGCAGGAAGCCACCGTCGAGCGCGTCGAAATCGAGGCTGACGAGCGCATCCTCGGCCGTCCCATCGGCATAATTCCAGAGCCGAACATACCAGGCGCGCGGCACGCCAGCCGCATCGCGCCCCTCGATCGTCAAGGTTGGGCCATGCAGCGCGTCGAGCGGCTTCACGCCGCCCGACCGCCACCGAAACCTCAGCTGCGTGTGCCGGAAATCGCGCTTCGTCTCATACGCGAGCAAAGGATGATCCCAGCGATCCTCCGCTTCCCAGATCAGCCCCGCCAGATCGTGCTTCTGATAGAAGACCGTCTCGACACGCAGCGCGCCCGGCGCCTCGCTCGTCACGCTTGCCATCATCGGCCGCGCAAAATCGACCGTCCAATATCGCGGATCGAACCGCTTGAGCCAACCCTTCCGATGATGCGGCTCGGCGGCCGCGACCAGCGCCCAGCCCATCACGAGAGCCTTTCCGGGGCACTTTTATGCGCCGGGATAGACTGGAGAAGCCCGCTGGGTAGGAATGGCGCGCAGCGCGGGCCGGTAGCCCGTGCAAGGGCCATGACGCCGCCAGCGGGCTTCTCCAGTCGACCGCGCAGCGGCGGGCCAATTTTGGCCGATTGCTGCGTTGCTCGTCGGTCACGATGCATCGACATCTCTCTCTCCTCGCGCCTTGCACTCGGCCAAAATTGGCTCCGTCCCGGCGTATAAAAGTGCCCCGGAAAGGCTCTAATCCCCCGCCGCGACCGCACGCCGCACCGCGCGCGCCAGTTGCCGCCCCGTCTGCGCCAGCCGCTGCGGCTCGCTCCCCGCCTGCCCATGAACATTCACCGTAATCGCGAAATTGCGCACACCCCCGGCGCCCGCCGCCTCGATCCGCCCGCTCGCGGTCGGCACGAACAGCTCAGGCCCGCGCTCACCGACGCGATAGGCACGCCCGCCGCTCACCGGCCCGCCCGTCGCCCGCCCCGGCGCGCCGAACAGCGCCATCGCGATCGAGGTGCCGAGCGACAGCAGATTGCCGCTCCCGCCTCCCCCCGACCCGCCGCCCGTCGCCGCGCCGATCCCGTTCGAAATCGCCGCCCTTGCGATGTCCGCCATCACCGACAGCGCGAGCCGCTTCAGATCCTCGAACCCCATCTTGCCGCTGACGATCGCACGCGACAGCGCCCGCTCGATCGCGCGCCCCGCCTGATCGGCCTCGGCGACCAGCGGCCCACCCAGCTCGGCGCGCAATGCCGCAATGTCGCGCCGGAACGCGCCGGTGTCGGCGCGAACCGCAACCACCATTTCGTCGATCTCGTCACCCATCGGGAAACCTCTCCATCATCGCCGCCAGCGCCGCGCCGCCGAAGCACGCCTCGGCATCCGCCTCGACCCAGCCCGCCAGCACCGCGCGCACATCGGCCGGCGTCGCGGCCCAAAATTCACCCGGCCGCCATCCCGCGACGCGCGCCATCACGCCCGCAAGCTTGATCGCCGCAGGCCCCAGCCGATCGTCCGCCACCTCATCGTCCCTGCAAAATCTGCCCCAGCAACACGCGCAGCGCCGGGGTAACCGACGTCAACCCCTGCGCGATGACCGCCTCGCCGACCGCCTCGCGCGTCAGCGTCTCGGGCCGATCCTTCACGCAATGCCAGAACAGCGAAACCAGCTCGCCCAGCCCCAACCGCGCATCGGCGGCACGCTCAACCAGCGCGAAGAGCGGCCCGAGTTCGGCTTCCGCCGCGACCAACGCGGCAAAACTCGGCCGCAGGACATGGACATCGTCCCCGACGCGCAATTCCGCTTCGCCGCGCAATGCGTTAGCGCCGCTCACAGGCTGGCCACCGCGCCGCTCGATTCCAGGTTCAGCGTGTAATTGCGCTCGCCATTATAATCGCCGGCGTAATCGAGCCGCGTGACCAGGAAACGCCCGCGCATTCGCTCGCCGCTTTCAAAGCTCAGCTCATAATCGTCGATCACGCCCGAAAGCGCATGGCCGCGCAGCCGCACCTCGGCATCGGACCCGGTAAAAATGCCCGCCGCGCTCACTGAAACCGATCGCACCCCGGCGCCCGACAGCAGTTCGCGCCAGCCGCCCGAATCCTTGTTCGTGACGTTCACCGCCTCGCCGTTGACCGACAGCTGCGTGGTGCGCAGGCCCGCGACCGTGCGATAGGTGGGCGGGGCTTCCCCGTCGCCGATCTTGAGCAGAAAATCGCTCCCATTTTCAATCGCCATCGTCTAATCTCCTCGGGTAAAAAATCATCCGTTAATGGGGAGTCGCAGGATGCTGATCACAACATTGATTTTGGCCGTCATGGTGCAGTCGCCCTCGGCGACGGTCGACACGACGCGCGCCGCCTTCACCAAGTGCCTGCGCGCCGACATGAAGAAGGCGCTGGAGGCCAAGGTCGAAGAGGCCGAATATGAAATGACGGTGAAATCGAACTGCGCGACCGAGCGCGACGCCTTTCGCAAGGCGGTGATCGCGCTGGGCCGGTCGGGCGGCGATTCCGAAAAGGTCGCGGGCGAAGACGCCGATATGCAGATCGACGATTATCACGCCAATTTCACCGACAAGTTCAAGGACTATAAGTCGACGAACACGATGCCGGGCGAGTGATCCTCACGCCGCGAGGCAGCGGCACCGCAAGATGAACTCGTGCCGCCAGCCGCCTTCGCGTACGAAGGTGAAACGCGTCCGTATCATCCGCACGCCGACCACCGCCCAGCCGTCCGCCGCCCCGCGCAGCGTGGCCGCGACGGCTTCGATACGCGCCGCGGCCAGATCGTCGACCCCGCTGCCCACGCCGACCAATGTCAACGTCAGGCGGATTTCGCGCCCCGCCCGGTCCTTGGTTCCCCAGTCGCTGCCGTCCGCGGTGCCGACCGCCACATAGGGCGCACTCGCCCGCGGCGGCGTGCCGTCGAATATCCCGTGCACCATCGCCGCCAGCGCGTCATCGCGCGCCAGCAGCTCGATCGCCCGCGCGCGCACCGCACCTTCCGCGCCCGTCATTGCCCGCTCCCCAGCGTCAGTCGCCGCCACGGCTGCCACAGTGCCGCGATCACCGCCGGCGGGGCCGCGCCCGCGCCGTCGCGCGCCCCATCACGCGCCTCGTGCAGATGCTGCGTCATACGGACGATGCCCTGCCGGATCGCTTCGGGAATCCCGTTCGCCCCTTCGGCGATTCCCGCACGATAGGCGACGCGAACCCGCGCCGCGCCGCTAGGATCGCTCACTGTCACCCGCGCGGTGCCGTCGCGGCCGATCGACGTCCGGTAATCGCCGTCGCCCAGCACGGCCTCGTCACCGCCGGGAAACAACAAGATCACCCCATCGATCCCTACCACCGGCCGCGCGCCGGGTTGGACCGCGCCGTTTTTCAACGGCAAAACCTCCTCGGCCGCGCGAATGACCAGCCACTGCCCGATAAAGGCTTCGCAGATATTGGTCGCCGCGCGGACAAGGCCCGCCACCACGGCATCGTCGATCGTCGCTCCCAGCCGCAACCAACCGCGCGCTTCGTTCAGGCTCACCGGGGCATCGCCGGGCACCAGACTTTCCGCCATCACCGTTCCTCCACCCGCACGGTCATCGACCGCTCGTCGATCTGTCCGTCGCTCAGCGTCACCCGGTTGGTGACGCGATAGACATGACCGGCCACGCCGCCCGCCAGCGTGGCGGTCGTGCGGGTCAGGTCATGCGCCGCGGCGGCAACTTCGATCCCGTCGTCCCGGGCCGGCGCGACCGTCCAGCCGCTCGCGACCACCGCTTGCCCGTCGGGATAGGCGGCCGCCCAGTCGAACTCATAATCGATCCGCGCATCGGGATCCTTCACCACCATCGCCATGGCTGCTCCTCTCTCTCGATCCTATGGTTTACGCGGTTTTACGCGGCGGCCGGGTTCGCGCGCGATCGGCACCGTGCCGCGCGGCGCCGACGGCTCGGGCCCGCCCCATTCGCTCGCCAGATCGCGCGGCGCCGTGTCGCCGACCGCGCGCGACGACAGCGCCGACCCGCCGATCACGCCGCCGCCTCCAGCGCGGCGAGCCGCGCCTCCTGCGCCGCGATCAGGAACAACAGCAGCTGGTCGGGGCGAATGCCGAAACGGTCGCCCGCTTCGTCGCCCTCCTCCCATGCGTCCCAACACAAAAAGGCATAGGGTGTCGCACCGGGCCGTCCCTCGGCATCGATCGGGTCGATCAGGCTTTCGTCGGCCATGATCTCCCACACGCGCTGCGCCTGGACGCCGAAATGATAACGCGCATTGTCCGCGCCCTTCGCAGCGATCGCATCGTTCCATTGACAAAAAGCCCAGCTCGGCGACGATCCGCCTGCCCGCGCGCATCTCGGCCGCATTGGCGGCGCCGCGCCAGGTTTTTTCACGCGCGTCCGACGTGTTGATCGTACCGGTGGCCGCATAGACGACCGTAGTACGGTTGCCGGCCCCGCCGAGCGAATGGACATTGTCCGACACCGGCTGGAAATGGCCCGCCGTGACCAATTGCCAGCGCGCCGCATTGCCGGTCGCAAAGATATGTCCGCCGGTCGGCCCGACGCTGTTCCCGGAATAATGCCAGAGGCGGCCCAGATTATCGACCGTCCAGCCATAAGCCTCGGTGCCGCTGACGGGCACGAGGTTCAGCTTCAGCTGCTGGTTGGTGGGCGCCGGCGAATTCGCATAGGAGGTGTCGAGGCTGATCCGCGTCGGCGTGGCAAGCGGACCTCCCAGGACGCCCAGTTGCAGCAGGCTCCCCCGAAAGGTGACCGCGCCCGTCCCTGCGGCGATCTGCATCGAAGAGGCCGCGGCCTGATTGTCCCAGATCGCAAAGTCGCCGCCGCCGTTGACCCCCAGGCTATAGCTGCGCGCGGCCACATTCCCGCCCAGCGTCAGACAGGGATAGTCGCCCTGGATGTGAAGCTGACGGTTGAAACCGCCGCTGTTGCCGGGCGAGGCCGTGCCGATCCCGACATTCCCCGCGCCGTCGACCCGCACTCTTTCGGTGGCACCGGTATCCAGCGCCACGAAATCGCCGCCGATCCGTATCCCGTCCCGGCCGGCGCCCGCGCCCGCGACGTTGAACAGGCCCGTAAACCCGGCATCCGCGTAAAGATAAAGCGATTGCCCACTCGCAACGCCGAAACGCGCGACATCGCCCGCACCGCCGGCCTCGACGTGCAAGCGCACTGTTGGCGCGTTCGTCCCGATACCCAATTGTCCCGACGGTGACAGCCGAAGCCGCTCGACGCCGTCGGTCGCGATGCCGATCGCGTCCGCCGCCGCCCGGAAAAGACCGGTATCGGGGTCCGCCGCAAAACTGATCGCGGGCACGGCGGCGCCGCCGTTCTGCGCCCCGAGCGGACCATCCAGCGCGTACCGCCCATCGCTGGCCCGAAAGGCAAGCGTGGAAAGCGGAATATTCACCCAGCCTTCGCCGCGCCGCACGGTCACCCGGTCGTCCGCCGCCCCCGCCGTCGCCGCGGGGTGCGTCGTCGACAGCGGCTGCTTTGCCGCCAAGGCTTCGGCCAGTTCGCTGCCCTCCGCATCGTGCGCGGCGAACCATTCGGCGCCGACGGTCAATGCAATCGTCTTCAGACCCGGCGCGAAATCGACCCGGTCGCCGGCGTTGGACGAGGCCGCGACGCTGTCACGCTGCAGCCGGCCCGCGCCGTCGATCCGGCCGATGCCGACTTCCCACTGCGCCGGCTGGGCGATGCCGGCGATGGCATAATGAAAAGGATCGCCCACTGGAACGATCCCCGAAAAACGGCGGTGGCCGGGCACTGCACCCGTCGGCATCAGTGGTCCGGTCCCGCCATCCTGGCACAGCTCGCGCACCAGATCGGCGAAAAAGAAGGTCGGCATGGCAGGGCTATCCTTTCGGGGAAATCGTTGATTGGGAGAAAGAACCGGTCGCCATGGCGTCAGACCGAGTAGGAATCACAGATAACTAAGGGCCAAAATGGCGGTTTCGCACGCCCCCCAGCACTCGCGCGCCGAGCGAAAACATGCGCGCGGTGGTGCGGGACGCGCGGGGGAAAGCTTTCCCCGAACCCCGTTCGTAAATCATCTGGACAACACTCGCCCCGCCCGCCAACGCTGGCGCCATGAATAAATCGCTTGTCGGGCTGCTGATCGCTGCCCTGCCCCTCATCGCCTCGCCCGTCTTCGCGCAGGAGACGCCCGCTGCGACGCAAAACGCCGCACCGAAAGCCGATCCTGATGAGAAAATGCTGCGCGACATTCTGGACTATTGCGTCGGCAGCTATGACATCCCCTCGGGTAAGCGCAGCGACCTCAGCCATTGCAACGGCACCAGCATCGAGGCTGTGCTCGAGGCGATCGGGACCTGCTGGCCGGTGCTCGAACCTATCCCGCACAGGATGCACCCCTGATGTTCGCGCACCTTGCAAGGGCGACGATGGCGTCGGACTCGAACGACTGGGAGGGTTTCATAACCCATTTGACCTCGGTCCGTGATGTCCGCACCAGCAGCCGCATCGACGCGGCGGCTTTCGGGCCATTTACCACTGAAATAATCGACCAATGGCTTGCGGAAGCGAAAAAACGCGTGGCTACACGCCAGGCGTCGAGCAAGAAATAAGCACCCGGCCCTGCACCGAAAGGGAAAGGACCAAGGCCGGGCGCCCATCGCGCGCCAGATCAGCTGGCGGCGAATTTCATCAGCTTGATCGCCTGCGTGTCGATGATCGCACCGCCGACCCTCTTCGTTGCATAGAAATGCACGAAGGGTTTGTTGCTGAACGGATCGCGCAGGATGCGCGTTTCGCCGCGGTCGGCGACCAGATAGCCGGCGCGGAAATTGCCGAACGCGATCGACAGGCTGTTCGCGCCGACATCGGGCATATCCTCGGCCTCGACGACAGGATAACCCAGCAACGTCGCCGCCTGCCCCTCGACCATCCCCGGCTGCCAGATGAAGGCTCCGTCGGTCGTCTTGAATTTGCGGATGCGGCTCAGCGTGTCCGAATTCATCACCCAGCTCGCGCCCTGCCGGTACGGCGCCTTCAGCGAGTGGACCAGTTCGACCAGTCTGTCCTGCGGGTTCGACGCCGGAAAAGCCCCCGCCGTTCCCGTCGCCAGATGCTGCAACGTGCCAAACGCGCGCACGCTGTCGATCTCGTTCGTCGTCGTATAAGTCAGGAAACCCTTCGGCCGGTTCGTGCCATTGCCGCCCACGAACGCGCCGCCCTCGGCGATCGCGAACTCGCGCCCCAGCTGCTCGGCCAGCCAGTCCTCGACGTTGAACATCGCATCGTCGAGCATCGCCTGGCTCGCCGCCGGATTGGCGTAAAGCTCGCCCGACGGCGGCACAATCTCGGCAAAATTGCGCGTCGCGGTCTCGGGCCGCACTGCGGTCTCGCCGACCCAGCCCGCGCCCATCGATCCGGTTGCGATCAGCTTGCGATAGCCGCTCGTTCCCGTCTGCACGACCGTCGCGATCGACCGGATCGGCGACAGGCTTTTCAGCGTTGCCGCGATGCTGCCGTCGATCTCGCGCGGCACCGCAAAACCGCCCTCGCCGCCGCTTGCCCCCGACAGGCTCTTCATCTCTACACCCGCATCGATCCCGCGGCGCAGGTAACGCTCGACGAAGGCATCGCGCGCCGGATCGGCCGCCTTCGCGCCGTCGAGCGGCAGCCGCGACGCCGCCACCGTCTGCGCAGCGACCTGCGCTTTCAGCGCCGCCACCGACGCCTTCAACTCATCGACCGCCTCGGCCGCCAGCACCGCATCGAATGCCCCCTCGAGCGCATCCGCCTTCACTTCCATCTCCATATCCATGCCCGTCACTCCTTCATCGAAAATAGACTCCATCCCCCTCGACGGGGGAGGGTTGCGTAGCCTTGGCAGCTTCCTGCCTAGGCGAAGCTGGGAGAGGGTGAGGCGACCTCACGCTCACCGCCCACATCCACCACAATCACCCGCGCCAAAGGCTGCATCGGCGCTGCCACCAGACTCACCTCCGCCAGATCGAGCCCCAGCAACTCGCGCGGCCCATTCCCGCGCGACGCCGTCACCCGATAGCCAAAGGACAATCCCGTCAGCGCCCCGCGCGCGACCAGCGCCGCCGCCGTCGGATGTGTCACCCGCGCCACCACGCGCAGCCCGCGCGCATCCTCCGCCAATGTCTCGATGACACCGATCACGGCGCCCGGCCGATGCTGCCACAGCAACGGCACCGCCCGCCGCTCGCGCAAACTCGCCGCAAAGGCCCCAGCTCGTACCACATCGCCCCCGCGATCGACCCGATCGAACACCGAAGCATAGCCCGCAAACCGTACCTCCGCTCCGGCTTGCGGGAGGGGGTGTCCCGAAGCCCGTGACTCGGGGCACGGGTGGGCCGCGGCACTCGCCACCCTCACCTGAGCAACCCCGGCAGCCCCAGCTTCATCGCCAGCCCGACGACCAGCAGCGCCAGCCCGCACCGCACCGCCCAGTCGACCACCGCCTTCCACGCGCTCTTCTTGGCATCGCGCCACGCACCCAGCAGCTGCCGCAAATCGCTCACATCGTCTCGCGCCGCCTCATCGGCGAGCCCCAGCCGCGCCAGCGCCCGCCGCGCGCCCAGCTCGCTCGCTTCCTCCACGACTGCACGCAGCAAAGCCGCATCGGGCGCGCTCGTCCCCGCCAGCGCGATCAACCGCGCCAGCGCCTCTTCCTCATCCATGTCGCAATCTCCGGGTTAAGCGACGCCCAGCAGCGCCTTCTTCTCATCCGCCGTCAGCCAGTCCGCCGCCGACACCTCGCGCCACAGCGCCATCCGGTCCTCCGCCAGCGCCGGCACCTTGTCCAAATCGACGCGCAACTCGGCGCCGTCGAACCAGCCGCTAAGCCCCTGCGCAATCGCGCCCAATATCTTCGCGCACAGCGGCAGCACGGTCAGCCGCCACAGCGCCCGGTTCGCCTCGCGATAATTGGCATAAGTCGCATCGCCGGGCAGCCCGAGCAGCATCGGCGGCACCCCGAACGCGAGTCCAATCTCGCGCGCGCTCGAATCCTTGAGCGCCAGAAAATCCATCTCGGCCGGCGACAAGGACAGCGCCTGCCACCGCAATCCACCCTCCAGCAGCAACGGACGCCCCGCATTCGCCCCGCCCGCGAAACTCTCGGCCAGCTCCTCGCGCAGCCGATCGACCTGCTCGGCCGACAAGGGCATCCCCTTTTCGCCCGGATCATGCACCAGCGCGCCCGAAGGCCGCGCCGCATTGTCGAGCAGCGCCGCATTCCACTTCGCCGCCGCATTATGCGCCGCGATCGCGCCCGAAGCCGCGCCCAGGCACCCCGCGCCATAATGATCGTCCAAGGGATGCAACGCCTTCACATGCACCACCGCGGTCCGCCCCGCGCCATCCTCGGCGGACAGCACCGCAGCCGACCCGCCTGCCTTGTAGCGATAGGCCACCGGCCATCCGCGTGCGTCGGCCTCGACCGTCACCCGATCGGGCCGCAGCGCGAACAGCTCCACCGGCGCCCCCGCCCCATCGGCCAAAATCTGCACATATCCATTGCCGTGCAGCAGCAATTGCGACGCCAAAGTCTCGACCAGCCCCTGCCCGCCCGACGTCGCCGCGACGAGCGCCGCCAGCGCCGGATCGCTCGCCACCAAGGGCGCGCTACCGGCAGCCTCGGCCACCAGCCGCACCGCCCGCTGGACGATCGCGTTGGACAAATAGCCCTCGCGCACCTGCGCCTCCCAGCTGAGCGGCGCAGGCGCCGACCAATTCCCGTACACACGCGACAAAGCGGGCCGCGCAGGTGCCTGCGCAGCCTTCCGGCCAAACCAGTTCATAATGATCTCCTGCAAATTCTCCTCTCCCCTTGAGGGAGAGGGTTGCGAAGCCTTGCGAGCTGGCTCGCCAGGCAAAGCTGGGTGAGGGTTTGCGCGCTATCGACCGGAAGCTGCCCTATCTTTCATCGTCATCCCGGACTTGATCCGGGGTCCATAGCCGCCCCATCGTCGTGGGCCGCGGATCAAGTCCGGGGTGACGAAGGGCGGCTAACGACCGGTTGCAGCCGTAAAGGTCCTCCCCGCTTGCGGGGAGGGGGACCGCCGAAGGTGGTGGAGGGGGTTGGCGGCCTGAAGCGACGTTGCGGGCGGGCGCCAGCCCCCTCCGTCAGCGCT
>NZ_JBOHHT010000032.1:0-34753 GCF_050725655.1 Sphingopyxis sp. | reverse complement strand
GACCGGCGGCGCGGGCGCGGGTTCGGGCGGCGGCGGGGCTTCGGGTGGCGGCGCGGCGGGCGGTGGGGGCGGAAGTGTCGAACGCAGATACCAATTATCCCCTGTTCCGGCGGACGTGCCGCCGCGGAACAGGAAATATTCATAGGCGCCGACCGCGACGCGATGGTTGAGCGCAAAAGCGCCGCTCGCGGTGGTGGCGCCGCCCACCGCCTCGACGACAAGGATGCCGTTCTGCGCTGTGACGCCCCCGGTTCCGCCTGCGTTAAGCACGGTGACGCCCGTCGTGCCCGACGCATTGCCGCCGTCGATCACCAGCTTATCGGATGCCGAGGCGTCATCGCCGAGCACGGTATCGATGAGCAGCAGGCCGCTGTCGCCGACATAATCACCGCGCACGGTGAAGCTGTCGCCCGGCATATTGCCGCCATTGGTCAGGTCGATCCGCCCGGCGTTGATCAGCGTCGCACGCTGGCCGGCGGTGAAAGCCGCGATCCCGCCCTGAAGGCCGCCGCCGAAAATCGTGCTCGACGCGTCGAGGTTCAAGCGGCCCGTGCCCGTCCCGGCATCGCCGAGCGTCAGAAAGCCATCGAAGGTCAGTTCGCTGTCGTTGGTCGCGTCGATCGTTTCCCAACCATCGAAGCGGGCGATGCCGCCCGTCGTGACATTGTCGAAGACCAGCGCGTCGGTGCCCGCGCCGCCGGTGACGCGGGGTGTCCCGCCCAGATGGGCGTTGGTCAGGCTGGCGAGCCGCGCGCTGTCGTTGTCACCGCCCATATCGATCGTGCCATGCACCACCCCGCCGCCATCCCAGACGACGCTGTCGGTGCCGACGCTCAGCAGCACGTCGCCGCCGACCGATCCGCCGGTAATCGTGACGCTGTCGGTGCCGCCCGACACGCTGATATTGCCGCCGATCGTGCCGCCCGACAGGATGATCGTGTCGTTGCCGAAGCCGGCGACGAGATTGCGGTCGATCGTGCCGCCCGACATGTCGAACAGATTGTCGGCAAGCTTCATGTTGACGCGCCCGATCCGCCCGCCGGTCATCCGCGCCGTGTCGCCGTCGTCGAAGGCATCGATGATGCGTCCGCCGGTCATCAGGAAGGTGTCCATCGAACCGCCCTGGTTGAGGATATTGATCTCGCCGCCGGTCATCATGAAATCGTCGATGCCTTCGCCTTGCTGTATCTGCCCGGTGACCGTCCCGGCGCCGATCTGGAAACGGTCGTTGCCATTGCCCTGATCGACCGCGCCGTTGATCCGGCCCGAATCCATCACGACGGCGTCGGTCCCGCCGCCAAAGGTCACATTGTCGGCGATAATGCCGGTTCCGCCGGCCGGGAGCGTAAGCTGGTTGTTACCGCCCGGGTCGTTCAGGCCGGCGGGGGAGGTGCCGCTGCTGCAGACGTGGATGTCGTTACCTGCGGTGGGCGTGAAAACGCATTGGGCGAGGGCGGGGGAGGCTTGCCCCAGCGCGAGCCCCGCGACGGACGACAGCAGGAACGGCTTCAGGGTGGGTTTGGCGGGCATAGAGCATCACTCCCTTTCCGGGTCGGTGTGCCCCCCTGTTCGTCAAGCCTATAAAGCCAATGTTACCAAATTGCTAAGCATCAAGTTGCGCTGGCGGTTCATCGCCCAATGCCCGCTTCAATGTCGCCTTGATATTACGCAGCAGCCGGCGCAGCGCGATGATGACGACGACGGCGGCAACCGCGAGCAGGATCGCGATGACGATGGCCAGCGGCGGATAGGCGATGGCGAGCGCGAGCAGGCCGCCCGTGGCGACATCTTCGCCGGTCGAAACCGCGGCGTTGCTGAACGGTTCGGGGCTGACGTTGACAACCGCGCGCGTCGTCGCCTTGGCGCCATGGCTCAGCAGGGCGCCGCCGCCGCCGAGCAGGAAGGCGATCACCTGCCACGCCGGATCCGACGAATCGACCAGCGCCAGCGCGAGCAGCGCGCCGCCGAGCGGGCGGATGATGCTGTGGACCGTATCCCATATGGAATCGACCCAGGCGATCTTGTCGGCGAGGAACTCGGCGAGGGTGCCGACCGCGGCGACCCCGAGCACCCAGGGATTGGCGAGCACCTGCAAAGCGGCAAGATGTTCGGGCAGCGGCAGCCAGCCGAAATGCATCGCGGTGCCAGTCGCCAATATGGTGAGGTAGAGCCGCCAGCCGGCAAGGAGGCTGAGGCTGCCCGCGACGCCCAAAATCTCGACGATTCCCAATGCCCTGCTCCCCGTCCCGGATCCCTGCGCCATCTTGCACCCGTCCGCGCGTGCCCGCAATGCCGGGATGACAAGGGGATGCGCCGCGGTTATCGCTTGCGTCATGATCGATACGCCGACGACCCCGCCCGCCGAGATACTTCCCGACGGCGCCATTCCCGCCGCGACGCTGGTCATCATGCGGCCGGCGGATGACGGCGGTCCCGACGAGATATTGATGGTCAAGCGGTCGGTCACCATGGCTTTCGCGGCCGGGGCGGTCGTGTTTCCGGGCGGCCGCGTCGACCCCGACGATTATCGGGTGGCGCGTCTCTACGGGCTGGGCATCGACGAGGCCGACGGCGCTGCGCGCGTCGCGGCGCTGCGCGAGACGCTGGAGGAAACGGGGCTTGCGGTGGGCTGGCCGGCGCTGGCCGAAAGCGACGTGGCGGATGTGCGGCAGGCGTTGCTCGCCGGAACCCTGCTTTCCGACATTTTGGCCGCGCGCGGTGACCGAATCGCACTGGAATCCTTCGTTCCATTCGCGCGCTGGTGCCCCAATTTCAAAGAGGCGCGGACGTTCGACACGCGCTTCTACGCCGTCGCGGCGCCGCCGCACAGCCATGAACTGACGGTCGAAGAGGCCGAGCATAGCCATCTTTTCTGGGCGAGCGCGAAGGCCACGCTGGCGATGGCCGACCGCGGCGACGTGTCGGTGATCTTTCCTACCCGCCGCAATCTCGAACGCTTGGCTCAAGTCACCGATTTTCCCGACTTTTCCCTACATTCCGGCCAGTTTCCGGTCGAGCTCATCACGCCATGGATCGAAGAGCGCGAAGGGCAGTCCTATCTCTGCATCCCCGGGCATTTGGGCTACCCCGTCACGCACGAATCCTTCGAGCGTGTACGGCGCGGATAAGTAGGGTTGGAAGCAACAACTTTTTCCCTATTTATGATTTACTAAGATTTGGCGGGGTAGGGCAAAACGTCGTTGCAATTGCTGAACGCTCTGCCTAAGAAGGCGCTGCAGAAGCAGACCGGGGAAACCTCGCCGGTGTGATTCGACAAAAGTAATCCAGTGGACGGAGAAAATGATGAACCTGCTTAAGAAAGCTGCGATCTCTCTCGCAGCGACCTCGATGATTGCGGCGCCGGTTGCCGCGTCGGCTGCTCCCGCAGCCCGCGCAGCTTCGGCCGTTGACGGCCAGAGCGAACTCGAAGGCAGCACGAGCTGGATCATCGCTGTCCTCGCTCTCGTTGCTGTCGTTGGCGGCATCATCATCGCGTCGGACAACGACGACGATTCGCCGACCAGCCCGTAATAACGGCTGATCTGGCTAGCCAGATTTTCTCAAAGGGCTCCGAGCTTCGCTCGGGGCCCTTTGTTTGTTCCGGGTAAGTTGTTTGTTCTGCGGAGACGGTCGTTCCGGGTCGGAACTTTTGGCGCCCGTGCCGAAGCGCGGCGAGGCGGGAATCAGAGCGTGATGGTCCGGTTCGTCCGCGATCGCGCGAGCGGGATCGCCTGGCGGGCGCGTTCGCCCGCCGCCGCGCCGATGGGGGCGAGCGTCAGCGCATAGCCGTCGGCGCGCGCATCTCCCGGCGTCGCAGCATCGGTCAGAACCACACCCCAGGGATCGACGACAAGGCTGTGGCCAAAAGTCTGTCGGCCGTCTTCGTGCGTGCCGCCCTGCGCCGCCGCCACGACATGACATCCCGTTTCGATCGCCCGCGCACGCATCAGGACATGCCAATGCGCCTCGCCCGTCGACACGGTGAAGGCGGCGGGGATGGCGATCAATGTCGCGCCGCGATCGACGAGCGCGCGGTAGAGTTCGGGGAAGCGCAAGTCGTAACAGATGCTGAGCCCCAGCTGTCCCAGCGGCGTATCGACGACCGCCACCGCGTCGCCGCCGGCATAGGCGGCCGATTCCTGCCAGTTTTCGCCTGACGGCAGTGTGACGTCGAACATATGGATCTTGTCATAACGCGCACGGATGCTGCCGTCGGCGGCGATGACATGGGCGCGGTTGACACGGCGTTCGCCATCGTCGGCGAGGAGCGGCATCGATCCCGAATGCAGCCATATCCCGTGCTTTTGCGCCATCGCCTGCAGTGCCGCGGGCCAGGAGCTGTCGGCTTCGCGGGTCATGTGCGCGCCCGAGCGCGCGCGGTCGCGATCGAGGAGCAGCGACATTTCTGGAAGAAAGGCCATCGCGGCGCCGTGCGCGGCGGCTTCGCCCATCGCACGGTCGATCGTCGCCAGATTGGCGGCGGGGTCGATGCCGCTGGTCATCTGGACGAGCGCGGCGAGGGGGGCGGTCTGCGAGGAGCTATCCATTGTATCTGGCTAAGCCCGTGGCGTTCGCAGGACAAGCCGCATGACAGTTCAGTGGCCAGCAAGGTTCGAAGGCGATAAGATGGGCCAATGTTCTATTTCTCCCGGCGCGCGCCGCTTCGTTTGACCCGATCCCTCCTCTTTGCCGGCGCCGCTGCTGCGTTGCTGCTGACGGGGCCGTCCGTCGGTGCCCAAGGCACGGCAGCAAAAACCGTCGGCGCCCAGGCGAAAAGCGGCGACTGGCTCTATGTCGGCAGCGACATTCCGCGCGATACCGCGTGGCAGTTTGGCGAGCTTCCCAACGGCGTGCGCTATGCCGTGCGCAACAATGGCGTGCCCCCGGGGCAGGTGTCGATCCGCGTCCGCATGGACGTCGGCTCGATGTTCGAAACCGAGCAGGAGCGCGGTTACGCCCATTTGCTCGAGCATCTGACTTTCCGCGGATCGGAGCATATTCCCGACGGCGAAGCCAAACGCATCTGGCAGCGGTTCGGTGTCACCTTCGGCAGCGATTCGAACGCCCAGACGACCCCGACGCAGACGGTCTACCAGCTCGATCTGCCGAGCGTGACGCCCGCCAATCTTGATGAAAGCATGAAATTGCTGTCGGGCATGGTGCGCGAACCGCGCATCTCCGAACTCGCGGTCGCGGCCGAGCGCGGCGTCGTGATGTCCGAACTCCGCGAAGCGGACGGCCCGCAAAAGCGGATTGCCGACGCGACCAACGCGCATCTGTTCGCGGGGCAATTGCTCGGCGACCGCTCGCCGATCGGCACGACCGCGTCGCTGGGCAAGGCGAGCGCGACCTCGGTCAGCGCCTTTCACAATCGCTGGTATCGCCCCGACCGCGCGGTCGTGGTCATCGTCGGCGATGCCGATCCCGCGGCCCTCGCCGGGCTGGTTGCGAAATATTATGGCGACTGGAAAGCCGACGGTCCGAACCCCTCCAATCCCGATTTCGGCAAGCCCGACCCGAAGGAACCCGCGGCGCGCGAAATCGTCGAAGCGAACCAGCCGCTCGCGCTGACGCTGGCGATGGTGCGTCCGTGGAAGAAGCGCATCGACACGGTCGAAAATACGCGGCGGCTGTACCTCGAATTTATCGCGCAGGCGCTGGTCAACCGGCGGCTGGAAAATCGGGCGCGCAGCGGCGGCAGCTATCTGGTCGCGACGGTCGAGCAGCAATATGTCAGCCGCAGCGTCGATGTGACGATGGCGTCGATCGTTCCCCTGAGCGACTGGAAAGCCGCGCTCGCCGACGTTCGCGGCGTGATCGCCGACGCGGTGAAAAATCCGCCGTCGCAGGCCGACATCGACCGCGAGGCGAACGAGATCCAGGCGTTTCTGGTCAAGGAGCTGGAGAATGCGCGCAACGAACCCGGCGCGCGGCTTGCCGACGACATGGTCCGTGCGGTCGATATCAACGAAACGGTGACGAGCCCGCAGGGCCAGGTCGACATGTTCAAGGCCATCCGCGCGTCCGCGACGCCGAAGGTGATGCTCGACATCAGCAAGGCGATCTTTGCCGCCCCGGTAACCCGCGTCGTGCTGACAACGCCGACGGCCGCAGGCGGCGATGCCGCGGTGCTTGCCGCGCTGAAGGCACCCGTCACCGCGCGCGACGACCGGCTGGCAACGGTGAAGGCCGATTTCAAGCAGCTCCCGGCCGTCGGCCAGCCGGGAACGATCGCCGCGGCGAGCAGCCTTCTCGGCCTCCGCGCCGAGCGGATCGAGTTCGCCAATGGCGTGACCGCGCTGGTGTCGAACAACAAGGTCGAGCCGGGCAAGGTGCGCGTCAATGTGCGCTTCGGCACCGGCAACCGCAGCGTCGCCGCCGACGCGCCGAACCTGCTCTGGACCGGCGATTATGCACTGGTTGCCAGCGGCATCGGTCCGTGGGGTCAGAACGAGATCGACCAGCTGACCAACGGCCGGCAGATCCAGATGAATTTCGCGATCGACGACGATGCGTTCGAACTGTCGGCCGAAAGCAGGCCCGCCGACCTTGCCGACCAGATGCGGCTGATCGCCGGCAAACTCGCCCAGCCGCGCTGGGATCCGGCGCCGGTCGAACGGCTGCGCATCGGTTTCCTCACCGGATATGACCTCAACGACGCAACCCCCAACGCGGTGCTCGACCGCAATTTGCGTGGCTGGCTGACCAACAATGACGCGCGCTGGGCGGCGCCCGACAAGGCGCAGATCGAGGCGCTGACCCCTGCCGCCTTCCGCGCCTTCTGGGAACCGCGTCTGGCCAGCGGACCGATCGAGGTGCAGATTTTCGGCGACCTCGAAACGGTCGATTACAAGAAGATTCTCGCCGAAACGCTCGGTGCACTGCCGCCGCGTCAGACCCTCGCGCCGCCCGCCGGCCAGCGCGTCGACTTCGCCAAGCATGTCACGGTGCCGGAGATCGCCTATCACCGCGGCGAGCAGGGACAGGCGGCGGCGATGACCGCCTGGCCGACCAGCGGCGGTCTTGCCAACCCGCGCGACGCGCGCGGGCTGGAAGTGCTGGCGGCGATCTTCAACGATCGCCTGTTCGACCGCCTGCGCGCCGAACAGGGGGCCAGCTATGGCCCGGTGGTCGACAGCCACTGGCCGACGGGCTTCGACACCGGCGGCTATCTGCTCGTCGGCAGCCTGCTCGCACCGAAGGATCTCGATCGTTTCTATGGCATCGCGAAGGATATTGCCGCCGACCTCGTCGCGAAGCCGGTCGATGCCGATGAACTGGCGCGTAACGCGGTGCCGATCCGCGAACAGGTCGCGCGCGCCTCGACGGGCAATGTCTATTGGATGTTCCTGCTCGAAGGCGCGACGCGCGATCCGCGCGTCACCGCGGCTGCGCTGTCGATCCAGGACGATATTTCGGCGGTCACCTCCGCCGATATTCAGCGACTGGCGCAGCAATATCTGACGCCCGCGCGCCAATGGTCGCTGGCGATCCTGCCCAAGGGGATGACGCTGGCCGATGCTTCGGCGTTGGGCGCGGCACCGGCACCGGCAGCAGGCGGGCGCTAGGCGCTAATGCAGCTTGAGGCGCGGGCGGATGATCGCATTCACTCGCCCGAGCAGGATCAGCGCCGATCCATGGAGCCAGCCGTGGATCGCGATCAGGTGCATGCGGTAGAGCGAGGTGTAGACGAAGCGTGCGAGCCGCCCCTCGATCGCCATACGTCCGCCGATCAGATTGCCCATCAGGCTGCCGACCGTCGAAAAACGGCTGAGCGACACCAGCGAGCCATGATCGCGATAGACGAAATCGCGCAGCGGCTTGCCTTTCTCCATCGCGACGAGGTTGCGAAACACGGCTGAAGCCATCTGGTGCGCCGATTGCGCGCGCGGCGGCACGGGCCGCTCGTCGCCGGGCAGGATGCAATAGGCACAGTCGCCGATCGCGAAGATGCGCTCGTCGGCGGTCGTTTGCAGCGTCGGACGGACGACGAATTGCCCGCTGCGCGCGCGTTCGAGCCCGTCGTCCTCATTGGCGAGCGGCGCGGTCTTCACCCCCGCCGCCCAGACGCGAAGATCGGCGGGAACGACCTGACCCGATTTCAGAACCATCGCGTCGGCGCGTACCTCGGTCACCGGGGTATTGGTGAGAACGGCGACGCCGAGCGCCTCGAGTTCCTGCTGCGCCGCCTCGGCAAGTCGTTCGGGAAGCGCGGGCAATATGCGCGGCCCCGCCTCGATCAGCGTGACGCGCAGGCGTTTCTCGTCGAACACCTCCAGCCCATAATGGCGCAGCCCGCCCGCGGCGTTGAACAGTTCGGCCGCCAGTTCGACGCCGGTCGCGCCGCCACCGACCAGCGCGATATGGACCTGCGCATCGCTCGCCGGGTCCTTCAGCATCGCGTGCGACACGCGCAGGCAATGGTTGAGCAGCTTGTTGCGGAAGCGGTCGGCCTGCGGGCGTTCGTCGAGGAAGATGCAATGCTCGCGCGCGCCCGGCGTGCCGAAATCATTGCCCACCGACCCCATCGCAAGCACCAGATAGTCGAAACGCAACCGGTGCCGCGCGATCAGCTCGCTGCCGTCCTCGTCGAGCATCGGCGCGATGACGATTTCGCGCGTTTGCCTGTCGACGCTTTCGAGCGTGCCGGGAAAGAAGCGATAGCCCCAGCGATGGCAATGGCTGCGATAGCCGACCTCGTCGAGATTGGCATCGAGCGACCCCGTCGCGACCTCGTGGAGCAGCGGCTTCCACACATGTGTCCGGTTCTTGTCGATCAGGATGATGTCGTGCCGGGCGCGGCCGTATCGGGCGCCGAGGCGCCGCGCGAGTTCGAGCCCGCCCGCACCGCCTCCCACGATCACGATCTGGGTCTTGCGCGGCGTGGTCACATCGATCTCCTCGGGAAAGGGCTAGGTGCCGTCGCCTTGTGGCGCACGGATCGGCGTTCGCAACTTCCGGATCCGCGGTTCGCGCTCAAGCTGGCCCTTGGTCATGATGTCGTGCCGCATCTTCGCACGCACGTCGTGGATCGACGCGATCACCGGCCCCATCGCGACGCCCAGGTCGATCAGCACCGCCTCGGCGAGTTGCAGCGAGCTTTCGAGCGTCTCGGGAACGGCATCGCTCGCGCCCGCCTGATAGAGTGTCGCGGCATGATCGGCGTCGCGCGCGCGGCTGATGATCGGCAGCTCGGGGTATTTCTGGCGCAACTGCCGCGTCATCCGGAGCTGCTGCACCGGATCGTCCATCGTCAAGACGACGGCGTTGGCGGTCTCGATCCCCAGCTTGTCGAGCGCGCCTGTGCGCGCAACGTCGGCAAAACGGACGATGAAGCCTTCGCGCCGTGCCGCGGCGACCGTATCGATATCGGCATCGACCGCCATATAGGGTCGGCCATGTTCGCGCAGCAGTTCGGCGACGGTGTGGCCGACGCGGCCGAAGCCGACGACGACGGTGCGGCCCTCCGGCGTTTCCTCGGGCTGTCCTTCGCCGGTCCGCATCTCGATCCGCCGCGCGATGTCGTGGCCGATACGCGCGAGCAACGGCGTGATCGTCAGCCCGATCGCGGTGACGAGCTGCCAGAATTCGGCGGTGCTGCGGCTGATGATCTGCGCCTGCAGCGCCGTCGCGAGCACGATCAAGGTCGTTTCGGACGGGCTCGACATCAGCAGGCCGACTTCGGCCGCGGTGCCGCGCCGTGCGACGTTCGAAAAGCGCAGTAGCGCCGCGGTGACGATCGCCTTGATCGCCACGACGCCGACGACCGCGGCGACGAGCTGCGGCCATTGTTCGCCAATCGTCCTGAGATTGAGCCCCATGCCGACGCTGATCAGGAACACGCCGAGCGCGAGGCCCTTGAATGGCGCGGTGATCGCCTCGACCTCTTCATGATATTCGGTTTCGGCGATCATCAGCCCCGCGAGCAGCGCGCCGACGATCGGCGACAGCCCGACCGCGGCGGTCGCGAGCGCGGCGACGATCACCACCAGCAGGCTGGCGGCGAGGAAGAGTTCGGGGTCCTTGGCGCGCGCCGCCTGCGCGAAGATGCGTGGCAGCAGGAACCAGCCGCCGATCGCGAGCGCCGCGACGACGACGACGCCCTGCCATAATGTCGTCAGCAGCAGTTCGGCGTTGTCGCCGGCCGCGCTGGGCGCCAGCGCGCCGAGAATGAAGATGATCGGGACGATCGCCAGATCCTCGAACAACAGCATCGAGAAGGAGGCGCGGCCGACTGCCGATTTGGTGCCCGCGATCGGGAGCACCAGCGCGGTTGAGGAGAGCGCGAGCGCGATGCCGAGGCCGAAGGCGGCGGGGGTCGAATAGCCGCCGACCAGCCATAGCGCGCCGCCGAGGATTGCCCCGCCGAGCAGCAGTTCCGCGGCGCCGATACCGAACACCAGTTTTCTGAGTTGCCACAGGCGGCGGAACGACAGTTCGAGCCCGATCGAGAAGAGCAGCAGGATGATGCCGAATTCGGCGAAGAGCGCGATGTCCTCTGTCGAGGCGATCGTGATATGTTTTAGCCACGGATATTCGGCGGCGAGCGCGCCAAGCCCCGACGGACCGACGAGCAGCCCGACAAGGATGAACCCGATCACGGGTGGCAGGCGGAAGCGCGCGAACGCCGGGATCACGATGCCTGCGGCGCCTAGCACCACCAGCGCGTTGCCGATGGCGGAGGTTTCTGTTTCCGATACCATAAGGGCCGACCTTATGCAGGCCGGCCCCGATTGGCTAGAGGACTATCCCAAGCAAATCACTTATATGCTTCGTCATTGCGAGGAGCGAAGCGACGAAGCAATCCAGAGCGGTTCAAGGCCGCCCCTGGATTGCTTCGCTGCGCTCGCAATGACGCATTGGGTGAGATGCTGGCTCAGGCGCCCATCTTGGCTTCGAGATTTTCGACGATCGCCTCGAAGAAGCCTTCGGTGGTCAGCCAGTTCTGGTCGGGACCGATCAGCAGCGCCAGATCCTTGGTCATCTTGCCGCTTTCGACCGTCGCGACGCAGACCTTTTCGAGGTCGTCGGCGAACTTGATCAATTCGGCATTGTCGTCGAGCTTGCCGCGGTGCTTGAGCCCGCCGGTCCAGGCGAAGATCGACGCGATCGGGTTGGTCGAGGTCGCCTTGCCCTGCTGGTGCATGCGATAATGGCGGGTCACGGTGCCGTGTGCGGCTTCGGATTCGACGGTCTGGCCGTCGGGGGTCATCAGCACGCTGGTCATCAGGCCGAGCGAGCCGAAGCCCTGTGCGACGGTGTCCGACTGGACGTCGCCGTCGTAATTCTTGCAGGCCCAGACGAACTTGCCGCTCCACTTGAGCGCCGAGGCGACCATGTCGTCGATCAGGCGATGTTCGTAGGTGATGCCCGCCTCCGCGAACTTCGCTTTGAATTCGGCGTTGAACACTTCCTCGAACAAGTCCTTGAAGCGGCCGTCATAGGCTTTCAGGATCGTGTTCTTGGTCGACAGATACACCGGCCACTGGCGCGCGAGGCCGTAGTTGAGGCTGGCGCGCGCGAAGTCGCGGATCGAATCGTCGAGGTTGTACATCGCCATCGCGACGCCCGACGACGGGAACTGGAACACTTCCTCGTCGATCAGCGTGCCGTCCTCGCCCTCGAACACCAGGCGCAGCTTGCCGGGGCCGGGGACGCGGAAGTCGGTGGCGCGATACTGGTCGCCGAACGCGTGGCGGCCGACGACGATCGGGTCGGTCCAGCCGGGAACGAGGCGCGGGACATTCTTCATCACGATCGGTTCGCGGAACACGACGCCGCCCAGGATGTTGCGGATCGTGCCGTTCGGCGACTTCCACATCTTTTTCAGGCCGAATTCTTCGACCCGTTCCTCGTCGGGCGTGATCGTCGCGCACTTGACGCCGACGCCATGCTTCTTGATCGCATTGGCGGCATCGACCGTGATCTTGTCGTCGGTCTGGTCGCGCATCTCGATGCTCAGATCGTAATAATGCAGGTCGATGTCGAGATAGGGAAGGATCAGCCGCTCACGGATCCACTGCCAGATGATCCGGGTCATTTCGTCGCCATCGAGTTCGATGACCGGGTTGGCTACCTTGATCTTGCCCATGCTTACAGCCTTTTTCCTTGGGGAGTCGGAGTTGCGAGCGCCTTAGGCAAAGCCGAGACAATGTTCAACTGCCGGTGGAACGGGTCGGTCAGCTTATCCATTGTCAGTCTAGAAGCTGCCCCCTAGAAGAACGGCCATGTCCAATATCATATCCTCGAACCGCCCCGGCGGCGGTATCAAATGGCACTGGCCGTCGATCCATCCCGAAGGCCGCAAGTTCCTTTTGATCGCCGGTATCGTGACTCTCTGTTTCTGGCTCCTCGGCTGGGAAATTCTCGGTTGGCTGATGCTTGGCGTGACGCTGTGGGTCGGGGCTTTCTTCCGCGATCCGGTGCGCGTCACACCCGCGAGCAACGACCTGATCATCGCGCCCGCCGACGGGCTTGTCACCCAGATCGCCGAAGTCCCGCCGCCACCCGAAATCTCCGGCCCCGACGGGCTGGGCACTGCGCCGATGCTGCGCGTCTCGATTTTCATGAGTGTCTTCGACGTTCACATCAACCGCACCCCGGTCGCCGGGACACTGCGCAAGCTGGTCTATATTCCCGGCAAGTTCCTGAACGCCGATCTCGACAAGGCGAGTGAAGAGAATGAACGCCAGCATTTCGTCGTCGAGCGCGCCGATGGCGTGCGCATCGGCTTCACCCAGATCGCCGGCCTCGTCGCGCGGCGCATCATGCCGTTCGTCACCATGGGCAATGAACTCACGACGGGCCAGCGCGTCGGGCTGATCCGCTTCGGCAGCCGCGTCGACGTCTATCTGCCTGCGGGCACGACGCCGCAGGTGCTGCTCGGCCAGCGCACGCTCGCCGGCGAGACCGTCGTCGCACGGATCGGCACCGCCGAGACGATCGACGGCATCGGTCAATAGAGTGACCGAGGACGAGCAGGTCATTCCCGACGCCGCGGGGCGCCGCATCGCCGGAGTCAGCCTGCGTGCCTTCGCCCCCAACGCGATCACCATCCTCGCGCTTTGTTCGGGGCTGACCGGGGTCCGCTTCGCGATCGGCGGCGAATGGGCGGCGGCGGTCACGATGATCATCGTCGCGGGGGTGCTCGACGGCATGGACGGGCGCATCGCGCGTTTGCTGCGCGCGCAGAGCAAATTCGGTGCCGAACTCGATTCGCTGTCCGACGTGATCGCGTTCGGCGTCGCGCCGGCGATGATCCTCTTCCTCTGGTCGCTGGCCGACGCCCCCAAATTCGGCTGGACCGCGGCGCTGGCGCTCGCGGTGTGCTGCGCGCTGCGGCTCGCGCGCTTCAACTCGCGCATGGATGCCGATTTCCAGCCGCACAAGTCGGCGGGCTTCATGACCGGCATTCCGGCGCCCGCGGGCGCCGGGCTGTCGTTCGTCCCCGTCTATCTGTGGCTGGTGACCGGCAACGATCTGTTCCGCGAATGGTATGTCGTGATGCCGTGGGCGCTGGGCGTCGCGATGCTGATGATTTCGGCGATCCCGACCTACAGCTGGTCGTCGATCCGGCTCCGCCGTTCGTGGCGTCTCTTTGCGCTGGCCGGGGTTGGACTGCTCGGCGCGGCGCTCGTTACCGCCCCGTGGCACACGCTGCTCGCGGTGTGCGCGCTTTATCTGGTGATGCTGCCCTTCGGGCTCGCAAGTTACGCGAAGGTCAAGCGGCGCGGCTGAGCGCCGGCTGCATGCGGGCTGCGGCGCGGATAGGGCGGGGGGCGTCGCGGCGCGCCGGCGAGCGGCGCAGCGTCATCCTCTGAGGAGCGGGTCCCGACTGCGGGCCGGTTTCGGCCGGGAAGGCGCCTTCGCCGAGGAGCGCCGAGAGAATCGCATTCTCGTTATTGTTGAGCATGGCCAGAATCACCGTGACGCCGAGACCGGCGGCGAGGGCGAAGAGGAGAGCGGCAGCGACCTGAACCATGATCTTGTCCTTTTGGCTTCTGTGTGCGAAACCTTTTGTTAATCAGCGACGGTTTCGTTGGACTTTTCGTTCCATGTTCCTGTTTTGTTCTCAACACTTTTGCGACGAACGGAGTCGCTTTTTCGCCGAGTTGAGCCCGGAGCGTCGCCTCCATTGAACGCGAAAAGGCACGTCCGCCCCTTGCTTTTGGCGGCCAAGGCGGCTAACGGCCCGCCCATTCCACATGGAAGGCGCACATAAACCGGTGCCGGATCGTCCGCTTGCGGGCCTTCGGTTCTTGCTTTCCAGAGGACCAACCGGAAGGAGAAAGACTATGGCGGCACCTGTCGTCACGATGCAGAATCTTATCGAAGCTGGCGCCCACTTCGGCCACCAGACCCACCGTTGGAACCCGCGCATGAAGCCGTACATCTTCGGCGCGCGCAACGGCATCCACATTCTCGACCTGTCGCAGACCGTGCCGCTTTTCGCGCGCGCGCTCGACTTCATCGCGTCCTCGTCGGCCGCCGGTGGCAAGGTCCTGTTCGTCGGCACCAAGCGCCAGGCGCAGGGTCCGATCGCCGACGCCGCGCGCGCTTCGGGGCAGCACTTCGTCAACCACCGCTGGCTGGGCGGCATGCTCACCAACTGGAAGACGATCTCGGGTTCGATCAAGCGCTTGAAGACGCTCGAAGAGCAGCTCTCGGGCGACACCTCGGGCCTCACCAAGAAGGAAGTGCTCAACAAGACGCGCGAACGCGACAAGCTCGAAATGAGCCTTGGCGGCATCCGCGACATGGGCGGCATTCCCGACGTGATGTTCGTGATCGACGCGAACAAGGAAGAGCTGGCGATCAAGGAAGCCAACGTCCTTGGCATCCCCGTCGTCGCGATCCTCGATTCGAACGTCTCGCCCGACGGCATCGCGTTCCCGGTTCCGGCGAACGATGACGCCGCGCGCGCCATCCGCCTCTACTGCGATGCGGTTGCCCAGGCGGCAACGCGTGGCGGCCAGCAGGCCCGTGCAAACCGCGGCGAAGATCTCGGCGCCGCTGTCGAGCCCGTCGCCGAAGCCGCACTGACCGAAGAAGCAGCCGCTCCTGTTGCTGAAGAAACCCCGGCCATCGAAGCCGCTCCGGCTGTCGAAGAAGCCGCTGCCGCTCCGGTGACCGAAGACGAACAGGTCCCGGCCGAAGCCGCTGCCGAAACCGAACGTCAGAGCGACGCCTAAGCGCGCCTGAATGACGGGGGCGGCGCGCTGCGAAACGGCAGCCGCCGCCCTCCACTCAATCGTTCGGGTCATCGTTTTGACTTATCGCGCCGCCACGCGTGCGGCGCAGCAGCCCCGTTACCGGACTGCTCCACACTGGAAAGGATCACCCATGGCTGAAATTACGGCCGCTCTCGTCAAGGAACTGCGCGACCGCACGGGCGCAGGCATGATGGACTGCAAAAAGGCGCTCGCCGAAAATGGCGGCGACATCGAAGCGTCGATCGACTGGCTGCGCACCAAGGGCCTCGCTGCCGCCGCCAAGAAGGCCGGCCGCGTTGCCGCCGAAGGCCTGGTTGGCGTTGCCACCGACGGCACCCGCGGCGCGATGGTCGAAATCAACAGCGAGACCGACTTCGTTGCGAAGAACGAACAGTTCCAGGGCTTTGTTCGCGACGTGACCGGCGTCGCGCTTGCCGGCAACCTGACCGACGTCGACGCGCTCGGCGCCGCGGGCTATCCGGCGGGCGGCACCGTCACCGAAGCGCTGACGCAGAACATCGCGACGATCGGTGAAAACCAGTCGCTGCGCCGCTCGGCGATCATGTCGGTGAACTCGGGCGTCGTGACCGCCTATGTCCACAACGCCGCCGCACCCGGCATGGGCAAGATCGGCGTGCTCGTCGCGCTCGAATCGACCGCCGGTGCCGACGTTCTCGAACCGCTGGGCAAGCAGCTTGCGATGCACGTCGCCGCCGCGAACCCGCTGGCGCTGAACGGCGACGATCTCGACCCGGACCTGATCGCGCGCGAACGTGCGATCGCCGAGGAAAAGGCCGCTCAGTCGGGCAAGCCTGCTGAGATCGCGTCGAAAATGGTCGATGGCGGCATCGCCAAGTTCCGCAAGGAAAACGCGCTGCTGTCGCAGCTGTTCGTGATGGACGGCAAGACCCCGGTCGCCGAAGTCGTTGCCGCTGCCGGCAAGGATGTCGGCGCGACGATCACGCTCAAGGGTTTCACCCGCTTCCAGCTCGGCGAAGGCATCGAGAAGGAAGAAAGCGATTTCGCGGCGGAAGTCGCAGCGGTCGCTGGCGTCTAAAAAGAAACGCGCGATTGCTGCGCCGAAGCGCCGCAGTCCGCTTGGCAATGGCGCGTGCCCGTTCTAGGGTGCGCGCCATTCGCTTATTCATCGATTACATAAGGTTCCCCCGATCATGGCTCTGCCCGGCATGAAACGCATCTTGCTGAAATTGTCGGGCGAGGCGCTGATGGGCTCCAGTCCCTTTGGTATCGATCCCGAAACCGTCGCGAGCATGGCCGCCGAGGTCAAGGAAGCCAAGGAGCGCGGGCTCGAAATCTGCCTCGTCATCGGCGGCGGCAACATTTTTCGCGGCATGGCGGGCGCCGCCAAGGGCATGGACCGCGCGCAGGCCGACTATATGGGCATGCTCGCCACCGTGATGAACGCGCTCGCGATGCAGAATGCGCTTGAACAGCTTGGCGTCGAAACGCGCGTCCAGTCGGCGATCGAAATGGACAAGGTGTGCGAGCCGGTGATCCGCCGCCGCGCCGAGCGTCATATGGAAAAGGGCCGCGTGGTGATCTTCGCCGCGGGCGTCGGAGCGCCCTATTTCACGACCGACAGCGGCGCCGCGCTTCGCGCCGCCGAAATGAAGTGCGACGCGCTGCTGAAGGGCACCAGCGTCGACGGCGTCTATAACGCCGACCCGAAGAAGGATCCGGGCGCGGTGCGCTATGACACGCTGAGCTATGACCGCGTGCTCGCCGACAATCTGAAGGTGATGGACGCGAGCGCGGTGGCGCTGTGCCGCGACAATCATATCCCGATCGTCGTGTTCAACATCCGCGAACCCGGCAATCTGGCGCGGGTGCTGGCGGGCGAGGGGGTTTCCACCATCGTCGGCGACGCCGACTGACGAAATGCCCGGCGACGCCGACTGACGAAATCCCCGCCGACGCGGCCTGACAAGATCAAGAAGAGGAATAGACGATGGCGAAATATGACAAGGCCGACCTCGAGCGCCGCATGCACGGCGCGGTCGAATCGCTGAAGAGCGACCTTTCCGGCCTGCGCACCGGCCGCGCGCACACCGCGCTGCTCGATCCGGTGACGGTCGAAGTCTATGGCAGCCAGATGCCGCTGAACCAGGTCGCCTCGGTCAGCGCGCCCGAACCGCGCATGCTGTCGGTGCAGGTGTGGGACAAGACGAACGTCGGCCCGGTCGACAAGGCGATCCGCTCGGCGGGCCTTGGCCTCAACCCGATCGTCGACGGCCAGATGCTGCGCCTGCCGATCCCCGAAATGACGCAGGAGCGCCGCAAGGAACTGTCGAAGCTCGCCGGCAAATATGCCGAGGCGGCGCGCATCGCGGTGCGCAACGTCCGCCGCGACGGCATGGACAATCTGAAGGCCGACGAGAACAAGAAGGAAATCAGCGAGGACGAGCGCAAGCGCCACGAAACCGAGGTGCAGAAGCTGACCGACGCGACGATCGCCGAACTCGACGCCGCTGCGGCCGCCAAGGAAAAGGAAATCCTGGGCTAAGCCTATGCGGCATGTCAGCCCCTCTCAAATCCTCCCCGGGACGGGGAGGGGGACCGCCCGAAGGGTGGTGGAGGGGGCTCGCGTCCTGACGCGACGCAGCTTGAAGCCGCACACCCCCTCCATCAGCGCTTCGCGCTGCCACCTCCCCGCGAGCGGGGAGGAATGGTGAGCACCAGCCACGGCGCACGCCATGTCGCCATCATCATGGACGGCAATGGCCGCTGGGCCAAGAAACGCCTGCTGCCCCGCGTCGCCGGTCACAAGGCCGGGGTCGAGGCGGTGCGCACCATCGTCCGCGCCGCGGGCGACCTCGGCATCGAGGCGATGACGCTTTATGCCTTCAGTTCCGAAAACTGGAAGCGGCCCGAGGAAGAAGTCAGCGACCTGATGGGGCTGATGAAGCGCTTCATCCTCAGCGACCTCGACGAATTCGCGGCGAACGATGTGAAGCTGAAAGTGATCGGCAATTGGCGCGCGCTCGCGCCCGATGTCGTCAAGCTGATTGAAAACGCGCTCGACCGCACATCGGGCAACAAGCGCACGACGCTCGCGGTCGCGCTCAACTATGGCGCGCAGGACGAGCTGGTCCGCGCCGCGACCGCCGCCGCCGCACAAGGCCCGATCACCGAGGAAGCGATCGCCGCGCATCTCGACACCGCCGACATGCCCCCGCTCGACCTTCTCATTCGTACCTCGGGCGAGGTTCGGCTGTCGAACTTCCTGCTCTGGCAGTCGGCCTATGCCGAACTCTATTTCACCGATACCTTGTGGCCCGATTTCAAACCGGCCGATCTCAAGGCAGCGCTCGACCATTTTGCGCGGCGCGATCGCCGTTACGGGGGACTTTAGGGCATGGCGACAGCGGGTAAATCGGACCTTTTGGTGCGAATAGGGTCGGCGATCGTGTTGTTTGCGATCGCGGGCACTGCACTGTGGTTCGGGGGGCTCGCTTTCGGCCTGCTGCTCCTCGTCGGCGGCGCGCTCGTCCTTGTCGAGTGGTTTGCACTGGTGCGCGCAATGACCCTCGGCGGCGGCGCCAGGACGGGCCTCAATGTCCTCGGCCCGATCCTCGTTCTCGGCGCGATGGCAGGGCTCTGGTTCATCCGCGATGCGCTGGGGGTCACCGCCGCGCTGTGGGTCTTCGGCATGGTCTGGGCGACCGACATCGGCGCCTATTTCGCCGGCCGTGCTTTTGGCGGCACTCGCCTTGCGCCGAAAATCAGCCCGTCGAAAACCTGGTCGGGGCTGATCGGCGGCATGGTTGCGGCGCTGATCGCCAGCGCGACGATCGGCGACCGCGCGGGCATCGTCGGGGTGCCGCTGTGGATCGGCCTGTTCATGGGGTTGCTCGCGCAGCTCGGCGACCTTGCACAAAGCTGGATGAAGCGCCGCGCCGGGGTCAAGGATTCGGGCAAGCTCATCCCCGGCCACGGCGGCCTGTTCGACCGCGTCGATGGCGTGCTGCCGGTCGCGCTGCTGCTCGGCGCGCTCGCCTTCGCCGGACAGATCGCCGTGCGGGTGGCGGGCTGACATGACGCAGCGCCGCCTCTCGCTGTTCGGTGCGACGGGATCGGTCGGGCAATCGACCCTCGATCTGGTTCGGCGCGACGGCGAGGCGTGGCAGATCGGCGTGCTGACGGCGAACAGCGACGTGGCCGAGCTTGCGAAGCTCGCCCGCGAATTTCGCCCTGACATCGCGGTGATTGCGGACGAAGCGCGCTATGGCGAGCTCGCCGAGGCGCTGGCCGGCACCGGCATCGACGTGGCGGCGGGGGCCGAGGCGCTGGTCGAAGCGGCGCAGCGACCCACGGACCTTGTGATGGCGGCCATCGTCGGCACCGCCGGTCTCGCGCCGACGATGGCGGCACTTGCCGCCGGCTATGATGTGGCGCTCGCCAACAAGGAAGCCCTCGTATCCTCGGGCGACCTGATGACCGCGGTGGCGCGAACGTCGGGCGCGACGATCCTGCCCGTCGACAGCGAGCATAACGCGATCTTCCAGTGCCTCGCGGGCGGGCGGATCGATCAGGTACGCCGCATCATCCTGACCGCGAGCGGTGGCCCGTTCCGCACGATGAGCGCCGACGACATGACGCGCGTTACCCCCGCACAGGCTGTCGCGCATCCGAATTGGTCGATGGGCGCCAAGATCAGCGTCGATTCGGCGACGATGATGAACAAGGGGCTCGAACTGATCGAGGCTCATCATTTGTTCCCCGTCGGGCTCGATCGCATCGAAATCCTCGTCCACCCGCAGTCGGTGATTCACAGCCTCGTCGAATATATCGACTGCTCGACGCTCGCGCAGCTCGGCTCGCCCGACATGCGCATTCCGATCAGCAGCGCGCTCGCCTGGCCGCAGCGGATGGCGACACCCTGCGCGCCGCTCGACCTCGCCAGCATCGCGCGGCTCGATTTCGAGGCGCCCGACGAGATCCGCTTTCCCGCGACCGCGCTCTGCCGTGCCGCGATTGCCGAGGGCGGTGCGCGCCCCGCACAGCTCAACGCCGCGAACGAGGTGGCGGTCGCCGCTTTCCTCGCGGGACGCATTTCCTTTCCCGCGATCGTCGATACGGTGCGCCGCGTGATCGATGCCGATGCGCCCGCGGTGCCGACATCGCTTCAGGACATATTCAGCGTCGATGCCGCATCCCGCGCGGCTGCTCAGCATTTTGTGGACCAATATGAACATGCCTGACATTCCGCTTTGGCTTTATCCGATCGCGTTCCTCGCGGTGCTGGGGCCGCTCGTGTTCGTCCACGAATATGGCCATTACATCGTCGGCCGCTGGTGCGGGGTGAAGGCCGATACCTTTTCGATCGGTTTCGGACGCAAGATCCTCGGCTGGACCGACAAGCGCGGCACCGAATGGAAGATTGGCTGGCTGCCGCTCGGCGGCTATGTCCAGTTCGCGGGCGACCGCGATGCGGTAAGCCAGCCCGACGCGACGTGGCAGCAACTGCCAGCCGACCAGAAATTGCACACTTTTCCCGCGCAGCCGGTGTGGAAGCGTGCCCTCATCGTCCTTGCGGGACCGGTGACCAACTTCCTGTTCGCGATTGCGATTTTCGCAGCGTTCAACATGACCTATGGCGTTGCCACGGTTCCGCCGGTGATCGGCGGCGTGCAAGCAGGTAGCGCGGCCGAGGCGGCGGGTCTTCGTATTGGCGACCGCATCGCCAGCATCAACGGACAGTCGGTCGATAGCTTCGGCGATATACCGAAGATTGTGGCCTATGATCTCGGTCGGCCCGCGAGCCTCGATATAGCGCGTGGCGAGCAGCGGCTCGCGATCACATTGCGCCCGCGGGTCACGACCGAAACCGACGGTTTCGGGAACAAGGCCGAGGTGGCAATCATCGGTATCCAGTCGGGCGCGCTGAAATATGCCCCCGTCGGTCCGTTGGCGGCGGTGAAGGCGAGCGCGTCGCAGACCTGGAACATCGTCCAGTTGACCGGCAAGATACTGGGGCAGTTCGTCACCGGCCAACGCTCGGTCAAGGAAATGGGCGGGCCGATCAAGATCGCGAAGCAGTCGGGTGAGCAGGCGACCTTGGGCGTTGCCGCCCTGATCGTCTTCGTGGCCTTCATTTCCATCAATCTGGGGTTCATCAACCTCTTGCCATTGCCGATGCTCGATGGCGGTCATCTGGCCTTTTACGCCTATGAAGCGATCCGGCGCCGCCCCGCGCCGCCGCAGGCGCAGGAATGGGCGTTCCGATTCGGCTTTGCGGCAATCGTGACCCTTATGCTGGTCGTGACTTTCAATGATTTGGGCTCAATTGGCGTGTGGGACAGGATCGCCCGCTTGATTGGCTAGCGAGTCTGGGGCAGGGAGTGGCGCGCGAACCCGCGGTCAGGCGGGTTTGTCGCTTTTGAGTTATTTTTTCGGGATGAACAGCGTGGCTTCACACAAACTCTCGGCGCGGACACAGCTGTCGGCCCTCCTCATGGCAGGTACGATGCTGGCGACGCCGGTGATGGCGCAGGAAGTCGCGCCGCCGCGCGTTCCTGCTCCCGCCGTCCCGGCTCCTGCACCCGAAGCGGCCCCCGCGGCGACGACGGTCAAGTCGATCACCGTCGTCGGCAACCAGCGGCTCGAGGCGCAGACGATCCTGTCGTACCTGCGCCTGCGCGTCGGCCAGCAATATGACCGGTCGATCCTCGATCAGGCGCTGAAGGATCTGGCCGCGACCGAATTGTTCAAGGATTTCCAGATCACCGACAACGCCGGTGCGCTGACGATCCAGGTCACCGAAAACCCGGTGATCAACCGCGTCATCCTCGAAGGCAACAAGCGCCTCAAGGAAGACAAGATCCGGCCCGAGATCAAGCTCGCGCCGCGCCAGATCTTCACTCGCTCGAAAGTCCGCGCCGACGTTGCGCGCATCATCGAACTCTACAAGCGCCAGGGCCGCTTCGCCGCGACGGTCGAGCCCAAGATGGTGTCGCTCGACCAGAACCGCGTCGACGTGGTGTTCGAAATCAACGAAGGGCCGAAATCGAAGGTCCGCCAGATCAACATCATCGGCAACGAGAAGTTCAGCGACGGCGACCTCAAGGACGAGATGGCGACGAAGCAGTCGAGCCTGATGACGATCCTGTCGTCGAACACCAGCTACGACCCCGATCGTCTCGCCTATGACCAGCAGAAGCTCAAGCTCTTCTATCTCACCAACGGCTATGCCGATTTCCGTACAATTTCGGCGGTGGCCGAGCTGACGAGCAACAAGCAGGATTTCATCATCACCTATGTGGTCGAGGAAGGCGAACGCTACAAGTTCGGCGACATCGACGTGAAGAGCGAAATCCGCGACTTCCAGCCCGAAATGCTGAAGAAGCTGCTGCCGATGAAGAAGGACGACTGGTATGATGCCAAGCTGGTCGAGGACACGATCGAAAGCCTGAGCGAAACCGCGGGCCTGTTCGGCTATGCCTTTGCCGACATCAATCCCGAATTCCGCCGCGACCCCGAAACGCGGACGATGGCGATCACCTTCAACGTCGCCGAAAGCCCGCGTACTTACGTCGAGCGGATCGACGTCAACGGCAACACGCTGACGCACGACAAGGTCGTGCGCCGCGAATTCCGCCTGAACGAAGGCGACGCGTTCAACAGCTTCGGTGTCAAGCGCACCGAAAACCGCATCAACAGCCTTGGCTATTTCCAGGAAAATCTGGAAATCCAACGCAAGGAAGGCAGCGCCCCCGACCGCATCATCCTCGAAACCAATGTCGAGGAAAAGCCGACTGGCGAACTGTCGCTGTCCGCCGGTTTCTCGTCGATCGAGAATTTTCTGCTCCAGGCGTCGATCCGCCAGCGCAACTTCCGCGGCCTCGGCCAGCAGCTCCAGGCGTCGGTCAATTATTCGAGCTATTCGAAGTCGATCGAACTCGGCTTCACCGAACCCTATCTGTTCGACCGCAATATTTCGGTAGGCGGCAGCGTCTATCGCCGCGATTTGAACTCGTTCAACTTCATCAACAACGACCGCCGGACGACGTTCCAGCAGGTCACGACCGGCCTGCAGCTCAACGCCGGTGTGCCGCTGACCGAATTCATGTCCTTCTTCGCGCGCTACAGCATCAATTTCGACGATGTGACGCTCGATAAGGGTATCTATTATTTCGGCGACCAGTGCGACCCGCTCGTCGCCGGCCGTTACCTCTGCGATGCAATCGGCAACCGCACGACCTCGCTGCTCGGCTACACGCTCGCCTATGACGACCGCGACAACCGCCTGCGCCCGACGCGCGGCCAGTCGCTGTCATTGAGCCAGGATTTCGCGGGCCTTGGCGGCAGCGTCAAATATGTCCGCACCCGCCTTTCGGGCAGCAAGCACTTCAACCTCGGCAGCCGCTTCATCCTCAACCTCTCGGCCGAAGGCGGCTATATCTATCCGTTCGGCGGGCGTCCGACCCCGACGAGCGACAAGATCCGCCTGACCGACCGCTTCTTCCTCGGCGAACCGCAGATGCGCGGCTTCGACATTCGCGGCGTCGGCCCGCGCGTCATCCGCTACGGCTCAGTCAATATCAGCGATCCGGCCAATCCGGTGCTCGACACGACGACCGACGATCGCGGTCAGATCGACGACGCGCTCGGCGGCCGCGCTTATTATCAGGGCCGGCTCGAACTCGATATTCCGCTCGGCACGGGGGCGAAGGAAATGGGTCTTCGTCCGTCGATCTTCCTCGACGTCGGTTCGGTGTTCAGCGTGCGCAGGCCGCAGCTCACGACGCTTGAGGATTTTCGTGATACGCGTCCAGGCGTAGCCGGCGAAGGCTTGATAAAATATCGCTGTCGCAAGGCATCGACGAGCGAGGATGTCTTCGCGACGCTGACCCCGAATACGACCAATCAATATACGACGTGCGACACGGCAAATGGCTTCAGCGCGCTTCCGCCGTTCGAGGAACGCTTCTTCGGCGATACGTGGATGCCGCGCGTGTCGATCGGCGCCGGGGTGAACTGGAACTCTCCTTTCGGTCCCTTCCGGATCGACTTCGCTTACGCCCTTCGCAAAGAAGAGGGCGATGATACCAAACGCTTCTCATTCAATGTAGGAACCCAATTCTGATGAAGAAAATCCTTGCCGCCTCGGCGCTGGCGATTGCCACGCTGTCGGTTTCGCCCATTCTGTCGGTCCCCGCGATCGCCCAGGCAAAGGGTGTCGGCGTCGCCGACGTCCGCGTCGCCGCTGCGCGTTCGAACGCCTTCCAGACCGCCTCGACGCAGATCGAAACGACCTACAAGGCGCAGATCGACCAGCAGCAGTCGCGCGGCCAGACGCTGCAGGCCGAAATCAACGTCCTCATCGCCAAATATAACGAAGAAGCGAAGAAGACCCCGGTCAACCAGACTGCGCTGCAGGCGGCCGCCAAGGCCGTCCAGGACAAGCGCCAGTCCGCGCAGACCGAACTCGGTCAGATCGGCGCGCCCGTCGACCTCGCCATCGCTTATGTCGAAGACCAGATCAGCGTTCGCATGAACGAAGCGATCAAGGCCGCGATGACCGCGAAGAAGGTCGACCTGCTGGTCAACCCCGAGGCGGTGATCGCACGCGAAAACAATGTCGACATCACTGACGCCGTGGTCGCCGAACTCAACCGCATCCTGCCCAACGTGTCGACCGCGGTGCCGGCGGGTTACCAGCCGGGCCAGCTTGTCCAGCAGCGCAATCAGCAGCTGATGGACCAGGCGCGCGCCGCACAGGGCGGAACGCGTCCGGCGACCCCGGCTCCGGCACCGACCGGCACCGCACCGACGACCCGCTAAGATCGATGACGGACGGGGAAAAGCCGGACGGCGCGATGGGACCGGTGGATATCCGCCGGATCCTGACGCTGCTGCCGCATCGTTATCCGATGCTGCTCGTCGACCGGGTGGAATCGATGGTGAAGGACACCTCGATCCACGCGGTCAAAGCGGTGACGATGAACGAGCCTTTTTTCCAAGGGCATTTCCCCGGCCGGCCGATCATGCCCGGCGTCCTCATCGTCGAGGCGCTGGCGCAGGCCGCCGGCATTCTCGCAATCGAATCGATGGGCCTCGCGGGCACGGGCAAGCTTGTCTATTTCATGGCGATCGACGGGGCGAAGTTCAGAAAGCCGGTCGAACCCGGCTGTCTGCTCGACCTGCATGCCACGATCATTCAGGCCAAGCGCAGCGTTTGTCGCTTTGAAGGCAAAGCGATGCTGAATGGCGCGCTCGCCGCGGAATGCCAGTTCACTGCAATGATCGCCGACCCGCCGAGCGACTAAGCGTTAGATAAGCGGCACCGGCCGCTTCCGGCGTGAGCCGGAAAACAAGCGCCCACTTGCCAAATCCGGCATTCGCCGTTAGGGGACGCCGCTTCGCGTCCCCGGACGCACAGACTCGGCTGCTGGTCGGTAACCAGCGGCACAGGAGCCAAGAGACATGAAAAAAGACATTCACCCCGCGTACCACATGATCAACGTCAAGATGACCGATGGCACCGAATATCAGACGCGCTCGACCTGGGGCAAAGAGGGCGACACGATGACGCTCGAAATCGACCCCACCGCGCACCCGGCCTGGACCGGCGGCACCGGACGCATGCTCGACGCTGCGGGCCAGGTTGCCAAGTTCAACAAGCGTTTCGGTGGTCTTACCCTCAAGCGTTAAGCCTGTATTTGATCCTCCCTGTGCCGCAGGCATGGGGAGGGGGACCGCTCGCGTAGCGAGTGGTGGAGGGGCGGCGCTATAGCCCCTCCGTCAGCGCTTCGCGCTGCCACCTCCCCATCTCTTCGCGACAGGGAGGATCGGAAATTATGCCAAAACCTTTGAAAGCGCGCTTTGCCACCCGGCAAGGCGCGTTTTGCGTTTGTCGGCATCCAGCGCGGGGGTGAAGCGTGTCGCGGTGCCGCGCATCGCTTTCGCCGCGCTCGCCAGGTCGGGATAGAGCCCCGCGCCGGTTGCGGCGAGCATCGCGGCGCCGAGCGCCGTGCTCTCGACAAAATCGGGCCGCTCGACGGTCAGGTTCAGCACATCGGCCAGATCCTGCGCCATCCAGTCGTTCGCCGCCATGCCGCCATCGATCCGCACCTCGGCCCAGTCGACCCCATCGGCGGCGAACGCCGATTTCAGGTCGTGCGCCTGATAGGCTTGCGCTTCCAGCGCCGCGCGCGCGACATGCGCCTTGGTCGTCGCGAAGTTCAGTCCCGATATTGCCGCAAGCGCATCGGGGCGCCAGTGCGGCGCGCCAAGCCCGGTGAGGGCAGGGACCAGATAGACGCCGCCATTGTCGGCCACCGATCGCGCCAACCCCTCGCTCTCGCCCGCATTGGCGAGCAGGCCGAGCCCGTCGCGCAGCCATTTGATCAGGCTGCCCGCGACGAACACCGATCCCTCCAGCGCATAGGAGCGAACATCGCCCTCCTGCACCAGCACCGTCGCCAGCAGGCGGTTGTTCGATACTGGCCGCGTCGTGCCACTAGCCGACAGGATGAAGGCGCCGGTGCCGAAGGTCGCCTTGGTCTGCCCCGGCGACAGGCATGCCTGTCCGATCGTCGCCGCCTGCTGATCGCCCGCCATGCCGCAGATCGCGATCGCGCCGCCGAACAGCGCCGGGTCGGTCGTGCCGACGCGCGTCGTGCAACCGGTGATTTCCGGGAGCAACGCCATCGGTACGCCGAGCAGATCGCACAATTCGCTATCCCAGCCGCCATTGCCGTTGATGTCCATCAGCAAGGTGCGCGACGCATTGCTCGCGTCGGTGACATGCGCCCCGCCGGTCAGGCGATAGACGAGATAGGATTCGACCGTCCCGACCGCGAGCCGGTCGCCCGCCTCCTTGAGCTGCGGCCAGTTTTTCAGCGCCCAGCCGATCTTGGTCCCCGAAAAATAGGGATCGAGCAGCAAGCCGCTCTTCGCCTGCGCTTGCCCCTCATGCCCGGCCTCCTTCAGCGCGGCGCAGTCGGCAGCCGAGCGCCGGTCCTGCCACACGATCGCGCGGGCCAGCGGTTCGCCGGTCGTGCGGTCCCAGAACACCACGGTCTCGCGCTGGTTGGTGATGCCGATCGCGGCGATATGATCTGCGCCGCCGGCCTGCGCGATCATCTCGCGCGTGCAGGCGAGGGTGGCTTTCCAGATTTCGGCGGCGTCATGTTCGACGAGGCCGGGGCCGGGGTAATGCTGCCGGATCTCGCGCTGCGCGCTGCCGAGCGGCGTGCCGTCGGCGCTGAAAAGCATCGTGCGGGTCGAGGTGGTTCCCTCGTCGATAACGATGATCTTCTCGGCCATTTTCCTCTCCCTCTTCCGCTTTTGATGCAGAAAGAAAGGCGTCGCGACAAGCCGCGCGACACTAACATTCGTAATCACCTTGCAAAATTGCGGGCGCTATGCCATATATTGTGCAGCGCAGCATGGCGGGCCTCCCCGCCGCAACCACCGGCAGCGTGATTTTCCCGCCCAAATCAGGCGCGGGACGAGCCGGACCAGCGCTTTGTCCCCAGAGGCACCCTTTCACGCGGGTCGTTTCGAACCCGCGGCCGTGCGCCGTCCGTTCGATGCGAACGGATGCGCCTGCGCGTCGCCCTATGTGAGTATTTTATGACGACTTTTAACGACTTTGGCCTGCACGCCGACATCAATCGCGCGCTTGCCGCCAAGGATTACACCACCCCGACCCCGATCCAGGTCCAGGCGATCCCGCCGCTGATGAAGGGCCGCGACCTCTGCGGTATCGCGCAGACCGGCACCGGCAAGACTGCGGGCTTCTCGCTGCCGTCGATCCACCACCTTTTGACCTATCCGCACCGTCCGACCCCGCGCGGCTGCCGCATGCTCGTTCTCGCGCCGACGCGCGAACTCGCGGCGCAGATCGCGCAGAGCTGCCGCGACTATGGCCGCTTCACCAAGCTCAGCGTCTCGACCGTGTTCGGCGGCGTGCCGATCAACAAGCAGATCCGCGACCTGTCGGGCGGCGTCGACATCCTCGTCGCCACGCCGGGCCGCCTGCTCGACCTGATCGACCAGCGCGCGCTGCGCCTCGACGATGTCGAAATCTTCGTCCTCGACGAAGCCGACCAGATGATGGACATGGGCTTCATCCACTCGCTGCGCCGCGTCGCCAAGCTGTTGCCGTCGCGCCGCCAGAACCTCTTCTTCTCGGCGACGATGCCGAAAGAAATCGCGCACCTTGCCGAACAGTTCCTCGAAGATCCGGTCACGGTGTCGGTGACGCCGCAGGCAACCACCGTCGAAAAGATCAGCCAGTATGCGACCTTCGTCGAACAGAAGGAAAAGCAGGCGCTTCTCCATTCGGTCGTCGCCAGCGAAGACATCGACCGCGCACTGATCTTCACCCGCACCAAGCATGGCGCCGACCGCGTCGTGCGTCACCTTGCGGGCGCGGGCATCAAGGCGATGGCGATCCATGGCAACAAGAGCCAGTCGCAGCGCACCCACGCGCTGCAGGCATTCCGTTCGGGCGACATCAAGCTGCTCGTCGCGACCGACATCGCCGCGCGCGGTATCGACGTTTCGGGCGTTTCGCACGTCATCAACTTCGAAATCCCGAATGTGCCCGAACAATATGTCCACCGCATCGGCCGCACCGCGCGTGCAGGTGCCGAGGGCAAGGCGATCAGCTTCATCGCGCCCGATGAGCGTCCGTACATGCGCGATATCGAGCGCGTGACGCGGAGCAAGTCCGAGCCGATGCCGCTGCCCGAAAATTTCAACGAGCTCGTGCGCAACCTCCCGAAGCCGGTTGCGGGACCGCGCGACACCGGCAGCCAGGGCCGTGATCCGAACCGCCAGCGTCAGGATGCCAACCGCGGCCGTAACGGCGGTAAGCCGCAAGGCGAACGCGGTCCGCGCCGTGATGGTGCGGGCGCGGCGGGCGAAGGCGCCGAAGGCCAGCGCAAGCGCCGCTTCCGCCCGCGCAACAAAAGCGTCGGCGCCCACAAGGGTGCGGTAACCCGCGTCGGTTGACGCATGCCTCCCGTCCGCTAGGCTCCTCTAGCCCCTCCCCTTCAGGGGAGGGGGCAGTGAGACTTGGTCCGGCATAGCCGGCCCTTTAGTCGAGCGGGGTGGGGGCTATCAACCTGGCGCAAGGCCGACAGCCCCCACCCCAACCCCTCCCCTGAAGAGGAGGGGCTTAAACCTGGGGGCAGCGGATGACGGACATAGGGGAAACGGCAACCATCGACAGTCGGCAGAGCGAGCGGAAGGTCATCCTGGCCTCGTCGCTCGGCACGGTTTTCGAATGGTATGATTTCTATCTCTACGGCCTGCTCGCGACGATCATCTCGGCGCAATTCTTCTCAGGCGTCAACGAAACCACCGGCTTTATCTTCGCGCTCGCGGCCTTTGCGGCGGGCTTTGCGGTAAGGCCGTTCGGCGCGCTGGTGTTCGGGCGCATTGGCGACCTCGTCGGACGCAAGAACACCTTCCTCGTCACCATGGGCCTGATGGGCGCCTCGACCTTCCTCGTCGGCATCCTGCCCAGCTATGCGTCGATCGGCGTCGCGGCGCCGGTGCTGCTCGTCGCGCTCCGGCTCGTCCAGGGGCTTGCGCTCGGCGGCGAATATGGCGGCGCCGCGACCTATGTCGCCGAACATGCGCCCGACGGCAAACGCGGCCTCTTCACCAGCTTCATCCAGACCACCGCGACGCTTGGGCTGTTCGCGGCGCTCGGCGTCGTCATCGTCATTCGCTCGGTCATTGGCGAAGAAGCCTTCGCCGACTGGGGCTGGCGCATTCCCTTCCTGATTTCGGTGATCCTGCTCGGCGTCTCGCTGTGGATCCGCCTCCAGCTCGAGGAAAGCCCGATCTTCAAGAAGATGAAGGAAGAGGGCACGACGTCGAAGGCGCCGCTGACCGAGGCTTTCGGGCGCTGGGAAAATCTGAAATGGGTGATCGTCGCGCTGTTCGGCGCGGTCGCGGGGCAGGCTGTGGTCTGGTACTCGGGGCAATTCTATGCGCTGTTCTTTCTCGAAAAGACGCTGAAGGTCGACGGGGCGACGGCAAATATACTGATCGCCATCGCGCTCGCGCTCGGCACGCCTTTCTTTATCTTCTTCGGCTGGCTCAGCGACAAGATCGGGCGCAAGCCGATCATCCTCGCGGGCTGCGCGCTTGCCGCGCTTACCTATTTTCCCGCCTTCCACATGCTGACCTCCGCTGCCAACCCCGCGATGGCGAAGGCGCAGGCGAGCGCCGCGGTCACGGTCAATGCCGACCCCGGCGCCTGCGCCTTCCAGTTCGATCCGGTGGGCAAAGAGAAGTTCGAAAGCACCGGCTGCGACATCGCCAAATCGGCGCTCGCCAAGGCAGGGGTCAGCTATACGAGCGTCACCCGCCCGCGCCGCACTGGCGAAGCCGCAGACGTATGGATCGGCAATCGCGTGCTGGTGGCCCCCGAACCGTGGCGGCTTGCCGAAGAGGACCGCGCTGCCGCCGCCGAGGTTTTTCGCAAGGAACTCGCCGCTGCCACCGCGGACGCGGGCTACCCCGCCAAGGCCGACCTTGCAGCGATGAACAAGCCGCTCGTCGTCGCGATCCTCTTCTATCTCGTGCTGCTCGTGACGATGGTCTACGGCCCGATCGCCGCACTGCTCGTCGAACTCTTTCCCAGCCGCATCCGCTACACCGCGATGTCGCTGCCCTATCATATCGGCAATGGCTGGTTCGGCGGCTTCCTGCCGACCACCGCGTTCGCGATGGTCGCGGCGACGGGCAATATCTATTATGGCCTGTGGTATCCGGTGATCGTTGCGGTGCTCACGCTGGTTGTCGGCCTGCTGTTTCTGCCCGAAACCTTCCGCCGCTCGCTGCACCCATAGCGTCCTGACCTTGGGCATAGATTGACCCAGCGCCCCGGCGCGCTAGGGTTATGCCAGCCTTGAGGGGGGCATGATGATTGCCGACGAAGTAGATTTCGATCCACCGCCGCCACCGCGGCCATTGTTCCGGCGCAAGCGGGTACTGGCCCCGCTCGGCCTGGTGCTGGCGATCCTCGCCACCTTCTTAGCGCTGCGCACGCCCGATACCGATCGCGGCGCGATGATCGCCAAATATGGCGGGCCGAACGCTACGTTCGTCGCGGGACCGGCAGGGCAGCAAATCCACTACCGCGACCAGGGCAAGCGCGACGCGCCCGCGATCGTCCTGATCCATGGCTCCAACGCCAGTCTCCATACGTGGGAACCGCTGGTGAAGCGGCTCGGCGCCACCTATCGCATCGTCACGCTCGACCTGCCTGGGCACGGTCTGACCGGCGCGATCCCCGATACCGATTATTCGGCGCAGGGAATGATGGACGCGGTCGATGTCGTCGCGGCCAAGCTCGGGCTCGACCATTTCGTCCTCGGCGGCAATTCGATGGGCGGCTGGGTCAGCTGGCGCTACGCGCTGGCGGAACCAAGCCGCGTCGATGCGCTGCTGTTGATCGACGCGAGCGGCATGCCGCTGCGCAAGGGCGAGAAGGCGCCGCCGTCGAACGTCGGCTTCCGTGTCCTCGAATATTCCTTCGGCCGCTGGCTCGCGACGCGGGTTACGCCGCGGATGCTCGTCGAGCAGTCGCTGCGCGGGTCGGTCGAGAAGCAGGAGATCGTCGATGACGCGATGATCGACCGCTATTGGGAATTGCTGCGCTTTCCGGGCAATCGCGCGGCGACGGTGCTGCGCGCGCGCATGGACCGCGAACCCGCGATGGCGGCGCGTGTGGGCGAGCTCAGGGCGCCGACCCTGATCCTGTTCGGCGACAAGGACCGGCTGATCAACCCCAGCGCCGCGAAGACCTTCAACGAACGCATTGCGGGGTCGGAGGTCGTGATGCTGCCGGGTATCGGCCATCTGCCGATGGAGGAGGCGCCCGATGCGACCGCGAAGGCGATCGCCGATTTCCTTACGCGGCGGCTTGCTGCCCCGGCGCCTGCTGATCCAGAAACGCGCTGATCCGCGTGGAAATCGCTGCGGCATGGGTGAAGGGGAACAGGTGCGAACCCGGCACCGCTTCCAGCACTGCGCCGTCGATCTGGTCGGCGAGCATCTGACTGTAGCAGGCGGGCATCACCCCATCCTGCTCGCCCATCAGCACCAGCGTCGGGATGTTCTTCAATCCTGACAGAAAGCCGACGCTGCTCCACCCCGTCATCGCGGCACTCTGGTAGGCGATGCCGAGCGGGGTCGCGGTCTGGATCTTGAGCCCGCTCGCCAGCATGTCGTCGTCGAACATCGCCGCCCATCCGATCCCGGGCGCGCCCATGACCGGAGTCGTCGCCATCAGCACGAGACAGCGCATGCGGCCCGGAAACTGGATCGCGATCTGCTGTGCCAGCGCGCCGCCCCAGCTGAACCCGGCGACGTCGATCGTCTTGTGGCCAAGGCGGTCGGCGATCTCCATCACCACCGCCGCGATCGTCGGCGCGCCATAGGGCAGCAGCGCATCGGGCGAGCCGCCGACGCCGGGCATGTCGAGCGTCCACACCTCGCGGCCATGGATCTGCGCGAGCAGCGGCGCGGCGGCGGCCAGATCGGCGCCGATGCCGTTCAGGAACAACAAGGGCGTGCCGGGCGCACCCGCACGCCAGCGCGCGACGCGCAGGCTCAGGCCGTAAACATGCTCGCTGCTGATGGCCGGGCGGCCGCTGATCCTGCTCATGGGGCACGCCTTCGCATATCTGGGTGACAGGCGAAAGGCCGACGGGGCCTATTCGGCCTGTTTTGCGAGGGCGGCGGCTGCCTGCTCATGGCGCAGGCAGTCGAAAATCTTCGCGCCCGCAAGGAATACCGAACCCGTGCAAGCGAGCAGCAACAGTTTGCCGCCGGTCCCCGGATATTCGTGCAGATAGGCGGCGCCGCGCGCCATCGCCCCGACGGCGAGCGCATAGATGATGAGGCACGCTTCGAAGCGGGTCTTGATGACGAACAGGCGTCCGATTTTTTTCAGCATCACCATAGCCTAAGCAAGCGCCGTGCCACCGGCGCAAATGCGGGATTCGGCGCGCCGGGCTTATGGTAAACTGTAAGTTAATCCGACAGGTGAGGGCAAGCCACGAGTGCATCCGCTCGGCGAAAGAGCGGTTCAACTCGTCTCGCGAACGCGCGCCGGCGCGCCCAGCGGACACTCCAGCGCGGCGCGGTCCCAGCTCGCCGCATCGGCCGCCGCGCCATACGTGCGCTCGAGGAAATCGAGCAGCAACGCATCGGGCGACGCCGCCGTCCGCACCGCGTCATAGGGCAGGATATATTCGCCCATGCCGGCGTCGAACCGCGCCGCGGATGGCACGGAATATTCGCGAAAGCCTGTCGGCTCGGGATAGGCATAGGAATAGAAAGCCGGCTCGGGAAAAGCGTCGCCGCCCGGCCAGAAACCCGCGCTGCTGACCTCGTGCGAATAGGCTTCGCGCGTCACCGGGTCGGGCAGGCCGGGCACGCCGCCGGGGTGCGGCGGCGCCGCGCGCCCCGAAAAGCGCGTGACCGCCAGGTCGAAGCTGCCCCAGAAGAAATGCACGGGGCTCGCCTTGCCCAGAAACCCGCTGCGGAACAGTTTGAAGACGCGGTCGACCTGCATCAGCGCGCGCCAGAAACGATGCGCGGCATCGGCATCATAGCTTTTGTGGCTCTCGTCGCGCGCGAACGGGATCGGTTCGGGAACCTCGTTCGGCACGCCATGGATACGCACCGCGATGCCAAGGTCGGCGAGCAGTCCGAGCAACCGGTCGTGGAAATCCGCAACGCTGCGCGGTTCGAGAACCAGTTCGCGTTCCTGCCCCTGGCTCGTGCGGCAGATCAGCCGGTGGACGATGAAGTCGAATTCGATCTCGAGCAGCTCGTGCCCGACCGGAATCGGCGAAGTGGTGAGGCCGCGCGCGCTGACATAGAGCGGCACCTGCCAGCCGTGGTTGAGCCACGGCGTCAACGACAGGCGGATCTTGCCGACGATCTGCGTCCACAGCTGCAGCGTGAGCGCGGTATCGCGCCAGTCGGCCCAGCGCAGTTCGGGCCAGATCGCGGATTGCTCGGTCGCTGACATCGCGGTTTTCCTTGTCGACAAATCGTGCGCCGCCCCCACGTGATGTTTAGCCGTTTCTGTGCCTAAAAATAGCGCGGAATCGGTCCGATCTGCGGCGTCTGGCCGGGGAGGGCGACCTGGACATCATCGACATAGCACCATCCCCAGCCTTCGGGGGGATCATATCCCTCGATAATCGGGTGTGCGGTTTCATGAAAATGCGCGCGCGCGTGGCGACGGGGCGAATCGTCACAGCATCCGACATGGCCGCACGAACGGCAGAGGCGAAGATGGACCCATATGCCGCCGGCAGCCAAGCATTCCTCGCACCCCTTCGCGCTTGGGACGACGCCCTGGATTGCGGATTCGTGCGAGCAGGATGTCATGGCGTTTCCTTATGCTTTAGGACCAATCGACATTCAGCCCATGGCGGTCTGCAAATGGCAATTTCCCGTGCTTCCGGTGCTCACGTACCAGATGTACGCTGCGCTCCGGGTCACGGAAAACCACCATTTTCGACTCACCCTGA
>NZ_JBOHHT010000031.1:0-4090 GCF_050725655.1 Sphingopyxis sp. | reverse complement strand
ATCGTAGCCTATGGGAGGTCGGGTGGGGGAGCGGGCCGGTGCCGTTCCGGCGCAGGCCGGAAAAAGGGGCCTACTTCTTTTTCAGCTCGTCGCGGATTTCGGTAAGGAGATCAATCTCGGTCGGGCCGGCCGCCTCGGCCGGCTTGATGAATTTGCTCGCCTGCCGCACCAGCAGGAACACGACGAACGCCAGCAGAGTGAAATTGATCACCGCGGTGACGAAGCTGCCGAGCGCCATCACGTTCGCGCCGGTCGCCTTCGCGGCGGCCAGCGTCATGCCAGCGGTCACTTTCTCGCTGCCCGACAGCACGAGATACTGGTTAGTGAAATCGACCCCGCCGCCCGTCACAAAGCCGATGAAGGGCATCAGCACATCGTCGGTCAGCGACTTGACGATCGTCCCGAACGCCGCGCCGATGATGACGCCGACCGCCAGCCCCATCACATTGCCCTGATTGAGGAATGCCTTGAAATCCTTGATCATGTACCAACCCCTTCGGTCGCTGCGCCTATGGTCCCAGACTGCATGACACGATTATCCGCGTCAATGATTGCGGGTCGGCGGGCGTCTTACTATATTAAACCAGTTGGCGCGGCGCCGTTGCCGCGCGGAGGGAGTGTCTGACCATGACTTTGCGTTCCGCCCGTTGGTTGATTGTGCCCGTTGCCGCGATGTCGCTGTCCGCCTGCGGCATCAACAGCGTTCCCACCAAGGAAGAAGCCGCCAAAGCCAAATGGGCGAATGTCGAAGCTGCGTACCAGCGCCGCGCCGACCTGATCCCCAACCTTGTCGAGACCGCGAAGGGCGCCTCGAAGATCGAGCAGTCGACCCTCGAAGGCGTGATCCAGGCGCGCGCCTCGGCGACGCAGGTCAAGCTGAGCACCGACGATCTCGAAGATCCTGCAAAGGTTCAGGCGTTCCAGCAGGCGCAAGGCAATGTGTCGAGCGCACTCGGCCGCCTGCTCGTCACCGTCGAACAATATCCCGACCTCAAGAGCCAGGCGCGCTTCGCCGACCTGATGACCCAGCTCGAGGGCACCGAAAACCGGATCAACGTCTCGGTTCAGGATTATAATGGCGCGGTGCAGGATTATAATACGACGATCCGCACCTTCCCCGACATCATCGGCGCCAAGATCGTCCATGGCGCGCAGCCGATGACGCCGTACAAGGCAACCAGCCCCAACGCCGATCAGGCGCCGAAGGTCGACTTCGGGAAGTAAGGCGTGCGGTTCGCCGCCCTTGCCGCTCCGCTCGCGATCCTGATGGTCGCGGGCGGATGCAAGGCGGCACCGGCATCGTCCGGCGCCGCAGAGGGTGCGGCCGTGATCGCATCCGCGACGGAATCGGCTTTCTGCGATGGCATTCCACCGATGACGCTCAAGGGTCGCGTGACCGACGACGCAAAGATTTTGAACGCGGAAGACGAAACGCGCCTTTCCGATCGGCTTGCCCTCTATGAACAGCGGACCAAGCACCAGATGGTTGTCGCGACGACGCCCAGCCTGAACGGCGCGCAGGTAGACAATTTCGGAACCTGCCTCGGCCTCCGCTGGGGAATAGGGCGCAAGAAGCAGGACGATGGCATTGTGATTCTGATTGCGCCTAACGAACGCGAGATGCGCATCGCGACCGGGACGGGGATGGAAAGCATCCTGACCGACGACGAGGCTTTGGAGGTAGTCAAGCAAATGACACCGCATTTCAAGAATCTGGACTATGCCGGCGGGCTGTCGACAGGCATCGACGCCATCGCCGCCCAGACGGGAGATCCGAAATGAAATCCGTCCTGCTCGGCTGGGCGCTCGGCCTTTCGCTGCTGGCGATCCCCGCCGCCGCGCAGACCTTTCCCAAGCTCGCGGGCAATCCGGTCGTCGATCAGGCCGACATCATTCCCGCCGCCGAGGAAGCGGCGCTCAACACGCAGCTGCTCGAACTGGAGAAGACCACCGGTCATCAGCTCGTCGTCGCAACCGTCAGCGACCTCGAAGGCAATGACATCGCCGATTACGGTTATAAGCTGGGCCGCGCATGGGGCATCGGCGACGAGACCAAGGACGACGGCGTCGTGTTCCTGATCGCGCCGAACGAACGGCGGATGAACATCGCGGTCGGCCTCGGGCTCGAACCCGTGCTTACCGATGCCCTCTCCGGCCGGATCATCCGCGACGTCGTGACGCCCAAGTTCAAGGCGGGCGACATGCCCGGCGGGATTCAGGACGGCGTCAATGCGATCGCGCAGCAGATCCAGTTGCCGCCCGAGGAAGCCGCAGCGCGCGCCGCGGCGGCGGACAAGGCCGAACGCGACCGTTCCGGCGACGGCAATTTCGGCGGGCTATTCTTCGTCGGTTTCATCATCCTGATCTTCTTCGTCCTGCCGATGCTCTCGCGCATGGGCCGCGGCAAGAAGCATCGCCGCAGCGGCCCGTGGGGCGGCGCTCCGATCATCATCTGGGGCGACGACGACTGGGGCGGCGGAAGCGGCGGCTCCTCATGGGGTGGCGGTGGATCGAGTTGGGGCGGCGGCGGAGGCGGAGGCTTCGGCGGCTTTTCGGGCGGCGGTGGGTCGTTCGGGGGCGGCGGCGCCTCCGGCGGCTGGTAGGGAGCGCAGGACATGCCACAGAAAATCAGCCATGTGAGCGAGGCCGACCACGACATCGTGACCGCGGCGGTCGCGGCCGCCGAGGAACATACGAGCGGCGAAATCGTCACCGTCGTCGCGGCAAAGTCGAACGATTATGACGATGTCGCGCTCGTCTGGGCGAGTGTCATCGCCTTCATCGCGATGTCGGTAATCGCACTCTTCCCTGAATTTTACCGCGGCCTGTACGACCGGCTGACCGGCGGCTGGGGACATGAACTGACCGCCAACCAATGGCTTGGGACGGTCATCGCTGTCGGCGTGCTCAAATGGATCGGCATGTGGCTGATCCTGCTGTGGCGCCCTTTGCGGATGGCGCTGACCCCGCGCGCGATCAAGGCGCAGCGCGTCCGCGCCCGCGCGATCGACCTGTTCAAGGTCGGCACCGAGGCGAAGACGATCGGCCGCACCGGCGTCCTCCTCTACCTCAGCCTGAAAGAGCATCGCGCCGACATCGTCGCCGACGAGGCGATCGCTGCAAAGGTCACGCCCGACGTGTGGGGCAACGCGATGGCGGCGCTGATCGAGCGTGTGCGGTTGGGCAAGCCCGGCGAAGGCATGGCCGAGGCGGTGCGCCAGATGGGAATCGTCCTCGTCGAGCATTTCCCCAAGGGCGATGAAAATCCCAACGAACTTCCCGACCGCCTGATCGAACTTTAGGTCTGTCGTCATTGCGAGCGGCAAAGCCGCGTGGCAATCGAGCGTGGCTTCCACCGCCGCGACCTGCGTTGCTTCGCTCGCAATACCGATAAGGATAGATATGACCCGCCCCTCGCCCGACGCCCCCATCGAGACCCGATGGGAAGGCCGCTTCATCACAGTCAAACAGCAGGGGACGTGGGAATATGTCTCGCGCTCGCGCGGCATCCATGCCGCGGTGATCCTGGCGATCGACGAGGATGAAGCTGGCCGTCACGTCATATTGGTCGAACAATATCGCGTGCCGCTGAAGGTCCAGTGCCTGGAGCTGCCCGCGGGACTGGTCGGCGACGACACCGCCGGCGAAGCATCGGAAATCGCAGCGCAGCGCGAGCTCGAAGAAGAAACCGGCTATCGCGCCGAGCATTGGCGCACCGTCGGTGAATTCTACAGCTCGCCCGGGATGGTCAGCGAAAGCTTTACGCTGCTGATCGCCACCGGATTGGCCAAGATCAGTGTCGGCGGCGGGGTCGATGGTGAGGACATCATCGTCCACCGCGTCCCGCTTGAGCGCATCGCCGATTTCGTCGCCGCGAAGCGCGCCGAAGGCTGCGGGATCGATGTGCGCGTCGCGATGCTGCTGGCGGGCGGATTGCTGGCCGAATAGCCGCTTTCGACCGATTGCGGCCGTAAAGGTCCTCCCCGCTTGCGGGGAGGGGGACCGCCGAAGGTGGTGGAGGGGGTTGGCGGCCTGAAGCGACGTTGCGGGCGGGCGCCAGCCCCCTCCGTCAGCGCTTCGCGCTGCCACC
>NZ_JBOHHT010000030.1:0-46685 GCF_050725655.1 Sphingopyxis sp. | reverse complement strand
ATCGTTGGGGAGGCCGGGAGGGGGAGCGGGCCGGTGCCGTTTCAACCAACGAATGCGCGCTCGATCACGAAGTCGCCGGGCGCGGCGTTCGAGCCTTCCTTGAAGCCGAGCGCCTCGAAGCGCGCTTCGAGGTCGCGGATCATCGCCATGCTGCCGCACATCATGATGCGGTCGATCGCGGGGTCGAAGTGCGCGGGGCCGGACAGTGGATGGCCGAACAAGCCGCCGTTTTCGATCAGCGCGTCGATGCGCCCCTCGGTGCGGAAGGGCTGGCGCGTCACTGTCGGCAGGTAATGGAATTGCAGCAGCGCCTGATCCTGCACCAGCGGGTCGCCCGCAAGCTGGCTTTCGAGTTCGTCGCGGAAGGCAAGGTCGCTGACCTGCCGCGCGCAATGGACAAGCTGGATCTGGCTGAAGCGTTCGTAGATGTCGGGATCGCGCGCAAGGCTCAGGAAGGGGGCGAGGCCAGTCCCGGTCGACAGAAGGAACAGCCGTTGGCCCGGAAGCAGCGCGTCGGCGACAAGCGTCCCGGTCGGCTTGCGGCCCAGATAGACGGGATCGCCCGGCTGGATCTGCTGCAGCCGCGAAGTCAGCGGGCCGTCGGGCACCTTGATCGAGAGGAATTCGAGCTCGTCGGCATAGGCGGGGCTCGCGATCGAGTAAGCGCGGAGCAGCGGCCGGCCCTCGCCCGGCAGGCCGATCATCACAAACTCGCCCGATCGGAAACGAAAGCTCGGCGGGCGCGTGATTGTGAAGCTGAACAGATGCTCGTTCCAGTGGCGCACCGAACGCACCTCCTCGACGGTCAGCGAGGCGGAGGGGGCCAGCTTGGCGGCTTCGGCAATACGGTCACTCATCACTTTGGACTTTCCTGATGTGTCATGGCGCCGGCCGCGAGGGCCGGCATATCGAATCCCGCGGCGACCAGCCTGTAGACCGCGGCGCCCATGGCGTTAGCGATCGGGCCGACGCTTTCTCCCTCGGCCAGAAAGGCCAGCGTCGCGCGGGCATTTGCGCTGCTCCCAAGCGAAAAATCGCGCCAGAGTCCAAGCAGAATTGCTTCATCCTCTGAAATCTGGAGACAGGGCATGGGCGCGAGCAGCAATGTTTCGACTGCGTCGCCGGCGAGCAGCGCCATCGCGACGTGGAAGTCGGGCAGGGCGCTCGCGGCATCGACCGCGGCAAAGCCGCGGTGCAGCACCTGCGGCGGACATCGCCCGCGCTCGGCGGCATGGACCCATGCGCGCATCGCCCAAAGCAGGAAACGACCGCCATTGCACAGGCTTTTCACCGGCCGATCGACAAAGGCGTACATCGGAACCCTTTCCAGCGCGCAACATGCGGCGCCGGCGGCTTATATGTTATTGCGAGTCATTTGCAATTTCTATTCGAGCAAGATTTGCGGCCAGCTTAAGGGATATGGCGGCTTTCGACCGATAGCAGACGTTGCCAACCCAAACGACGTCACCCCGGGTCAAGCCCGGGATGACGGAAAGGAACGTCCGCTTCCACCCCAAAACCGACCTTCTTCAGCGCTTCGTCCCAAAATGTCCGGGAAGGCTGGTGGCGCGTGACAGACCCGGCCGCCAGGTCGAGATTTTCGGTGCCGGGACGATCTGGAAATCGGCCTTGCTGTCGGCGGTGACAAGCTGGTCGCCATGCGCGGCGCGTAGGCGAACGGTTTCGATCGGCTTGTCGGTTTCGATCCCGAATCGGTTGCCCGCGACCCAGCGCACCGTGCCGAGCATCGCTTCATGGCCGGGCAGGAAGACGGTGATCCGTTCGCCGATCTGCAGGGCGTGCGGCCCTTGGCCGCCGACGCCGGTCAGCGAAACATTGCGGATGGTGACATCGAACTGACCCAGCCGCTGACAGGCGAGCGCCGCCTTGACCAGCCGCGACTGCCGTGGCTGGCGCTTTTCATCTGGGGCCGGTGAGGCGGCAGGGGAAGCCTCGGGATTCGACATGCGCGACTCAACAATTGTCGTCCGATTCCCACCTCGGACGGTTATCTGATTGGTCCCGGCGGCAGTTCTAAACGAGGAAGGTAAATTTTCGTATATCGTGTTTGATAATATCCACGATCATTTGGCCGGCGGGAGGCCGCCGAAGGTGACGATGCTTTCGGCGCCATCGGTGGAAACGGCTGAAACGCCAAAGAAATTATCGTCGACGATGACGCCGGGCAGGACGAGCTCGGTCGGCGCGCTGGACGGAATGACGCGGCTGTCGGTCCAGTCGGCCCGGTCGGCGCGGCGCCAGTGGAGCCGATAGGCGGCAGCGTCCTTGACCGGCGCCCATTTCGCCGTGGTGCTCGAGCTGACCGCGCCGTCGATGCTGACGCTCGCCGGAGCCGGCGGCGCGTCGGCGAGTTCGCCCGCGAGTGCGACATTGAGCGCGGTCACGCGCGCGAGATAGGGGAAGTCCATCTCGTCGACCGTATCGCCATATTTGCGGCTCCCCTCGGTACGCAGATCCTGATGCTGATGGTCATAATCTTCGACGCCGACGGTGAAGCGGATCGCGGGATAGCCAAGCTCGAGCGAGGGCAGATGGTCGCCGCCGCGGCGGAAGCGGTCGGGGCGGCGCACCGCGAGCACCTCGAGACCGATCGCAGGGCTATTCTCCGCGGCGCGAATCGCGGCCTTGGTAAGCGCGCGCGACGGGCCGTCGTCCTCGCCGCCTATACCGCGCCGCGCGAGTTGTGCGGCCAGATCCTCCGACGCGCGGATGCCCTCGCTGAACACCCGCACGCGATTGTCGACGATCGAGCCGTCGGTGCCGTGGGTGCCGCCGACGATGTCGTTGTTGAGCATCGCCGCGACCTGCCAGTTCTGCTCCTTGGCATGGCGCGCGAGCAGTTTGCCGCCCCACAGGCCCTGTTCCTCGCCCGAGAGCAGCGCATAGACGATCGTCGCACGGTGCTTCTGCTGCGACAGCAGGCGCGCGGCCTCGATCACCAACGCGGTGCCCGAGGCGTCGTCGTTGGCGCCGGGCGCATCGTCGGTGAAATTCATCGGATCGGTAACACGGCTGTCGATGTGACCGGCGATCATGATGACATGCGCGGGATCGCCCGTGCCCTTCTGAACCGCGAGGACATTTTCGACGATCACGCCCGCGGGTGCGCGCGGGCCTTCGAAACGGTCCGCGATGCGCTCGACCTTCAGGCAGCCGCCACAGGCTTTCGAAATGCGCGCGAACTCGTTGGCGCCCCAGCTGCGCGCCGCTCCGATGCCGCGCTTGGGGTCGGTCGCCGACGACAGCGTGTGGCGGGTGCCGAAGGAGACGAGCTTCTCGACCGATGCCTTCAGCCGTGCCGGGTCGGCGGCGGGCGTTTCATCCTTGGCAAAGGCTGCGGCGGGCGCAGTCAGCAGCAGGGCGGCGAGCAGGGTGCGTTTGATCATGGCGCTTCATGCGCTGCGGTCCCGGTGGATGCAAGGCGGCGTAACGGTGACGCGAGTGGCTGATCGCGCCGCAACAAAAGGCCCGCCGCGTGCCGGGGCACGGGCGGGCCGATTGGTCAGGAGTTCAAGATATTTAGCCGAGGCCCGAGAAGCGGATGTCCTGGACGCGGCCATAGCGAATCTCGCAGGTGAACTTGCCCTTGTCGTACGATCCGCCGCGACCCCAGCGGCCGCCGTATCCGTCGCGGACGATCACGCGGCCCTTGACGCGATAGCCGTCGCGCTTGCGGTCGATGCTCGTCACTTCGGTCACGTCGGTGCGGCCATAGCGGCGGCTGCCGCGCTCGACCGAGTTGACGCACTGGCTGATCGCGCTGCGGCTGTTGCCATAGCGATTATAATCATAGCCATAGCCGTAGCGGGCATCGTCATAGCGGCCGCGATAACGATCGTCGTAACGGCCGTCGCGGTCGTAACGGCCGTCGCGGTCGTAACGATCATAGCGGTCGTTGTCGCCGCTCGACAGGATCGCGGCGAGGCCGCCGATCACGACGGCACCGGCAATGATTTCGCCCGCGCTGATTCCGTCGCGGTCATAACGATCACGCGCGGCGGCGGGTGCGGCGCTCATCAGCATCGCGCCGGCGGTGGCCGCACCAATTGCGGCCTTGGTCAGGTTTGTCTTGATAGCCATGGTTCGGTCTCCTTAAGCGCAGGCGGCTTCCTCGCGGCCTGTTGAAGACGGTTTACCGATTCGGCTGTGACAGGGCGCTGAACCACCCGCTTATCTGGGGTTCAGACTTGGTTTTGCCGGCGTTCATAAAGGAAAAGGCCCCTCGCCACGGGGCGAGAGGCCATTTACCGGTGTTGAATAGCGTCAGCCGAAATTGACGTCGACGACGCGGCCGTTGCGGTAGCTGCAACCAAAGCTGCTCACCTCGCCGCCGAGGCGCGAGGCGGTGCCGGTGACGTACCAGCCGCCGTTGTTCGGCTCGGTGCCGGTGATGCTGTCGACGCGGGCGTCGTCGCCCATCTCGCCCTCGACCGCCCAGCTGCAGGCGTCGGCGGCGCGCCCTTCGGCCTCGTCGCGGCCATAGGCGCCGGGGGCGATGTCATTCTGTGCGTCGGGTTCGTAGCGCGGCACCTCTTGCCGCTCGTCGCCGCGATAGGGCGGCTCGTAACGATAATCGGGCGCGCGCTCGCGCTTGTTCTTGCTCACCGAGCTCGCGATTGCGGCGATGGTGCCGATGACGAGGAGCCCGCCGAGCACCTCGCCGGTGCTGATATTGTCGCGGTCGCGATAACCCCAGCCGCCATGATGGCGGCCGCGCGCTTCGGCGGGAACGGCGCTGAGCCCAACCGAGGTCAGGACGATCGCCGCTGCGGTGGTGAAGCTGGTCAATTTACGCATCGAGGGAAACTCCCCTTCGGCGGGCTCGGGATGGTCCAGCCCGCAATGTCCTCGCCTTACGCGCGCGATGCTTTCGCGCCGCTGAACCGTGGCTACCGCGCGATGAGGGGAGCGCGCGATATGGAAAAGGCCCGCCATCCGGGAGGATGGCGGGCCTTGGAACCAACTATAGGTGACCAGACCTATTCTTGGGTATCAGCAGACGCAGCGCGGCTTGGGCCGTGGCTTCCACTTTTTCTTCGCGACATAGCGTTTCCGCACCGGGACATTTTCATAATAGCTGCGCGTGCTCGTCTCGACCGTTTCGGTCACGATCGGCGCCCCGTTGGTGATGATCGTGGTGACGACAACGCCGGGCGTGTAATAGCCGTAGCCATAACCATAGCCGCCATGCTGGTAGGTCGTCGCATAGCCGCCGGGATAGTAGCCGCCCTGCTGGTGACCGCCCTGGTAATAGGCGCCGCGGCTCGACCAATGTTGCTCGCATCTTTTCTTGTCCGAGGCATTGCCGATCGCCGAGCCGACGAGCGCGCCGAGCCCGCCACCGATCAGCGTGCCCGCGGTGCGATCGCCGCGTCCGGCTATGCGGTTGCCGGCGATGCCCCCCACGAGCCCGCCGACAACCGCGCCGCCCACTGTGCCCCCCCGGCCACAGCGGCGTTCCATCTCTTCGTCGTAACGGGCGTCATACCCGCCGTGATAACGGGGGTCGTAAGCGGGCGGCGGCGGATAGCCGGCGCCATGGCCCTCGATCGTGCCTTCATAACGGCCCTCGTAGCGGCGGCCGTCGGATGTCTCGTACGTGCCGTCCCAGGTGCCGGTCCAGCGGCCCTCGGCGTCGTAGGTGCCGTTGACGTGGCGATAATCGACTTCGCTCGGCACGCGGTCGAGATAGCCGGTGTAAACACGGGTATCGGGATCGGAGGGAACGCCATAGTCGAGCGCGGGCTGTTCGGCTCCGGCGCGCCCCGCCAGCAACAACGACCCTGCGGCCATTCCCAACAACACAAACGTGCGCATGCTAAACTCCCTGTTCCCTCGGCCCGAACCGATTGGTTAACAGTTTGTTAGCAAAATTAGCGACTTTTCGCGAATCCGTTAACCGTGAAGAATCTGTCCCTATTTGGGGCGGGCTTCAGGTTGCGAGCGCGGCCGCGATGCGCGCGACGAGCGCTTCGGCGCCCGCCTGGTCGGCGGCGGTAAAGCGTTCGGGGATCGGGCTGTCGAGGTCGAGCACCCCGACCAGCCGGTCGTTCGCGATCACCGGCACCACCAGTTCGCTGCGGCTGTCGGCGTCGCACGCGATATGACCGGGAAAGGCGTGGACGTCGTCGACGCGCTGGGTGGAACGAAGGCGCGCGGCGGCGCCGCACACCCCCTTGTCGAGCGGAATGCGGATGCACGCCGCCTTGCCCTGGAACGGGCCGAGCACGAGCTCGGTCCCGTCGAAGCGGTAGAAGCCCGCCCAGTTGAGGTCGGGGATCGCCTGCCAGATCAGTGCCGCGACATTCGCCATATTGGCGATGCCATCGGGCTCACCCGCGACAAGCGCGGCGGCGGCGTCGCCCGCCTCGGCCCAGCGTTCGGCGGGGTCGGTCGCGGAGAAGGCGAGGGCATAGGTCATTATTCGACGCTCAGCCCCGTCCACTTCGCCGCGAAGGCATATTTGTCGGCCGCCTCGGCGATGATCTTGTCGGTCGGCTTGCCCGATCCGTGGCCGGCGCGCGTTTCGACGCGGATCAGGTGCGGCTTGTCGCCCGCCTTCGCATGCTGGAGCGCGGCGGTATATTTGAAGCTGTGCCCCGGCACGACGCGGTCGTCGGTGTCGGCGGTCGTCACCAGCACCGCCGGATAAGCGGTGCCGTCCTTGATATTATGGTACGGCGAATAGGCGAGCAGGTTCCGGAAATCGCCTTCCTTTGACGGATAGCCGTAATCGTCGACCCAATAGCGGCCGGCGGTGAAGCGGTCGAAACGCAGCATGTCCATCACCCCGACGGCAGGCAGCGCTGCAGCGAACAGGTCGGGGCGCTGGTTGATCACCGCGCCGACGAGCAGGCCGCCGTTCGACCCGCCCTCGATCGCGATCTGGCCCTTACCCGCGATCCCCCTGGCAATCAGATATTCGCCCGCAGCGATGAAATCGTCGAAGACATTCTGCTTCTTGTCGAGCCGGCCGGCGTCGTGCCACGCCTTGCCATATTCGCCGCCGCCGCGCAGGTTCGCGATCGCGAGCACGCCGCCCTTGTCGACCCAGGCGAGCTTGGTCGGCGAAAAGCCGGGTGTCATTGACACGTTGAAGCCGCCATAGCCGTAAAGCAGCGTCGGCGATCCCTTGCTGCGGTCGAGACCCTTTTTCATCACGATGAACATCGGCACTTCGGTGCCGTCCTTCGACTTGTAGAAGCGCTGCTCGACGCTGAAGTCGGCGGGCTTGAAGGTCAGCTTCGGCTCGGCGAAAATCTCGCTCTTCCCGGTCTGCGTGTCGAAGCGGTAGATCGTCGTCGGCCGCGCATAGCTCGAGAAGCTGTAGAAGGTTTCAGGGTCGCTAGACTTGCCGCCGAAACCCGATGCCGCGCCGATGTCGGCGAGCTTGATGTTCGCGACCGGCTTGCCGTCCAATGCGACCATGCGTGCCTCCGACTTCGCATCGCCGAGGTAGGAGAGGATCAGGCGATTGCCGACGCGCGATGCGCCCACCAGTGTCGCCTCATTCTCGCCGACCAGTTGCGTCAGCTCGGCGGGCTTTTTGATGTCCATCGACACGATGCGGCCGCGCGGCGCGCCCTTGTTGGTGACGAAGGTAAAGCGCGTGCCTTCGTTGGTCACATATTCCCAGTTGTTCGCAAAGTCGTCGACGAGCGTGATCGGCTTGGCGCCGCGCTTGCCGAGCGGATGCAGCGTCAGGCCATAGCGTTCGTCGGTGCCTTCGGACGACACGACGAGCAGATATTGCCCGTCGTCGGTGACGACCGCGCTGTTGTTGAGCTTGGGTTTGTCGGGGGTCGCGTGGATCAATACATCGGCGTTCTGCGGCGTTCCGAGCTTGTGGAAATAGACGCTGTGGTTCTCGTTCAAGGACTGGAACGCGGCGCCCTTGGCGGGCTCTGGGAAGCGCGAGTAATAAAAGCCGCTGCCGTCCTTCGCCCAGTCGAGCGCCGAAAATTTGACCCAGCGCACCTCGTCGGACAGGTCCTGCCCGGTCGCGACGTCCTTGACGCGCACGATGCGCCAGTCGGTGCCGCCGTCCTGCACCGAATAGAGGAGGTGCTTGCCGTCCTCCGACGGGTTCCACTCGCCAAGCGCGGTCGCGCCGTCCTTCGCCCAGGTGTTGGGATCGATCAGCACGCGCCCTTCGCCCTTCAGTCCTTCGCGGACATAGAGCGCCGACTGCGGTTGCAGCCCGTCGTTGCGGCTGTAGAAATAGCGCGTTCCCGCCTTTGTCGGCAGGCCGAAGCGTTCATAATTATAGAGCTCCGTCATCCGCTCCTTGAAGTTGTCTCGGCCTGGCAGCGTTTCGAGATAGGTGTCGGTGACCTTGTTCTGCGCCGCGACCCAGTCAGCGACCTTCGGATTGACGCGGACATCGTCCTCCAGCCAGCGATAGGGGTCGGCAATGTCGACGCCGAACTGTGGATCGACCGTGTCACCGCGCGCGGTGTCGGGATAGGTCAATGCTTTGGCCGTCGCCGATGTCGCGGCGGCATCGGCCGCCTGTGCTGCGCCCGGGATCATCGTCAGGGCAACCAGCGCCAGCGGCGCGGACAGGGCTTTACGGGACATGACAAGGCGATCCTCATTCTCTGGAAGACATTATCGTGCGCCGATATGTAAGCATCGGCAAGGGGCGGGCAAGGGGATTTGATGCCCGTCAGACGCGATCGAGCGATCCCCGATAAGCGACGATCAATCCGACAAGCGGCGCTGCGATTTCGACATCGAAGCGAAAGCTGCCGTCGGCCTCGGTCTCGAAGCTTGGGCCGTGGGGCATCAGCCAGCGCGGCATCGGGATACCGAACGCCGACCAGCGGCGCGGGACGAGATGAAGGCGGTCCTTCTCGACCACGAGCGCCATCGCGAACGACAGCGGGCCGAAGCGTTCGACGAGCAGATAGTCGTTCCGGCCTGTGCCGCGCGATTGCAGCGACGCGAAGCGCTTGCCGCCGAAATCGCGGGTCCAGCGTTCGCCGTGCTTTTCGGGGGCGAAGGCGACCATGACGGGCACATGCGCGGTCGCTTTCGGAAAGCCGACAATCGCGGCGGCGATCCGCGCGAGCAGTCCGGTGCCGCGGCGCACTTCGGCGTGACCCTGCCACCGGCGTTCAGCCTTGCTTCCGTGCAGCAACTGAAGCTTCGGCGGCAGCGTGTCGAAGGCGGTCCCGAGAAGCTGACGATAGAGCGGCGCGTCGGGTTCTTCGCTGCGAAAACCGGTATGAATCGAGCGGTTCGCGAACAACGCGTCATAATCGGCGAGGGTCAGCGCATCGACGCTCGATCTCGCGCCCGGCTCGGGGCGGTCGCCGTCGTGCAATTTGCGGACGATCGCCTCGATCGCCATCGACGGAATATAGGGCCCGTCATCGCCCTCGGCCAAAAGATGCCAGCTCCGCTCGACCATTTTACCTTCGGCAAGTCCGCGCGCGCGGATGAACATCCCGCCGCGGTGCTCGCCGAACCGCATGCGGTTGAGCACCGCATAGAAAAGACGCGAGAAGGGTTCGAAAGACGGCAGGCGAAAACGCGCGCGGGCCTTCGCCAGAAGGTTCAGGACGCGGTGCAGAATCTCGGGAACCGGGCCCGCGCCCATCCAGATGTCGGTGAGCGCAGGCCAGGTGCGCGGGATGAGCTGGAGATCGGGGACGTCGACAAGCGAGAAATGGATGTTTCGCAATGGCAGGCGACCGGGGACCGCGACGGTGTAGCGCAGGCTCTCGGCAAGCCCGACGCCGTGCGCGTCCTTGTCGCCGCGCCGCAGCTTCACCGGTGCGCCGGCATAGCCGACGACCGCGCGCATCACGTTGAGCCCGATGCCGGCGAAGGGCGACGGGGCGATGCCACCCTCGACGCCACGGAGGTCCATCGTCTTTGCCATTTCGCGGAGCACCGCGCCAGTGAGCGCGGGGAAACTGCTGACCCCGGACAGGATAAAGATGCCCGCGGTCTTCGCCGCGGCATCGAAGCGGTCGATGCCGAAGACGAAATCGGCGCCGTCGGCGAAATCGAGATAGTCGACCTTCGCCGCGAGGCATGACTCGACCACCCGATAGCAGTCGGCGCCATAATCCTGGAACGGCCCAGATGCGTCGACAACCAAGTCGGGCCGGAGCCGATCCAGCGCCCCGGCGGTATCGCGCCGGTCGAGCGCGTGCGGATGGACGCGCGCGATGCCGCGATAGGCGGCGCAGAAGCCTTTCGCGCGGCCGAGGTCGCGGCCGCAGATGAAGAGGTCGAGGTCGGGCACATCGGCGAGCAGTTCCGCAAGGCGCCCGCCGAACACGCCATAGCCGCCGAGGATCAATATCTTCATGGCAATATCCGGTTTTGATATTCGGGCGGCGCGACCCAGCAGGTCGCACGCTTGCCGAACAGGCGATAGCGGTTGCGCGCGATCCATCGATACGCCGGATTGCGGAGGAATGCCGGGACCAGCCGGAGGAGCGAAAGCAGCCGCCACGGCCAGCCGAGGCCCTCGTAGATCGCGAGCACGGCGTCGCTGTCGCGCCGTACACGTGCGTCATCGATGACCAGAATGCTCGTCGGGTCGCGCGGATCGAGGCCGTGTTCGCGGCTTAGCGCGGTGCCGGCCACCCCCTGGATCGACGCAAGGCGGAATCGCGCGCCCTTGTCGTGCCGCAGCACGAACTGCGCGTTGGCCGAGCACAGCACGCATTCGGCATCGAACAGGATGATCGGGCCGGCCTCGTCAGGCATCGCGGAACAGTCCGTGCTGGTTGAGCAACTCGCCGAACATCGGATGTGTCACCTTAACGTCGAAGGCGAAGCGGCCGCTGCCCAGATGCTGGTGCATCACCGTCGTTGCGCCGGGAGCGAACCAGCGAGGAAGGCGGAACCGAAGCCTCCTATGCTGCCAGAAATAATGATCGGAGGCGAAGATCAGCGCATCGGCCTCGGCCCGGACAGTGAGCGCCATGCCGAAGCCGCCGCCGATATGCTCTTCAAGCCCCGTCGGGCCTGCGAAGCTCTTCGCGCTGTGGATCACCTGCGGATGGTCGCGCGTCCGGCCATAGAGGCGCGTCCAGCACTGGCCGCTGCTTCCACGATCCTCGCTCACCATGACGGCTGCGGGCATGGGGCCGCTGTCGTTTGTCGGCAGCGGCGCGCCGATCAGGCGGCAGAGCTGCGCAAGCAGCCAGCCGATGCCCGACAGGCGCGTCCAAACGATCTCGCCGCTGTAGCTTACGACCGCCGTCCCCGAGAGACGCTTGGAAAAGCGGCGCCGCACGTCGGCGGGCAGCGCGTCCCAGTCTGCGCGCGGGACGAGACGGCGGAAGCGGTCATCGGTGAGCGCATCGCTTGCCGCCGGAACCACCACCTTGATCTGCCGCTGCGCTCCGCTTCGCATTCTACCGCTCCTGACCGGCGTCCTTGCTCTTACCCGGACGCCAGTTGATCAGCTTGGTCACCCCGGCGCCAAGCTTGATCAACCGCATCAGCGCCGGTTTGGGCACGCTCAGCATTTCGTCGTGCCAGCGCCCCATCGTCGTCACGAAGTCGAGCATGTCGGAAAGGCGTGCCTTGGCATCGGGGCTGAGTCCGGGGTCATTCGCGGCGCGCGCGACGCACGCTTTCAGCGCCGCCTCGGCGGGATCGACCTCGCGTGCCTTGCGTCCTGCGGCGATTCGCGTGACCATCTCCCAGATATCTTTCTCTGCCGCGAAATGGTCGCGCCGGTCGCCGAGCAGCGGAACGCGCTCGATCAGCCGCCAGCCGAGCAATTCCTTGATCGAGTTCGAGACGTTCGAGCGCGCGAGGCCGAGCATCTCGGCGATCTCCTCGGCATGGAGCGCACGGTCGGAGATGAACAGCAGGGCATGAATTTGCGCCACCGAGCGGTTGACGCCCCATTGGCCGCCGAGATTGCCCCAATGGAGGATGAACTCGGTCGCGGCCGGGGACAGTTTCGATCCTTGTTCGATAATTTCTGTCATAACAGAAATGTCAGGCAATGCGGATCCGAAGTCAAGCGCATTCGATATTTCCCCGACGCCACTTTTACGCGACGTTGATCATCGGGTTGTATCGCCGGTTATGGAGGCAGACATGAAGCGATTGATCCTGATGGCCTTGCTTGCTGTACCGACCGCGGGGTGGGCCTGTCCGCCGCTCAATGGGCATCCCATAGCGGTGGCGCAGCGGGTGGAGGCTTTCCGGGAGCAGGTCATTGCCTCGAAAGCGATCGTCTATGGCGTGGTCGAACGTCCGATTACGACTCGCGAGGGCAGTGTCGGCATTCTCCACATTCTTCACGTCTATAAAGGCGATCTGATGCCGGGGCAGCGCCTCAAGATGCGTTATGCGCTACCGCCGTCGCGGTGTCCCATCTATGCCCCGAAAGATTATGTGTTCTCACAGGATCGGGGCACTTATGGCGTGGTGCTCATACCCGAAGGCGCCGATGGCGATCCGCTTTCCTTAACCGGATTTCAGGACGCTGCGCGGGTGAATTTTATGATCAGCCAAGGTTTGATCGTGAGCGCACAAGGCATCGAACCTTCACCTTCCGATCCCGTGTCACCCCATTTCCAGTGAGGCGTACGAAAATAGAAAGGGCGGCCATCCTTTCGGATGCCGCCCCTGTTCTCGTGTCGCTGAAAGCGCGCTTACGCGGCTTCCGCCTCGTCGTCATACTGCTCGACGGGGCCCGAATCCTGGCCCTTGGCATCGACGTCGCGGTCGACGAATTCGATGATCGCCATCGGCGCCGCGTCCGAGGCGCGGATGCCGGCCTTGATCACGCGGGTGTAGCCGCCAGCGCGGTCCTTGTAGCGTTCGGCGATGACGTCGAACAGCTTCTTGAGCTGCGTGTCATCGAGCAGGCGGCTGTTCGCGAGGCGACGGTTGGCAAGGCCACCGCGCTTGGCGAGCGTCACCAGCTTTTCGATATAGGGACGCAGTTCCTTCGCCTTGGCGACGGTCGTCGTGATCTGCTCATGCTTGATGAGCGAAGCCGACATGTTGCGGAACAGGGCCGTGCGATGCGCGCTCGTGCGCTGAAGCTTCCGGCCACCCGATTTATGACGCATAATTCTTTCCTTCGTTCGTTAAGGGCCCGTGTGAGGTAGCCCAGACCAGGTCGATGTGCGGGCCGACCCATTCCCGTTGGATGCGCCCCGGCGAACCGGGGCGCTATCTAGATTAACCCAGCAGCTCTTGTTCGAGCTTCTTGGCCATTTCTTCGATATTCTCCGGCGGCCAGCCGGGGATGTCCATGCCGAGGCGCAGGCCCATCGACGATAGCACTTCCTTGATTTCGTTCAAGGACTTGCGGCCGAAGTTCGGGGTGCGGAGCATTTCGGCTTCGGTCTTCTGAACGAGATCACCGATATAGATGATATTGTCGTTCTTGAGGCAGTTGGCCGAACGGACCGACAGTTCGAGCTCGTCGACCTTCTTGAGAAGGAAGCGGTTGAGCTGGTTGACGTCCGACTCGTCGGCAGTGGTCGGCGAAGCCGCCATGCCGATCATGCCGCTGTCGTTCATCGCTTCTTCGAAGTGGACGAAGACCTGGAGCTGGTCCTGGAGGATGCGCGCGGCGTAAGCGACGGCGTCTTCCGGGGTGATCGTGCCGTCGGTTTCGACGGTCAGGTTCAGCTTGTCATAGTCCAGTTCCTGGCCAATGCGGGCATTGTCGACCTTGTAGGCGACCTGGCGCACGGGCGAGTAGAGCGAGTCGACCGGGATCAGGCCGATCGGCGCGTCGATCGGACGGTTGGCGGTCGCGGGGACATAACCCTTGCCGGTGTCGGCAACGAGTTCCATGTTCAGCGTCGCACCGTCGTCGAGATGGCAGATGACGTGGTTCGGGTTCATCACCTTGATGTCGCCCGACACCATGATGTCGCCGGCCTTGACGGTCGTGGGACCGGTCGCCGAAAGCTGGAGCCGCTTCGGGCCTTCGCCTTCCATCTTGAGCGCGATCTGCTTCACGTTGAGGACGATGTCGGTGACATCTTCGCGCACGCCGGCCAGGCTCGAGAATTCGTGGAGCACGTTCTCGATTTTGATCGACGTGATAGCCGCACCCTGGAGCGACGAGAGCAACACGCGGCGCAGCGCGTTGCCGAGCGTCAGGCCAAAGCCACGCTCGAGCGGTTCGGCGACGAAGGTCGCCTTGCGCTTGCCGTCGCTGCCAGCCTTGATTTCCAGGTTGCTGGGCTTCTTCAATTCCTGCCAGTTCCGGATATTGACAGTCATGGATTTCCCTTTGCTTTGGGCGGGACGGGTGGGGGTCGGCCACCTGTCCAGCGAGGATTTTTATACGGGCGGCGCTCCGGCGGAGCGTGCCCGAAAAAAGACGTCAGACGCGGCGGCGCTTGGCCGGGCGGACGCCATTGTGCGGGATCGGCGTCACGTCGCGGATCGACGTGATGTGGAACCCGACGGCCTGCAGCGCACGGAGCGCCGATTCGCGGCCGGCGCCCGGGCCCTTGACTTCGACTTCCAGCGTACGGACGCCATGTTCGGCGGCCTTCTTGCCGGCGTCTTCGGCGCAAACCTGCGCCGCATACGGGGTCGACTTGCGGCTTCCCTTGAAGCCCATCATGCCGGCGCTCGACCAGGCAATCGCGTTGCCCTGTGCGTCGGTGATGGTGATCATCGTGTTGTTGAAGGTCGCGTTGACGTGGGCGACGCCCGACGAGATGTTTTTGCGTTCGCGCCGACGAAGGCGCTGCGGTTCACGAGCCATGATGTATTCCTAACCTAAATCCTGAATGGCCGGTGGCGGGCGATGCGCCGCTGCCCCGGCAGGGGAAATAAGGAAGCGCGCCCGAATGGACGCGCTCGAACCTTATTTCTTCTTACCGGCGATCGCCTTGGCCTTGCCCTTGCGGGTGCGCGCATTGGTGTGCGTGCGCTGGCCGCGGACCGGAAGGCCCTTGCGATGACGCAGGCCGCGATAGCAGGCGAGGTCCATCAGGCGCTTGATGTTCATCGCCGTGTTGCGGCGAAGATCACCCTCGACCGTGTGGTCGGCGTCGAGCGTTTCGCGGATCTGCAGGATTTCGGCATCCGAAAGATCCTGAACGCGACGTGCGTGGTCGATGCCCAGCTTGTCGGCGATGTCGACAGCGCTCTTGCGACCGATGCCGTGGATATAGGTGAGCGCGATGATTACGCGCTTGTTGGTGGGCAAGTTGACGCCCGCAATACGTGCCATTGGTAACTTTCTCCTGCTCCACAGGGCCGTTGGCATTCGGCCCCATCTCAAAGCGTCTGATTTTCCAACGCAAAAAACGGACCACGATGCGCATGAGGGCGCTTCGCCGTCCGGTCAGGCTGTCGGAATGGACGCGCAACTAAGGTGAGTCGGCCCGATTGTCAAGCGAAGTGCGGTGGTTTGAGGCCGTGGATTACTGCTCAGGATAGCGATGTAAGAGCGACCGCCCGATCATGCAAGCGGTCGACGACCGCGGCGTGGATTCCAGGTGCACAGGCGATGACGCCGAACGCCTGCGCGCGCGGCGTGTTGAACGCGAGCGGCGCGCCGAACGCGTCGGTGACCGCGGCGCCCGCCTCGGTCGCGATCAGGGCGGCGGCGGCGACATCCCATTCGAACCCCCAGCGCAAAGTTGCGACCAGATCGGCGCGGTCGTCGGCGACGAGCGCCATGCGCAGCGCGATGCTGTTCGGCTTGGTCACGATGACAAGATCGCTGTCGACCTTGGGCAGCGCATCGGCGGGGACGCGCGATCCCGCGAAGGTCGTGCGCTGACTGGCGTGCAGCGTTTCGCCATTGAGCAGCGCGCCCTGGCCCTTTTGCGCCACCCATAGTTCATCGAGTGCGGGGGCATAGAGGATGCCGAATTCGGGCGTGCCGTCGATCACGAGCGCGACCGACACGCACCAGCCGGGCCGGCCACGGATGAAATCGCGGGTGCCGTCGATCGGGTCGACGCACCACATCGCGCGGCACGACAGGCGGTCGGCATTGTCGGCGGTCTCTTCGGACAGCCACCCCGCCTCGGGCACCATCGCGCCGAGCACCGCCTTCAGCCGCGCATCGACCGCCAGATCGACGTCGCTGACCGGATTGTCGTGTGATTTGTTCCAGACATTGACCGCTTGTCCCTCGCCGCGCCAGCGCGCCATCGCCATGTCGCCGACTTCGCGGGTCGCGGCGATCGCGGCTTCGAGGTTGCGGCCCGGCATCGGCGTCGGTCCTAGCTCGACGCGACGGTCATGCCGTCGATGCGCAGCGTCGGCGCGTTGGTGCCATGGCGGAATTCGAGGTCGTTCGCGGGGATCAGCGCCGCGAACATATCGATCAGATTGCCCGCGATGGTGAATTCGGCGATCGGCCCGGCAAGCACGCCATCCTTGATCAGGAAACCCGATGCGCCGCGGCTGTAATCGCCGGTCACGGGGTTGACGCCGTGGCCGATCAGCTCGGTGATATAGACGCCGTCGGCGATGCCCTCCATCAGCGCGGCGGGCGTCACGCTGCCCGCCGCGAGGTGCAGGTTGCTCGCGGCGACCCCCGAAGCACCGCCGCCGCGGCTCGCATGGCCCGTGGGGGTCAGCCCGAGCTGCTTCGCCGATGCGGTGTCGAGCAGCCAGCCGGTGATCTTGCCATCGGCGACGATATCGCGCGCCGCGGTCGGCAGGCCCTCGCCGTCGAAGGCGCGGCTGCGCATTCCGCGCGGGCGATGTGGCTCGTCGCGAATGATAATGCTGCTGTCGAACAAAGTCTGGTCTTCCTTGCCGAGCAGGAAGCTGGTGCCGCGCGCGATCGCGGGTCCGGCGATCGCGCCGAGCAGATGGCCGACAATGCCGCCGCTGACGCGCGGGTCGAGCAGCACGGGAAGCTTGCCGTTCGGCGCCTTGCCCGGGTTAAGCCGCGCGACGGCGCGAGTGCCCGCGCGGTTACCGATGTCGGCCGCGCCTTCGAGGTCCGTCAGGTGATGCGCGCTATGCCAGCCATAGTCGCGCTGCATGTTCGCGCCTTCGCCCGCGATGACGCTCGCCGACAGGCTGTGGCCGCTCGACCCGTAACCGCCGGTGAAGCCGTGGCTGGTCGCGAGCGCGAAGCGCGTGCGGCTGTGGCTCGCGCTGCCGCCTTCGCTGTTCGTCACGCCGGTAACGGCGCGCGCGGCTTCCTCGGTTGCGAGCGCAGCGGTGCGCAGCGCGGCGGGATCGGCTTCGCTGCCGTCGTCGAGATCGAAATCGGGGATGGTGCCCTTGAACAACAGCTCTTCGGGGGCGAGGCCAGCATAGGGATCCTCGGGCGCCTCGCGCGCCATCGCGACGCAGCGTTCGACCAATTTGGCGAGCTCGCCGGCATCCATGTCGGCGGTCGACACGCTCGCGCTGCGCTGGCCGACGAAGACGCGCAGCGAAATATCCTGTCCCTCGGACCGCTCGACATCTTCGAGTGCGCCGAGCCGCATCGAGACCGAGGTCGCGGCATTGCAATAGTAGAGCGCGTCGGCGGCATCGGCGCCGGCTTTCGCGGCGGCGTCGCACAGCATCTGCGCACGATCGAGGGCTTCGGAAACGGTCAGCATGGCCGCGCCCTATACGGCGCGCGCCAAAAAATCAAAGCAAGCGCTGAAAAGAGGTCAGCCGGTGATCGCGGCGATCGCGTCGGTGGCAGCCATTGCGCCGCTGATCCACAGGAAAGGCAGGGTCAGCGCGGCGACCCACAGACGGCGGACGTCGCGGCGGAAGCGGGCGTGCAAGCCCCAGCTCGCGAGTGCCTGACGGCTGAGGCGATACCAGTGTCGTTCGGTCGACCGCGCGACGGGAAGGGCGAGCGCGAGCAGCATGACGAGTGCCACGACGATAAACGCAGACGACGCCCCGGCGGCAACCGCGCTCATCACGAGCCAAATCTGCAAGGCGGCAAAAGCGAGGAGGGCGGCGGCGGCGTGCCACGTCATTCGGCGACCCAGACTCCGTGCCGGCGGCACGCTGACTGCCGTGCGCCTCCACAGGCGCGGTCCAAATGCTGATGCCATATTACAGCCCCCTAGGCTGGCGATTCCCAGAACCGCACGTTTTGCCTCAAAAACTCCCAAGTCAAGACAGCTTGCCAGCGATTCGTTAATTTTTGCACTCGGTTCGGCGCGGATTCGCAACTGAATCGCGTTGGGCTGCAAAAATACCGCAAAAACGGCCATATTCATCGCCTTATCGGCTCACAAATGCGGTCAATGGTCGAGCCATGTGCGCGGTTGGTCGACTTGCTTCCGGGCCTCGCGGCGGTAGCGTCTAGGCCATATCTGTCCATTTCAGGAAACCGGGGAAATCAATCATGCGTCATCTCGCCGTTCTGGCCGCCCTTGCCTTGCCCTTTGCACCCGCGCTGGCCGCCGGAGGAGATGCGCCGGCCGCCGAACCAAAGCCCGCCGCGCTTGTCGCCGACGGTGTGCCCGAGGTGCCCGCGGCGCTGGCGGCGGCGACCCGGCCCTATCTTGAATATCGCACCGCGGCGTTCGTCGGCTGGAACCCCGCCGACCGGTCGATGCTTATCGCGACGCGTTTCGGTAACACGGCACAGCTTCACCGCGTCGCGCGGCCCCTCGGCGCGCGCGAGCAGCTGACCTTCGAGGCCGAACCGGTTTCGCATGGCGGCTGGGCGCCCGGAACCGGCGATGTGATGGTGATCGAAAAGGACATCGGAGGCAGCGAATTTTATCAGATTTTCGCGATGAAGGATGGCCGGCTGACGATGCTGACCGACGGCAAGAGCCGCAATTCGCTCGACGCGTGGAGCAAGGACGGCAGCCTCGTCGCTTTCACTTCGACCCGCCGCAACGGCCGCGACAATGATATCTATGTCATGAACCCGCGCGACCCCGCGTCGGCGCGACTGGCCGGGCAGGTCGACAGCAACGGCTGGTCGGTCGCAAGTTTCGCGCCCGACAAGAGCTGGGCGCTCGTCGCGCGCTCGGCGTCGGTCGAAAAGACCGATCTGTTCCGTCTCGACCTTGCGAACGGAAAGATGACGCCGGTCGGTAATCACGGAAAGAAGATCGCTTTCAGCGGCGCCTCCTTCGCACCCGACGGCACGATCTGGGTGGCGAGCGACGACGGCGACGACGTACAGCGCCTCGGTACACTCGATCCCGCGACTGGCGGGTTCACGCCGCGCGGCCCGGCGGAAAAATGGGATGTCGAGGCATTCGACATCTCGGGCGACGGGCGATTCATTGCCTATGCGGTCAACGAGGCGGGCGTGAGCCGGCTGCGCGTGTTCGACGTCGCGAGCGGCCGGGCGCGCACGGTCGATGCGCTGCCCGCGGGCGTCATCGGGCATATCGACATCGCACCGTGGGGCGCGATCGGCATCGGTTTCACGTCGGCGCACGGCGCGGCCGATGCCTATAGTATCGACCCCGAAACGCTCGCCGTGACGCGCTGGACGCAGAGCGAGACCGGCGGGCTGGACGTCGCGCGTAACGTCGAACCCGAGCTGGTCAGCATCAAGAGCTTCGACGGCACCGAGATGTCGGGCTTTCTCTATCGCCCCGATCCTGCAAAATTTCCAGGCAAACGGCCGCTGATCATGCACGTCCACGGCGGGCCCGAAAGCCAGTGGCGCCCCGAATATCTCGGCAGCACCAACTATATCGTCAACGAGCTGGGGGTCGCCTATTTCTATCCGAACGTCCGCGGCTCGACCGGCTATGGCAAGCGCTTCGTCGGGCTCGATAACGGGCCGTTCAAGCGCGAGGACAGCGTCAAGGATATGGGGGTGTTCCTCGATGCCCTCGCAAAGGACACGCGACTCGACGCGTCGCGCTTCGGCCTGACCGGGCGCAGCTATGGCGGTTATATGTGCTATGCCGCCGCGACGCATTTCGCGAACAAGCTGCGCGCGAACCTCTGCGTCGTGGCCATCTCCGACTTCGTGACCTTCCTCGAGAATACGCTGGAATATCGCCGCGATCTGCGCCGCGTCGAATATGGCGACGAGCGCGATCCGTCGCAGCGCCGCAAGCTGATGGAAATCTCGCCGCTCACGCGCGTTGCCGACATCCGGAAGCCGCTGTTTGTCGTCACCGGCGCCAACGACCCGCGCGTGCCCGCGTCCGAGGCGGATCAGGTCGTGGCCGCGGTGCGCAAGGGGGGTGGCACCGCCTGGCATCTGGTGGCCACGAACGAGGGGCATCAGTGGGGCAAGAAGGAGAATGTGGACTACACATTCTGGTCTTCGCTGCTCTTCTGGCAGAAATATCTGCTGAACTGACGGCGGGCGTCACCCTCCGGCGAATGCCGGGCGCGACCGTCGCCGGAAAGCTGGCTCAGTTCTTCGGCGGGGTCGGCAGCGGCTGTACGTCGGCTTCGTCGGGGGCGGTCGGCGCGGGGGCCTGGCCGCTCGCCTGACGCTCGAGTTCCTCGGCCGCCTTCTGTCGTTCGGCAAGCGCGCGTTCCTCGGCAACCACCGCGGCTTCGACTTCGTCCGATGCGGCGTCGATGCCCGCGATGCGCTTGGCGCGTTCGTCGGCGATCATCGCCTGCCAGTCGGTCTTGTCGGCCGCCTTTTGTTCGGCGCGCGCGCCTGCGACCAGTGCCTGCGTGCAGCCGGTGAAGCCGCCGAGGCCGGTCGGCGAGCAGCTGTCGGTGCCAAAGCGGCCGACGCGTTCGATCGCGACGACCTTGTTCGCCCACGCCTCGTTGCGCACGTCGAGCGGATTGCCGCGCAGCATTTGGGGTACGCGATAACGCTCGGTTTCGGGCAGGCGGTTACAGACGACGATTTCGTCGGGGCTCGACTGTTCGCACTGGTCGTTGCCATAGACGATGACCTGGTTGATCTTCTCGGCATCGACCGTCTGCTGCTGCGCCGCCGCGGGCATGGCGGCGGCACTGCCGGCGAGGATCAGCGCGAACAGGGGGAGGCGGGTCATCGTATCTTCCTTTGTCGTTTCAGGCGGCATGGCAGCCACTCTCTGCATCCGCCGTGAACGGCGCCGGCGGTTATTCTATCAGATACGTTTCGACAGCGCGATGGCTGCACGGCAGCCCGCGCGGATCGCGAGGCTGAGGACCGGATAGCCGGGGGCGCTTTCGGCGCCCGCCGCGAGCGCGGCTTCCTTATGCTCCAGCTCTTCGGCGCGGAAATCGGCGACGGCGGCGCTCAGTTCGGGGTCGCTGTCGCCCAGTTCGTCGAGCTGGTGCTGGTAATGGCGATCGATCTCGGTCTCGACCGCGGCGGTGCACGCCATCGCGGCGCGCGGCCCCATCGCGGCGGTCACCGCGCCCAGCGCAAAGCCCGCGACGTTCCAGAACGGCTGGAGCGCGGTCGGGCGCACGCCGCGCTTGGCGATCATATCGTCGAAGAATTTGCGGTGGCGCTCTTCCTGTTCGGCCATATGCGCGATTTCGCGCGCCATCGGGTGGCGGTCGCCCATCACCGCGAGCTGGCCGGCATAGATGCGCGTCGCGCCATATTCGCCCGCCTGATCGACGCGGATCATCGATGCGGTGCGCTTGCCAGTCTTGTTTTGCGTCATGCTGCCGATGTGGTCTTCCGGCGCAGCAAGGTCAAGACGAACGCGGCGGCGCCGAGCGAGAAGATCGCGTTGAAACCCGCGAGCGAGATGCCGAACAGCGTCCATTGGGCGGTGTCGCAGCGGATCAGCGGCGCATTCATGATCGCGTCGAGCGATACGGGGCCAGCGCCGCCGGTCGCGCAGGTGGTGATGCCTTCCCAAAAGCCATATTCGACCCCGGCATGGAAGATTCCGATCGCGCCGCTCACCGCAATCGCGACCGCGGCGAGCAGGGTGAGCGCGCGCATCGCCTTGTCATTGCGGCGAAACAGCAACGCGAGCAGCGCCAGAACGATCGCCGCCTGATGCGGCCAGCGTTGCCAGTAACACATCTCGCACGGGTGCAGGCCAAAGCCATATTGCGACACCAGCGCGCCGCCATAGAGCAGCAGCGGCGCCAGAAACGCGACGGCGGGCGCGGAAAGCCGCGAGTTCAGCATGTCCCGCGCCCCTTAGTTGCGCGCGGTCGGCTTGGCGGGCTTGACCGGCGGCTTGCTGCCCTGCGCCATGCGTGGAGCCATCGGGTTGATCCGCCCGATCGTCTGCAACGCATAATGCAGCTGGAAATCCTCGATGCCCTTGGCCTTCAGGTCGGCGGCGGTCGCGGTGAAGCGCGGATCGGCCTTTTCGTCCTTTTCGAGCAGCCCGTTGTCGACCTTCTTCTCGTTGATCAGGTGGCGGCGGAGGTCGCTCTCGCGGAACTTCGGCCGCGAGGCATAGTCGGGATCCGAAATCTGCGGCACGCGGATATCGGGCTCGATCCCGCCTTCCTGCACGCTGCGGCCCGACGGGGTGTAGTAACGCGCCGTGGTCAGGCGCAGCGCGGTGGTGTCGGTCAGCGGCAGCACCGTCTGCACCGATCCCTTGCCGAAGCTGCGTTCGCCCATCACGACCGCGCGATGCTGGTCCTGCAAGGCGCCCGCGACGATTTCGGAGGCCGAGGCCGAGCCCGAGTCGATCAGCACGACGACCGGCGCGCCGCCGGCGAGGTCTCCGGGTTCGGCGAAATAGCGTTCGATATCGCCCTTCTTGCGGCCGCGCTGCGAGACGATCTCGCCGCGTTCGAGGAACAGGTCGCTGATCCCGACGGCTTCGTCGAGCAGCCCGCCCGGGTTCGAGCGAAGGTCGAGGATCCAGCCGCGCGGTTTCCTGCCGAGCGATGTTTCGACCGCCATCATCGCGGCCTTGAGGTCCGTGGTCGCGTCGGCCGAGAAGCTGGTGACGGTGAGCACGCCGACATCGCCGCTGACTTCCCATTTCACGGGCTTCAGGTCGATGATCTCGCGCGTCAGCGTCATCTCGATCGGCTTGTCCTGACCTTCGCGGACGACGGTGATCCCGATATCGGTGCCCGGACGCCCGCGCATCTGTTCGACCGCCTCGTCGAGCGTCAGGCCGAAGATCAGTTCCTTGTTGATGTGGGTGATATAATCGCCGGCCTTGATCCCCGCCTTGGCGGCGGGGGTGTCGGCGGTCGGCGCGATCACCTTCACGACGCCGTCTTCCATCGTCACCGACAGGCCGAGCCCGCCATATTCGCCGTCGGTCTGGGTGCGCAGGTTCGAAAAGCCGCGCGCGTCGAGATAGCCCGAATGCGGGTCGAGGCTGGCGAGCATGCCGTTGATCGCGCCCTCGATCAGCTTCGAATCGTCGACCGGTTCGACATAGTTGGATTTCACTTCGAGATAGACGTCCATGAAGCGCGAAATTTCTTCCTGCGTCTTCGAATCGACGGTCGCCATCGCGCCGGTTGCGAGCGGAACGAGCGCCAGCGTCGAGAGCGCGGCGGCGCCCTGCCACAAGGCGAAGCGGCGCTTCGGGGACACGGCGGTCTTGGTCGATTCGGTCATGGGCGTCTTTCAGTCACGCGAGAGCAATCCCGCCTTATAATCCCCGGCGCGCCATCCTCCTACGCATTTGTGCGGGCGTCAAGCGGTGCGTCCCTAGTGCGAGACAGCGGCCGAACAGGCGATTAACGGTGCCGCTCAGCCGATCATCGCGACAATATCGACGGGGCGACCGCCGCGGCGGAGTTCGACCGTGATGCGGCTGTCGTCGGACCCCGCGCGGCCGACGGGCGCCCCGGCATCGAGCGTGTCGCCGACCCCGACCGACAGCGCGATCATGCCGGTGAGCAGCGAGACCCAGCCGCCGCCGTGGTCGATGATCACGATCTTGCCATAGCCGCGATAGTCGCCGGCAAAGCCCACGCGGCCGGGGGCAGGGGCGACGACCTGGCCGCCGGGGCGCGCCGCGATCGTCACGCCGCGCGACCGGACGCCGCTTTCATTGACCTCGCCCAGCCCGGAGACGATGCGCCCAACGACGGGCAGGCGATAGGCGCCCTGCGTCAGTTCGGCCTCGGCGGCGGCGGGCGGCAAGGCGGCCGCCACACTGCCTTCAGGGCTGCGCGGGCGCGGCAGCGGTCCGGCGAGCTGTGCGAGTTCAGCGCGCACCGCGCTATCGGCTTCGAGCGAGTCCATCAGGTCGACGATGTCGCGTGCCTTTTCGCCGAGTCCGAGCGCGCGGTCGGCCTCGAGCTGGGCGCTGCTCATCAGCTCGCGCGAGCGCAGCCGCCCTTCATTTTCGAGCCGGGTGAGCGCATCGCGGCGCTGTGCGAGCTGCGCCTTGCTGCCCGAAAGCGCCTTTAGCGCGACCGCCTGCTGCTGCCGCACCCGCTGCAGCGCCGCGAGTTCGCGCCGTGCCCCGGCGGTGCGGCGTTCGATCACCGGCATTGCCGCATCGATCACCGCGCGCGCATGCACCATATCGGTCAGCGATCCCGGCTGCGCGAGTACGCTCACCGGTGGCTGGCGGCTCAATTGCTGGAGCGACGCGGCGAGTTCGAGCAAAGGCTGCTGCTGCTGCGCCAGCCGCGCGCGCTGCGCCGACAGGCGGCGGCTGACGAGCGCGACGCGCGCTTCGCCAGCGCTGATATCGGCTTCGGCCGACTGGATGCGCGCCGCGAGCGCGGCGCTGCGTTTCTTCAGCCGGTCGGCTTCGCTGCTCGCCGCCACCGCCTGCTTTTCGAGCAGCGCGCTGCGCGCCATCGCTGCCGCCGACTGCTGCTTGGCGTCGATCAACTGCGTGCGCTCGCGCGCCGCGATCGCCCGCGGATCGAAGATGTCGCTCTGCGCCAGCGCGAGCGCCCCGCCGCCGAAAACGGCGGTGATCGCGAGAACGGCAAGCGCGCGCCTCACTGGCGCCCTTCGCGATGATAGGGGTGGTTCGCAACGATGCTCGTCGCGCGCCATAATTGTTCGGCGAGCATCGCGCGCGCCATCAGATGCGGCCAGGTCGCGCGGCCGAAGGCGATGACTTTGTCGGCGCCCTCGCGTTCTTCGGGGGTGAAGCCGTCGGCGGCGCCAAGGCAGAAGCGCGTCTCGCGCACTCCGCCGTCGCGCCATTTTTCCAGCAATTTGGCAAATTCGAGCGACGACATCTGATCGCCGCCCTCGTCGAGCAATATGGTCCGGCTGTTATCGGCGGCGGCAGGTATGCGCCCGCCGGTGTCGGGAAGCTCGGAAATCTTCTGCGCCCAGGTCACGCGCTTCATATAGCGCTCGACCAGCTCGGCCTCGGGCCCACGCCCGATGCGCCCGCGCGCGATGATGTGCAGCAACATGACGCCTCGCCTAGCCTGAGCGAGGCTAAGGCGTCAATTTGCGGCGGCAACCGGCGGTGCGTCGCCGAACGACCACATGCGCTCGAGGTTATAGAAGCTTCGCACCTCGGGACGGAACAGATGGACGATGACGTCGCCCGCGTCGAGCAGCACCCAATCGGCATTGGGCAGTCCTTCGACGCGAACCTGGCGGCCCGCTTCCTGCTTGATCCGCTGCGCCAGTTTTTCGGCGATCGCCGAGACATGACGCGTCGACCGGCCGCTCGCGATCACCATATGATCGGCGATGCTGCTTTTGCCGGCAAGCGGGATGGAGATGGTTTCCTGGGCCTGGTCCTCATCCAGCTGGTGGAGGATCAGAGCGTGGAGCGTATCCACACTGTCGCCAGAAGGCTTTGGGGCGGATGCGGCGCCATTGGCGGCATCCTGGGTTGCGGAGATCAAATGCGTCCTTTCCTAGTCGGGTCCGCAAGGCGCGAACGGGTCAGCGGGTCGCGCAAAGCGCGGCCTTCATAGCGTTCGAACCAGCGGGGGTTGGCCTGCCGTATCGCAGTTGCGGATCGCACATCGGGCGAAAATCGCAGGAACACGAGGGCAGGCGGTCTCCAGTCCGTCCAATGAGTTTTCTGGTCCACGGGCCGGACGAAGCGCCGAAGCCAACCCATCGCACGTCTTGCGTGGGCGCGGTCATTATAGCCCGGACGCGCGATAACCGCAATCGGCATCAATCGCGCGATTCCCCGCCAGTCGCGCCATTCGGGCAGTTGGACCAGGTTGTCGGCCCCCATGATCCAGATGAACTGCCGATTCGGGTAGCGGCGGACGAGCTTTTTCAGCGTGTCGATCGTGTAGCGCGTGCCGAGCTCCGCCTCGATCGCGGTCGCGCGGATCGGCGAGCGCCGCGCCATGCGCTGCGCCGAGCCGAGGCGCGCGGGAAGCGACGCCATGCCCGCCTTGGGTTTCAAGGGATTGCCCGGCGACACCAGCCACCACAGCTCGTCGAGGCCGAGCGCGTCGATAGCATTCAAACTGATCGCGCGATGCCCGCCATGCGCGGGGTTGAAACTGCCGCCGAGGAGGCCGGTGGGGATCATATCAGCGACAGCCAGTCGCTTCGGTTGTGCACGAGCCGAAGTATGTGAAGCTGACCAGCGGTCAATTCATACAAGAGGACAAAGGGCTGCCCCTTAATCAGCAGCTTGCGGGTTCCTGCGAAGATAGGCGAGCCTACGGCCGGAAACTGATCCAACCCGGCAATCTGGCTACGTATCGCCCGAATAGCTTCGGCAGCTTCATCTGGCTCCCGATATTCGGTCAACCAGCCGTTCAGCGCAACCAGATCCGCGACTGCCTTGTCCGACCATATTATCCGGGTCATCGGGCCTCGTGCTTGGCGATCATGCTATCCATCATCGCCAGAACTTCGGCATGCTCCTTTGTCCGGCCGGCGGCAATGTCATCACGGCCTTCCTGAACGAAAGCGGCGAAACGCGCTTCCTGTTCAGCAACATGACGAACGGCTTGCGCAACGAACCACGCCCGGCTCCGCCCTTGCTCGGCGACGATCTTGTCAACCAACTCCAGGGTTTCGGCGTCGATACGGGCGGAAATGACGGAATGCTTGGTCATGACCACAATGTATCACTTGTATACAAATGATTCAAGGACGCGTCTGGCCGCTCCCGCGCACGAGCCATTTGTAGGTCGTCAGCCCTTCGAGCGCGACCGGGCCGCGCGCGTGCAACCGCCCCGTCGCGATGCCGATTTCGGCGCCGAGGCCGAATTCGCCGCCGTCGGCGAATTGCGTCGAGGCATTGTGCATCACGATCGCGCTGTCGACTTCGGACAGGAAACGCTCGGCCGCGGCGGCATCCTCGGTGACGATCGCGTCGGTGTGCTTGCTCGAATGCGCGTCGATATGCGCGAGCGCGCCGACGAGGCCGTCGACCATGGCGATCGACACGATCGCGTCGAGATATTCGCAGTCCCAGTCGCCCGCCGATGCGGGTTCGACGTGCGGGCTCAGCGCCACGACCGCCTTGTCCCCGCGCACTTCGCAGCCGGCGGCGATCAACGCGTCGATGATGGCGAGCGGCGCGGGGTAGGCGCGGTCGATCAGGATCGTTTCGGTCGCGCCGCAGACGCCGGTGCGGCGCATCTTGGCGTTGACCGCAAGTTCGACCGCTTGTCCCGGGTCGGCGGCGCCGTCGATATAGAGGTGATTGATCCCGTCGAGGTGCGCGAGGACGGGCACGCGCGCCTCGTCCTGCACCCGCGCGACGAGGCCCTTGCCGCCGCGCGGAATGATGATGTCGATCAGCCCCTGCGCGCGCAGCATCGCGCCCACAGCGGCACGGTCCTGCGTCGGGACGAGCTGTACCGCGTCGGCGGGAAGGCCCGCTTCGACCAGCCCCGTCGCGAACGCTGCATGGATCGCGCGGTTCGAATGGACCGCCTCGCTACCGCCGCGCAGGATCACGGCATTGCCGGACATCAGCCCCAGCGCCGCCGCGTCGGCGGTCACATTGGGGCGGCTTTCATAGATGATGCCGACGACGCCCAGCGGCACCCGCACACGGCTCAGCACCAGCCCGTTGGGCCGTGTCACGCGGTCGATTTCGGCGCCCGACGGATCGGGGAGCGCCGCAACATCGTCGATCGCGCCGGCGATAGCTGCAAGCCGACCCTCGTCGAGCCGCAGCCGGTCGAGCATTGCGTCCGACAGGCCGTTCTTTTGTCCGGCGGCCATGTCTTCGGCATTGGCGGAAAGGATGTCCGCCGCCAGCGCGCGAATTTGCGCCGCCGCTGCAACCAGTCCGGCCGCCTTGTCGGCCGTCGGCGCCTGCGCGAGCGCCTTCGACGCGGCGCGCGCGCGCGCGCCCATGTCGGCGATCAGGGCGGCGGCATCGCCGGGCATCGGCGGGGCGGAGAGGGCTTCGGCGTTCATGGCGCTGCCACTATCACGTTTTACGTGACCCCCGAAAGTCCCGTTGCGCCATGCGTCGCGCGCCTTTAGGCAGGGCGCCATGAGCGGGGACATCGAAGGCATCGGGGCGGCGGTGACCGCCGGGTTGGCGGGGCATGCGGTCGAGCCGCAGCATGGCAGTCACTGGGGAGGCACGGGCGCGGCGCATGCCGGCGCGCGCTGCCTGAATTGCGGCACCAGCCTCGCGGGCTCGCATTGCCATTATTGCGGGCAGCGCGCCGACGTGCATCGCAGCTTTGGCGCGATCGGGCACGATCTGGTCCACGCGATCTTCCATTTCGAGGGCAAGGTCTGGAACACGCTGCCGCTGCTCAGCTGGCGGCCGGGCGACCTCACGCGCCGCTATATCCATGGCGAACGCGCGCGTTTTATCTCGCCGCTGGCGCTGTTCCTGTTCGCCGTCTTCCTGACATACGCGGTCCTGGCCATCGTCGGCAGCGGCGGCGGGGTGGGCGAAGGGATTGCGAAGGCGGCGGCCGAGCAGACGCGCTCGAATGCGCTCAAGGAAAGTTTCGAGGAGGAGGTCATGCGCGTCGACACCAGCCTCGCGGCCAAGGATTTGAAACCGGCCGACCGGAAACTGCTCGTCGAAGAGCGCGAAACGCTCCAGAAAAGCGCCGATTATCTCGGCGTCGCGCGCAGCCTCAGCAAAGAGGAGCGCGACAAGGGGCCGCCCGTGCTCGACGATCCCTCCAAGCAGATGATGACCAGCGTCGAGTTCCTCTCGCGCACCAAGGTCAACACCGGCGTCCCGTTCATCGACCATGGGCTGGAAAAGGCGATCGCGAACCCCGCGCTCATATTCTACAAATTGCAGGCGAACGCCTATAAATTCGCATGGGCACTGATCCCGCTGTCGCTACCCTTCATGTGGCTGCTCTTTCCGTTCAGCCGCCGCTTTCACACCTATGATCATTTCGTCTTCGTCACTTACTCGATCAGCTTCATGCTGCTTTTGTTCGTCGCCGTGCGCCTGCTCAACCTGACGATATTCGGCGATGTCGCGACGGCGTTCGCGATGCTCTATGTACCCTTTCACATGTATCGCCAGCTGCGCGGCGCCTATCGTTCGTCACGGTTCGGTGCCCTTGTTCGCGCGACCTTACTTCTCTTTTTCAGCCTGTATGCGGTCGTCATGTTCATGCTGCTGCTGCTCGCGCTCGGGGTGATGGGATAGCACCCGAATCGTCACAAAGGCGGGGCAAAGACCCGGCCAAAGAGGAGGAGATTCGCGATGCATCATCATTGGGGCGAGATCGACCGGCGTCATCTGATCAAGCTTGGCACCATGGGGCTGGCGGCGCTGTCGTTGCCCGGCGCCGCGCGTGCGATGATGGCGCAGGGTTTCACCCATGGCGTCGCGAGCGGCGAGCCGGGTCCCCATTCGGTGCTGTTGTGGACGCGCTATGCCGCGGCGAACAACGCGACGCTGACCGCCGAGCTGTCGGAAAGCGAGGATTTCTTCAAGGTCGTCGCGGGCGGCAGCGTCGTCGCGACGGGCGAGCGCGATCATACCGCAAAGCTGGTCGTCGACGGGTTGAAACCCGGCCGCTGGTATCATTATCGCTTTATCGCCCCCGACGGCACCAGGTCGGTAACGGGCCGCACGCGCACCTTGCCACAGGGATCGACCAAGGCGTTCAATCTGGCGCTCTTTTCCTGTTCGAACATGCCGTTCGGCTGGTTCACCGCCTATGGCCACGCCGCCGCGCGCGGTGACATCGACCTTGTCGCGCATGTCGGCGACTATCTCTACGAATATAAGGCCGGCGACTATCCCTCTGCAAAGGATGCGCTTCCGGGGCGCGAGATCCAGCCCGCGCACGAGATCGTCGCGCTCGCCGACTATCGCCTTCGCTACGCGGCCTATCGTGCCGATCCCGACCTGCAGAAGCTTCATCAGCTGTTCCCCATGATCGCCCAGTGGGACGACCATGAATTCGCGAACGACGTCTGGAAGGGCGGCGCCGAAAATCACAATGAGGGCGAAGGCGATTGGGCTGCGCGCATGGCGGCCGCCGAACGCGTCTATCACGAGTGGATGCCCGTCGCCGACACGCGCTGGCGCCAATATCAGGTCGGCGACCTCGCGACGATCTTCCTCCCCGAAACGCGGGTGACGGCGCGCGACCGGCAGTTCGAGATCGACGAGATCGCCGCCGGTAGCGGCGACGCTGCGGCGAAGCTCAAGCAGTTCGCCGAAACCGGCTACCGCGATCCCGCGCGCCAGATGCTCGGCGCGGAGCAGGAGAAATGGCTTTTCGACGGGCTCGCCGCATCGACCAGGGCGGGAACGCGCTGGCAGGTCTGCGCGCAACAGGTCGTGATGGGTACGCTGTTCACGCCGCCCGAGACGCGCGACTGGTTTGCGGGCGAGCAGCCCGACTATGTCCGCCGCCGGGTCGAGGCGGGCCAGCTTGCGGCGAAGGCGGGCCTGCCGCTCAACCTCGACGCGTGGGACGGCTATCCCGCTGCGCGATCGCGCCTGCTCGCCGCGGCGCAGCGCGCCGACGCCGACCTCGTCACGCTGACCGGCGATACGCACAACGCCTGGGCCTTCGACCTCGCCGAGGACGGCCGACCGGCGGGGATCGAGATTGCCGGACAGAGCGTCACTTCGCCGGGCTATGAAAGCTATATCAAGGGCGTGACCGACGAGGCGCGCGTCGCGGCGCTGCGCCGTTCGTCGCCGCAGCTCAAATGGGCGAATACCGAGGATCGCGGCTATGTGACCGTGCAATTCTCCCCCGAGCGGGTGACCGCGAACTGGCACAGCGTCGAAACGATCCGCGCGCGTTCGCCTGCGCTGAAGGATACGCACAGCATGACCGCGGAGCGCGGGCGGCGCGTCTATAACGCCGCCTGATCGCCGCACGTCGGCGGCCACGACCGGTCGGCTTCGGGCGCCAGGTCGATCAGGAACATCTCGCCCGACCGCTCGCCGTGCCGCTGCGCGAAGAGCAACCGGTCACCCTTCGGCGACAGCAGCGGACCGACCTGGAACTGGCCGGGGTCGGCCGGAATACGCCCGGCCTCGACCCAGCGGTCACCCTCGCGGCGATAGCGGTAGAGATGCGACCGGACACCGCGATCGGACACGGTGATTATCGTCCTTCCATCGCGTGAAATCTCCGCCTCATACTCATAGCCACCCGCGCTAACGGGCGGGCCGAGGTTTTCGACCGTCCATTTGCCCGGGCGGACTTCGGTCGCGACATAGATGTCGCCGCCGCCCGCACTGCCCGCGCGGCTCGACCCGAAGTAGAGGCGGCCCGCAACATCGACGCGTGGGAGAAGCTCGGCGGCGGGCGAATTGACCGGTTCGGGCAGGCGCTGCGGTTCGCCCCAGCCGCCGTCGGCGGCGCGCTCGACGTACCAGATGTCGAAATCCTCCTTCGCGGGCGCGTGCCGCGACGAGATATAATAAAGCCGCTCGCCGTCGGGGGTAACGAAGGGGTCGGCTTCGATCACCGGCAGGGGCATCGCAAAGGGCGGCGGCACGGGCTTGCCCCATGCGCCATTTTCGCACTGCGACTGCATCAGCCGGTAGTTCCGAAAATCCTTGTCGGCCGCGAGGTAGACCATCGTCCGCCCGTCGGCCGCAAAAGTAGGCGAGGATTCATAGCCCGGTCCCGAGATTGCAGTAGGGGTCCACAGCTTCGCGCTGCCCGGCACCGGCGTATCCGCCGCCGCAGTGCATCCCGCGAGCGCGGCGAGGGAGACGAGCATTGGCGCACGGCTGGCAAACATCATGGACTTTCTCTCCGGCAAGACGCTAGCAGAAGCGCGGCGAATTTTGCCGGAGCGCAAGCGCTTGGCCAGCGTCCGATCGGCGGTGGCGGCGCCAAAAGGGCGGCGGGGGAGAGGGTATGGACGCGATCGACCGGCAAATCGTGGCGATGCTGCGCGACAATGCCCGCCTGCCGCTGAAGACAATCGCGGCGACCGTGGGCCTCGCGCGCAGTTCGGTGCGCGAACGATTGTCGAAACTGGAGGCCGCGGGAACGATCGCCGGCTATCACGCGCGGATCGTCGACGAGGGCGGCATCGCGGCGATCCTGCAACTGCGGCTCGCGCACACCCCCTCGCCCGACATCGTCGCGGCCGTAACCGGCATGGCGGAGGTCGCGCGCTGCTATTCGCTCAGCGGCGAGATCGACCTGCTCGTCGAGATCGAGGCGGCCGACGCGGCCGGGCTCAACGCCGCGCGCGACCGGATCGCACTGATCGCGGGGGTAGAAGATACGACGACCGCACTCATCCTGAAACGCGACAAGGGTCGCTAGGCGGCGGCGATCGCTTCGATCTCGAGCAGCCACGCCTCGTCGTAGATGTCGGCGACGACGATCGTCAGCGCGGGCGAATGGCCGCCCAGCACCTCGTGCCGCACCTTGTAGTTCGCCTCGCGATCGCGGCGGTCCGACAGGAAGACGGTGACCTTGACCAGATTCTGCAAGGTCATCCCGCCCGCATGAATCTGTTTTTCGACATTGCGCCAGACCAGCCGGCACTGGTCTTCGAAGCCGGTGGGCATGTTTTCCTTCTCGTCGACGGGAATCTGGCCGCTGACGAACAGCCAGCGCGTCGGCGCTTCGACAAGATGCGCCTGCGCATAGGAAACGCCGGTGGGATTGATCGCGCGACTGGGCATGGTGGGCCTCGCAATTCCAATGGGTGGGACGGTCAGGCCCGCCAGCACTCCGGCGCAGACGATGCGGCGCGAAGGATGGAGGGAAGGCAGGCCGGACCGGTTCATCACCACATGTAATGCTAAAGCGACGGCGTGCTCCAGCGTCCGATGGGCGGCGGCACCGCCGCAACGGCGGCACTTGACACCCATAACTATATGGTTATGAGAAAATGCATAGCCAATGAGTTATGGATTATGATGCAACCCTCGCCCGACCTTCTCTTCAAGGCGCTCGCCGATCCCAGCCGGCGTGCGCTGTTCGAACGGCTCTGCCTCGACGGCGAACAGACGGTCGGCGCGCTCACCGCGGGCGCGGGCATTTCGCAGCCCGCGGTGTCGAAACATCTCGGCATTCTCAAACAGGCGGGGCTGGTGCTCGATCGGCACGAGGGGCGCCAGACCCATTATAGCGCGCAGCAACGCGCGCTCGCGCCGCTGGTCGACTGGACCGGCCGCATGAACCGCTTCTGGGAAGCGCGGTTCGACGATCTCGAAGATTTGCTCAAAAGGATGGATCAATGACCGATACCGACGTGCGCACCGTCACTGTGGAGCGCGAAATTCCTCACCCGCCCGAAAAGATCTGGCGCGCGCTGACGACACAGCATTTGATCGAGGAATGGCTGATGAAGAACGACTTCGGTCTCGACCTCGGCCACCGCTTCCAGCTGCGCGGCGACTGGGGGAATGTCGACTGCGAGCTCCTCGGCGTCGATCCCGGCCGCAGCCTCTCCTACACCTGGAACTACGCGCACGACGATCCGGCCTACCGGCTCGACAGCACCGTGACCTTCACGCTCGAACCGACGCCCGCCGGAACGCTGCTGCGCATGGAGCAGGTCGGTTTTCGTCCCGACCAGAAGCAGGCATTCGGCGGCGCCAAGGGCGGCTGGAAGATTCACCTCGAAAATCTCGAGAAGGTCGTCGCGGGTCTCGACGCATAATCAAACAGGGAGAGAGTTATGAACTGGAGTCTATGGATCCGGCAGTTTCACCGCTGGGTATCGATCCTCTTTTCGGCGATCGTCCTCGCCATTTTCGTGATGCTCGGGGCGGGACAGGAGCCCGCCCAATGGGTCTATTACCTGCCGCTTCCGCCGCTCTTCCTGCTGATATTCTCCGGACTCTACATGTTTTTCCGGCCCTATTTCAGGAAGCGCGGCGGGGTGGCAGACTGAATCCTCAGCTATAGGGCGGCGTATCCTCGAACTCGGCAAACCACGGATAATCGTCCGCGACGCTGACGGTGAAGTTCGCGGGGCGCTTTTCGAGGAAGCTCGACACGCCCTCGGCGGCGTCGGCGCTGCGCCCGCGCGCGAAGATTGCGCGGCTGTCCCAGCGGTGCGCGCTCATCGGGTGTGGCGCGCCGAGCATCCGCCACAGCATGTGGCGGGTGAGCGCGACCGACACCGGCGCGCTGTGGTCGGTCAGCTCGCGCGCCTTGGCGATCGCGGCGTCGACGAGCTCGCCGGGCTTGTGCACCGATTGCACCAGCCCCTTTTCATGGGCTTCGGCGGCGTCGATCAGCCGCCCCGAATAGCACCAGTCGACCGCGTTCTGGATGCCGACGAGCCGCGGCAGGAACCAGCTCGACGCCGCCTCGGGCACGATCCCGCGCCGTGCGAAGACGAAGCCGTAACGCGCGGTCTCGCTCGCGAGCCGCGCGTCCATCGACAGCGTCATCGTCGCGCCGATGCCGACCGCGGCGCCGTTGATCGCCCCCAGGACCGGCTTCTTGCAGTCGAAAATCCGCATCGAGACGCGCCCGCCCGAATCGCGGATTAGCGGGTGCGACCAGTCGATCGTGCCGTCGGCGGCGACCGGGCTCACCGCCATACCGTCGGGCAGGATCGCCTGTTTGTCGGTGCGCTTGTCGTAATCGAAGGTCGCGGCGCCCTGACCCAGGTCGGCGCCGGCGCAATAGGCGCGGTCGCCCGATCCGGTAAAGATCACTGCGCGCACGCCGTCGTCGGCGTCGCATTCGTCGAGCGCGGCGACGATCTCCAGCATCATCTCGGTGGTAAAGGCGTTCATCCGGTCGGGGCGGTGCAGCGTCAGCAGCGCGATGCCTTCGTGGCGGTCGAGGCGAATCTGGTCGAAGCTCATCCATCTCTCTCCTTGATTTCCCGCGCAGCGTCGCAAGCGATGGCGTCCAACGCAAGCACTTTACGTAAACGTAAGGCAAAGGGTGTCATGCCGGGGATGACGCGCCCGACCTTTGCCGCTATAGGCGCCCCATCGCCCCGGCGGCGCGCCTCCGTCTGAGTCGCTTTGCCGGGGCCATTCATTTGGTTCCGACAGAAAGTTTGAACGCCATGTCCCGTCGCCGCCAGATCTACGAAGGCAAAGCGAAGATCCTGTACGAAGGCCCCGAACCGGGCACGCTGATCCAATATTTCAAGGATGATGCGACCGCGTTCAACGCCCAGAAAAAGGGCACGATCAGCGGCAAGGGCGTGCTCAACAACCGGATTTCGGAGCACGTCTTCACGCTGCTCGGCAACATCGGCGTGCCGCACCATTTCATCCGGCGCCTCAACATGCGCGAGCAGTTGATCCGCCAGGTCGAGATCGTGCCGATCGAAGTGATCGTGCGCAATGTCGCCGCGGGCACGCTGTCGAAGCGCCTCGGCATCGAGGAAGGGACGCAGCTTCCCCGCACGTTGATCGAATATTGCTACAAGGACGACGCGCTCGGCGATCCGCTCGTCGCCGAGGAGCATATCGCCTGCTTCAACTGGTGCAGCCAGGAAGAGCTGCACGACATCCAGGACATGGCGATCCGCATCAACGACTTCATGTCGGGCATGTTCGCCGCGGTCGGCATTCGTCTGGTCGACTTCAAGCTCGAGTTCGGGCGCCTCTATGAAGGCGACTTCAGCCGCATCATCCTCGCCGACGAGATCAGCCCCGACGGCTGCCGACTGTGGGACATGACGACGAACGAAAAGCTCGACAAGGACCGCTTCCGCCGCGACCTCGGCGGCGAAGTCGAAGCCTATCAGGAAGTCGCGCGCCGCCTCGGCCTGCTGCCCGAGGGCGGCGAGAATGCCGTGCTCGACCTCGAAAGCCACCGGAAGAAAAAGGGCAGCTGATCCCTTTACGCCCTCTCCTTCAGGGGAGGGCAGCGAGACTTGCGAGCTTGCTCGCTAGTCGCAGCGGGTGGGGCCATCGGCCTTGCGCTATGCCGCGAGCCCCCACCCCAACCCCTCCCCCGAAGGGGAGGGGCTTTGGAAGCCTCAGATATTGATGCTGGTCGGGATCAGACTCGGCTGCAGATACGGGTAAGGCTGCATCCGTTCGGCATTGCGCGTCGCGATCTCCGCTTCGACGCCCTGCAGCGCCGCCTGGAACCAGGCGAGCGGCCCTTCGGCCCCCGTCACGCGCGGGTCCTGGAACCACAAGGGATAGGGAAAGGCGTTGCTGCGATAATCGCCGAGCGGGCGGTAATGCACCGACCCAAGCAATTCGAGCACATTGAGCTGTTCGAGCGCGAGCGCCATCGGCGGCATCATCGCGAGCCAGCCGCCCTTGTCATGCCCGCGCTGCCCGTTCGGCGCCGCCTGCCAGCCAGCGCCGGTGACTGCGGGGGCAAAGGCCATGATGTCCTTTTGCGGGAAGTTGACCGCGGCGTGCTGCGCGCTCGCGGTGAACATCACCATCGTGCAGACTTCGGCGAGCCGCGCGCGCGTCGCGATCGCGCCGAAACCCTTGATCTTTGCTTCGCCGGCGAGACAGGCCGCCCATGCGGTCAGCTCGGTATCGGCGACGACATCGGCGTCATGCGCATAATAAAGATCGACATATTGCCGCGCCCATTCGTGGATCGTGTCCCACACGAGCAGCGCATCGTCGCGGTACGGATAATCGGCAAGCGCCGAATCCACGCCGACGCCGCGCGTCGCGACGTCGGCCGGCAGCATCTTGGCATAGAAGTCGAACGCGAGGCGCGCGTCGACCGCGGCGAACTGGCTCGACGTGATCGTGCCCGCGAAAATATGGTCGATCGGGCCGTTCGCCGCGATCAGCGAGGTCGCAGCCTGTTCGTTGATGAACAGCGTCCCCTCGAAATGCGGGACGAGCAGCGCCCAGATCGGGTGGATTTCGGCCAGATGGCGGTGCGTCGCGACCGCGAACGCCTCGATCACCAGATGCGTGCGTGCCAGATGCGCGAACAGCTCGTGATAATTGCCGTCGGCGACCTGCACGACGAACTTCGCCATTTCCCATCCCCATATCTTGTCGGCGACGGGGGAGGGGGTGAAGACCGGATAGTCGGCCGGATCCTGCCCGCACTGGATCGCGACAGGCATCAGCGATGATCCACCCGGCGGCACCGCAAATAAAGCCATCGGCTGCCACGCATATTTGGCGAGGCTGCCATAGGTGCCGGGATCGAGCACCTCGAGCGGCTTATAGTCGAGCATGAAGAGACGCCCGTCGGCGAGCGCAGCGTCCAGCGTGTCGCCATTGACGACGGCGGCATATTTGGCGTCGCTCAGCGGGAAATTGGCGGGCAGAGAATCGCCGACCGCGGTGATCAGCATGCAGTTCGGCCCTTGCACGCGTAGCCGCGCGAATTCGCCGTCGTCCTGGAACATATAGCTGACGCCCGGAACCGGCAGCGCCCTGAACAGCGCGCGATACGCTTCGATGCTGCGCACCGTCTTGCTGCCAAGGCCGTCGGCATCCTCGACCTTCATCAGCTCTTCGAGCCGTTCCTTATAGCCCTTGAGCAGAGCGACATGCGCGTCGCGTTCTGCCGCGGCGACGGCATTTTCGATGTCGCCCACCATGCGCTCAAAGATATTGCCGCCGGTGTTGACGCCATGCTCGGCCGCAATCTTCGCCGCCGAGGCTTCGATCGCGTCGCATTCGACCAATGCTGCCTCATATTCGGCGCGCGGGCTGTTAAGTTCGCCCTTGTCCACGCCGCCAAGCTTTACCGTCAATGCGTTGCGCACGATGTCGAGCCCGACGCCGATCAGGATCACGAACCAGGCGATCGTCGGCTCGTCATTCTTCGGCACGCTGGTCGCGAGCGGCACGCCGGGCAAGGTGGGGACTTCGGTCGTCCACGTATAGACGGCCTGCGTCGCGGTCAGCTGCGCCGCGCGCGCCGCCTGCTCGGCCGGGGTGTCATTCTGCGGCAGCGTCGGGTCGCTTGCCGGCATCGGCACGATCGGCGCAGCAGTAGGCGAAGTCAACGGCGGCATCGGATAAGACATGGCACGGCTCCTGTCAGGCGCGATAAATTCGGCGGCCGCTATCGCCAAGCATGGTTAATATTTCGCAAGTCATGCTCCCATGTGGAGCCGTTAGGTAAGTGATAAGACAAGCTTTCATTCCTTAACCCCTGCTTTACTCGGCCTTGCTATCCCGGCCCTATGACGGGGGTCTATCACTGGCTGCGCTCGCGCTTCTTTCCGCCGATTCCGGACGTGATTCGGGACGACGTCGCCTTGCTGCGTGCCAATCGCGTCGAAACGCTGACCCCGATGCTTTTCCTGATGCTGGCGGCGACAACGCCGACCGCCATCTATGCCGGGGTGCAGACGGTCCACCCGATCGTCCGCATCGGTTTCCCGGTCACGCTCGCGATCATCGGCCTGCTCGGTTTCCTCCTTCTGATGCACAATCGCGGTCGGCGGATGAGCCTGCGCCGCGCGCGGCGGATGATCAAAGAATCGATGTGGCTGTCGGGAACCACGGGAGCGATGTGCAGCAGCTGGACGGTGATCAACTGGCTCGCCGCGCCGCCCTCGACTCATAGCTACTATGCGATGATCATGGCGATGGGCTCGCTCGCGACCGCCTATTGCCTGTCGTCGATCCGCCTTGCGACCTTCATCAACCTGCTCATCGGGCTGGTGCCGATCTCGTTCCTGATGCTGACCTCGGGCAATCCGCCCGAAATCGCCGCGGGCACTAGCCTCGTCGTCGCGACGATCTTCCTCCTGCGCATGATCCTTCAGCAGCACAACCAGCTGATCGACCTGCTCCAGCTCCAGCACCAGATGCGCGACCTTGCGCACACCGATCCGCTGACGGGCCTCGCCAATCGCCGCGAGTTCGACATGCGGCTCGACGAAGAAATTGCGAAGGGCGACGCGGCGAACCCGTTCGCGATCGCGCTGCTCGACCTCAACGGCTTCAAACCGATCAACGATCAACACGGCCATGCGATCGGCGACGGCGTATTATGCGAGCTTGCTGAGCGCCTGCGCCGAGCGTGCGGCGACCATGCGGTGGTCGCGCGGCAGGGCGGCGACGAGTTCGCGATCCTCGTGCCCGCGGGGTCGATCCTGCTCAAAACCTCGCTTGCCGACCATGTCCTCGCCGCGCTTGCCGCGCCCTACCGCATCGGCGGCCGGTCGATCGGCGTTGGTGCAGGCATCGGCACGGCCAGCTGGCCCGAGCATGGCGACAGCGCGCGCAAATTGCTCGAGGTCGCCGACCGCGCGCTCTACGCCGCAAAAGCCGCCGATCGCGAAAAGACGTCGTCTGTCGAAAGCATCGGCCGCGTCGCGTAACAGTGGCTTGACCGCCCGAAGGGCGGTGGCCACATCATGCTCCATGACCAAATCCCTTGTCTGGCGCGTCTCGACCGCGCTGTCGCCCCTCGTCTTCCTCATCGCGAGCACCGCCCCGGCCTATGCCAGGGAAGCGCCCGCGAAGGTCGCGGCGCCCGCGGCGGTCAATCCGCAGAGCGAAGCGGCCAAGGCGTGGAACTTCGCGGCAAGCGACGTGCCGGTCGATCCGAACATCGTCTTCGGCGTGCTCCCCAACGGGATGAAATATGCGCTGCTGAAAAACAGCACGCCCAAGGACAGCGTCGTACTGCGCATGCGTTTTGCCGTCGGCAGCTTTGCCGAGGCCGACGACCAGCGCGGGCTTGCCCATTTCCTCGAACATATGGCGTTCAACGGATCGACCAAAGTCCCTGAGGGCGAAATGATCAAGCTGCTCGAACGCAAGGGGCTGGCGTTCGGCGCCGATACCAATGCGTCGACCGGCTTCGACGAGACGATCTACAAACTCGACCTGCCCAACGCGTCGGACGATCTGATCGACACCGGGTTGATGCTGATGCGCGAGACGGGCGGCAATCTGACGATCGACCCCGCCGCGGTCGACCGCGAGCGCGGCATCATCCTTTCGGAGCGCCGCGCGCGCGATACCTATCAGCTACGCAGCTTGATCGATCAGCTCGATTTCCAGATGAAGGGGATGAATGTCGCGAACCGCATCCCGGTCGGCACCGAAGAAGTGATCAAGACCGCACCCGCGGCGCGGCTGCGTGACCTGTACGACCGTTATTACCGTCCCGAACGCGCGACGCTCGTGATGGTTGGCGATTTCGACCCTGCGGCGGTCGAGGCGAAGATCAAGGCGCGCTTTTCGGACTGGAAGGGGCGCGGTCCCGCGGGGGCCGATCCCGAAATCGGCAATGTCGATTACCAGCGCGCGGCCGCTGCCGACGATTTCGTCGATCCGGCGATCCAGGATTCGGTCACCATCGCCAGCTTCAAACCGTGGGTCGATGAACCCGACACCAAGGCGAAACGCGCGCGCAAGCTCGCCGAGGATGTCGGCGAGGCGATCGTCAGCCGCCGGCTCGCAAAAATCGCGCTCAATGAGGATTCGCCGATCCTGACCGGCTATTTCAGCGATGCCGAGGGCTGGAAGAAATTCGACCAGATCACTGTTGGGGCGGTCGCCAAGGAAGGCGCGTGGAAGGAAGCGCTCGCGCTCGCCGAGCAGGAACAGCGCCGCGCCGTCGAGCATGGCTTTACCCAGGCCGAAGTCGACGAACAGCTTGCGAACCGCCGCACCGCGCTAAAAAATGCCGTTGCCGGTGTGACAACGCGGCGCAGCGACGGTCTCGCCGACGCGCTGATCTCGGCCGGCGATGGCGATTTCGTCCTCGTCCGGCCTGAAACCTCGCAGGCGCTGTTCGAGGCCACGGCACCGTCGCTGACCGCCGCCGCGGTCACAGCAGCGTTCCAGAAGCGCATGGAGGGGCTCAGCGCGCCGCTCGCGCGCGTGACCGCGAAGAAACCGCTCGATGGCGGCACGGGCGCGATCCTGGCGAGCCTGAGTGCGTCGACGCAGGTTGCCGTCGCAGCGCCGACCGAGGCCGCGAACGCCGCCTTCGCGTACGACAGTTTTGGCACGCCCGGCAAAATCGTCGGCGACGAGCGTGTCGACGATCTCGGCATCCGCCGCATCCGCTTTGCGAACAATGTGATGCTCAACATCAAGACGACCGATTTCCAGAAGGACAAGGTCATGCTGTCGCTCCGCGTCGATGGCGGCAACCTCCTCGCGACGCGCGACGATCCGACGAAGGTGTCGCTGGCGGGGTCGATGGTCCTCGGCGGGCTTGAGGCGCACAGCGTCGACGAACTGCGCTCGGTGCTCGCGGGCAAGACGGTGAGCCCGAGTTTCGGGGCGGGCACCGATGCCTTCGGCGGCAGCGCGCTGACCTCGCCCGAGGATTTTGCGCTGCAGGCGAAGCTGCTAGCGGCGTTCCTGACGCACCCCGGCTATCGCCCCGACGGCCTCGCGCTGATCCGCCGCGTCCTGCCGCAGCAATATGCCGCGAACGACGCGACCCCGGCGGCGGTGCTCGGCCGCGACGTCGGCGGCATCCTCGCCAACGACGACCCGCGCTCGCAAACCCCGCCGCTCGAAAAGCTGATGACGCTCGACTGGGCGCAGCTGAAGCCCGTCGTCGCCGACAGCTTTGCGCATGGCGCGATCGAGATCGGCGTCGTCGGCGACATCAACGAGCAGGCGGCGATCGATGCGATCGCCGCGACCTTTGGGGCATTGCCAGAGCGCCGCGCTGCCTTCGACCCGCGCACCGACGCGCGTATCCGCCAGTTCGCGACCGACCGCAGCGAACGTACGCTGATCCACAAGGGGCCCGCCGAACAGGCCGAGCTGCGTGTTTATTGGCCGGCGCGCGACGACAGCGACCTCGCCGAGGCGATGCAGCTCACCCTGCTGTCGCGCGCGATGCAACTGATGCTGACCGAGGAGCTGCGCGAAAAGCTCGGCGAAAGCTACAGCCCGGGCGCCGCGGCCAGCCTCTCGGACAAATTTCCCGGCTATGGCCATCTCTTCGCCGCGAGCAATGTCGACTATAAGGATCTCGCGACGACGCGCGCCGCGATCTTCGCCATCGCGAAGGAATTGCGCGACAAGCCCGTCGATCCCGACCTGCTCGACCGCGCGCGCAAGCCGCTGCTCGAAGCGATGGTGAAGTCGCGGCGCGAGAACAGCTATTGGCTGAACTATGTCGCCGAAGCCGCAAGCCACGCCGATCGCCTCGACCGCAGCCGTAAGGGGGTCGGCGAGGTCGAGGCGGCGACGCCGGCGCAGTTGCAGGCACTCGCGAAGCGCTATCTGGTCGATGACAAAGCGCTGGTGATCAAGGCGGTTAGCGACAAGGCGGGCAAATAACGGGCCGCGGTAGGTGCCCGCCATGAACGGAAATTCGACAGGTTCGCGCGCCATCGGGACGGCGTCGCTCTTCGGCGCGTTGCTTGCGCTGGGCTCCTCCGCCGCCTGGAGCCAGCCTCCGGAGGCGGAGCCATTTGCGACCGATAGGCACGCCGAGTTCGTGCGGGAGATCGAAATCTTGAGGACGGCGGAGGTTGCCCCGCTGACGCCCGACGAGGCACTCGAGGAACGACATATCGGCAAGCGCGTGCGCTGGGCCGGCGGCGTCTATGCCATCGACGGACCCTGCCTGACGATCCTCTTCGCGCGGAGCGGCGATTATGGCGAGCCGCGCTGGACCCCGAACCGACCTACCAGACCTTCGTCGCCTGCGGGGCCGGCGTTTATGACCCGGAACTTGTGGAGGCGCACACCAATGTCACGATCATCGGCGAGGTCACGGGCAAGCAATATATCGGCATGGGCGGCGGCGGATCCGATGGCCCCACCCTCAGCATCCAGAAACTCTATCGCTGGCCGGATTGCCTCGCGGGCGATGACAGCCCGGTGTGCAAGCAGGGTTTCCTGACTGCGGAGCCGGTTGTGGAGAAATAAGCGGCGGAAGGGCTGCTAGCGGCCGATTGCGGGCATTGATCTTCCCTGCGGGCAGCCGTGGGGAGGGGGGCCGCCGCGAAGTGGTGGTGGAGGGGCGACAATCTTCCGCTTCCCACCCCATTGCGGACGTTCATGCGTCGCGCTGAAACAAAGTCCATCTTCCCCTTTCAGGCGGACGCGGTAAAACAGGCGGTGCGGGCAATGCGGACGCCCGTTCAGACGGCGCGCCGTCCAAGTTCCGCTCCATAAGCCGCGACTGCGGCAAGGAGCGTTCTTGCAATGACGACCGATAACTATTCTCCGCCCAGCCTTTCGCTGTTCCGGCTTTTTCTCCGCTTCCTGCGTTTCGGTTTCCTCGCCTTTGGCGGGCCGGTCGCGCAGATCGCGATGGTGAAGCAGGCGCTGGTCGAGGAGGAGCGCTGGATTTCGCCCGTGCGTTTCAACCGGCTGCTCGCGGTGATGCAGATCTTGCCGGGGCCGGAGGCGCATGAACTGTGCGTCCATCTGGGGATGGTCGCGCGCGGGCGGATCGGCGGGCTGCTCGCGGGGCTCGGCTTCATGTTGCCCGGCTTTGTGCTGATGCTGGGCGCGGCGTGGCTCTATAAGGGCTGGATCGTCGGCAATCCGGCGATGGCGCCAATCTTCCTGGGCGTGCAAGTCGTCGTGCTGGCGATCATCCTGCGCGCGGTGCAGCGGATCGGGACGCATATTCTGGAGGACAGGCTGCTATGGTTGCTCGCGGGCGCGGCGCTTGTCGCGACGCTGGCCGGCGTGCCGTTCTGGATTCCGCTGATCGCATCGGGGCTGATCTATACATATGCGAAGCGGCCGGTTGCGGCGGCGGCGATATTCGTGGCGGCGGTTCTGCTTGCCGTCCTTGTGTCGGGTGCCGCGTTACCGGCGAAGACGAGTGTCGCCGCGAGCGAGGCGGGAATCGTCGCGCTGTTCATCGCCGGGCTGAAAGGCGGGCTGTTGACCTTTGGCGGCGCGTATACCGCGATCCCCTATGTGCGCGCCGACACGGTCGGGCGCGGCTGGATCAGCGACGCGAGCTTTCTCGACGGCGTCGCGTTCGCGGGCATGCTGCCGGCACCGCTCGTCATCTTTGCGACCTTTGCGGGATATGTCGCGGCGGGCCTGCCCGGCGCGGTCGCGATCACGGCGGGGATGTTCCTGCCTGCCTTCGCCTTCTCGATGATTTTCTTCGAACGGCTGGAGGCGGTCGTCGACAATCCGGCACTCCACCGCGTGCTTGGCGGCGTGGCTGCGGCGGTTGTCGGTGTGATTGCGGCGACGCTGTTGCAACTGGGCTGGTCGACGGCGGGACGCTCCGCGAACCTTGTGTCTGCGGGCCTTCTCTTTGCCGCCGCTGTCCTGATGGTTTGGCGCTGGAAGGGAAAGCTCACCGCCCCGGCGCTCGTGCTGGCGGGCGGAGTTGCAGGGTGGGCGCTGAACCTCTGATGGAATGTCACCCGATCGCCGCGCGCGCCCGATCGTAGATTCAGATAACCAAATAGGTTCTTTTCTATTGACATCGTCACGCTGATATGGCACAAGTGTCACATCATGAAGAATTGCGAGTCGGGCCGGTGCCCCTTCCGATGCGGAGGGGCGTCCGGCCCGATGGCTTTGAGGGAGCAGCCCATGACCGATGGCGAGAAGGATGAGATCGGACCGCAATGCCATCGCCCTGTGCAGGTGAAGCGCGCGAGGTCGAACGGCTGGACCAAGGCGCGGCGCACGGCGTTCCTGGCCGAGCTTGCGCAGAGCTGTAACGTCGGACGCGCGCTGGCCGTGGTCGGCATGTCCGGGTCAACGGGATATCAGTTGCGGCGGCGCGATCCGGAATTTGCGGCGCAATGGCAGGCGGCGCTCGAGATCGGCTATGAGCGACTGGAAACCGCGCTGCTTCGTAGAGCGCTCGAAGCGACGGGAGCCATCGAGATCGAGGATGCTGCCGAGCCGGTCGAAAAAATGACCGTCGAACAGGCGATCGGTTTCCTGAACAAGCATCGCGCGAGCATCCAGTTGGGCCATGCGAAGGGCCGGCGATCGCAGGCGCGCGAAGTTGCGACCCAACAGGAAGTCGACGCGATCCTGATCCGCCGTATCCGCATGGTGAAGCGCCAGCGTCGGCAGCCGATCGGGGATGCAGGCGGGCAGGCGGCTCTGCCGCTGCCAAGAGCCGGAGATGTCGTGTCGGGCGAGGATGCCTGAGGATGCCGCGGCACCCTAGTGGGCGAACCGGGAAGCGATGGACACCGCAGCGACTGAGCGCCTGGTCGCGCACGATCATGCGCCAGCTTGCCGGATTGCGCGACGAGGACATCCGGCAGGTGCTGCGCGATTTGAGCCGGGCACAGATGCGCGAGTTGGAGCGGCGCTGGTACGGGTTCGAAAATGACGGCCAGCGTGCGCCGCCGGGCGACTGGCGCATCTGGCTGATCCGCGCCGGACGCGGCTTTGGCAAGACGCGCGCGGGATCCGAATGGGTGAGCGAGGTTGCGCGGAGCAATGGCGATGCGCGCATCGCGCTGGTCGCGGCGACGCAGGTCGACGGGCAACGCGTGATGATCGAGGGGCCGAGCGGATTGCTCGCGGTCGCGCGCCATGGCGAGGAACCGCGCTGGGTGAAGGGCAAGCGCGAGCTACGCTTTTCGAGCGGGGCGGTCGCGACGCTCTATTCGGCCGAGGCGGGCGAGGAGCTGCGCGGACCCGAACATCATTTCGCCTGGTGCGACGAGCTGGCCAAATGGCGGCGAGGCGAGGCGGCGTGGGACAATCTGATGATGGGGATGCGGCTCGGCGAACGGCCGCGCGTCGTGGTGACGACGACGCCGCGCGTCAATGCCGCGATGCAGCGGGTGCTGGCGGCGCCGGGAAAGGTGGAGACGCTGGGCAAGACGGGCGAAAATCCCTGGCTGCCCGAATTTTTCGTGAGCGCGATGCTCGAAAGCTATGGCGGGACGCGGCTGGGGCGGCAGGAGCTGGACGGCGAGATGCTCGAGGATGTCGAGGGCGCGCTGTGGACGCGTGCGCTGGTCGAGCGGTGCCGGGTGAGCGCGAAAAGCATCGGCAAGCCGGTGCGCGTCGTGATCGGCGTCGATCCGCCGGCGATGGCGCATGGCGATGCGTGCGGGATCGTGGTCGCGGCCTTGCTGCGCGACGGGCGGCTGGCGGTGGTCGAGGACGCGAGCGTGGAGAACCCGCCGCCGCATGTCTGGGCGCAGGCGGTGGCGAGCGCGGCGGCGCGCTGGGGCGCCGACCGGGTCGTGGCCGAGAGCAATATGGGCGGCGATATGGTGGCGAGCACGCTGGCGCAGGCAGATTGCGCGCTGCCGGTGGTGCCGGTGCATGCGAGCGTCGGCAAGGCGCGGCGCGCGGAGCCGGTGGCGATCGCCTATGAGCGCGGGCAGGTGGTGCATGGCGCGGTGTTTCCGGCGCTGGAGGACCAGCTTTGCGGGCTTCAGATCGGCGGCGGTTATGCCGGGCCGGGGCGGTCGCCTGATCGGGCCGATGCGTGCGTCTGGGCGCTGGCGGCGTTGCTGGAGGGAATGCGGAAGGGGCGGGAGCCGGGGGTGACGCGGGTTTGATTTATGCGCGGCGCAGGCGACGAAGGTCTGGAATGGGGTGGGAAGCGGACGTACCGATCCTCCCCACTTGTGGGGAGGTGGCAGCGCGAAGCGCTGACGGAGGGGGCTGGCGCCCGCCCGCAACGTCGCTTCAGGCCGCCAACCCCCTCCACCACCTTCGGCGGTCCCC
>NZ_JBOHHT010000029.1:0-12444 GCF_050725655.1 Sphingopyxis sp. | reverse complement strand
CGCCTGCATGGTCTCGCGGGCGCTCGTCACCAGCTTTTCGAGCGTCAGGCGCGCTTCGTCGGCAGCCGAATCGGCAGTGGCGCGAACCTCGCCGAGCGTCGCGATCATGCGCGCGCCGCCTTGTTCGGCGAATTCGTCGGCGCCTTCGCGCAGCTTGGCGAGCGCCGCTTCGGCATCGGCGAGCGAGCTGTTGATGCGGTCGACAAGCTCTTGCTGGCTGGTCGCATGACCCGTCATCTGCTCCTCGTTCGCCTTGAGCGTCGCCTGGACGGCATTGACATGCGACGCCGTCGACTGCGCGACGAGTTCCGACGCGTCGAGGATCGGGCGGAGCTGCGACAGCGCCGTCTGGGTGGTCTTGCCGTGCGAGGTGATGCGGTCGAGCGCGTGCGGCAGCGTTTCGTCGAGTTCGCGCGTCACGGCGTCGAGCGCGAGCAAGAGCGATTCGGCATGAGTGATAAGCTGATGCGCGGAGGCATTGCCGCTCTGCACTTCCTGCATGAATGCGCTGAGCTGCGCCTTGGTGTCGTCGATCGTGCGGCCGATCACCCCCGTGCTGGCGCTGACACTGACATCGAGGATTTCGAGCTGATTGCCGACTTCGGTCACATGCGCGGTGATGCGCGAGGCGAGCGCGTCGCTGGCGTCGGCGTGGGCCGAGAGCTGCGCGCCCATCGCATCGCCGGCATCGCGGGCGAGGCCGAGCTTTGCATCCATTAGCGCGCCGGCGTCGTCGACGCCTTCGCGGAACTGCCGCCAGCTTTGATCCATCCGGTCGGTCATCGCAGCGACGGTCGAGGCCATATCGTCGCGTGCCGAGGCCGCAACATTCGTTATTTGCGCGAGCACTGCGTTTTGCTCGTTGGTGACTTGCGCCGACGCGGCGAGCAGATCCGATTCGGTTTCCTTTGTCTGTTCCTGCAATGCGACGATCGCCTCGAGCAGGGTCGCGGTCGATTCGGTGCCGGTCTGCGCCGCCTTTGCGGCCTCCTCGCCGAGCGCCGCGAGCCGGGCTTCGAGGTTGGCGCCCTGCTGGTGCGCGACGAGTCCTGCCTCGCGGAAATTGACCGCGAGCCGCTGCGCGACGTCGTCGATCCGCGGCAAGCCGGCGAGCAGCCCGTCCATCCGCTGCAGCGCGACATCGCCCGAGCGCGCGAGCTGGTCGTGCGCATTGGCGATGACCGAGGCGTTGCTGGCGAGCTTGTCGCTGCTCTCATTGAGCCGCAATACGGTGTCGAAGCCGAGCTGCTGGACGATCTTCGCCTGATCGCCGAGCTGCTTCTGCGCATCGGCCAGATGCAGGCCGAGCGAATGCATCGACTGGTTGAGCGCCATATTCTCTTCGCGAAGCGCGGTCGCGACACGGGCGAAGCGCGCCTGTTCGGACCGGCCCGATCGGAGCAAGGCCATCCACAGCACCGCGAGCAGCGTCAGCGGCATCGCGATCGTCGCGACGAGAGACGGCCAGGCGGAAAGGGCCGGGCTGCGTGCAAAGCCGCCCGTTGCGACGGAAAGAACGAACCCCATCCAGCCGATCGCCAGAAGGATGAGCAGTGCGGGGGCTACGCGTTCGCGCCAGGCCAGCGCAGCGCGTGGCGCTTCGTCGATATCCTCGGCGTCATTGAGCGAGGACATGTCGAGCCAATTCCGTTCGGTGGGCGCCTCGGTATCGGGCGCAGACGCGGCTTCGGGCGCCGTCACTTCTGCCGGTTCCGCGCTGACCGCTTCCGGGTTCGTCGCGGAATTCCGCCACAAACCGACGATTTTCTTTTCCCCCGTCATCCTGCCATCTTAGCATCAAATGGCCGCCATGAAACGGAAACTTAACTACAAGCTGCCAATCCTGTGGAATGTCTTTCGACAGCGGCCCTCTCGACCGATATCTCAGCGCGGCTTTCGGCGATGACCCGGCTATGGCGATGGATCTGCGCGCCGCCTTTACCGGCAGCGCGCGCGACCTGTCCGACCTGATGCGCCGATCGCGTTGCGATGCGAACTGGGAAATGGCGGCAATCCGCCTGAAAGGGCTCGCCGCGACCTTCGGCATCATCCCGCTGATCCAACTCGCCGAAGCGGCGATCGAGGGCGCGCCGGGCGACCCGGCCGTGCTGCGTCAGATCAGCCTGGCAATCGACGCGATCGCCTGACCGCCGTCCTGACGGACGCGGTCCCGACCGGCAGACCGGGTTCAATTTCGGTTCAGCCGCTTTTCTCCATTCAAATATCGATACCGCCTGTCTTGCCTTGGCAACGCGACGGGTTTAGCCGCGTTAACGACGCGCGGCCGAACCTGCGTGCGCCAAAGGTGCATGCTTGGGCGAAGGCGGCCGAGTTCAAAGGAGAGATTTCGATGTTCACCCGTTTCCGCTCGATGCCCGCAACGGCGATGGCCGCTGTGCTGGGCTGCGCGCTGATGGCGACTGCGACCCCGGCTACCGCTCAGAAGAAAGAAAAGCCGAAGAAGGAAGAAGAGGCGAAGGGCAAGGGCCTGTCGGCGAGCAAGGGGTTCGGCCCCGCGCTCAAGAAAATGACCGACGCGACCACCGCAAAGGATGCCGCGACCTTGCAGGCGGCGCTGACCGAAGGGCAGGGAACCGCCACCACGCCCGACGACAAATATCTCGTCGCTTTCTACCAGCTCCAACTCGGCATCTTGAACAAGGATCAGGCGATCCAGAGCCAGGGCCTCGATGCGATGCTCGATTCGGGCATGACCCCGCCGGAAAGTCTCGCGGTCTACAGCTTCTTCTCGGGCAACTTCGCTTATTCAGCGAAGGATTATCCGAAGGCGATCAAGCGGCTTGAAGCCGCGCGCGCCGCGGGTTCGACCGATGGCAATCTGCCGGTCCTGCTGATGGACAGCTATCTGAGCTCGGGGCAGGTCGATCAGGGCATCGCGACTGCCAAGACCGCGATCGAAGCGAGCCGTGCCGCCGGCCAGCGCCCGTCGGACGAACTGTATGTTCGGCCGATCAAGGCATTGCAGGCCGCCAATCGCACCAATGAAGTGCTCGACCTGATGACGCTGCGCATGCGCGACTATAATCAGCCCACCGTCTGGCGTCAGACGCTCTTCACCTTGTTGCAGGCCAACCCCGACAAGGAAATCGGGCTCGATGTTCTCCGCCTGATGCGCGCCACCGGCGCGATGCAGCAACGTCCCGAATATGCGGAATATGCCGCACTTGCGACTGAAGCTGCCCTGCCGGGCGAGGTCGTGTCGCTGATCAAGGCCGGCAAGCAGAGCAAAGTGATCCCGGACAGCGACGCCAAGTTCAACGAGCTGCTGAAGAGCCAGTCCGAGCGTATGGGCGACGAGGAAACGACGTTGACCGCCTATGCGCAAAAGCCTTCGACCCTGTCGAATCCGAAGGTTGCGGGCGCCACGGGCGACGCGATGGTCGGCTATGGCCGCTATGGCGACGCCATTCCATTGTACAAGGCGGCGCTGGCCGCCGACGGCGACAAGGAATTGTGGACCTATCGCCTGGGCGTCGCGCAGGCCCATTCGGGCGACGTCGCGGGTGCGAAGGCAAGCTTCGCGCAGATCAACGGCCCCCGCAAGCGGCTTGCCCAATTGTGGACGGCCAAGATCGATGCTCCGCCCGCTGCTCCGGCCGCTCCGGCAGCGGCCCCCGCGACCGGCAGCTGATCGGTTCGGCCTGGAAAAAGGGCGCCGCTCCGATGGGACGGCGCCTTTTTTATGCACCTTGTGCGAACGATCAGGGTTCGACGGGAATTCCGGCGAGCTGTTTTGCGGTGCGAATCGTCAGCGATGTTTTGACGCTGGTGACGTTGGGCGCTGACGTCAGGTGCGCGGTCAGGAACGACTGGAAGCTCTGCAGATCGCGCGCGACGACTTTCAGCAAAAAGTCGATCTCGCCGTTCAGCATATAGCATTCGCGCACCTCGGCGAGGCCGCCGACATAATCCTCGAACGCCTTCAGGTCGGATTCGGCCTGGCTGCGCAGACTGACCATCGCAAACACGGTAATTCCATAGCCGAGCTTCGATGCATCGAGGTCGGCGTGATAGGATCGGATGACACCCGATTCTTCGAGCGCCCGGACCCGGCGGAGACATGGCGGAGCCGTCAGCCCCACCATCTGTGCCAGTTCGACATTCGTCATCCGCCCGTTTTTTTGCAGCTCGCCCAGTATCTGCAAATCAATCTGATCGAATTTCTGACTAGCCATCATTGAAACATCCGCTTTCCAAAACTGCGATGACCATAATATTATTTCAGGCGATTGCAATTGTCCCACAATGCGACGTGGACGGTTAAGGCACTTTCATGACCGGATGATTCACGCTAGCCGGTAAGCATATGCTAACCAACGACCAGGGCTGTGGGGCTGATTTCGCGTGACTGCTGACTCGATGATTGCGACCATCTTGCGCCAGGCGCCTGCGGATCGCCGTGCGAGCATCAATGCCTGGCGACAACTCACCGATATTCTGGCTCAGCGCGGTAATCAACTGTGCGATGACGATATTCGCCGCAGCCTGCATGCGCTCGCCGTGCTCAGGCCGCGCGTCCCCGAATCCGTGCGCCGAGACTGCGCGCGGGCCATCGCGCGCCACGGCCGTTTCGCACCGCTCGTCGCGCTTTACGCCAACGATGTTCCGGCGGTGTCGGCGATCATGCTGCGCGATGCGCGGCTCGCCGAAACCGACTGGCTGGCGCTGCTGCCGACGACGAGCGCGATGGCGCGATCGGTGCTGGCGGGACGCTCCGACTTGCCGCACGGTGTTTATCGCGCGCTCGCCAGCCTTGGCAGCGCGTCGGTCGCCTTGCCCCAGCCTGAAATTCTGGCTGTCGAAGAGCCTGTGCCTGCAACCGAAGCGGCGCCCGAGCCCGCGACCGAGAACCATCCGAGCCAGATCAGCGAACTCGTCCGCCGGATCGACAAATATCAGTCGAGTCGCGTCCAGCCGACGCAATCGCGCGCGCCGCGCGCGGCATTCCTGTTCGAAACCGGCCCCGATGGCGTAATCCACTGGGTCGAGGGCGTGACGCGCGGCGCGGTGATCGGCCTGTCGATCGCCGAAGCGGCCTATGGCGGCGAGCCTGGCACCGATGGCGTCGCTGCCGGCGGCTTTCGCCAGCGCGCCGAAATCATCAATGCGCGGATGCTGCTGGAGGGGACTCCGGCGGATGCGGGCGAATGGCGTTTTTCTGCGCTGCCCTGGTTCGATCCGGCGACGGGGCAGTTCCGCGGTTACCGCGCGAGCGCGCGCCGCCCACACCGCAATGAAATGCCCTATGGTCGGCCGACGGCAGAGGATTCGGGCGATTCGATCCGTCAGCTCATCCATGAGCTTCGCAGCCCGCTGAATGCAATTTCGGGTTTCGCGCAGATTATTTCGGGACAGATGTTCGGGCCGGTCAGCCACGGCTATCGAGGGATGGCCGAGACAATCGTTGCCGATGCCGCGTCGGTACAGTCGATCATCGACGATCTGGAGACCGCGGCACGAAGCGGCTCGACGGGCACCGGCGCCCGGTCGGAAGAGGTGGTCGACATCGGCGTGGTGGTAACGCAGGTCGAAAGCGAACTTGCGGCGCTTCTCGCCGACCAGCGCGTCGATCTCAGCATCTCGCGGGTCGGGGGACCGTTCCTCGGGCTCGCCAGCGACGCCGATGTTCGGCGGATGGTCGGCCGTCTGCTGACGGCGCTGGTCGATGTGTCCGAACCGGGGGCAATATTGGTCGGGCAATTGGTGACCGAATCGCGACACGACGACATGCTCCAGCTGCGCATCGTCCGCCCCGCGACGATCCGCTTTGCCACGGCGGCAGACCTGCTCGACCCGGGCTTCAGCCCCGAAGGCGAAGCGCCCGGTGCCGCGGTGCTCAGCCTCGGTTTCTCGCTCCGTCTCGTCGACAGCCTCGCGCGCGGCAGCGGCGGACGCCTCGATATCGGGCATAACGCCTTGACCTTGCACCTGCCGTCCGCCAACTCGAAGGCCGAAGTCGGGCTGGAAGCCCAGCAAGGCGAATAGGCCGGTCGGCCGAGCGTATATGTCGCGGCAAAGGGGAGCATGGTGCAGCCTGCGGGCAATTTCTTTGCATATCCGGCCGCATCGGACCTGATCGAACTGGACGCGGGCGAGCGTCCCAGATTTTGGGTCACGATCGATACCGAAGAGGATTTCGACTGGGCCGCGCCCTTCGCGCGCACCGGTTATCGGCTCGCCTCGGTCCCCGCGCTCGCCGAATGCCAGGCTTATTTCGAGCGCGCCGCCGTTTCGCCCATCTATCTGGTCGATTGGCCCATCGTCACCGACGACCGCGCGGTCGAGATTCTCGGGAGCGCGCAGGACAGCGGCTGCTGCGAGATCGGGGCGCAGCTTCATCCCTGGGTGACGCCGCCGCACGACGAGGATGTGAGCGAACGCCACAGCTATACCGGAAACCTGCCGGCCGATTTGCAGCGCGCGAAAATGAAGGCACTGCGCGATGCGATCCGCGATCGATTCGGCATCGCGCCCGCCGTCTATCGCGCCGGGCGATATGGCCTCGGTCCCGACACCGCGGCGATGCTCGCCGAACTGGGATTCCGCTGCGACACGTCGGTTCGCAGCGGGTTCGATTATCGCGGCGGGCACGGCCCCGACTATCGCGCCGCGCCGCTGCATCCCTGGTGGGTTCGCACCGGGCAGGGCAAGGTGCTCGAAATGCCCGTCACCACAGTCTTTGGCGGCCTGCTCGGGGGAGCGGGGCGCAGCGTGTATCACCGCGTCGCGCGTAACGGCACGTACGCCGGCGCCGCGCTCGCGCGTCTGGGGCTCGTCGAACGGATCGCGCTGACGCCCGAGGGGATTCCCGCCGAACGGGCGTGTAAGGCGATTGATATCGCCATCGAGGCGCGCCTGCCGGTGCTCGCCTTCTCGTTCCACTCGCCATCGCTGCAACCTGGCAACACGCCCTATGTCCGCAGCATCGCCGATCTCGACCTCTTCTATCGCTGGTGGGACGTGGTGCTCGATCACCTCGCACGCCGCGGCGTGGAGGCGACGACCGCCGCCGAAATATTGGCGATGGCCGAACGAAAGGCCCATTCTAAGCCAACCTCCTGATCGTTGGCGCTTGCCAATGCGCCGCGGCCTCCGCTATCGCCCGCACACCCCCACCGGGTTTCAAAAGGGGGGCCTGTAGCTCAATGGTAGAGCCGGCCGCTCATAACGGCTAGGTTGCGGGTTCGAGTCCTGCCGGGCCCACCATTTCCCCCACCATTTTCCTTGCAAATCGAAACCGATACCTCTCCACTCTACTGACAGAAGGAGAGGGACATGGGGAAGCGGCGGACGATACTGCTCGGGGGTCTTGCGGTCATTGCAATTGTGGCGGGAACGGCGATGGTGCGGACCGCGACCTTCGCGCCGGAGGACATCGCCGACGGCAGCGACATCCGGCTCGCCGCAGCGCCGACCTATGATCTGAACGCCGCGGTCGGACATCTCAGCGCCGCGGCGCAGATCAAGACGATTTCGCACCAGGATCCGGCGGAGAACGACGTCGCCGAATGGGACCGGCTGCACAACTGGCTTTCGGCGACCTATCCCGCGACACACCGCGTCATGACGCGCACCATCCTCCCCAACCGCACGCTCATCTATCATTGGCCCGGCAGCGACACGTCGCTCGCGCCGATCATCGTCATGGCGCATCAGGACGTCGTGCCGGTCACCGACGGCACCGAAGGCGACTGGAAATATCCGCCCTTTGCGGGGACGATCGCCGAAAAAGCGGTATGGGGCCGCGGCACCGTCGACGACAAAGGCTCGCTGGTCGGTCTCTTCGAAGCGATCGAAGCGCTGGCGGCCCGGGGATTCCAGCCCAAACGCGGCATCTACCTCGTATCGGGGCACGATGAGGAAGCCGGCGGATCGGGCGCCGTCGCTGCCGCCGCCAAATTGAAGGCCGAGGGCGTTCGCGCGCTCTACACGCTCGACGAGGGCAGCGTGGTGCTGCGCGACACGCCGGTGATCGACGGGCCCGCCATCCTGATCGGCGTCGCCGAAAAGGGCTATGCGACGCTCAAGGTCACCGCCAACGCACCCGGCGGGCACAGCTCGATGCCGCCCGCCGAAACGGGCGTGACGACGCTGGCGCGCGCCGTGCTTGCCATCACCGAAAGCCCGTTCCCGATCGAGATGCGCGGGCCGGGCGCGGCGATGGTCGAAGCTCTTGCGGCGCACAAGGGCGGCACGACGAAGCTGGCGGTCGCGAATCAGTGGCTGCTCGGTTCGGTGCTGAAAAAGCAGCTTTCGGCATCGCCATCGTCGGCAGCGGCCTTTCACACGACGATCGCGCCGACGATGCTGCAAGGAAGCCCGAAAGAGAATGTCCTGCCGCAATCGGCGACCGCGCTGATCAACTATCGCATCGCACCGTGGAACAGTTCGGCCGATGTCATGGCGCGCGCCAAGGCCGCAGTCGACGATGCGCCGGTCGAACTGAGCTGGGTCAAACCGCCCAACGAGCCCTCGCGCGTGTCGTCGAGCAGCTCGCAGGGCTGGAAATATGTCGTGGCTGCCGCGCGCGCCGATGCGCCCGACGCGGTCGTCGCGCCCTTTCTCGTCGTCGGCGCGACCGACAGCCGCAGCATGGAGCCGATCTCGGAGGATGTGTACCGCTTCATGCCGATGCACTTCACGCTGAAGGAAACCGCGATGATCCACGGCACCAACGAGCATATGACGATCGACAGCTTCAAGCGCATGATCGACTTTTATGCGCGGCTGATCGCGACCTCCGCCGGATAATTTGGGGCCGCACAATCTGGGGGCTGCCGATTTGGGAAGATAGTGGTCGGGGAGACAGGATTCGAACCTGCGACATCCTGCTCCCAAAGCAGGCGCGCTACCGGGCTGCGCTACTCCCCGACTACTGCCCCGCGCCTTAGACAGGGCAGGGACGCAAGTCCATCCCGCCTTTGTTGCGGGCAAAGAAAAAGGCGGCCTTCCCGAAGAAAGACCGCCCGTTTCTCGTTTCAGTCAACGCCCCGAAGGGCTGCGACTTACTTCTTTTCTTCAGCCGGAGCAGCAGCGGCCGGAGCAGCAGCGGCATCAGCCGGAGCAGCAGCGGTTGCAGCAGCGTCAGCCGGAGCAGCAGCTTCTGCACCAGCAGCAGCAGCGTCGGCACCAGCAGCAGCGGCTTCAGCGCCAGCAGCAGCGGCGTCGGCGCCTTCTTCAGCAACAGCTTCAGCAGCCGGAGCTTCCGTGGTGGCTTCTTCAGCAGCCTTTTCACCGCAAGCGGCGAGGGCGAACATGCTGGCAGCAACGGCGATAGCAGCGAATTTCTTCATGATGTGTGGGCTCCCTAAAATGCCTTACCGCGTTGGGGAAACTTTCCCTTTCGCGAGCCGCGGGATTTAGCCGTTCCGCATGAATCGTCAACAAAAATAATTGAGATGGTCGGGGGCGGCGGTATTCTGTCATTTCTCCGTCACACTAAGGAAGCTCGTCGCTCGTGCTGTTCGCCAGAATCGCCAGAGTCGCGGCCCAAACTGTCACATTTTGCCGCAATTGCGCGGGGTCGATCTTATCAAGCGTGTCGTCGGGCGTGTGGTGGATGTCGAAATAACGTGTCCCATCCTGTGCCAGATCGACCGCCGGAACCTCTGCCTGCACGAGCGCACCAATATCGGCGCCGCCGTTCGCCGGCTGCTTACCGCGCACGACCCCGAACGGCATCAGCGCGGCGGCAATCCGCTCGGAAAGTGTTTTGGCGCTGTCGGGCAGCTTGAAGTCGACCCGCCACACGCGGTCGGCGCCGAAATCGGATTCGAGCGCGACTGCATGCTTTTCTTCGCCATGCGCATCGAAATAGGCTTTGCCGCCGAACACGCCGACTTCTTCGGCGCCCGCCCACAATGTGCGGATAGTGCGGCGCGGCTGGCCCGCCGACATGACATGCTTCGCGGCCGCAGTGACGATCCTCGCAGAAGGAGAAGGGCGGCGATCCCGGCTAAGCGGGTTGAGGTATGGGGGATTTTCATGCCGCTTTCGTAACGGCGCGCCTCGCGCGCGCATGCGCCGATTGCCAATCGCGCGCCCATTCGCTAACCGGCGCCCAACTCAAACTCTCCCGGCCGCCTCACGCGGCCCAGTCCCGACCGGAGCATATCCATGGCCGCCCAATATAGTTTCGTGATGAAGGGTCTCAACAAGACCTATCCCGGCGCGCAAAAGCCGACACTCAAGGATCTGAGCCTGCAATTCTACCCCGATGCCAAGATCGGCATCGTTGGCCCGAACGGCACCGGTAAATCGACGCTGATGAAGATCATGGCCGGGATCGACAAGGAATTCACCGGCGAGGCGTGGGCGGGCGACGGCATCACCGTCGGTTATCTGGCGCAGGAGCCGCAACTCGACCCGACCAAGACGGTCAAGGAAAACGTCATGGACGGCGTCCGCGGCGTTGCCGACATGATGGAGCGCTTCAACGAGATCAGCACGCTGATGGCCGATCCGCCCGCCGACGCCGATTTCGACGCGTTGATGGAAGAGATGGGCACGCTCCAGGAAAAGATCGACGCGGTCGACGGCTGGACGCTCGACAACCAGCTGGAGATCGCAATGGAAGCGCTGCGCTGCCCGCCGGGCGATGCGAGCGTCGAAAGCCTGTCGGGCGGTGAAAAGCGCCGCATTGCGCTCACCCGCCTGCTGCTCGAAAAGCCGTCGATCCTGCTGCTCGACGAACCGACCAACCACCTCGACGCCGAAAGCGTCGCGTGGCTCGAAAAGCATCTGGTCGACTATCCGGGCAACGTCATCCTCGTCACCCACGATCGCTACTTCCTCGACAATGTCGTGAACTGGATCCTCGAACTCGATCGCGGCCGCTATTTCGTCTACGAGGGGAACTACTCCACCTATCTCGAAAAGAAGGGCAAGCGCCTCGAGCAGGAATCGCGCGAAGACGCCGGTCGCCAGAAAGCGATCAAGGACGAGCTCGAGTGGATCCGCCAATCGCCGAAAGCCCGTCAGGCCAAATCGAAGGCGCGTATCAAAAGCTTCGACCAGTTGGTCGAGGCGCAGGAAAAGCGCATCCCCGGCAAGGCACAGATCGTCATTCAGGTTCCCCAGCGCCTTGGCGGCAAGGTCATCGAGGTCGAGAATATCTCGAAGGCGTTCGGCGACAAGCTGCTCTTCGAAAACCTGTCCTTCTCGCTCCCGCCGGGCGGCATCGTCGGTGTCATTGGTCCGAACGGTGCCGGTAAATCGACGCTGTTCAAACTGATCACGGGGCAGGAAACCCCCGACAATGGCAAGGTGACGATCGGCGACACCGTCCATCTCGGCTTCGTCGACCAGAGCCGCGACGATTTGAAGCCCGACAACAATGTCTGGCAGGAAATCTCTGGCGGCGCCGAAATGATGAACATCGGCAAGCACGAGATGCAGACGCGCGCCTATGTAGGCGCTTTCAACTTCAAAGGCGTCGACCAGCAGAAAAAGGTCGGCCAGCTCTCGGGCGGTGAACGCAACCGAGTCCATCTGGCGAAGATGCTGAAGCAGGGCGGCAACGTCCTGCTGCTCGACGAACCCACCAACGATCTCGACACCGAAACGCTCGCCGCGCTCGAAGAAGCGCTCGAAAATTTCGCGGGCTGCGCGGTGGTCATCAGCCACGATCGCTTCTTCCTCGACCGCCTCGCGACGCATATCCTCGCGTTCGAGGGCGACAGCCATGTCGAATGGTTTGAAGGCAATTTCGAATCCTATGAAGAAGACAAGATTCGCCGCCTTGGCGACGATGCGACACGCCCGCATGCGACGTCGTACAAGAAGCTGACGCGCTGATCCGATGGCGGGGGAGGCGGTTCCGATTTCGGCGCCAACATCGTCGAGCGCAATCCGCATGGATGCGGATGCGCTCAACGCCTTCATGGCGGACGCTTTCCCCCATTCGGTGCCGGGTTCGCGCGGTCACGTCCTGTCAGCCGAGCCCGGCCATATTCAGGCCCGCTTCGATCCCGATGAAAAGGCGCTGCGCCCCGGTGGGCTGATTTCGGGGCCGACGCAGATGGGCTTTGCCGATATGGCGGCCTATGCGCTCGTTCTCGCGCATATCGGGCCCGTCGCGATGGCGGTGACGAGCGCGCTCAACTATCAGTTCCTCCGCCCCTGCCGCCCGGGATCGCTGTTCGCCGACGCGCATCTGCTGCGCCTCGGCAAGCGGCTGGCGGTGATGGACGTGCGAATTTGGACCGACGATGCCGACAAACCCGTCGGTCAGGCGAATGTGACCTACGCCATTCCGTGATCGAACTGGTGGAGCGCTTGTCAGCTAACGACCGGTTGCGGACACTTGGTCCTCCCTGTGCCGCAGGCATGGGGAGGTGGCAGCGCGAAGCGCTGACGGAGGGGCGTTAGCGCACCGTCGCTGCCCCTCCACCACCGCCTGCGGCGGCGGTCCCCCTCCCCATC
>NZ_JBOHHT010000028.1:0-26664 GCF_050725655.1 Sphingopyxis sp. | reverse complement strand
GCCCACCCCCGACCCCTCCCGCCTGCGGGAGGGGAGAAGAACGGCAACTATCGGTCGCTAGCTGACTCTACCCTCAGTTCGTGTAAAGCAACGGCGGCCGCCACACGCTTTGGTCGACCTCGTCGCTGACCTTATAGACCATCCCCTTGCTGTTCAGGAACAGCTTCTCCATCTCGGGCCGGGTGAACGGCCGCGACCCGACACGCCCGAACACCGCCATCTGCCCGCCGGTCTCATCAACCGCACGATCGCGGTCGAGCCCCTTCGACAGCGCAAGCGCCGGCGACGGGGTCTTTGCCCAGGCGATCAGCTCGGGGGTCGGTTTCGGCGAGAAGCCGTAGAGGCCCGGATTGTCGGGGCTGGTCAGCTGCAACACCTTGATGCCGTTCCGCCCGTCGGCGACATAGCCGAACAGCGATGCATTGGTCGACGCGACGATCACATCCTCGGCGTCATTGAGCATTCCGCCAAAGGTCAGCCCCGGCCAGACGATCGGCGCCGCGGGGCGCGTCACATCGACGATGACCAGCCCATCGGCCTTGGCCGCGACATACATATAGGTACGCGCGAGGTAGATCTTCCGCGCGTTGGCGAGCCGCACCGTCCCCGTGGGCACCGCGACCGGTTGCGCCAGATTGGTGACGTCGAACAGCTTCACGCCCTCGGCATCGGTGACCCAGAGGTAACGGAATTGCACCGCGCTCGCGCGTGCATCGGTCAGCGGCAACTGCGCCGTGACCTTGGGCTGGAGCGGCGTCGTCAGGTCCAGTACGACCAGCCCCGCGTCGGTAGTGATATAGGCCATGCTCCCCGCGAGCGTCACATGCCGTGCGCCCGCCAGCACATTGCCTTCGTTCCAGGTCAGAGCGCGCTTGAACTTGTTGTTGCGGAACTCGGCGTCGGCCAATGTGTCGATGTCGACCAGCACCAGCCCTTCGACGCTGTCGGTGATCACCGCGTAACGGTAAATGTCGTGCATCACCTGTTCGTGGTTCTCGGGGAAATTTTTCACGATAGTCTCGTTGCGCGACACGCTGACCGGCTGCGTCGTCGCGATCGCCATGCAGGTCGCGTTCTTCGTCTTCACATGCGTGTCCTGCCCAAGCGGCGAGAAGGGCGCGCGGACAATGCGTTCGGAGAAGCCCTTGTTGCCGATCGACGCAACGTCATAGACGCGGAAACCGCCCTTGCCCTCGGCGACGAACATATATTCGCCGCGCTGCTGCAGGCAGTTCACCCGGCCGCTCGTGTCCTGGACGATATTGGCGAATTCCTCGAGCGCGTGGGTTTCGCCCGAACCCTTTTTGTCGAAGGTCTTGCCGCGCACCCAGTTCTTGAGCTCGCGCCCATTCTGTTCGACGTGCAGCTTCCAGTAATCGGGATAGGCATATTTCTGCAGATAGCTGCCGATCACCGCCTGCGGTTCATCCCATTCGGTGACGCGCGTCGCCTGAAAACCGCCGTCGAGCCCCGACCAGACGTTCAAACCGACGAAATTGACGAAATTGGTGCCGAGCAGATTGAGCTGCGCCATGATCGCATTATTGTCGTCGGCCGCCGACAGATGGCAGTCGCTGCACTGCTTGGTTTCCGAACGGCGCACCGTATGCGGGAAATGCGGCGCGAACGCCTGACTGGAATAACCCGCCGACGAGATCGGCGGCTGCTGCACATAGATGCGCTCGCGGTTGATGTTCGTCGACGACAGCACCAGCGCCGAGGTCGAGCGCACCGGGGTGATGATGCCGCGCACCTCGCCATTCGCGCCGGGCTCACCGGGTTTGGTCAGCTGGTGCCGGCCGAGCTGGAACATCTCGTCGCGAGCCACCTGCGGATTATAGGTCGCGAAATTGCGCGTCTCCTCCCCCTCGAAATGGTGCGTTTTCGTCTTCCAGTTCGCCTCGATCGGCAAATGGCAACCGCCGCAACTCGTCGTCCACGACAGGTGACAGGTGAAGCAGGTCATCTTGTCTTCGCCGTGCGCGCGCTCCTCCTTCGCGACCCCCGGCCCCCATTCGAACTTGCCGTCCTCCGAGCCCGACCGCGCCATCAGCTTGGCGCGCGCTGCCCTGGCATTGAAATGCGGTCCCGGCGTCACCGCCTGCTTGACGAGGCTGACCTGCCATTCAAGCTTCGGATCGACGATCGACCGCTGGATCAGCCCGATCACCTCGGCATCGTCATTATACTGGAATTCGAAGCGGCGGCGCCCGTCGGGATTGCGCAGCAGCGCCAGATTATTGCCCTGCGGCCGCGCCGCGACGTTCGAGGTCAGCAGGTTCGGGAAGGCATCGGCCGTGCCGTGGCAATCCTTGCAGCTGATCTCGACCGCGTTGGCGACCTCGCCCTGGATATAGCCATTGCCATGACTGTCCTGCGCGAAGTGGCAGTCGGCGCATTGCATGCCCTTTTCGGCGTGGATGTCCATCATATGGACCGCCTTGCCGGGGTTGATCCCGGGCGGCACGAACTTGCCCTCGATGCCGGGCCTGCCCGGATCGGCGCTCGTGAGGCACAGGTCACGCTCCTTGGGATCGGTGTAGTGGCTGCAGCTCTTGCGCCATTTCTCCGGGTCCTTCGGATCGATGATGTTCGCACTGTCAGTGCCATAAGTCGCCATATTGCCGTCGGCAGTCAGCAGATTGCCGTTGCGATCGCGCTTGAAGATGCCGCGGAAGTTCCAGCCATGGCCGTGATAATCGGCGAACTGGGTGTCCTTGTTGCTGTCGTTGACGTCATAAACGTCGCGCAGGAACTCGAGGTCGGCCCATAGCCCGCGCGTGGCCGCCGCTTCGGGATTGCGTTCGAGCACCTGATGCACCTCGGCCGCGGTCGGATAGCGCTGCTGCTTATATGTCTTCTGATAGTCCGCGTCGCTCATCCCCGGCGGGCGCGGCGCGGTGTTGTCGGGGCCCGGCCACATCTGCGGCGCGTCCGATTCATAGTCCCACATCGTGTAGCCGAGGTAGGAGTTCAGGAAGATATTCGGCTGGTGCATGTGGCACGACATGCACTGCGATGTCGGGATCGCGCGGGTGAACGCGTGGCTGATTGGATGGCCCGATTCGCGGCGTCGTTTCGGGGGCTGCTGCTGCGGCCCGGCCGCCGTCGCCGCCGGATCGATCAGCGAGCCGTGCCCGCCGCCGCCGCCATGCCCGTCGTTCGGCGCCATATGTCCGGGGTCCGCATGGCCGCCACCCGCGGGTTTTTTCTCGTCACTATGCCCGCCATCGCCCGTCCACGGCTTATCGCGGATCGTCGGGTCGACGGTATCGGTTTCGCCATCACGGCCGAATTTGGCGTAGGTCAGGCTGTGCCGCGGCTCGCGATCATTCGCGTAAATGACGTGACAGCCCGAACAGCCCGAATGGCGATAGTCGCCGGGCTGGTCGTTGGTCCCCATAAACCACGACAGCGGATCGTTGAGGCGCGTCTTGTGGATGTTGAGCACGGGGATCGACACGCGCAGCCCGGTGCCGGGGCCACGGTTCGACTGCTTGAGGTCGGGGCGCCCCGGTTCCTCGAGCCGCTGGATGCTGCCCGTCGGGTTGGGCAGGCCGATTTCGGGGAACTGCGTGTTGATGTTGCGCCCGCCGCGTTCGAAGACGCGGAACACGTCGCCCGGCGGCAACACGCTCCAGCGCGGCAGCGGGTACATTTTTGCGAGCGCGCCGCGCTTCTTCTCGTCGTCGGTCAGGATCTTGTCGAAACCGAAGCTGGGCTTGCACGCTTCCTTATACTCGTCGGCGGTCAGCCGCGACGAGGGCGACAGGATGCACGCGGGCTTGCCGTCGCGCGTATAAGCCTCGCCGAAAATGTAGTTTTTATAGGGGACAATGCCGTTGTTATACGCCGCACCGCCCCACAGCATCGCGCCGGTCGACATCATCGACCGTTCGGTCGCCTCGATCACCTCGAGGTGGCACGCGCCGCACGCCTCGCGCGCGATGCGATAGTCGCTGGGGTTCACGAAACGGATGAATTCGGGCGATTCCTTGTTGAGCAGGGTATAGCTGCGCTGCGGGTTCGCCGAACTGTCGTGCCACGCGACGGGCAAAGTCGGCTGCGGATGCGCGAGCTTCATCACCGCCTTGTTCGTCGGATGCTGGTAGCCAAGGCTCGGCGTGCCGCGCTGCGCCGCGTCGCCGCCGTGACAGTCGGTGCAGCCGAGCTTCACCGCCGGGGTGGCGTGCATCGACGGCTGGTCGGTGCGCGTGTGGCAGCTGTAGCAACCTTCCGACTTTGCGCTGACATCGGCGTCGCTCTGCTCGCGCGGCGCGGGGGGCGTGAAGCGATATTCGATCTTGAGCGGCTTTTCCTCTTCCGCCGCGCGCGTGACGCTCACGCCCAGGCTGACGTTCATCAGCAGGAAGGCGAACAGGGCGAAGAATGTGCGCGTCACGATCAGAAACTCACGATCACATTGGCGAGGATCGACACATAGGCGTCGTTCTTCTGCTTGTTGTCGAACAGATCCTTGAATCCCTTGCCCGGCAGCAGCACCGCGGCGCTGAGGCGGCCAACGATATTCTGCGTCGCCTTCGGCCGCCAGATCGTCGCAACCGACAGGTCGAAGCCGATGTCCTTGGGGATCGAGCCTTCGCTGCGTAGCACCTGCAGGCTCGACGTATTCTCGAACCACAAATGGTTGAAATTGGTGCTGACGCGAAATTCGGGGGTCAGGTCGAAATCGGCGCCCGCGCCGGCGAAGACCGTGCCGGGGTTGTTGAAATTCGACTGCCCCTCCTCTTTCGAAGAGCGCAGCGAGTTCAAAATACCGTTGCGACCGTTGATCGAAATGACGCGCCCGCCGCCCGCAAAGGGGATCGTCTGGCGGATCCAGTAGCTGGTGTCGGCGCCGCCGAAGATCGGGTTTTCGAAAATCGCATCGAAGCCGCCCTCGGTGTTATTATACGGATCGCCATCCCCGGTCGCGTAAAGCCCCGACAGACGGAAGCGCATCCAGTCGTGATCGTAGCTGAGTTCGACCGCGCCGAAACCCGCGCGGATTTCGGCGGGCTTGCTGGTGAAGAAGCTGTTCCGGTCTTCGCCCAGCGCGGCATAGAAGCTCGCGGTGACGTTGATCCGGCCGATCCGGCCGTCGGCGCTATAGCCCAGATAGACGACATCATATTCGCGTCCGCGCAGATCGCCGAGCAGCGCCGGGCGCACCGGGAAGCCGTTGTGGTCGATCTGCACGTCATTCTTTTCGCGGTTCATATTATAGGTTGCGCTGATCTGGCTGGTCAGCCCGACGACCGGGAAATCCTGGCGATAGAGATTGCCCGTGAATATGAAATCGCTGCGCGGGGTCTGCGTGATGTCGTTGAGACCGCTGTTGGTGTCCTTTTCCAGCCGCCAGAAGGCCGCGAGATTATATTGGAAGCGGTTGTTGTCGCGGTTGCCGAACAGGCGGATGCCAAGCTGGCTGTCATTGAACAGGAAGCCGCGAAAATCGCTCTGAAACGGCTGGATACCGAGACGGATCGAATAGAAATCATAGCGGTCGGACGTGTTGCCGAGATGCCTGTCGACGAACAGTTCCTGCACGCCGAGGAACGAGTCATAGCGATGGCTCGCCTTCGACGGGCGCACGTCAAGTACGCGCCGTTCGGGCACGTCGACATAATTGGCCTGATACGCCAGCGTGACGCGATATTCGATGTCGGGGGGCTTGAACGCGGTCGAACCCTTGATCAGCGCCGCTCCAGCAATGAAGGTCTGCGCAAAGACGAAGCTGCGGTCCTTGCCGAAGACGTCGAGGCTGCCCGGCCGCTCGGTCGTCTGGACGCCGACGGGTATCGGGAAAGTGCGCGGTTCGAACACCGTGTCGGACACCGCATTGGCGACGAAGAACCAGTCGTCGCCCTTGATCGGCAGCCATTTGACCTTGCTTCGGTCAATCGCGCGGTCGCCCTTGTACGTGTTCTGGTGATAGGGATCGAACCAGCGTTCCTTGACCACGCCCAGCGTTTCGATCAGCCGCCAACGGTCGGGAACCGGCAGCTGATCCTCCATCCCCGGAAATGCCTGCGGCGGCGGCGGGCGCAGCGCGCCGACATTGTCCTGGCTGAGCGCATCGGGAAGATCGGGGCGATAGCCTGGACGGCGGCGGCCCTCGATGATGTCGGTGACGAGATCGTCCTTGACCATCTGTTGCCAGTCGACGGGCGGCGGCGGCGGGACAAGTTCTTCGGCAGGCTGTTCGGCCGGCGCAGCGTCGCCCGCCACCGGCGGCCCCTCGGGTGCGGGCGGCGGCGCTACGTCGGTTCCCGGCGCACCTTGCGCCGCGAGCGTCGCGATGATCGGCCAAAGGCTGCCCCCCGTCATCATCGCCTATAGCCCGTCGCAGACATTCTGGTTCGCCGTGTCGAGGAACGGGGCGAAGGGACAGCTGATGTAACGCAGACGAACCCCGGCACCGACGTTCACGACGACATTGTCCGAGCGGATCGCCTTGGGCGCATTGCCGATACCGCCAACGCGCGCGCCGCCATTATGCGCGCCGAGAAAGCTGATCATATCGTCCTGATCGATGCCGTCGCCCGACACGCCGATCGCGCCGACCAACTGATTGCCGCGATAGATGGGGACCGATCCGGGGAAGATCTGGATGCCGTTCTGCAGCCGGTTCTGCCCCGCCGCGACGTCGGGCAAGGTCGTGCAGCGCGCCGGCGTGTCGGTCGGGCTGGCACCCGAGACGAAGCCGAGGTGCGCGCCGAGATTGCCGATGATCAGCGCCGATTGGAGCCCAGTCGAGAAGGGATTGAACTGCGCAATCGGGCGCGACAGCGGGCCATTGGGGCGGCCGACTTCACCATCCGGAAAATAGGGTCGCGACAGATTGCCGTTGGCGCGGTCAGAGAACGCAATGGTGCCGGTGAGCGCGGCGGAGTTGTTCAGGAAGGTTCGCGTTGCGGTGACGAACTGGCGTACATCGGCGCTGGCGTTGGCGCTGAGCTCGGTTCCCGCCTGCGCGCCCGAAAAGAAGGCGGCGGTGCGCGCCTTCTGCAAGCTGACATCGGTGCCAAAGATCGGGGCGTCGGGCGAACGCACGATGCCGAGCACCGATCCGTGCGTGTCGACGATGCTGATCGTCACCTGTGCACGGCTGTCGAGCGGGCGGCGAATCTGCGCGCGCGCGCGGCTCATGACCGTGAAGGCTTCCTCGAGCACCGCGCGCGCCTCGGCCTGCGACAGCGGCGCGCTGTTTGTGGCGCCGTCGGTCCCGGCGCGCAGCGGATAGCGGTTGGTGCCGCTGCCGTCGGTCAGCACGAAGGCATCGCGGTTCGAAAATTCGGCGGCGGTCGAGGCCCGGATGCCCGACGCCTCGCTGCCATAGGCGGTGCCCGCGATGACTGCGGCATTGGCGTAGCCGATGACCGCGACGAGATTGCCTGCGACCCCATTGAGGCTCGCAAAACTGGCGCCGGTTGAGGGTTTCAAGTCCTCATATTTGGCGTCGGAAAAGCGCAAGGACGTCCCGTCAACGGTGATCTTGTCGGCGGTGATCGCCGTCGGCGCCTCGAACCCGCGCGTGCCCGCGAGCGCGATGAACTCCTCGGGATCGTTGTCGATGTCGAGGATATTGGGGTCGCTGCCATAGACACCGTCGCCCATCACCCCGATGCCGCCGACGAGCACGCCGTTCTTGTAGAGCGGGAGACCGCCGGGATCGGCGGCGAGGCCGAGCGGCGAGCGCTTGGGGCCGATCAGCGCGGCGTTACCTGCGGCACCAAAACGCGCCGACAGATCGCTGCACGGCAGCTGGCTGAACTGGACGCCGAACAGCGGCCCGCTTTCGAGCCCGACGGTGGTCGGCGCGGGCGGGAAATGTTCCTGGACGATCTGGCTCGCGGTGCGCGTCGAGAAGGCGTTGCCGCCGCTCGAGAGATATGCGCCGGTGACCGCCTTGGCGATTGCGCCGCCCTCGGCGGGGAAGGTCACATTCTGCGCGTCGATATGCGCGCCGTTCGGCGCCGGCGCGGTCGTCGCGGTGGGGCGCGCGCCGGTCATGCGGAACACGCCGAGGACATTGCCGACGCGGTCCGTGACCGCGATCACCGAGGGCAGGCTGCGTGCCTGCGCTTCCGAAATCGCCTGTGCGAGCACGCGCTCGACGTCCGCCGTGGTCAGCGCCTCGGCGGCGGGCGGCGTATAAACGGTCGTCGGCGTTGGCGTCGGGGTCGGAGTGGGCGTCGGGGTCGGCATACCGCCGCCACCCCCGCCACCGCCGCCGCACGAGGTGAGCAGCAGCGCGCCCATCGCAGCAAAGGCGGCCGAACGGAAAAGATGGGTCCTGCTTCGCATGATCTTACCGCAGTGCCCCGATCGCGCGCACCGCGCTGCCGAACGACGCCTGAAATTCGGACGGCTTGTACGCGTTGGGGTCTTTGACCGTGGCATAGGCGCGGTCGATGTCGCCGCGAATGCCGGCCGCAGCGCCGACGGTGACGCGGCCCGACGACACCATCGCGTTGAGCAAGGTGTCGACGCCCATTACCGCCTGCTGCGACCCCGAATAGTCGGTGTAGCGATCGCTGATCGCCTTTGCCGAAATCGCATCGACCATCGCAAAGGCATCGGCGCCCGAGAAACTCCGCGACGCAAACGCGCTTTTGAGTGCCGCGACCGTCTGCGACAGCTGCGCCGCGGCAGCGACCGCGCTCGGCCGGTCGGTCGCCATCGCCTTGTGGAACGCCGCGGTGCGCACCGCGAGCTGGTCAGCGAGCGCGGGCGCCGCAAGCCGCGCGGCGGCGGCGAGCATGATGAGATTCTCATCATTATAGGCGGGCATTCCCTCGGGGATCGATCGGCCGGGATTGTCGAGACCCGTGCGCACCGGCTTCGCCTGGTCGAAGATGCGGCGGTGGCAGCTGTGGCAACCGAGGAAATAGAATTCGGGGAACATGCCCTCGGTCCCACGCCGCGTCTGGAACAGCGCGAGGCTGCGTTCGATCGCGGTTGCCTGCCCAACCGCCCACATCTGGACATGGTCGGTGCGCCGGTTCGCAGCACCGAACTTGCGCCAGCCATAATCGGCATCTTCCTGATGATGCGCCTGCAGCGACGAGAAGAGGTCGAGTTCGAACGAAATGCGCGGGTGCCCCGCGGCCATGATGCGGTGGGTGACGAACTGGCCGTCGGCGGCCGAGCCGAAGTGGCAGTCGACGCACACCCCTGCGCGTACGACGGGGTCCTCGAGCTTCTTCAGCCCCGCCGACAGGTTCGCAAGATGTTTGTCGCGCATTTCGCGGTCGGGATCGGCGTTCGTTCCCACGCCGGCATAATGGCTGGCGAGCCAGCCGCCCGCGGGACCGTGGCACGATTCGCAGCCGACGCCGTCCTCGGCAGGGGCCGCGGGTGCGGTGCCCGCGGTGCTGTGGCAACCGAGGCACATCTGCGCCTTGGCGGGGTCGCCGATACCGAGGTTGCGCGCGATGAACTGGCTGCGGTTGTTGCTCAATACCGCCCACGCGCGGCTGTGCGCACCTCCGGGGGTCGAGGGCTCCTGCCATTTCATCAGCTCGTCCTGGCGGACGACGGTGCCGTCGCCTTCCATCCGGCCATGGCAGGTCGAACCCGCACACGAGGCGACGCCAGTATAACGCGTGCCGCTTTCGCCCTGCGAACGGGCAGGGGGAGCGAAGACGAACGCCGCAATGGCGAGCGCGATCAGCATCGCCGCCAGAGCGGCTAACGCCGCGCGCGTGGGAACAAAGGCGGCAAACGCCGCGCGCGTGGGAACAAAGGCGGCAAACGCCGCCCAAGGCCGATCGGCGCGCTCCTTTCCAGCGTGCGTCGTCATCCGCAGAACCCCTTTACCCCAACCCGGCGCTTTTACGCCTTGGGCCGATTTACACCACCCCGAATGCCAGCATCGCGTCGGCGACTTTTTTGAAGCCGGCGATGTTCGCGCCCTTCACATAGTCGATATAGCCGCCGCCGCGGTCACCATAGGTCAGGCAGCTCTTGTGGATGCCGTCCATGATGTCCTTGAGCATCTGCTGCAACTCGGGCTCGCTCCAGCTGCGGCGCCCGCTGTTCTGGCTCATTTCCAGCCCCGACACCGCGACGCCGCCGGCATTGGCGGCCTTGCCCGGCGCGAACATGATCTTCGCATCCTTGAAGACATGCACACCCTCGAGATTGGTCGGCATGTTGGCGCCCTCGCTGACCGCAATACAGCCGTTCGCGACCAGCGCTTTGGCGTCGTCGCCGAGCAGCTCGTTCTGCGTCGCGCACGGCAGCGCGACGTCGCACTTCACGCCCCACGGCGTCTTGCCCGCCGTGAAGCTCGCGGATTTGAACTCGCCCACATATTCCTCGATCCGGCCGCGGCGGTGGGTCTTGTGCGTCTTCACCCAGTCGATCTTTTCCTGCGTGATGCCGTCAGGATCGTGGATGAAGCCGCCCGAATCCGAGAGCGTCACCACCTTGCCCCCAAGCTGAACGATCTTTTCGGCCGCATGCGTCGCGACATTGCCCGACCCCGAGATGACCGCGGTCTTCCCAACGAGATCCTGCCCCTTTGCGGCGAGCATGTTGGCGAGGAAATAGACCGCGCCATAGCCCGTCGCCTCGGTACGGATCAGCGAGCCGCCCCATTCGAGCCCCTTGCCGGTGAGCACGCCGGTGAATTCGTTGGTGATCCGCTTATACTGGCCGAACATGAAGCCGATCTCGCGGCCGCCCACCCCGATGTCGCCCGCGGGCACATCGATGTCGGCGCCGATGTGGCGATAGAGTTCGGTCATGAAGCTCTGGCAGAAGCGCATGATCTCGCGCACGCTCTTGCCCTTGGGGTTGAAGTTCGACCCGCCCTTGCCGCCGCCCATCGGCAGCCCGGTCAGCGCATTCTTGAACGTCTGTTCGAACGCGAGGAACTTGAGCACAGATTCGGTGACGCTCGGGTGGAAACGGATGCCGCCCTTATACGGGCCGATGGCATTATTGTTCTGGACGCGCCAGCCGCGCTGGACGCGGATATTGCCGTTGTCGTCCTCCCAGCAGACGCGGAAGGACACGACCCGGTCGGGTTCGGCGATGCGCCGCAAAATCTGCTGCGCGTGATAGTCTTCCTTGTCGGCGATGAAATCGAAGATGTCTTCCGACACCTCCTGCACCGCCTGGACGAACTCGGGTTGCCCCGGGTTGCGCTTTTTCACGCCTTCCATGAACGTCGAAAAGTCGACGTGATCCGAAACTGCCATGCACCCCTCCCCTGTATGACTGGGAAAGCCGGTGCGACCCCTGACGATTTTATCGTTGACCGACCTTGTATGCCAAAGGCTACACCATCGCCAAGCAAAGGCAATATGACAGCGCGCACAGGCCGTATTTTTTCGCGGCGCGCACAAGAGGGGCAAAAATGAGCGAGAGCAACAAGATGGCGACGGACACGACGGGGGGCATGACGGGCACCAACCGGGCGATACTGATCGCCGCCTTCCTGTTACTGGCGGCCGCGATCGGCTATGCGATCTGGCGCGATTCCGGTCCCCCGGCGCCCGATCCCGCAACGCAGACCATGGGCGCACCGTCCGATCAACTCGCCGAACTGGAGGCGCGCACGAAGCGCGAGCCGAACAGTGCCGAAGCCTGGACCGCGCTCGGCGCGGCGCGATTCGACATGAGCGATTTCGCGGGTGCTGCGGTGGCTTACGAGAAAGCGGTCGCGTTGTCGCCCGATTCGGCGGGCCTTTGGTCGGCGCTCGGCGAAGCGCGGGTGATGGGAAGCGACAGCGACCCGATGCCCGCCGCCGGACTCGAAGCGTTCAACAGGGCGATCGCGCTCGACGCCAAGGATCCGCGCGCGCGCTACTTCCTCGCGGTGAAGAAGGACATTGGCGGCGATCACAAGGGCGCGATCGAGGACTGGTTCGCGCTACTCGCCGACGCGCCCCAAGGGGCGCCGTGGGAAGCGGACCTGCGCCGCACGATCGAACAGGTAGGAAAGATCCACAAGATCGACGTCGCCGCGCGGCTCGCGAGCACCCAGGCGCGGCCGCTGACCGCAAACGAAATGCCGGTTGCCGCACGCGCGATCCCGGGGCCGAGCCGCGCCGACATGGAAGCGGCGTCTCAGCTTCCCAAGGGCCAGCAGGATCAGATGATCGAGGGCATGGTGAGCGGGCTCGAAGCCAAACTGAAGGCCGACCCGGCCAACGTCGACCGCTGGATCATGCTGATGCGCAGCCGCATGACGCTGGGCGAGACGGCGAAAGCCGCGCAGGCGCTGAAGGACGGCGTCGCGGCCAACCCGGCGGCGGCCGGACGATTGAAGGCGCAGGCACAATTGCTCGGCGTACCGGGTGCGTAAAATTACCCATTGGCGCGCGCCGGGCAAAGCGGTAGGCCGTCATCGCTGCGGGGGGCAACCATAACATAGGGTCGCCGCGGCATTATGCCGCGAGACGATTTCGGACGTATTTGCCCGGGACAGTGGTCCACTCTGTATCGGGCCTCGTGGTCGCAACCGACCAGCTGATGCGCGGGCGGCCGAAGCCACCGCACATCAGCCAGCGCAGGATTTAGCCCGCCATCAGCGCCGCGTTGCCGCCCGCCGCGGTGATGTCGGTCGAGATCGACTTTTCCTCGGCAAAGCGGTGCAGATAGTGCGGGCCGCCGGCCTTCGGACCGGTGCCCGACAGGCCGCGCCCGCCGAACGGCTGCGATCCGACGATCGCGCCGATCTGGTTGCGGTTGACATAGACATTGCCGACCTGCGCGCGCGCCGCGATATGCGCGGCGACGCCGTCGATGCGCGTGTGGACGCCAAGCGTCAGGCCATAGCCCGAGGCGTTGATCGCATCGATAAGCGCGTCGAGCTCGCCGCCCTTCCACGTCGCGACGTGAAGCACGGGGCCGAAAATCTCGCGCTTCAAATCGGTGACATGATCGAGCCGGATCGCGACCGGCGGCACGAAATGACCCTCCGTAGGCAAGTTCGTGCGCCCCGCTTCGGCGATCACACGGCCCGCGGCGCGCGCCTCCGCGACATAGGCGGCAATGTTTGCCCGCGCCTCGTCGTCGATGATCGGGCCAACATCGGTCGCAAGGATCGACGGATCGCCGACATTGAGTTCGGCCATCGCGCCCGCGACCATCTCGATCATCGTATCGGCGACATCTTCCTGCACGCAAAGCAGGCGCAGCGCCGAACAGCGCTGCCCCGCCGACTGGAAGGCCGAGGCGACGGCGTCGCGTGCCACCTGTTCGGGAAGCGCGGTCGAATCGACGATCATCGCGTTCGCGCCGCCGGTTTCGGCGATCAGCGTCGCGATCGGCCCGTCGCGCCCGGCGAGGCTGCGGTTGATCATCCGCGCGACTTCGGTCGAGCCGGTAAAGGCGACGCCGATAATGTCGTTGTTGCTCGTCAGCGCCGCGCCGACGGTCTCGCCGCGGCCGGGGAGATAATGGAGCACATCGCCGGGAATCCCGGCTTCGAGCAACAGCTCGACCGCGGCGTGCGCGATGAGTGGGGTCTGCTCGGCGGGTTTGGCGAGCACGCTATTGCCCGCGGCGAGCGCCGCCGACACCTGGCCGAGGAAAATCGCGAGCGGGAAGTTCCACGGGCTGATGCACACGAAGACGCCCTTGCCTTCGAGCATCAGCTCGTTGCGCTCGCCCGTCGGGCCGGGCAGCGCGACGGGGTAAGTGAAATCGGCACGCGCCTGCGCCGCATAATAGCGCAGGAAATCGACCGCCTCGCGCACCTCGGCGATCGCATCGACGAGCGTCTTGCCCGCCTCGTCGATCGCGAGACCGAGGAAGAGCGCGTCATGCTCTTCGAGCAGGTCGGCGGCGCGTTCGAGCCGCTCGGCGCGGAAGGCCCCGCCAGCAAGGCTCCAGTCACCATGCGCCTTGCGCGCCGCGGCAACGGCATCGGCGACGGTCGCGGCATCGGCCTCGATCACCTGACCAACAGTGGCACCCGTGGCGGGGTTGCGTACCGGCTCTGCTTTACCCTTGCGCGCGACGCCGCCGACGATCGGCGCTGCGACAAGATCGCTACGCCGCGCCGCGCCGATTGCCGAAACCAGCGCTTCGGGCACGCCCGGATCGCCAAGGTCATAACCGCGTGAATTGCGCCGCACGGGATCGAAGAGGCCGAGGCCGGTCGCAATATTCGACGACGCCGCGCTCGCAACGCTGCGCGGATCGACCGCGAGCTGCTCGGCGGTGACGCCGGGATCGGAGAATTGGTGCACGAAGCTCGAGTTCGCGCCGTTTTCGAGCAGGCGGCGTACGAGATAGGCGAGCAGGTCGCGGTGCGTGCCGACCGGCGCATAGACGCGCACCGGGCGCGGCGGCGGGAACAGCGCGACGAGCGCGTCGTGCGCGCCCTCGCCCATACCGTGCAGCCGCTGCAGCTCGTAATCGGCGCCCGCGAACAATTCGGACACAAAAGCGAGCGTCATCGCATTATGGCTCGCGAACGCCGGATAGATGCAATCCTGGCAGTCGCGCAGCAACTGCGCGCAGCGCATATAATTGAGGTCGGTGTGGAGCTTTGCCGTGAACACCGGGAAATCGCCGAGGCCCAGCGTCTGCGCGCGCTTGATCTCGGTATCCCAATAGGCGCCCTTGACCAGGCGCATCGACAGCTTGACCCCGCGCGTCCGCGCGCGGTTCGCGAGCCTGTCGATCACCGCCGGCGCGCGCTTCTGATACGCCTGGATCACGATACCGAGCCCGGTCCAGCCGTCGGCGATCCCTGCGTCGATCAGCGCGGCAAACACGTCCATATGCGGCTCTAACCGGTCGGTCTCCTCGGCGTCGATCATCAGCGGGATGTTCACCGCGCGCGCCGCCTTGGCGAGTTCGATCACCTTCGGCACCAGTTCGCCGATCACGCGCGCGTGCTGCAGATATTCATAACGCGGGTGAAGCGCCGACAGCTTGATCGAAATGCCATGGTTGGCGTGCGGATCGCCGGGCTTCGCCGCCTTGCCGATGCGCGCGATGGCATTGGCATAGCTCTCGTAATAGCGCTGCGCGTCCTCCGCGGTGCGCGCCGCCTCGCCGAGCATGTCGAAGCTCGCGAGTTCGGACTTTTCCTTGTCGGCGCGCTTGACCGCGGCGTCGATCGTCTCGCCCATCACGAATTGCTGGCCCAGCATCTTCATCGCCGCGAGCGCCGCCTGGCGAATCACCGGCTCGCCCGAACGGCGGACCATCGATTTGAGAAGGGTCAGCGGGTTCGCCCGGCTGCCCATCGCATCGAGCATCAGCGTCGCCGAACCCAGCGACAAGCCGCGCGACGACAGCGCGACAATCAGCGGGCTGTCCTCATCCTCGCCGTCCTTCCAGTGGCGTCCGGCGATCTTGTCGCGGATCAGCGCATTGGCGGTCGCATTGTCTGGAACGCGCAGCAGCGCCTCGGCAAGGCACATCAGCACGACGCCTTCCTCGGTTGAGAGGCGGTAGCGGTTCATCAACTGTGCGACGAGCGTCTCGCGCTCACCCTCGGCCTTTGCCTTGCGGATCAGTTCGAGCCCGCGGCGGGTGACCGCCTCGACACTCGCCGAAGAGGTTGCAAGAGCGCTACGCAGCTCGGCGACGATGTCGGATTCGCTGCGGCGGGCGAGGGCGCGGATGGCGGTGCGGTCGGGGCTTTTAGTCATGTCGCCTGATACCATATTGCCGTAAGTCGATCCGACTTGTTTTGGCCAGATTCATATATGAATTGACCAAGTTTGCGATCAATCCTAGTCGATATAAATGAAAAATGCCTCTTCCATAGTCGAACTGGATGAATTCGATCGCAAGATTCTCGCGATTCTGGGCCGCGATGGACGGATCACCTTTACCGAACTCGCGTTGCAGGTCGGCCTGTCGAAAACGCCGTGCCAGCAACGCGTGAAGCGCCTCGTCGACAGCGGGCTGATCGTCGGCTTTCGCGCGATCGTCGATCCCGCCAAGGTCGGGCTCGACCATGTCGCCTTCACCGAGGTCAAGCTGTCGGACACGCGCGAAGACGCATTGAAGCAGTTCAATATGGCAGTTCGGCAGATTCCCGAGGTCGAGGAATGCCACATGATCGCGAGCAGCTTCGACTATCTGCTGAAGGTCCGCACCCCCGATATCCGACGCTATCGCATCGTGCTCGGCGAAAAAATCTCCAGCCTGCCGCATGTCGCGAGCACGTCGACCTTTGTCGCGATGGAGACGATCTGCGAATCGGCGCGCTGAAGCCTCACGGCCAGCAAAGGATTGACCAGCGGCGCGGATAACGGCAAAGGCCGCCTATCGGTCGTGGCCGAGTGCGGGTGTAGCTCAATGGTAGAGCTTTTGCTTCCCAAGCAAGTGACGAGGGTTCGATTCCCTTCACCCGCTCCATCGCTACAGTACTTGCTGCCGAAACAGCGATCGGCGAAAGCCCGGCCGACCTCGCGCGGCGAAGATCGACTGCGTGGCTTTGCCGCGACGGCCCCTCAGCCCTCGACGCGCTCCACCTTCACCTTCTGACTGACGAACGCGATATCGCGATATGCGGTCAGGAAAGATATGTCGGCGGCGTCGCGGCCGACGCAGATACGCGCCATTTCGGACGCGCTCGCCATGCCCGTCGCATCGACGAGGTGCCAGTTGCCGTCGAGATAGACTTCGGCAACGGCGTGGAAATCCTGCGGCGCGACGCGAAGCGCATAGGCGCTCGCCATACGCGCCGGGATATGCGCGGCGCGCGCGAGCGCGATCATCACATGCGCATAGTCGCGGCACACCCCGCGGCGTTCGACGAAGCTGTCGAGCGCGCCGGTCTCGGCATCGCTCGACCCCGAGACATAGGTAAAGCGGCTTTCGATCCAGTCGCGCATGCGGCCGATCTTCGCGCCACCATCATTGTCGCCGAAGCGGCGCTCGACGAAGGCGTGGAACTTGTTCGACGGGCAATAGCGCGATTCGTTGAGATAAGGGATCGCCTCGGCTGGAAGACGATGGAGCGGCACCGCGGCGAGCGAGCGGAAGTCGATGTCGGGCCGGTCGATCTCCACCAGCGCGCGATACTCGGCGCGCAGACTCCCCTCGGCGCGCAGCCAGATCGGCTCGCAGATGCCGTCCGCCGCCGGAACGCGCGCGATAAATTCGGGCGCGCCGACGTCGAGCGAGGTGTCGAGGACGCGCTGGCCGTGCCCGTTCGCAGCCTCGATCTGCAGCATCAGGTCGACGGGCTCGGACAGGCGGTAATTTAGGGAGGCGGATATTTCGAGTTTCATCTATCGCCAACGCATGAGGGAGTGTTCAGTGGCGCTAGGGACAGCAGAAAGAAAGAGCAAGTGACGGCGGCACGCACCATCCCGTTCATCGTCGCGACCATCTTCATGGATGCGGTCGGATTCGGCATCATCATGCCGGTGCTGCCGCAACTCGTGATGGAGGTCGGCCGTATCGACCTGCCCCACGCGATCGAAATCGGCGCGTGGATCGGGCTGGTCATGGCGGTCGCGACATTCCTTGCTTCACCCGTGCTCGGCAATCTGTCCGACCATTTCGGGCGGCGGCGCGTGCTGCTCCTCGCGCTCGGCGGTCTCGCGGTCGATTATGCGCTGCTGACGATCGTCGAGACCTTGCCCTGGCTGTTCGTCGCCCGCGCGCTGTCGGGCATTTTCGGCGGCAGCTACGCCGCGGCCCAAGCCGCGATCGCCGACATCACCAAACCAGAGGAGCGCGCGCGCAATTTCGGCTTCGTCGGCGCGGCGTTCGGTATCGGTTTCGTCGCAGGCCCCGCGATTGGCGGTCTCCTCGGCGAGATCAGCCCGCGCGCGCCGTTCGTGGCGGCCGCGATCCTCGCCGCGGCCAACATGCTCTATGGCTATTTCATCTTCCCCGAAACGCTGCCGCCCGAACGCCGCCGCGCCTTCGACTGGCGCCGCGCCAATCCGCTCGGCGCGTGGAAGACGATGCGCGGCCTGCCGGGCATGGACGGGGTCGCCGGGGTGCTCGTGCTATGGCAGATCGCCAGCCTCGTCTATCCGATGACGTGGAGCTTTTATTGCATCGCGCAGCTCGGCTGGACGCCGGGGATGATCGGCGCGAGCCTTGCCGCGGTCGGGGTGATGATCGCGCTCGGCCAGGTCTTTGTCGTCGGCCCTGCGGTCGCGCGCTTTGGTGAGCGCGATGCGGCAACGCTCGGTATCCTCGTCGCGGTTGCGGTTTATGTCGGATACGCCTTCACCACCTCGACGATCGGCGCCTTCCTGCTGCTGATCCCGGTGGCGTTGCAGGCGCCGGTGCAGCCGTCGCTGATGGCGATGATGTCGCGCCGCGCGACTGCCGAGACTCAGGGCGAGGTGCAGGGGATTTCAGCGATGGCGATGGGGCTGGGCCAGCTTTTCGCGCCGCTGCTGCTCACCGGCACGATGGCCTATTTTACGGCTAGCGGCGCGCCTATACATTTTCCGGGTGCAGCCTTTGTCGTCGCGGCGATCTTTGGCCTGCTCGCGATCCTGATGCTGCGCCGCCTGCCGCGCGCGACGCAGACCAGCGAGGACGAGGCGGTCGATCAGATGCCGCCGTCGGTCACCGCATAACCGAGCGCTTCGAAGCCGGCAGTGAGCGTTGCGACGCACGCCGCGACCTGCGCGCCGTCGGTCGAACGGATGACGAAATTGGCGCCGGTTTTCCCCTCGCGAAAGAAGGGATAGCTGCCGATCGCGACGCCCGGATAATCCTTTTCACCCTGACGCAGCAGGTCGGCAATCTCGCTTTCGGGCGCCCAGGCGCCGATCGTGTACGCGACCAGCGGCGCGCCGCCCTCGAGCTCGCCGGTCAGCGCGTCGAGCATGCCCGCGGTGATGTGCGGCACCCCCGCCATCACGAACAGATTGCCGATGCGGATCCCCGGCGCGCCCGACATGCGGTTGGGGATCAACTCGGCGCCGTCGGGCACGCGCGCCATGCGCAGCCGCCCCTCGGTAAGCTCGCTGCCGCGCGCGGTGTAATAACGTTCCAGGATCGCGCGCGCCGCGGGATGGATGACGACACCGACCCCGAGCGCCTTCGCGACCGCATCGACGGTGATGTCGTCGTGCGTCGGTCCGATGCCGCCGGTGGTAAAGACATAGTCGTAGCGCGCGCGGATCGCGTTCAACGCATCGACGATCTCATCCTCGACATCGGGGACGATGCGGACCTCGCGCAGGCGGATTCCCTGCACTTCGAGCCAGGTCGCGATCTGCGACACATTCTTGTCCTGCGTGCGGCCCGAGAGAATCTCGTCGCCGATCACCAACACGGCGGCGGTCCAGATGCGTTCATCGCTCATGCCTTTGCCTTAGCCGCGAACGGTGACAAAACAAGCCCGCTGGCAGTCGGATTATGTTCCTGATATGTTCGTATCCGACTCGAAACCCATGGGAGAAGCGCGATGGCCGAAGACCTGATTTTCTATACCAATCCGATGTCGCGCGGGCAGATCGCCCGCTGGATGCTCGAAGAGGTCGGCGCACCCTATGAACCGCGTATTCTCGATTATGGCACGACGATGAAGGGCCCCGAATATCTCGCGGTGAACCCGATGGGCAAGGTTCCAGCGGTCGTCCACGACGGCAAGGTCGTTACCGAATGCGCCGCGATCTGCGCCTATCTCGCCGACGCCTTCCCGGAAGCCGGCCTCGCCCCGGACCCCGCCGACCGTGCCAATTATTATCGCTGGCTCTTCTTCACCTCGGGCCCTGTCGAGCAGGCAATCACCGCCAAGCATTTCGGTGTCGAGCCAGATGCCGATCAGCAGCGCATGGCGGGTTTCGGCTCGCTCCCCGCCGCGCTCGACGCTCTCGAAAGCGCCGTCGCGGGCAAGGCGTTCGTCGCGGGCGACCGCTTCAGCGCCGCCGACGTCTATGTCGGCAGCCAGATCGACTGGGGGCTGCAGTTCGGCACGATCCCGTCGCGCCCGGCGTTCGAGGCATATGTCGCGCCGCTGCGCGAACGCCCGGCGTACAAGCGCGCCAAGGCAATCGACAATGGCCTGATCGCCGAAATGCAGGCGGCGGGCACCGCACCCGCCTAAGGCAGCGCCTTCAGCAATCCGGCGGCGAGTGGGGCGAGCCGGCGAACCTGTGGATCCTGCGATTCGCTGGCGGCGACATAGATGGCATCGCCGAAAGCGCTGCTGTTGTGGATCGCTGCCAGCCCCGCTTCGCTGGAATAGGGTGCCTGCCAGCGCGACGCGTCATCGGGATGCAGCGACTGGAACCACGCCGCCCAGGCGGCATCTTCGATGTCGGGGCGTTTGGCGAGGAAAAGCACCGGGCGTGCCAGCCGCCGCGCCTCGCCATGGACATAGGCGTGCGATCCGGGCGGCGCGACCTGCACCGCGACGGCGCCGAGAATGAGATCGGCATCGGCACGCGACAGCCGCGGGTTGAGCGCCAGCTGGAGCAAGATGTCGGCGCCGTGCGCGACACCGTGCCGCCAGCCCTCGCCCGCGACAAAGCCGCGATAATCGCGCACCCCGCGCAGATATGCCGCACCGGTTTCGGTGAGGGCGTGGAGTTCGGCCTCGGTCAGAAACGCCTCGATGCGGTCGGCGCGCGCGACCTCGGATAGCGTCAGCGCGGCGAAGGGTTGGCGGAAACCCGCCGTATCATCGGGCGCTACCACCATCCTCGTCAGCAGGCCGAGCGTGTAGCGCATCTGCGCGGGCGTCAGATATTGGCTGCGCAGCCCTTCGGACCACAGGGTGAAGGCAAAGTCATCGCGTACCGCCGGATCGCGATCGCCAAGGCAGGCGGCGAGAGCATCGAGATCGGCGTTGCTCGCTTTCGGGAAGAAGGATGCGGCATGGCTCTTGAGATCACCGGCAGGCCGCGCGGCGGTACAGGCCGCGCTACCTTCCCGCCCCATCGCCGCCGGCACCGCTAGCATCAGGCCAGCCGCCGCGAGAATCGCAAACCGGTTCATCCGTACCCCCAAAAAGAAAGAGCCCGGCGAATTGCTCCGCCGGGCTCCCTTGTAAGCCGATCTTTGTCCGTCCCGCTTAGTCGCGGCTGCCCATCAGGTTGAGCAGGAAGGTGAACATGTTGACGAAGTCGAGGTAGAGCGTCAGCGCGCCCATCACCACCGACTTGCCGACAAAATCGGTCCCGCGGACATAGAAATACATGCTCTTGATCTTCTGCGTGTCATAGGCGGTGAGGCCCGCGAACAGCAGCACCCCGATGACGCTGATCGCGAGGGCAAGCGCGCTCGACTGCAGGAAGAAGTTGATCAGCATCGCGACGATGATGCCGACAACGCCCATGATCAGGAAGGTGCCGAAACCCGACAGATCCTTCTTGGTCGTATAGCCGTAAAGGCTGAGACCAATGAACGCCGCCGCGGTCGCGAAGAACGTGGTCGCGATCGATGTGCCGGTGAAGGCGATGAAGATCGTCGACATCGACAGACCCATGACCGCGGCATAGACCCAGAACAGCGCCTGCGCCGCCGTGGTCGACAGCTTGTTGATGCCAAAGCTGAGCACCAGCACAAAAGCCAGCGGCGCGAGGGCAACAACCCACATCAGCGGCGAGCCGATCAGCGAGGCGGTAAAGCCCGACTGAAACGCCAGCAACGCGACGATGCCGGTCAGCAGCACGCCCGAGCCCATATAATTGTAAACCGACAGCATGTACGACCGCAGGCCGGCATCGACAGCCTGGTCCATTGCGTTCGCGCCGGCACCAAAACCGGAAGCCGCCACATTGGGGTCGTTCCAATTCGCCATTGTCATTACTCCATCACCGGCCAGCCCATACCGGCCGTAGGGTGCAATATCGGGGGTTTCCCCTCTTCTTTCAAGCGAAACCGGACAAGAGAAATATTATCGCCTCCCCGACGGTTAGGGGTCGCGATCCGAAATCCCGCCTTCTATGCTGCCCGCCATGCCCACGCACCGCCTGTTCGTCGCGCTGCGCCCGCCGCGCCCGGTCCGCGACATATTGCTCGCTGCGATGCACGGCATCGCGGGCGCGCGCTGGCAAAATGACGAGCAGCTCCACCTCACCTTGCGCTTCATCGGCGAGGTCGATCATCATATGGCCGAGGACATCGCCGCGGCGCTCGGCGCACTTTATGCGCCGACCGTGACGGCGCGGATCGCGGGGGTGGGCCTGTTCGAACGACAAGGCCGACCGCACATGATCTGGGCCGGGGTCGAGCCGCGCGAGCCGCTCGCGGCGTTGCACCGCAAGGTCAATCAGTGTCTCGCGCGCGTCGGCGTCGCGCCCGAGACACGCGCCTTTGCCCCGCACGTCACGTTGGCGCGGCTGAATCGCGGATCGGGTCCGGTCGCCTCCTTCCTCGCGCTGAACAGCGACCTTGCCAGTCCGGCTTTCGAATTTGGCCACGTCACGCTGTATGAAAGCGAGCTCGGCCACGGCGGCTCACGCTATCATCCGGTAGCGCGTTATCCGCTCGACGGTGAAAATTCGGCGACGAGTGCCGCCGCGACCGCATCGACATCGTCCCACGTCGCGGCAAAGCCATCGTCCTCGCCATAATAGGGATCGGTGACGCCCTCGCCGCCGCGTCCCGGCAGCAGGTCGAGCATCAGCTTGAGTTCGGCACTCGCGTCGGCAGGGCGGATCGCGAGGGCGTCGCGCAAATTGCTCGCGTCGGCGGCGAGGATCAGGTCGAAATCGTAGAAGTCGGCACGGCGGAGCTGGCGGCCGCGCAGCGCCGAAATATCGACGCCGCGGCGGCGGGCTTCGGCTTGTGCACCGGCGTCGGGGGCGTGGCCGACGTGCCAGTCGCCGGTTCCCGCCGAATCGAGCGTGGCGTCGATGCCGGCCTTGGCGAAAGCGGCGCGTGCGGCGCCTTCCGCGAGCGGGGAGCGGCAGATGTTGCCGAGGCAGAGGAAGAGGATCGCGGGTTTCGCAACTGCTCTATCATTGCGCATATCGACCATGCTCTCCATAAAGTTGAACCGACTTTCAACTTGCACCGCGTTCCGGCTCTGCTAGCCATGAGCCATAACAGATAACGGGTCAGGGAGAGGGTTGCCAGATGGCCGAGATCGCCAGCGAGAATGTCACGTCCGGAGCGCCGGTCCCGGCCGAGCCGAAGGCCACCGGATACAGCTGGTACGTCCTGTCGGTGCTCGTCGTCGTCTATATCCTGAATTTCATCGACCGGCAGATCCTGAGCATCCTTGCGGTCGACATCAAGGCCGATCTCGGGCTGACCGACAGCGATCTGGGCTTTCTGGGCGGCGCCGCCTTTGCGGTTTTCTATGCACTGTTCGGCATTCCGCTCGGACGGCTGGCCGACAACTGGAATCGCAAGAAGCTGCTGGCGATCGGGCTGACCCTGTGGTCGACAATGACCGCGCTGTCGGGCTTCGCTCAAACCCAGCTGACCCTGACGCTGGCCCGTATGGGGGTCGGCGTGGGCGAGGCGACCGCCAGCCCGACTGCCTATTCGCTGATTTCGGATTATTTTCCCAAGCGTCAGCGCGCGACTGCGCTCGCCGTCTATTCTTCGGGGCTCTATATCGGGGGTGGGGTGTCGCTGCTGATCGGCGCGAAGATCGGACAGGTGTGGAACCAGACATGGCCAAACGGCGGCCCGCTCGGCCTCGTCGGCTGGCAGGGCGCGTTTCTGGCGGTGGGCATTCCGGGTGTGCTGATCGCGCTATGGGTGTCGACCCTACGCGAACCCGCGCGCGGCGCGATGGACGGCGTAGCCAGCCCCGTTTCCCCAACCCCGTTCCGCAGCTTTGCCGGCGACCTAGAGAGTATCGTTCCGCCCTTCACCCTGCTCGGTGCATGGGAGCGCGGGCCGGTGGCGCTGGCGATCAATCTGGCAGTCGCGGCGCTGGCCGCAGCCGGCGCGTGGCTGATGATCGAGTTGACCGGCAATCTGCCGCAATGGTCAGCCATAGCCTTCGGCTATTATGCAGTCTTCTCGTGGGCCTGCACACTTAAGGCGCGCGATCCTGCGACCTTCCGGCTGATCTGGGGCACGCCAGCGTTTGTCTGTACGACATTGGGTTATAGCTTGGTATCGCTGGTCGCATGGGCGCTGGGATTCTGGGCCGCACCCTACGCGGAGACGGTGCTGCGCCTGCCCAAACAGGAATTGGCGTTCGTTCTGGGCGCCAACGCTGCGGTGGCCGGTTTTCTGGGAGTCATTGTCGGTGGCCGCGTTGCCGACGCCTTGCGCACGCACAATCCGGCGGGCCGGATCTGGGTTATCCTGTTCGGGGTTGTTGCCCCAATCGTGCCGATCTGGATCGGCTATACCACCGAGAATGGGACGTTGTTCTATGTCATGAACTTCCTTGCCGGCATGTTCGGTGCTGCGGCGCTCGGCGCGGCCGCCGCGACAACACAGGATCTGGTGCTGCCGCGCATGCGCGGCACCGCGACGGCAGCCTTCTTCCTCGGCACCACCTTGGTCGGCCTTGCCTTCGGGCCCTATATGGTCGGGCAGATTTCGGACCTCGCCGGGACGATCGTCGACGGCAAGCCGGTCGGCGACTTGCGCACGGGTATCTTGTCGCTGATCGGCGTCGCCCCGATCGCGCTCGGCCTGCTGCTCTATGCCTATCGCGCGGTGCCAGAGGCCGAAGCCACGATCGCCGAACGCGCGGCGGGCGCCTGATCTTTCGATCGAGACGCCCGCCTAAGTCGGTCGAGTTTGAAACCGCCGCCGTTGTCCCGCTTTGGCGGGAGGGGCGGCAGCGGAAGCCGTTTTACTTTGCAGCCTCTTTGACGATCACGCCGCACGCGACGCGCCCACCGCTGTTGCCGCTGGGGTCGGTCTTGTAATCGTCGGGCCCGGCGTGGATCACGAAAGCGGCGCCGTCGGCATCGAGCAATCCGCCGTCGCCCTCGAAGCGCGAGCCGACGAGGCGCAGCGTGGCGCGGCCGATCTGGTCGGGCTCGATCACCAGGTTGGGGAGGTCGCCATGGTGCGCGCCCATCGGATTATCACGGCCGTGCTGGACGCCGGTCGGGTTCCAGTGCGGACCCGCGCTGGCGAAATCGGGCGGGGTGCACTGGCCGACGGCATGAACATGCATGCCGAAATTCCCCGGCGCGAAGCCGCGCGCGACGAGCTCGATGCGGAGACCGGTGGTGTCGCGATAAATGTCGGCGCGGCCGCGGTCGGCGCCCTTGTTGTCATAAAGCTGGGCATAGGCGTCGGGCGCGGGCAGCGTCGTCGTGGACTTCTTCCCCATCCCCGCGCAGCCGGCGAGCACGAGCGCCCCGATGACGACGGCCCCCTGGGCCATGATCTGTTTCCGGCGTGAACCCATCGTCATCTTGCTGCTCCCTTTGATCCAGATTGGAATCAGAACGTCGGCGCGGCGCGTTTCGATCCCGGTTCGCCGACGATGCCCGTAATCGCCGCCAGTTCCAAGGGGATAAGTCTGCCTTCGAGTGGTGGCCGGACACTGCCTTCTTTCGTCATCCCGAACTTGATCCGGGATCCATTAGCGCAACGGTAGCTGTGGACCCCGGATCAGGTCCGGGGTGACGAGGAGAGACATATCCTCCCTGTGCCGCAGGCATGGGGAGGTGGCAGCGCGAAGCGCTGACGGAGGGGCTTATGGCGCGACGTTGCGGCCCCTCCACCATTCGCTTCGCGAACGGTCCCCCTCCCCACGGCTACGCCGCAGGGAGGACCAATGTCCGCAACCGGTCGTTTTCGTCCATTCGATCCCGATCGGGCAAAGACAAAAAAGGGCCGCGAATTGCTTCGCGGCCCCATATTTTTGCCTGACGGCCCTGATCGAAAATCAGAAGACGCGGGCGTATTGCTCGTTGCCGACGAAGCCTAGCTTGCCGACGCCGCTGCGCTTGATTACCGCCATGACATTGTCGACGACGATATAGCGCGCATAGGGGTCGGGCTGAACCTGCAGTTCGGGTTCGACCGGCAGGGCCTTGGTCTGTTCCAGATACTGCGCCAGCTGAGCGAGATCGACCGGCGAACCGTTCCAGGTGATCGTTCCCGCGGGATCGATCATCACCTTGTTCTTTTCGGGGTCGACATTGCTCTGGCTGTCGGTCGGGATCGGCAGATCGATCTTCACCGCGTGGGTCTGGACCGGGATGGTGATGATGAACATGATGAGGAGCACGAGCATGACGTCGATGAGCGGCGTCGTGTTCATATCCATCATCGGTTCATTTTCGTCCCGATCTCCAACTGCCATGGACATGCGATTATTCCTTCGTTCCTAAACGGAGCGCGCCCTTACAGGCGGCCCACCGTACCCGAACCAGGAGCCGGTTCCGAAATGAACCCGATCTTCTGGAAGCCGGCATATTGCATCGTGTAGATCACGCCACCGATGCACTGGTAAGGCGTGTTGACGTCGCCGCGGATATGCACTTCGGGGAAGTTTTCCTCGGTGATATTCTGCGGACCGCCGATATCCTCGAGCAGCTGCTCAAGCTTCTTTTGTCCACGTTCCAGCAACTGCTTCGAATCGACCGGGGTCTGGCCCCAGTAAACTTCGCACGCCGTACTCTCGGGGTTGGGCTCGCCATCGCCGTCGGTATCAGCCGAACGGATCGAGAGCAGCACATTCTCAGGCTTCGTCGTCGTCACCTCAAACGCCACGTCGGGCAGTTTCAGGTTCACCGTCTCCAACACCACGGGAACCGTGATGAGGAAGATGATGAGCAACACAAGCATGATGTCCACGAGCGGAGTCGTGTTGAT
>NZ_JBOHHT010000027.1:0-34281 GCF_050725655.1 Sphingopyxis sp. | reverse complement strand
CTATGGGAGGCCGGGAGGGGGAGCGGGCCGGTGCCGCCCTCTAACTAGCGCCTGCGGCTGAGCAGCAGCCAGGTTGCCCCCGACGCGGCAATCGCGAGAACGCCGGCGACCAACGTGCCGCCGATCGTATGCGCAAAGGGCAGCCCGCCGGTGTTCATCCCGAAAAAGCCCGTCACCAACGTCGCGGGCAGCAGCAGCGCGCTCATCACCGACAGGAAATAGAGATTCTGGTTGGTGCGCTGCGCGGTCTGGAGGTCGAGCTCGTCGCGGAGCATGCGGAGCTGCGCCTGCACCCCGCCGACATCGGCGTCGAGCGCGTGGAGCCGCTGGACGACATGCTCGGCGACAGGGGCGAGCAGTGGTGGCAGGTCGGGGTCCATCTCAAGCCGGTGGAGCGCGGCACGCATCCCGCCGATCAGCCGGTGCAGCCGCGCGGCGCGACGCCGGATCGCGACAAGGTCGCGCGTCGCGGGCGTCACCCGTTCGTTGAGAAACTCGTCCTCGGCGGTCTGGATGTCGACCGAGAGGGTGCGGACCAGATGGCTGAGCCCGTCGGCCATCGCACCGACCATCAGGTTCAGCGCCGCACCGCTGTCGCAGACGTCAAGGCCGAGTGCGATGCGCTGCTTCACAACATCGGCCGAATGGATCGGATGAAAACGGCCGGTGAGCATCAGGTCGGGCGTGACGACGATATGAAGGGCGCCGATCTGCATCGTCTGACCGGCGTCGAAATCGCGCTCGAAGTCCTGGAGGACGAGACCGACGACGCCATCCTCGACGATCGCCTGCGAATGCGTGTCGCGTGAGAGCATCAGCTCGTGCATCGCGCGCGGCAATTGCGTCTGGCGCTCGAGCCAGCGCAATGTGCGCTGGTCGGCAAGGTTGAGGTGCAGCCAGCGGAAACTTGCGTCCGCCGCTTCGTCGCATTCCTCGATCGGCCGGGTGCCGTCGGCCGTCCGCGCGCAGCCCCATATGAGCCCGGGTTGCATGACAATGGTCTCAAAGGACTGGAACGGGTTGTCCTCGTTCGTTGCCGTGGCAATGATCCTTCAGAAGATGGCCGACAGCAAGGCATAGAGCCCGCCTGCGAGCAGGATCGACACCGGAAGTGTGAGCACCCACGCCATCAGCAGGTTACGGATCGTCGACATCTGCAATCCCGACCGGTTCGCCGCCATCGTGCCTGCGACGCCCGACGAGAGGACGTGGGTGGTCGAGACCGGAAGGCCGAGCATGTCGGCGGCGCCGATCGTGCCCATCGCGACCAGCTCGGCCGACGCGCCCTGCGCATAAGTAAGATGCGTCTTGCCGATCTTCTCGCCGACGGTGACGACGATGCGTTTCCACCCGATCATCGTTCCCAATCCGAGCGCAAAGGCGACCGCGATTTTCACCCAGGTCGGGATGAAACGCGTCGCGCTGTCGAGCGAGGTTTTGTAGGTCTTCAGCCCCTCCGCTTCCGTGTCCGAGAATTTGAGCGTCTTTTCCTTGCCGAGGCGCTTGATCGCCTCGGAGGCGAGATACATGTCGTTGCGCATATTCTCGGTCGCGGCCGCCGGAACCTTCGCGAGCGAGCCATAGCCCGTCACCTGCCGGTCGATATTCGTCACCAGGGCACCGAGCGCGGGAACGGTCGCGGGCTGGAGCGTCTTGTCGGCGATATAGCTCGTCACCGCCTTGCGTGCGTCGACCGGCGGCGCGACGCCGCCCGAATGGGCGGCGAGCGCTTCGGCGGCGATCGAGGAGTTCACCTGAAATTCAGCGACATATTTCTCGGGCACTGCGCGGTTGAGCGCATAGGCGGTCGGCACGGTGCCGATCAGGATGAGCATGATCAGCCCCATGCCCTTTTGCCCGTCGTTCGAGCCGTGCGCGAAGCTGACCCCGGTGCAGGTGAAGATCAGCAGCGCACGAATCCACGTCGGCGGCGGCGTCTTGCCCTTGGGCGCCTCATAGAGCGCGCGATTGCGGACGAGCGTCTTCATCGCAAGGAACAGCAGCGCCGCGACGGTGAAACCGAGCAAGGGCGAGAGCAACAGCGCGTAGCCGATCTCGGTCGCCTTGGTCCAATCGACCCCCGCGGTGCCGCTCTTTCCATTGAGCATCGCGTTGGCGATGCCGACCCCGATGATCGAGCCGATCAGCGTGTGCGAGCTCGACGAGGGGATACCAAGATACCAGGTCGCGAGGTTCCAGACGATCGCCGCGATCAGCAACGCAAAGACCATCGCGAAGCCCGCGTTCGAGCCGACCTGAAGGATCAGCTCGACCGGCAGCAGCGAGACGATGCCGAACGCGACCGCGCCCGTCGACAGGAGGACGCCGAGGAAATTGAAGAAACCCGACCAGACGACCGCATAATTGGCGGGCATAGAATTGGTGTAGATCACCGTCGCGACGGCGTTGGCGGTATCGTGAAAGCCGTTCACGAACTCGAAGCCGAGCGCGATCAGCAGCGCGATGAACAGCAGGATGAAGGGCAGGTACGCCGTGGCGTGGACCCCGGCCGCAGCCGCGTCGCTGTACACGCTGTAGGCGACATAGAGCAGGGTCGCGAGGATCGCGGCGCCGAACCCGAGGGTGCCGGCGCCGCCGAGCCCCTTGTCGAGATCGGGCCGTTCGGCGCCTGCCGGTTCGATGATGGTCGTATCCGCCGCGGTCGCGCTCATCGGGTGGCTCCTGACATCTCAAGGGATGGATCGGGGCTACAAGGGATGGATCGGGGCTAAGCGTCGGGTGTGACAGCAAGGTGACGGGTCACCGCAAAGCAGAAGGCCGAGGCCATGCGAAAACCGGCCCCGGATATATCTTGAACTAACCGTCAGGAATCCTACATTGATGTCATCGTCAACAAGCGAAAGGAGGTGGTCGAATGTCTCATTGTCACACGCCGCATGCGGCAGATTTGAGCAAGACCTTCTTCGCGGGGGTCCAGCTCGGATAAGCTGTCCGCGACAGGCAAGACAATGGAAGGGCTGCTCCGAAAGGGGCAGCCCTTTGTTGTTGGGGATGCCGAGCAGCCCGACGCCGTCAGGCAAGCGTCAGGAAACCCGGTTAAAGCCGGTGTGATGTCTAACCTTGTCGCCAAGGTTAGACATTGAAGCAACGCAAAGCATTGAATTTAGGTAATAATGGGAAAAGTTTGGAGGCCCGAGCCGGAATCGAACCGGCGTGCACGGATTTGCAATCCGCTGCGTCACCACTCCGCCATCGGGCCTCATGCCAAATTACCACGTCCTCAGTGGGACGGGCCGGGTGTTGGACGGCGCCGCTAGTGAGGGGCTTTGGCTGCCTTGTCAAGGATTCGCCGGAACAGCACCGCTCGGGCCGCGGCACAGCGCGCGATGAGGGTTGGCGGCACCCCCATTGACAGCTATGCGCGGCAACAATGCGGCTGCGGGGCTGTATTACTATTGCAATACAGCAATGCTTCGGCTAAGGCTGCCCCGCAAAGGTTCATGTTCCAGGGAATTGGAAAAGGCTGATGGCGACGAAGTTTAGCGAAATCACTGCGGCAGAGATGCGCGCTGCCATGATCGACAGCCAGCTGAGGACCAACGACGTCACCGAACCCGCCGTCGTTGCCGCGATGGCGGCCGTGCCGCGCGAGGCGCATGTGCCCGCGTCGCTCGCCAGCGTCGCCTACACCGATCGCGCGGTCGCGCTGGGTCACGGCCGCGCGCTGAACGCGCCGCTGGTCACCGGCCGGATGCTCGTTGCGGCGGCGATCCGCCCTGGCATGCGCGTTCTGCTCGTCGGCAGCGCGACAGGCTATACCGCCGCGCTGCTCGCACTGCTCGGCGCCGAAGTTCACGCGGTCGAGGAACAGGGCGAATTGATGACCGCGGCGCAGACCGCCGCTCTCCATGGCAATATCCGCTGGGTCGAAGGACCTCTGAACGCGGGCGCCCCCGATGCGGCACCGTTCGACCGCATCATCATCGAGGGCGCGATCGAAACGCTGCCCGACGCGCTTGTCGCCCAGCTCGCCGACGGCGGCCGACTGATCGCGGCGCGGCGCGAGGGCGCGGTGACGCGGCTGGTCGAGGGCGTGAAGGCCGGCGGCGGCGTCGCGCTGCGCAGCTTCGCCGACATGGACGTCGCACCGTTGCCGGGCTTTGCGGCGCCGGCGGGTTTCCGTTTCTAAAGCCACTTCCTTCCTTGTTTCAGGCTGACATCTTTATGAACGATAACAATAAGAAACAGCCACTTCGCCGCGCCCGCTGGCTCGCTGGCCTCGCGATCGGCGCGCTGATGTTGCCCGCGACGGCGCAGGCCGAAACTTTGCAGGGGGCGCTGGCCAAGGCGTATGAAAACAACCCGACACTGACCGGCGCGCGCGCGGGACAGCGCGCGAATGACGAGAATGTTCCGATCCAGAAAAGCTTCGGCCTTCCCGAGATCAGCACCCGCGCGGATTATGAAGAAAATATCATCATCCCGGGCAACAGCTTCAACTCGCCGATGCGGTCGGTCACCGGGTCGGGCCAATTGTCGGTGCCGATCTATCAGGGCGGCGCGGTCCGCAACGCCGTGCGCGCCGCCAAATTTCGCGTCGAAGCCGGGCAAGCCGACCTTCGCGCAACCGAAGCGAGCATATTTTCGCAGACCGTCGGCGCCTATATGGACGTCATCCGCGACCAGGCGATCGTCCAGCTCAACCAGAAGAACGTCTCGGTCCTGCGTACCAACCTGCAGGCAACCAGCGATCGCTTCGAGATCGGCGACCTGACGCGCACCGACGTCGCCCAGTCGGAGGCGCGGCTTGCGCTCGCCGAAGGCGATCTGCGCAACGCCGAGGCGAACCTGATCGGCAGCCGTGAATCCTATATCCGGCTTGTCGGCGATGCCCCGACCGACCTTCAGGCGCCGCCGACGCTGCCGAACCTGCCGGCGAATGCCGAGGAGGCAGTGGCGATCGCGCTGAACAACAATCCCGACATCGAATCGGCGAATCAGCTGGTCAGCGCGTCGAAGGCCGATATTGGCGCCGCCAAGGCGTCGCGCGCGCCGAAACTGTCCGCGACGCTCGGCGGCAACTATAATAATTATCTCGGCTCGCTGAACAGCGGCGTCACCGGCGTCGGCGTGACGCAGGAAACCTCCGCTGCGGCGGCGGGCGTGTCGGTCACGCTGCCGATCTTCACCGGCGGCCGCCGTTCGGCACAGGTTCGGCAGGCGCAGTCGCGCGGCAGCCAGGCGATCGAACAATATGTCGAGGTCGAACGCGGCGTGATCGCACAGACCCGCGGCTCCTATGCCGCCTGGCAGGCGAACGAACGAATCATCACCGCGACGCAGCAGGCGGTCAGCGCCAACGCCCTCTCGCTCGAAGGCGTGCGCGCCGAAAACAGCGTTGGCACGCGGTCGATCCTCGATATTTTGAACGCCGAGCAGGAATATCTGAATACCCAGGTCCAGCTCGTGTCGGCGCAGCGCAACTCGTACGTCGCCGCCTTCTCGGTCCTCGCCGCGATGGGCAAGGCCGAAGCGCGCGACCTCGGCATCGGCGGCGGCGCGCTCTATGATCCCGAAGTCAATCACCGGCGCGTGCGAGGCGAAATCTGGGATTGGGCCGACGATCCGGCACCGCAGCAAGTGGCGACCGACACCCGCGCCGTTCCCGCAGCCACCGCCAGTGTTCCCGTCGGTCCGCCATCGCTCTCGCCACAATAAGGCTTGGCAAAATGCGCCCAAAATCGGTAAGAGGATTGTTAACCATCCGGTAATCGCGATGGTTTAGGGGGTTGGTTATGGGCGATATGTCGCGGGAACCATCGATGGAAGATATCTTGTCGTCGATTCGGCGCGTGATCGCTCGTGACGAGGCGCCCGGCACCGTTCGCGAAGCGCGGCTCGCCGAAAACGACGATATTCTCGACCTTCAGGACGAAGAGGACGCCGAAACGGCGCCTGCGGCCGAGGAACTTGTCTCCGAAGCGAGCGCCGACGCCGCGCGCCAGTCGCTCGAAGCACTGACCGCCGCCGTGGCCCCCGCCGTTGCCGCTGCCACCGTTGCGGCCCCGACCGTTGCCGGCCGCACGATGGAAGATGTCGTCCTCGACGCGCTGCGCCCGATGCTCAAGGAATGGCTCGACGCCAACCTGCCCGCGCTGGTCGAGGCGATGGTCGCCAAGGAAATCAGCCGGATTACCGGCAAGCGGCTCTAACTAGCCCAATCTTCCAGCAAGTAACGCGCGATCGCCAGCGGCGGCGGCGCCATGAACGGCGCGCCCATATCGCCCGCGAGCGCGGCGCGCACCTCGTCCCGGTCGACCCACATCGCCGCCTCGATCTCGGTCGTATCGAGCGTCAGCGCGGGGTCCTTGGCGACCGCGCGGCACCCGATCATCAGCGACGAGGGGAACGGCCAGGGCTGGCTCGCCACATAAGAGACGTCCGAAACGCGGATGCCCGCCTCCTCGAACAATTCGCGCGCAACGGCTTCCTCGAGCGATTCGCCGGGTTCGACGAACCCCGCGAGCGCCGAAAAGAACCCCGGCGGAAACCCGCCCTGCCGCCCGACGAGCACACGCCCGTCGCATTCGGCAAGCATGATCACGACCGGGTCGACACGCGGAAAATGCTCGGCGTTGCAGCTGCCGCAGCGCCGCCCCCAACCGCCGCGAAACAGGTCGGTCGGGGCGCCGCACACCGCACAGAAACGATGTCGCGCATGCCAGTCGACAAGGCTGCGCGCGCCGCCGTAAAGCGCCGCATCTTCGCCCGACAGCAACGGAAGCAGTCGCATCACCGTGCGCGACCGCGCATCGATCCGCCCCCCCGAAGCGGCCTCGCGAACAAAATGCGGGATTCCTGCGTCGTCGATGCCGAGCAGCATCAGCGCGCGGTCGTCAGCAGGGTCGAGCGGCTCCCAAGAGAGTCCGCCGCCTTCGCCCGGAACGAAGTCTATTCCGTCGAGCACAAGGCAGCGTGCCCGCGGATCGGCCGTTGAGGCCGCAAACGCCTCCGCATTCGTCCGCAACTGGTCGGCGCGGTCGAGCCACGCCCCGGTGAAACCGAGCGGCAAAGGCATCAGCGGGTCACATCCTTGAAGAAAGTCTCGCCGAACTTGCCCTGGAACGACACCGCGTCGGGCGGCATGATCTGCGTATAGCCGCCGACGCGATAGCCGAGCCCCCGGTGGACGAAGCCAATCGTGCCCGCGGCGCCCGCCCAGCCGAAAACCCCCTCGCCCCCCGGCGAGCCCGGCAGCGACACGCGCGCCCCCGCGCCAAAGCCCTGCCCGTCGATAAATGTTCCCTTGCGGTCGACGCTGTCGGCGATGAGGTTCGACATCGCGAGCCGCGCGGTTTCGCGCTTCATCACGCGCACCCCGCCGGTTTCGCCTTCACCCAGCAGCATCGCTAGGAAGCGGTCGTAATCGCGCGCGCTCGACACGAGCCCGCCGCCGCCCATGGGATAGGGCGGCCGGTCGAGATAGATCGAGCTCGCCGCGGGATCGAAGGGGATCAGCGCGCCGCCGAAGGGCGCATAATTGCTCGTGAAGCGCCCCACATCCTTCGCGCTTACCATGAAGCCGGTGCTCGTCATGCCGAGCGGATCGAACAGCCGCGCCTTCAGGAAGGCGTCGAACGGCTGGCCCGATACGACCTCAATCAGCCGCCCCATCAGGTCGAGGCTGATCGAATAGCTCCATTTGGTGCCGGGCTCATAGACGAGCGGCAGCGCCGCAAGCCGGTCCGCCATCACGGCAAGGCTCGGCGCGGGGGTCACCGGCGCGAAACCCGGGATCGGCAGCCGGCTCGCCTGCCCGCCAGCGATCCCATTGTCGTCATAGGCTTTTTTGATCGGCCCCTTCTGGATGATATTATAGCCGAGCCCCGCGGTGTGGGTGAGCAGCTGGCGCACCGTGATCGGGCCTTTCGCGGGGCGCACATCGATGATCGAGCCGTCGGGCACATTCTGCACGTTCATCTTCGCAAACGCGGGCAGGAAATCGGCGATCGGCTGGTCGAGCGTCATCTTGCCGTTTTCGATCAGCAGCATCGCGGCGATGCCGGTGACGGGCTTGGTCATCGAATAGAGGCGCCACAATGTGTCGGGCCCGACCGGCGTCGGCGAATCGTTCGATTGCACCCCCGCGCCGAAAAAGACCGCTGCTCCCTGCCCCTTGCCGATCGCGGCGAGCGCACCGGCGAGTTCGCGGCGGTCGACAAAGCCTTTGATGAACGCATTGGTCGCGGGGTAGAGCGCGGCGCCGTCGATCTTCCACGCCAGCGCGGCGCGCGGCAGCAGCGCCCCCGCACCGGCCAGCGCCATCCCACCCATCAGCGCGCGGCGCGACACCATCATGTTCATGCGTCTCTCTCCAGCATCTTGTCGGTCAGCTTGCGATAGAGCGTTGGCAGCCCGGCGGCGTCAAGGTCCGCGATCGGCCACCATCCGCCTTCCGCTGCGGCATCGGGGCCTTCGGTGGGGGCTTCGCGCCGCACCAATGTCAGCGTGAGGTCGAAATGGGTGAAACCATGATCGACGCTGACGATTCCCGACTCGGACGATCGCGCGTCGGTCCAGTCGCCGCCAGGCAGCGCGCGCATCCCGCCGAGCATGCCCTTGTCGGGCCGGCGCACGAGCCAGATCTGCGCATCGCGCTCGATCCAGTGCGCCAGCCCATGCCGATGCGGCTTGGCCTTCTTCGGCGGTTTCACCGGCAGGCGCTCGATATCGGGCAGCCCGCGGGCGCGGCAGTCGACCATCAACGGGCAGATCGCGCACGCCGGGCGGCGCGGCGTGCAGACGGTCGCGCCCATGTCCATCAGCGCCTGCGCAAAATCGCCCGGCCGGTCGCCGGGCACAAGCGGCTCCAGAGCGACGCGAATCTCGCGCTTCGCCATCGGCAGCGGGGTTTCGATCAGGCGGTGGCGCGCGATCACGCGCTCGATATTGGCGTCGATGACAACCGCCGGGCGTCCGAAGGCGATCGCGGCGACCGACGCGGCGGTATAGTCGCCGATCCCGGGCAGCGTGCGCAGCCCGGCCTCGCTATCGGGAAAGCGCCCGCCATGCCCAGCCACCACGGCGCGCGCGCAGGCGAGCAGGTTGCGCGCGCGGGCATAATAGCCAAGCCCCGCCCACGCCGCCATGACATCGGCATCGTCCGCTGCCGCCAGATCGGCAACCGTCGGCCAACGCTCGGTAAAGCGCGCGAAATAGCCCGCGACCGCGGCAACCGTCGTCTGTTGCAGCATGACCTCGGCCAGCCAGATGCGGTAGGGATCGGGAACGCCGCCGCTGTTCGGCGCGATGCGCCACGGCAGTATCCGCGCTGCACGAGCGTACCACGCAAGAAGCCGGTCCGCGAAGTCTTCAACAATGTGGGAAGTCTGGACGCTCACCCCCCGCCTATGGCATGGCATCCGCTATGACGAAAGACGCGGGAGAGGATGCGCCGGCCAAAAAGGCGAAGGCGAAGAGCGGGGCCAAGAGCAAGAAACCGCCCGTGCGCGTCTATGAACGTCCGCGCGGCGGCGAAGCGCGCATGGTCTCCGACCTCGTTCCCGAAATCGGCCGCGCCGCTTTTCGCAAATTCGGCTTTGTCCAAAGCTCGGTCGTCAGCCGCTGGCGCGAGATCGTCGGCGACCGGCTCGCCGACGTCACCCAGCCCGCGATGATCCGGTTTCCGGCAGGCCAGAAAGCGGGCGGCACGTTGCACCTGACGATCAGCGGCGCGCACGCCCCGATGCTGCAGCATGTCGCGCCCGACATCATCGGCGCGGTCAACCGCTTCTTCGGCTACGCCGCCGTCGCCCAGGTCCGCATGACGCACGGCCAGGTCACGCCCGCCCCGTCCGTTCAGCCGCCGGCAATGCTGAAACCCGTACCCGCCGAACTGGGGGACAGCCTGCGCGACATCGGCGACCCGGAACTGCGCACCGTGCTCGAACGCATGGCGGCAGGACTGGCGACGCCGCCCAAGCTCCCTCGCATAAGCTAAAGGAAAGACGGCCGACGATGTCCGCTTTTGACGACCCGCTTCTCGATCGCCGTGCGACGGTGCTGGCACTCTCGGGCGCCGCGCTCGGCCTGATCGCCGCAACGCCCGCGAAACCCACGCTTTGGTCGCAGACCGTGACGACCACCCCGATCGGCGCCTTCCTCGTCGGCAATCCTGCCGCGAAGGTCCGGCTCGTCGAATATTTCAGCTATACCTGCCACATATGCGCCGATTTCGCGACGGCGGGCTCGCTGCCGCTGAAGACGGGCTATGTCGATCGCGGGCTGGTGCTGTTCGAATATCGCAATCTGGTGCGCGACCCCGTCGACATGACCGCGGCACTGCTCGTGCGGTGCGGCGGGCCAAAGGCTTTCGCGAGTAATCATCAAGCCATCTTCAACAATTTCCCGGCGCTGATCGCCACGATCCAGAAGGCAACCGACGCGCAGAAGACGAGCTGGTTCGAAGGCAGCACCGGCGAGCGCGCACGCAAGATCGCAGCCGGCACCGGTCTCACCGCGCTGATGCGCGCGCGCGGCTACACCCAGGCGCAGATCGACGCCGCACTCGACAGCGAGGTGGCGCAGGCCGAACTCACCGGCATGACCAACATCGGCCTCAATGCCGATCGCGTCGAAGGCACGCCAAGCTTCTTCGTCAATGGCCGCAATGCCGGGGTCACCGCATGGCCCGCACTCAAATCGAAACTCGACCTTGCCCTCAAGGGCTCGTAAAAGCCCTGCATTCCCGTTTTCGTGGAGAAAGAAAAAGATGAACGCATCGCTTCGTATCGCTCTGTTGTCCTCGCTTGGCGCGCTCGCGCTCTCGGCATGCGGCGGCGGCGCGGATGATCCCGCCAAGGAAAAGGATGTCGTGGCCAAGGTCGCGCCGCCGGCCGGCAAGAGCTGGTCGCAGGTCGTGCGTGTCGACGGCGACGGTGTCGTGATGGGCAACCCCGATGCGCCGATCAAACTCGAAGAATATGGCGCCTTCACCTGCGGCCATTGCGCGCAGTTCGCCAAGGATTCGCACGAAGAGCTGAAGCGCGATTTCGTCGACACCGGCCGCGTGTCGTACAAGCTGACGCCGTTCATGCTGCACCCGGTCGACGCGATCTCGGGCGCGATCGTCAAATGCACCGGCCCCGACCGCTTCTTCCCGCTCGCCGATGCGACCTTCCTCGAACATGAGGCGTTCATCGCCGGCGCGTCGAAGCCGGCGCCGGGAATCGAAGAGGCGATGAAGCTGCCCCCAGCGCAGCGTTTCGTCGCGCTCGCCAAGGGCTGGGGCATCGATCAATTCTATCAGCAGCGCGGCGTTCCCGCCGCAACGATCCAGCAGTGCCTCGCCAAGGTCGAAAATGTCGAAGCGATCGAAAAGGGCACCAATGCCGGGGTCGAAAAATATCAGATCACCGGCACCCCGACCTTCATCATCAACGGCCAGGTCGTCGAAGGCGTCGCCGCATGGGGCCTGCTCCGCGACCGCCTGCGCACGATGGGCGCACGCTGACACACTTCATGCCCTCCCCTTCAGGGGAGGGGCCAAAGGCCCTTGCGACTCCCCTAGCCACGCGGCATGACGGCTTGCAGGGGGATATGTGACACCAAGGTTGCACCAGCTCCGATTCGATGAGCTGCACGGGGCGTCCTCGTGCAGATAAAGCGGCTGCGCCTGACCGGTTTCAAAAGCTTCGTCGAACCCACCGAACTGCGCATCGAACCCGGGCTGACCGGCGTCGTCGGCCCCAATGGCTGCGGCAAATCGAACCTGCTCGAAGCGATCCGCTGGGTGATGGGCGAATCCTCCCCCAAATCGATGCGCGGCGGCGGGATGGAGGATGTCATCTTCGCCGGCACCTCGACGCGCCCGGCGCGCGACTTTGCCGAGGTCGCGCTGCATTGCGACACCGAAGGCGCGCTCGTCGCCGGCCTGTCGGACTCGAGCGACGGCGACGATCTGGAGGTCATTCGCCGCATCGAACGCGGCGCGGGCAGCGCCTATCGCGCCAACGGCCGCGACGTGCGCGCCAAGGACGTCGCGCTGATCTTTGCCGACGCCGCGACCGGCGCGCACAGCCCCGCGCTCGTCAGCCAGGGCAAGATCGCCAACGTCATTGCCGCCAAGCCGACCGATCGCCGCGCGATGCTCGAGGAAGCCGCGGGCATCGCCGGCCTTCACGTCCGCCGCAAGGACGCCGAGCAAAAGCTGCGCGCGACCGAAACCAACCTCACCCGCCTCGCCGAAATCGTCGCCGATATGGAGGTGCGCGCCAATGCGCTGCGCCGACAGGCGCGCGCGGCGGAGAAATACAAGAAGCTCAGCGACGAGATTCGCATTGCCGAGGGACGGCTGATCTATGCGCGCTGGCGCGACGCCGCCGCCGCCGCCGATCAAGCGCGACGCGATGCCGACGCCGCCGAAGCGGCGGTCAAGACCGCGCAGGACGAACTCGAAACCATATCGAAAGCGCAGACCGAGGTCGCAACGCGCGTCGCCGCGGCGCGCAGCGACGCACAGGCGCAGCGCGACGCGCTCGCCGAGGCGACCGCGACTCAGGTAAGGCTGCAGGGCGAGGAGCGCGCCGCACTCCAAAGACTCGAGGATCTGGCGGCGCAGCAAAGGCGCCTCGCCGACGACCGCACGCACGAAAGCGAACTCGCACGCGACGCCCATGCCGCACTGACCGCGCTCGATACCGAAACGAAATCGCTCGCGCAGGACATCGCCGGCCATGACGCGGGCAGGACCGCGCTCGCCGACGCCAATCTCGCGGCGCAGGCGCGGCTGCGCGATGCCGAGGTCGCGCTGGCGCAGGCGCGCGCCAAGGCCGCGAGCGAGGCAGCCGACCGCCGGATCGCGGTTTCGGCGCGCGATGGTGCCGAGGCGGCCGTGCGCCGCGTCGCAAACGACAAGGCCCGCGTCGATGCCGAGATCGCTGCGCTCGGCGACAGTGGTGCGCTCGCCGCGACGCTCGCCGAAAGCGTCAAAGCCGCCGAAGCCGCTGAAACCACAATCGCCGCCGCCGAAACCGCGCTGCACGAGGCCGAGGCCGATCGCGAAGCGGTCGCCGCCGACCTCACCGGAATCGAAGCGGGCCTTGCCGAAGCGCGCGCCGCGCTCGCTGCGCTCGATGGCGAGGCGGCGACGCTCGAACGCGCACTGGCTGCGGCGCGCAGCGACGAAAGCCGCATCCTCGACCAGCTCCGCGTCGCGCCGGGCTATGAAGCCGCGCTCGCCGCGGCGCTCGGCGACGATCTCGACGCCGGGACCGACAGCCAAGCGGCGCGCAGCTGGGGCGGCGCCGACGCAGCGAAGGATGATCCCGCGCTGCCCCCCGGCACACGCCCGCTCGCCGAATTCGTCCAGGCACCTGCCGCGCTCGCCCGCCGTCTCGCTCAGGTCGCGGTGGCCGACACTGACGCCGGGCAGCCACTCGCAGTCGGCCAACGCCTCGTCACGACCGATGGTGTGATGCGCCGCTGGGACGGCTTCGTCACCCGCGGCGACGGCGCGACCGCCAGCGAGCGGCTGCAACGCCAGAATCGCCTCGACGCCCTCGCCGCGCAGCGCCCGCAGGTCGAGCTTGGCGTGCAGGAACTTCGCGACCGCCGCGACGCCGCGGCTGCCAAGGCCGCCGCACTGGCCGACGCCGCCGCGACCGCGCGCAAAAGCGTCGCGCAAGCCGACGAGGCCCGCCGCACAGCGCTGCGCGCCGCCGATCAGGCACAGGCCGCGCTCGACCGCCATCGCGACGCCGCAGCCCTGTACGACCGCCGCCTCGGCGAAATCGCCGAAGCCGCAAAGGAAGCCGCCGACGCGCTGGCCGTGCAGGACGCCGCGCTCGCCGCACTCCCCGACGACAGCATCGCGCGCGCGGCGCTCGATGCCGAAGACCAAGCGGCCGAACGCGCGCGAACCAACGCCGGGACCGCACGTGACGCCCTCGCGGCGCACGAACGCTCGCTTGCAAGCCTGAGCGAGCGGCAGGCGGTGGTCAGCGCCGAGATCAAAAGCTGGAAGGCGCGCGCGGGCGAGGCCGCACGGCGCGTGACCGAGATGGACAAGCGCGCCGACGCGCTGGCAGGCGAAGCAGCGAAGCTCGCCGACGTCCCCGCCAAGCTCGCGCAGCAGCGCGCCGCCGCCGAAGCACAGCAGGCCGATCTGCGTGAAAAGGTCGCCGCCGCCGAAGCGCAGGAACGTGCCGCCGAGGCCGCGCTGCGCGAAGCCGAAACCGCGCTGAACGCCATCCGCGAACGCGTCGCAGCCGCGCGCGAAACGCGTGCCGGAGCCATCGCCCGTTCCGAAAATGCCGAGCTGCGGCGGATCGAAATGGGGCGTTTGTCGGGCGAACGCTTCGAATGCCCGCCGCCGCTGCTGCCGCAAAAGGCCGGATTCGAAAGCGACAGCGTCGGCGATGCCAATGCCGAATCGGCGCAGCACGACCGGCTGATCGCCGACCGCGAGCGGCTCGGTCCGGTGAACCTCGTCGCCGCCGACGAACTCGCCGAACTCGACACCGAGCGCGAGAAAAATGCCGCCGAAATCGAGGAACTGACGCAAGCGGTCCATCGCCTGCGCGGGTCGATCGGCAACCTCAACCGCGAAGGCCGCGTCCGCCTGCTCGCCGCGTTCGAGGCGGTTAACGGCCATTTCCAGCGATTATTCACGACGCTGTTCGACGGTGGGCAGGCGCATCTCGAACTCGTCGATTCGGACGACCCGCTCGAGGCCGGGCTCGAAATCATGGCGCAGCCGCCGGGCAAACGCCTCGGCACGCTCACCCTGCTGTCGGGGGGCGAGCAGGCGCTGACCGCAGTGGCGCTGATCTTCGGCCTGTTCCTCACCAACCCCGCGCCGATCTGCGTCCTCGACGAAGTCGACGCGCCGCTCGACGACGCCAATATCGAGCGTTTCTGCGACCTGCTCGACCGCATGGCGCGCGAAACCAACACGCGTTACCTGATCGTGACCCACAATGCGGTGACGATGGCGCGCATGCACCGGTTGTTCGGTGTGACGATGATCGAGCGCGGCATATCGCGCCTCGTGTCGGTCGACCTCGGCGGTGCCGAGGAGCTGCTCGCGGCGGAATGATCCTCCCTGCGGCGAAGCCGTGGGGAGGGGGACCGCCGCGAAGCGGTGGTGGCGGGGCCGAAGCCTCCTTGCCCCTCCGTCAGCGCGTCGCGCTGCCGCCTCCCCATGCCTGCGGCACAGGGAGGATGAAAGTCAGGGCGCCGTCCCCACCACCAGCATCGCCGCGAACACGAGCAGCCCTGCGAACCGATTGCTGCGGAATTTCGCCAGCGCATCCTCGCCGTTTGCCGGGTCGAGCGTGACCACCTGTCCCGTCAGATGCACCGCCGCCGGCAGCAGCGCGATCAGAACCAGCGGATCGGGCCGCACCGCCCACAGCGCGCCGCCCCAGCAGGCGAGCGCGAGCGTGTAGCACATCGTGACGCCCGCCTTCACATGACGCCCCATCGCGCGCGCACTCGATTTCACGCCGATCAACATATCATCCTCGATATCCTGCAGCGCATAGATGGTGTCGTACCCGATCACCCACGCAATGCAGCCGGCATAGAGCAAGGGCAGTGCGGGTCCGGCCTGTCCGCCCACCACGACCCACGCGACGAGCGCGCCCCAGCTGAACACAAGGCCCAGCCACGCCTGCGGCCACCAGGTGATGCGTTTCATGAACGGATAGCCCGCGACGAGGATCAGGCTGCCGAGCGCGACGATCTGCGCCGGACGCGGCAGCTGGAGCAGCACCAGCAGCCCGATCAGCGACAGCAGCAATGTCCACAGCAGCGCGTTCCGCACCGACACCGCCCCGCTCGCGACCGGACGCGACGCCGTCCGCGCCACTTGCGCATCGAGGTCGCGGTCGACGATATCATTATAGACGCAGCCGGCCCCGCGCATCGCGATCGCCCCGACCAGCATCCACAGGAACAGCGGCCAGTGGCTGATCGCACCCCCGCCGAGCGCCAGCGCCCAGGCGCAGGGCCAATAGAGCAGCCACCAGCCGATCGGCCGGTCGAACCGCGCGAGCAGCGCATAGGGCCGTGCCGCGGAGGGCAGCAGGGCGACGAAACCACGAAGCTGGCTATCGGGAGGATGGGTGGCAGTCATCGATGCGCGGGCGATAGCAGGCCCGCGGCGGGGAATAAATGCCCGATCAACGAACCCGCAAATGCGCCGTCAGGTGCAGGTCGCCGGGGTGCCGGGTGCCTTGAGACCCGAAAGATCGCGCGCTTCGCGGATATTGAACGCCGCGGTCGTCCGAATGATCTTCTGCCCGAGCAACTTGCCATAGAGCAGCGGCTGATATTCATAAGTGATTTCGACGAACATTACCGCGGTGCCCGACGCGGCCGTGACCTCTCTGCCAACCGGCCCCATGCCCCTGAAATTATTATCATTCATTCCGATGCCTTCGACGCCGTACGCCGAGACAATATTAGGCATGTCGCCAAAACAGCGCTGCCACTTGATCGTCTGCCCGCCACCGCTAGTATTTCGCTCAAGGCTCGACAGGATGATGCGGCCGTGACTCCTGAGATCAAGACCCCCAGCTTGCAGCTGCGCGCCGGCAAAAATTTCGTTGATATCGACCTCGCGGATTTCCGGCAGCGTCAGGTTACTGCCTGCCGCGATTCGCGCCGCATTGTCCGCGGTGTTGAGAGCAAGCTGGCTGATGCGCGTGTGGGTCAGCGTCAGATTGGCGACCTCCAGCCCGCCGAAGCCCACGAGCACCAAGAAAGGAATGGCAAAGGCCATTTCGAGCATCACCGCGGCGCGGACGCTCCGCGCCAATCGCAGCACCGCGATCCGCATCCGGCGGTGGAGACGGGAAAGGGCCGTCATGGGCACTCCTCCGGGATCACATCGCCGCCCACAGCGAAGGGCTGATTGCGCAGCAACGTCACTGCGGTGAGGGTCTTGGATTGCGGCTGGCCCAGCATCCTCCACACCGGAAGGACGCGGTCGAATTTCATCGACGCCGTATACTGGACAATATCGTCCGCGCCGCCATTGCCCTGCGTGCCGCCGTCTTCCCAGCAATCGATGGGCGACGGATCCTTCTGGTCGTTGTCGTTCTGGTCTACCCAGCGCAGGGGTTTGATATCGCTGAAGTCGTCGAAGGTGCGCCGATAGAAGGTCAGCTTGGCGTCCTTGAACACCTTCGTGACCTGCGCGGTGACCGCCTCGTCTAGCTCCTCCTGTTCGATCGAATGCGCTTCAAGCGTCGCATCGCGCCCGGCCTTGGCGACCGCACCCTGCAGAACCTGCTGGGCGTACATCTGCCAGCAGAAATCGAATATCCCGAGCAGGACAAGCAGGAATACAGGCGCGGTCAGCGCGAATTCGACCATCGCCGCGCCGCGCTTGTGGCGGCGCAGACGGCGAAGAAGCGCGCGGATCATTGCGACAGCCTCAGCTTGGAAATCTGGCGGGCGATCGCCTGGAACTGCTCGTTGAGCTGCGCGGCGTTGGAGGCTTCAAATGCCTGCCCCGACGAGGCACAACTGTTCAAATTGGTGTTGGCGCCCACGCCGAACGATACCACCCAGACGGTGACGCCGCGCGCACGCGCCGCCCGGCACAGTTGCACGAAGCGATTATTGTGCCGCGCGATGGCATTGTCGTCGCCCGTCGCGCCGATGCGCCCCATCGAGCGTTCGTGCCCCTGATGCGACAGATTGGCACGCGGCGTATTCATCTCGCCGTCGGTCATGAAGACGATATGACGGCTGACCGGTCGCCCATTGATCGGCGGCGCATTTTCGGTGGTGAACAGCCCGGTCGGCGAAATCAGCCGCGCGCCCCAAGCCATGCCGGCGTCGTGATAGGTATAGCCCCTGGGCTGCAGCGTCGCGATATAGCCGGAAAAGTCATCGAGGTCGTCCGACGTCATCGTGGTCAGATTCATCGCGGCGACGGGGCACGCGGCATAATCGCCCCCCATTTCGACGAAATTGTCCTTGTCGTTGTCGTTCGAGCTTTGCGACGCCTGCGTGGAACGCGGAAAGGTCACGCCCGGCAGGAACATTTTCCACTGGGTATCGACGGCGTCGTCGCCTGCCGTGGTCGGCACCATGTCGATGTCCATGTCATATGCGTCCGACGGCGCGGTTTCATTCGCAGCGAACGGCGTCGTCGCACGCTCGATGATGCATCCGCCCCATGAGATCGAAGCAGAGTCGCCTTCGTCGCCGGTGTCGGTCTCGAGCGGGTCGCCAGTCTTCACCGCGGTGACATCGAAATTGCGGTCTTCATAGATATATTTATCGTCGAATTCGTCGCTCTTATAGTCGACGGTCGTCGTCACATAGGTACGGGTGAAGCGCACATTCTTATATTGCTTGCGGCATTTGCTGGAGCTCCAGCTATATCGAAAAGTGCGAAAAACATATTTCTGTACTTGGTTATAGGTGGTGGTACGCTTGCCGTTGCCGTCCTCGTAGCGGGCCGTCTGATTGAAATTCGGCGACCCATCGGGCGATGGCGACGTATCAGCGGGCTTTGACAGCGCCTCGCACTTTGCCTTGGTGTCCGCAGAATCCGTGCCGTCGTTGGTCCAGCTTGAATCGGTGGTTTGCGCGCTTTCGACATAGGTCGGTTCGGTCGACGTCTCCGGATTGATATATTTGAACACCGGCGTGCGCGACGGCAGCAGGTCACTGTTCGCAATCCAGTCGGCGTTTTTGGCGATCAGCAGCCCGCCGACATTGACCGACGAACTATAGGGCACCACGCCGAAACGCAGACGGCCGTCGCCGACATCGGCGCTGGTCAGCGTGTCGAAAAAGTCGATCGCCGCGTTTTGCAGCGCCACGATCTTGGTATCGTCGTCGTCGTCGTCGGCTTTGCGCGCCATCGATCCGGTGACGTCGAGCACCATCATGACATCGACGTTCGAGATTTCGAGCTTTGCCGTGCAGGCGGCCGACAGGCGAAACTCGTCCTTGCCGAAAATATACATGAGCGCGGTCGGCAGGATCGCGGAAGCGCTCCCGTCGACGTCCGACGCGTTGACGGACTGGCTTGAAAAGCTGATCCCCGTGCTGCCGTATCTTTCCTCGGGAAAGTTGAAGTTAAACATCTTGGACGCTTCGGCTTTCGCCGCGTCGGAATAGGTTCCGCTCGCCATCGCGCGGCGCCCGGCAAGCACGGCCGAATCGCACGCCTGCTGCAAACGCAGCTGCGTCATATAGGCGCGGCCGATGTCGACCGCCGAACCGACGATACCGATCACGGGCACGATCGCCGCCGCGGTCAGCATGAAAGCGTTGCCGCGCTGGTCGCGCAAAAGCTTTGTGGCGCCGAGCCGCAGCCGGCTGAATACGGTCCCTCGCATGGCCTAACCCCTCTTCGCCCAGCGACGCCCCCCACTAGATGGGCCGCTGGTATCCTCGCACCTAGGGGATGACTGCTTACCAAAACGCTAATCGGGAGCGGGTCGATCGGTCCGGATCGGCGGTTCTGACCCGGATCGGGACAAGCTTCATCGCCTCACGGCAAAGGATGCACAAAATATCGCCTTCTGTTATCGACTTGGCATGCCCGCGACTCCTGCCTGGCCGCCCGCCAGCACGCCCCGTCTGTTTGTCGATTTGCCGCTGGGGCTGGATGCCGCCCCCATGATCGACGGCCCCGCCGCACATTATCTGCTCAATGTGATGCGGATGAAGGCGGGCGACCCGATCCTGCTGTTCGACAATATCAGCGGCGAATGGCTCGCGGTCGTCGCCGATGCCGCGAAACGCTCGCTGACGCTGCGCATCGAGCGGCAGACGAAGGCGATCGACCGAGTTCCCGACCTCTGGCTGTGCTTTGCACCGGTCAAGAAAGCGCGGCTCGACTGGATTATCGAAAAGGCGACCGAGCTCGGAGTCAGCCGCCTGCAGCCGGTCATCACCGAACGCACGATCGTCGAGCGCGTCAAGCGCGAGCGGCTCGAGGCTCAGATCGTCGAGGCATGCGAACAATGCGGGCGCACCGCGCTTCCGACGCTCGCCGAACCCGTCAAACTGGCCCTGCTCTTGAAGGACTGGCCGACGGGGCGCACCCTGATGTTCGCCGATGAGGCCGGCGGCGCGCCGCTGGCCGGCGTCGATGCCCCGGCTCCCGCGGCGATCCTTACCGGTCCCGAGGGCGGCTTTACGGCGCGCGAGCGCGAGCTGCTGATCGCCAGCCCCGCCGTCCGCCGCATCACGCTCGGCCCGCGTATCCTGCGCGCCGAAACCGCGGCGATCGCCGCCGTCAGCGTCTGGATGGCGCAGAATGGCGATTGGCTGACGGGCGCCTGAACCCCTAATCCGTCCCGTTGCCGCACAGAATCGCCGTCAAGTCACCGATTTTAACCGGATATTAGCTACGCACCGGCCATAGCGGCTCCATGCAACGGCGGGACCAGAGCCGATACCGCTGGCATGGGGGCCAGTGTTTGCAGTCTGTGCGAGTATGTCTCATGCTCGTCTGGCTGGCGTTGACGCTTGCCAGCAATCCCGCCGCCGCACAGACGACCACCACCTACAGCAACACGACCACCGGCACGATCAGCGAAACCGCGACCACATGCGCCAGTCCGATGGTGCGGGGTTTCACCGTCGCCGCCAATGCGCAGATCACCGATGTGAAGGTCGGGGTGCAATTCACGCATACATACCGCGGCGATGTCCGCGCGACCCTTGTGTCGCCGGCCGGCACTGTGGTCAATCTGATCACCAATATCGGCACCTCGGCGGACAATCTCAACGTCCTGTTCGACGACAGCGCGGCCGCGAGCATCACGACGCACAGCACGAACGACAATATGGCCACGGCCCCGCCCTATCAGCGCAGCTTCCGACCCGAGGGGTCGCTGGCGAGCTTCAACGGCCAGGGTTCGGCGGGCACGTGGCAGCTGACGATCTGCGACTCGCTGGGCAGCGACAGCGGCAATTTCACGCGCACCGACCTGACGCTCGTCACGGTGCCGATCGCACCGTCCGCCGACCTGTCGCTCACCAAATCGGTGAGCAACGCATCGCCCGCGTCCGGGGCCAGCATCGACTATATATTGAGCGTGACCAACGCGAGCGGCTCGGCGCTGACTGCGACCGGCGTGACGGTGCAGGATGTGCTGCCCGCAGGCTTCGCCTTCACCAGTGCGGCGGGTTTCGGCAGTTACAATAGCACAACCGGTGTGTGGACGGTGGGCAGCATCCCGCCCGGAACAACGCGAACACTGACGATCACCGGCGCCGTCACCGCCTCCGCGGGTGCAAGCGTCACCAATGTCGCAGAGGTCAGCGCGTCGGCGGCCTTCGACTTCGATTCGACCCCCGGCAACGGCGCTGCGGGCGAGGATGATTATGACGCAGCCAGCTTTACCGTATCGGGCACCCGCGCCGCAGGAACGCCGCCGACGCTCGTCTGTCCCGTCGGCACCACCGTGCACGACTGGGACGGCGTCACCTGGGCCGCGGGCACGACCAGCGGCAATTACGCCCTGACCGCGATCGGCACGATGAATTTGAACATCGGCATCAGCGGCGGCGCATTCCTGAACAATGCGACCTATGGCGGCCAGTCGCCGACGCGTCAGAATGTCGTCACCGGCGGCTTTTCGCCCGCCCAGTTTTCGATCTTCGAGATCGCGGATTTCACTAGCCAGGCCGGCGCCATCACTTCGACGATCGCGCTGCCGACCGCGGTTCCCGGCATGCAATTTCGCGTGTTCGACATCGATTACGCGGCGGGGCAATTCGCCGACCGTCTGACCGTGACGGGCAGCTTCAACGGCGCGCCGGTGACGCCGAGCTTGACCAACGGGGTCAGCAATTATGTCATCGGCAACAGCGCCTATGGCGATGCGACCTCGGCCGATGGCAGCGCGAACGGCAATGTCGTGGTGACCTTTGCCGCGCCGGTCGACACGATCACCATCACCTATGGCAGCCACAGCCTCGCCCCGACCGACCCGGGACAACAGGGCGCCGCGATACACGACATCCTATTCTGCCGCCCGACCACCAATCTGACGATCGCCAAGACCAGCAGCATCGTCAGCGACCCGACCAACGGCACGACCGATCCAAAAGCGATCCCGGGCGCGACGATGCGGTACTGTATCCTTGTCACCAACAATGGTAGCGGCACCGCAACGGGCATCAACATCGCCGATGCGCTGCCCGCAAGCACGACCTTCGCCGCGGGTTCGCTGCGCAGCGGAACGAGTTGCGCCGGCGCGACGACGGTCGAGGACGACAACGCCAGCGGCGCCGACGAAAGCGATCCCTTTGGCGCATCGACCGGCGGCACAACGGTCGCCGCGACCACGCCAACACTGGCGCCCGCGAGCATGATGGCGATCGCCTTCGATGTGACGATCAACTGATGGCCAAACACCCCCGAACCGGTTTCGCACGTCTGTGCGCCCTGCTCGTCATCGCCGGATCGATGGCGGCCGCGCCAGCGCAGGCGCAGCGCGTCATCGTCAACCCGTCGTTCGAATTGAATGACCCGCAAGGGCCAGGCGCCGCCAATTATGAAATCCATGCGAACGGATCGGTAACCGGCTGGGACTCGGCGTCGGGCGAGATCGAGCTGTGGGACGGCAATTTCCAGGGTGTCCCCGCCTTTGCCGGATCGGTCTTCGCCGAAATGAACGCCAATGTTCCCGGCGCTCTCCATCAGAATATCTGCATGGTCAACGGCGAGACGATCGGCTCGACCTTTGCCCATCGCGCCCGCTCGGGCGGCCCCGCGACGCAGACCGCGCGTTTCCAGATCGCGAACAGCTCGGGCGTGCAGATCCGACGGCGGGTAGCGTGGTCTTCACCGACGCGATTCCGGCGAACCTCAGCCTCTTCGTCGGCACTTACGCTCCCGGCCCCGGCCCGATCCTGTTCACGCCGGGCGGCAGCGGGCTGACCTACGGCTTCACCAGCCTGTCCAGCACCGCGGACGACCTTGAATTTTCGAACAATGGCGGTGCCAGCTGGACCTATGCGCCGGTCGCCGACACCAATGGGGTCGACGCCAATATCACCCATGTCCGTGTCCGTCCGAAGAGGGCGATGGCGGCGGGATCGAGCTTCACGATCAACCTGCGCGCTCGCGTCAAATAGCGCGCTATCAACAGTCGGATTGCTTTCTGTACCGAACCGTATAATGGCGCGATATGAGCACGCGAACCGCCTCGGACAGCAACGATCCCATCGTCGAAAGCCGCGACCAGCTCGCGGTCCCCATGATCAAGGGCGAAAAGCCCAAGGACCGCTGGCGCATCGGCACCGAGCACGAAAAATTCGTCTATCGCACCGCCGACCACCGCGCGCCCTCCTACGACGAGCCCGGCGGAATCCATGACCTCCTGATGGCGCTCACCCGCTTCGGCTGGGAACCGGTGATCGAGGGCGGCCCAGAAAACGGTAGGGTCATCGCGCTCGCGGGCAGCGACGGCACCGTCAGCCTCGAACCCGCGGGCCAGCTCGAACTCTCGGGCGCTCCGCTCGAAAATCTCCACCAGACCTGCGCCGAAACCGGCCGCCATTTGAAGCAGGTGAAGGAAGTCGGCGCCGAACTCGGCCTCGGTTTCCTGGGTGTCGGCATGTGGCCCGACAAGACGCGCGCCGAGCTGCCCATCATGCCCAAGGGGCGCTACAAGATCATGCTCGACCATATGCCGCGCGTCGGCACGATGGGCCTCGACATGATGCTGCGCACCTGCACCATCCAGACCAACCTCGATTATTCGAGCGAAGCCGACATGGTGCAGAAGTTCCGCGTTTCGCTCGCGCTCCAGCCGATTGCGACCGCGCTCTTCGCCTCCTCGCCTTTCACGGAAGGGCGGCCGAACGGCTATATGTCGTACCGCAGCCATATCTGGACCGACACCGACCCGGCGCGCACCGGCATGCTGCCCTTCGTGTTCGATCAGGGCTTCGGCTATGAACGCTATGTCGACTATATGCTCGACGTACCGATGTATTTCGTCTTCCGCGACGGCAAATATATCGACGCCGCGGGGCAGAGCTTCCGCGACTTCCTGAAGGGCGAGCTTCCCGCATTGCCCGGCGAGAAACCGCGGATCTCCGACTGGAACGACCATCTCTCGACCGCCTTCCCCGAAGTGCGTTTGAAGAGCTTCCTCGAAATGCGCGGCGCCGACGGCGGCCCTTGGAACCGCATCTGCGCGCTTCCCGCGCTCTGGGTCGGCCTGCTCTATGATCAGGGCGCGCTCGACGCCGCGTGGGATCTCGTCAAGGGCTGGAGCATCGAGGAACAGCAGACGCTCCGTGACGCCGTGCCGAGCGAGGGTCTCGACGCCCCGGCTCCCGGCGGCGGCACCGTGGGCGAACTCGCGCACCGCGTCCTCGACATCGCCGCTGTCGGCCTCGCCGCGCGCGGCGAGGTCAATTCGATGGGCGATAACGAAGTCGGCTTCCTCGAACCCCTCCGCCGCATCGCCAAGAACGGCAAGTCGCCTGCGCACGACCTGCTCGACCGCTACGAAGGTCCGTGGGGCGGCGATCTTTCGAAGATCTACGACGAGCTGAGCTTCTAAAAGCAGCACCCGAATTTGGTTGAGCGCGGTCTTTATCCCCGTTCGTCCGGGGTGACGATGATGGATGGCGTCACGCGCGGTCGATTACAGTTGCCCGACTGGCCCGCAAAAGTGCAGCAATTGCGCAACACTGCTGACACGAAAGTCAGCGGCGCGCGCTTCCGCGATTGATTGCGCGCGCGCGGAAAGCCAAAGAGCCTCTGGTTTTTCCACTCTCCCATCGTCAACTCTGTTTCAGGAAGCTCGCCATGCGCCACTTTCCTTCCACTATTGCTATAAGCGTCGCCCTTGCCACCGCGGCCTGGGCCGCCCCCGCCGCCGCGCAGGACGCAGCCCCCGCTCCTGCCGCCGAAGACAGCGGCCTCGGCGACATCGTCGTTACCGCGCAGCGCCGCGAAGAAAGCCTGCAGGATGTGCCCGTCGCGGTCAGCGTGCTGTCGGGCAACACGCTCGACGCGATCACCTCGACCGGTTCGGACGTGCGCGTGCTCGCGGGCCGCGTCCCCAGCCTCAACATCGAAAGCTCGTTCGGCCGCACCTTCCCGCGCTTCTATATCCGCGGGCTCGGCAACACCGACTTCGACCTTAACGCGTCACAGCCGGTCAGCGTCGTCTATGACGATGTCGTCCTGGAAAACCCGATCCTCAAGGGCTTCCCGATCTTTGACCTCGACCGCATCGAAGTGCTGCGCGGGCCGCAGGGCACGCTGTTCGGCCGCAACACGCCGGCGGGCATCGTCAAGTTCGACACCGTCAAGCCCGGCAAGACCGGCGGCTATGCCCGCGCCAGCTATGGCCGCTACGGCACGACGCAGGTCGAAGTCGCGGCGGGCGCCGCCGACGACAATGGCTTCTCGGTTCGCCTTTCGACGCTGTTCCAGCACCGCGACAATTGGGTCGACAATGTCGCGACCACAAAGAAGAATGATCTCGGCGGCTATGACGACATCGCCGCGCGCCTCCAGCTCCAGTATGAAAACGGCCCCTTCACCGGGCGCGTGACCGGGCAGGTCCGCATTTATGACGGGTCGGCGATCATCTTCCGCGCCAACACGCAGCTTCCGGGCAGCAACAAGCTCGTCGGCCTCGGCGGCGCGGGCACCGAATTCAAGCGCGACGAGGTGTATCAGGACGGGCTGAATTTCCAGAAGCTCAACACCTATAACGCCGGGCTGAACCTCGAATATGATTTCGGGCCGGTGACGGCTTATTCGATCACCTCCTACTGGAACGGCAATTTCCGCAGCCGCGGCGACATCGATGGCGGCTTCGGCGCGGCCTTCCTGCCCGTGTCGGGTCCGGGGCTCATCCCGTTCCAGGCGCAGAGCCAGGATAACGTCCCCAGCCTCGATCAGTTCACGCAGGAAATCCGCATCGCGTCGAACAACAGCGGCGGCCTCGGATACCAGTTCGGTGCCTTCTACTTCGACGAAAAGCTCGACATTTCGAGCTTCGAGTTCGGCGGCCCGACCGACGCGACGCCGTCGGCGGTCGCGATCCAGCGTCAGGACAGCGAAGCTTACGGCCTCTTCGGTTCGGTCAATTATGCATTCGACAATGGCCTGAAGTTCCAGGCTGGCGCGCGCTACAACCACGACACGCGCGATTTCGTCGCGTCGCGTCCGGTCGAAACGCGCCCCGACTTCGTCGTCAACCCGAACACCCCGGTCCCGCCGCAGGCCGCGCGGGTCAAGGGCAAGCTGCTGACGTGGGACGCCAGCGCGACCTATGAAGCATCGGACGCACTGACCCTCTACGCCCGTGTCGCACGCGGCTATCGCGCCCCGTCGGTGCAGGGCCGCCTGACCTTCTCGCGCACGATCTCGACCGCCGATCAGGAAGAGACGATGTCCTACGAAGCCGGTATCAAGACCGCCTTCCTCGACAATCGCGTCCGCTTCAACCTCACCGGCTATTTCTTCGACACCAAGGATCTGCAGCTGACCGCGGTGGGCGGCACGTCGAATGTCGCCAGCCTGCTCAACGTCGACGCCAAGGGTCACGGCATCGAGGCCGAGCTGCAGGCCGCGCCCGCCAAGGGTCTGACTTTCTCGGTCGGCGGCGCGTGGAACGTTGCCGAAATCGACGATGCCAACGCCTTCGTCGCGGGCTGCGGCTCGGCGACGCCGTGCACGGTGCTCAACCCGGCGCGCCCCGGCAGCCCCGGCATCTTCTCGATCGACGGCAACCAGCTGCCGCAGTCGCCGAAATGGACGCTCAACTGGACCGCGGGATATGAAATCCCCGTCGGTGACGGCGCGATCTATGCCTTCACCGATTGGTATTACCGCTCGAAGGTGCAGTTCTTCCTCTATCGCTCGGTCGAATTTTCGGACGACAAGCTGCTCGAGGGCGGCGTTCGCGTCGGTTACAAGACCGACCGCTTCGACATCGCGGGTTTCGTGCGCAACATCACCAATGATGAATCGCCGACAGGCGGCATCGATTTCAACAACCTGACGAGCTACGTCAACGAACCCCGCATCTATGGCATCGAGGCGGGCTTCAAATTCTGATGACCGGCTCAATCCTCCCTGCGGCGAAGCCGTGGGGAGGGGGACCGCCGCGAAGCGGTGGGAGGGGCGGCGACGTCGCGTAAAGCCCCTCCGTCAGCGGTTAAAGCCGCTGCCACCTCCCCATGACTTCGCCACAGGGAGGATCAAAGGATCAGGCCACCGGCCCGGCGCGTTCGTCGGGTTCCAGCCGGATGAGCGGACGCGCCCGCCCCGTCAGCTTCGCAAAGAAGCGCGGGATCAGCGCATGCTCCTGCGCCCAGTTCCAGTATGCGACATAGGCGGGATCGGCGAGGAGATGCTTCTCCTCGGTCTTGGCGCGCCAGTAATAGACGCCGCTGACGAGCCCGAGCAGAACGACGTTGCGCGCGCCCTCGACCCAGCCGCCCGCAGTGACGAGGAAGGGCAGCGAGCCGACCCACCAGCTGAGGTTCTTCGAAATATAGGCCGGGTGCCGCGTGAAGGCATAGGGGCCGTGGGTGATGATGCCGCGGTGCGTCAGGTTCGAAAAGCGGATGCCGAACGCCATCGTGGCCCAGCTGTAGATCGCGGTGAGCAGCACGAGCACGACGCCCCATGCGATCAAAAGACCCGCGTGCCCCTGCAGCCAATAGCCCCAGTCCGACCCGTTGATCTGATAATCGAGCGGGCCGCCGTTCATCAGGATGAAAGGCGGATAACAAACCAGCGCGGCGACCCACGCCATGCCATAGGGGTTCGCGGTGCGGATATGCGCGTCGAGCGGCTTCAGCGTCAGAATATAGCCGACCGTCGCGATATGGACGTCGATCAGATAGAGGAAATTGATCGCCCACAGCCCCGTCATATAGGGATTGGCGAGCACCTCGCTCATCGGCACCGTGACCAGCGCCGAAAAATTGCCCGGAACGATCGACAGCATGAAGGCGGTAAAAAAGCCCTTCACCGCCCAGGCGCGCAGATGGTGGCCGAGCGCGCGGCCGTCGACGGGCTGACCCGGCGCGATCAGCCAGCGCCCGAACTGGTAACAGCCGTCGCGCGGTTCGACCATGCGGCGGTCGAGCCACAGCATGTAGGGCACCGACACGAGCAGCAGCCAAGGCGCGACGGTCTCAAGAAGGTTCATCGAAAAGGCATAATTGCCCTCCCAATAATAGCGCATCGTCGCATAGGTCAGTGCGATCAGCCCCCAGGTCGCCCACAGCCCGGCGAGCTTGGTCAGGCTGATGTCGAGCGTCTCGCGCCACGGACGGCGCTGCGCCCAGTCGATCCCGGTCGACGGATTGCGGTGCACCTTGTCGACAAGGACCGACCACAGCACCATCGGCAAGCCGCAGGCCAGCACGCTCGCGATCGCCGAATTCGGGCCGTTCATCGCTCCCCGTGTTCCCCAGTCGACCCCGAGGAAGGCCGCGATGTCGGGCGCGAAGCGCGCGATCAACAAATAGCTCACCAAACCAGCGAGGCCGACGATGCCCACCCCGGCGCTCACCGCCGAACGCGGCCGGACGCCTGCCGACGCGGTCGGAGCGCTTGCCGATTCGTGGGCGTCGGATGGAGCAGATTTCGCCATGATATTCACCCGCTTAGCGTTACCCGAAAATGGTAAGCAAGCCGTCAATCGCATTTGCCGATTCGCAGGGGTTTTCCTGCCAAAATGGCGGCGTTCTGGTCGTTTGACACCGTTCACCGCACGAAAATTTCGACTCGGCCCGAGTCGCCCTCCAAAGATTCGCGCCCGTGCAACCGGCCTGATACAGCGCGCATCAATCGGGGCGGAGGGCTCCAATAAAACACAAGATGGGGTCGCCACTTGTTATCGAAAACACCGGGTCTGCGCGATTTGCGCCAGCGGTTTTCTGCGCTGTTTCAGGACCATGAAATCTTCGTTCGCACGCACGGGCATGTCCGATTTGTGCGTGTCAGCGCCGTTTGGCAAAAGCGCGTCGCGCTGATCGCCGGCATCGTGTTGCTCGCATGGGCCGGCGCGACGCTGGCCGTGCTCGTCAACCAGTTGCTCAGCTCGGGTGAGCGCGCCGCGGTTGCGCAGCAGCAGGCCGCCGCCGTGGCGTCCGAAGCGCGCATCGCCAAATATCGCGACAATGTCGCCGAAATCGCCGCCGATCTCGAAGACCGGCAGGAACAGCTCGAGGAATGGTCGAAGGTCCACTTCGGCGTCGAGCCCGCGGCCGTGACACCCGAGATTGGCGCCGAAGGCGTGGCTCCGGCTGCCGAAAAGGCGCCGCTCAAGACCACATTGCTTGAGGTGATCGACCCGAACCTGTCGCCCGAAGCGCAAATTCTCGCCCGCCTCGAAGCGCGGCAGGAAGATTTCGCCACGCGTTTGTTGACCGCCGTCAACGAACGCGCGGCGAAGGCCGAAGGCGCCGTCGCCAAGCTCGGCATGAATCCCGCAGCGCTCGTTCGCAACGCCGCGGCCGGCCGCGGTGGTCCGTTCATCCCCTATAGCGGCCACACCGGCCGCGCGAGCTCGCTCGGCAAGTCGTTCGCCGCGCTCGAAAGCGCGCTGTTCCGCATGGAAGTGCTCGAACGTACGCTCGTCGCGATCCCGTCGGGGCAGCCCGCGAATGTGCTGATGCTCTCGTCCAGCTTCGGTTACCGCAGCGATCCCTTCACCGGCGCCGGCGCGATGCACTCGGGGCTCGATTTCCCCGGCCCGATGGGCACCCCGATCCTCGCCGCAGCCCCTGGCCGCGTCGTCTATGTCGGGCAGAAATCGGGTTACGGCAATGTCGTCGAGGTCGATCACGGCCAGGGCATCCTGACCCGTTACGCCCACTTGTCGGGCTTTACCTCAACCGTCGGCGCACAGGTTGCCGCAGGGCAGCAGATCGCCAAAATGGGCTCGACCGGCCGTTCGACCGGCAGCCACCTGCATTTCGAAGTCCGTTTGAATGGCGTCGCGGTCAACCCGCGCCGCTTCCTGGAGGCCAAAGCCGATGTTCTCGAAGTCAAAGACGACGCAAGGCAGCGAGTCGGTTCCGTCGCTGCCGCCCGTGGTGCCCGCTAAGATGGCGACGGGCGCGCGTCACACGACCTTTTCGATCCTCGGATCGGACGTCGTCGTCACCGGCAATGTTGCCGCCAGCGTCGACCTGCATGTCGACGGCAAGATCGATGGCGACCTGAAATGCGCGAACCTCGTCCAGGGCGAGGCGAGCGAGATCAAGGGCTCGGTGGTCGCCGAGACGGCAAAGATCGCGGGCCTGCTCGACGGTGCGATCGAGGCCAAGACGTTGATCGTCCACGCGACCGCGCGTATCACCGGCGATGTCGTTTATGAAAACATCACGATCGAAAATGGCGGCAAAGTCGAGGGCAAGCTGAGCCACCGCCGCCACGGCGCCGCTGCGGCGAAAGCCCCGCCCCCGCTCGAAGTCGTCTCCAACTAGTCCACGTCGGCCGGCTTCTGATTAAAGGCCGCGCCCGCGCGGCCTTTAATTCGATATCGCAGCCTCGCGATCCCGCGCGCGTCCCGGCATGTCATAATGCCGCTGGACGACCACCTTGTTGCGGCCGCCGCGCTTCGCATCATAGAGCGCTTCGTCGGCGAGCCGGTATAACTGCTGGAAATCGCACGCCGGGCGCACCTCGGCGACCCCGACGCTGGCGGTGACCAGCCGCTCACCGACCGTCTCGCTGTGATCGCACGCCGCGATCCCGCGCCGGATGCTTTCGGCGAAGCGCCCGAGAATGATCCCTTCCATCCCGATCGTCAGCAACCCGAACTCCTCGCCGCCGAGCCGGGCGACGGTGCACATCGGCCCCTCCCAGCGCTCGATCCGGCGCGCGATACCGCACAGCACCACGTCGCCCGCGTCATGGCCGTATATGTCGTTGATCGACTTGAAACGATCGATGTCGACGACGAGCAGCGCCGCCGGCAGATTGTCCGCGCGCGCGCGCTCGAGCAGCGGCGTGACGCTCTCCACAAAACCGCGCCGATTTGGCAGCCCGGTCAGCGGGTCGCGCCGCGCGAGTTGCTGCGCCTTCGCTGCGGCGGTGCGCGCATGGTCGCGTTCGATGCGCAGATGGCCGAGCCGCCGCGTCGCCGCCGCCGCCAGCCACAGCGCCTGCCAGGTCGCGGCGACGAGAACCAGCAGCTTCGATCCGCCGCCCCAGAAACCATCCTCGACATCGATGACATGGATAACCGCCAGCATCGCCATCGGCAGCCCCCACGCCGCAAGGAAATCGCGTGCCTCGACCGATCCGCGTCGCCACGCCCAGCCAAGATAGACGGTCACCGCCGCCAGATCGGTGAGGACGACCAACCCCAGCACGTCGGCGAGCGGCCCTAGACTGCTGCCGCGTATCAGCGCCAACGGGATACCGGCGAGCCCGACCCCCAGCCCGAGGACGAGCGCGCAGGTCCGAAGCCACTTCGGCACCCTTCCGCAGTCGACCGCCATCACCGCGCTGACCGTCGCGAGCGCGATGGCAAGGCAGGACAGGAAGGTGCAGATTTGGGTCGTCACCGTCCCGGCCAACCCCGGTACGAGCGCCAGATGGACCTGCGACCAGAGCGCGCCCCATAGCAGCATCGTGCCCGACCAGGCCGCCTGCCACGCCAGATATTGGCGGCGGACGGCAAAGGCGAGCGACAGGCTGTAGATGCAGCTGACGAGCAGCAGCGTGAGCGCCGCGCCGATCGCGGCTGCCATGCCCGCCGACTGCATCCCCGCCTCGGCTTTCGGTATGATCCGCGCGTGGATGAATTGATGGCCGGACAGGCGATCGAAGCGCATTGTCACCGCGATCAACGCTACATTGCGCTCGGGCGCTTCGAACAGGATCTGCCCTCCGGTGCGCCAATGCGCTCCAAAATCGCCTGCCCGCACCTGCTGCCAGCGCGTCGCGCCGTCGGCATAGGAAAAGGCGACGGCGAGCCGGTCGAAGCGCGACTGATGGACCATCAGCGCCACATCGCCGCGCCGGGCGCCCGGACCGCCCGGCGACGCACGAAGCCAAAGGCTGCCCTGCTGATAGTTCGCGGGCGATCCGCTGCACGAAAAGCGAAGCGTGGGCAGGATGCTGTCGCGCGCTGCCATGCCGCTCTGCGCATGGCAAAGGTCGCGATCGACATCGAGTGTCACCGCCGCCGCCGGCCCCGCCCACAGCGCGAGCGCGAGGATGGCAATGCCGAGCCCCAGCCGGCCGCACAGGTGCGCCAGAAGATGTACCGCCGCGATCATCCCTACCCCATCGCATCAATATGTTCGAAAATGTTTATCATCATCGGAAGAGTCGCGCGAGCCTAGGGGCGGCCGGCACGCATCCGGACCGCGATCCGGTCGCCAAGACCCACGGCTTCGGATCTCTGGACCGCGACCTTGATCGGCAGCAGATAGGTCCCGTCGCGCGGGAAAAGCGACGTCGCGAACGCCGTTTTCCCGATCGTCGCCACCACGGGCACGACGCCCCAGCCATAGCTCTCGGTCATTGCTGCATAGCGGACGGCACCGACATGCTCGCCCGGGACAGGCGCGAAAAGAAAGGGTGCCGGCCCGCGCCATTCGACGATCTCCGCCTCGAAAACGATCTCCTCCATCAGTTCCTCGGGGCCTGCCGCCGATAACTGAGCGCTTCGGCGATGTGGATGCGCCCGACATCGTCGCTGCCCGCCAGATCGGCGATCGTCCGCGCGACGCGCAGGATTCGCGTATAGCCGCGCGCCGACAGCCGCATCGCCTCGGCCGCCTGCGCAAGCAGTTTGCGCCCCGCTTCGTCGGGGGTCGCGACGGCTTCGAGCAGCTCGCCGTCGATCTCGGCATTGGTTCGCGCCTTGTGCGTCGCATAGCGTACGGTCTGCACCGCACGCGCCGCTGCGACGCGGGCTGCAACCTCGGCGCTCCCCTCGGCCGGCGGCGGCAGCACGAGGTCGGCCGCGCTCACCGCCTGCACCTCGACGTGCAGATCGATGCGGTCGAGCAAAGGCCCCGACAGCTTTGCCTGATAATCGGCGGCGCAGCGCGGCGCACGACTGCACGCGAGCGCCGGATCGCCGAGATGGCCGCAGCGGCACGGGTTCATCGCCGCGACCAGTTGGACGCGCGCGGGAAAGGTGACATGCGCGTTGGCGCGCGCGACGCTGACCTCGCCGGTTTCGAGCGGCTGGCGGAGCGAGTCGAGTACGCCGCGCTGGAATTCGGGCAATTCGTCGAGAAAGAGTACGCCGAGATGCGCGAGGCTGACCTCGCCCGGCCGCACGCGCAGCCCGCCGCCGACGAGCGCGGGCATCGATGCCGAATGATGGGGGCTGCGGAACGGCCGTGCGCGGACAAGGCGCCCGCCCTCGAGGTTCCCGGCAACCGACGCGATCATCGATACTTCGAGTGCTTCGGCCGGGGTGAGGTCGGGCAGGATGCCCGGCATGCACGCCGCCATCAGCGACTTGCCCGCACCCGGCGGCCCCGACATCATCAGATTATGCGCGCCGGCGGCGGCGATTTCGAGCGCGCGCTTGGCGGTCTCCTGCCCCTTTACCTGGCGCAGGTCCGCCGTGCGGACCGGCGCCTCGACCTCGCCCGGCACCGGCGGCGCCAACAGCGATGTCCCCTTGAAATGATTGAGCAGCGAGAGGAGGTCGGGCGCACCGAGCACTTCGACATTGCCCGCCCACGCCGCCTCGGGTCCCTGCGCCGCGGGGCATATCAACCCGAGCCCGGCACTGCCCGCATGGATCGCCGCAAGCAGCACGCCGGGCGACGGCGCCACCCGCCCGTCGAGCCCGAGTTCGCCGACGACCACATAGGAGGCGAGCGTCTCGGGATCGATCACTCCCATCGCGCCGAGCAGCGCAAGCGCGATCGGCAGGTCGTAATGCGACCCCTCTTTCGGCAGGTCGGCGGGCGACAGGTTGACGGTGATGACCTTGGGCGGGAGCGACAGGCCGATCGCGGCGATCGCGGCGCGGACGCGCTCGCGGCTTTCGCCGACCGCCTTGTCGGGCAGGCCGACGACGACGAAGCGCGGAACGCCGGGGGTGATCTGGCACTGCACCTCGACCCCGCGCGCGTCGATGCCAAGATAGGCAGTGGTTGAAACGACTGCGACCATATTCCCCCCGGAACAGCACCGATGTGCCCCCTTTGTTCCGACGCCCTGTTTAGGCGAAGTGGCGGGAAGGTCGAGTCTTTTCGCAACTTCTCGATCGTGGCGCACATCGCGGATGTTTCCGCCGAGTTGACAACATACCAACCAGTCGGTATGTAGATTCGCATGACGACGAATCGGTTCCCTTC
>NZ_JBOHHT010000026.1:0-89440 GCF_050725655.1 Sphingopyxis sp. | reverse complement strand
TGATCCGGGGTCCATCAAACTGATGTCGCGCGAATGGATCCCGGATCAAGTCCGGGATGACGAAGAAAGGATGTCCGCAATCCACCCCCAAATCCAGCATCCGCCACGCGCGCCAAATCTCAATTTTCCGGATAAAACCGGCTGATCGCATCGACCACGCAGGCGGGCTTTTCGACGCCTTCGATCTCCACGGTCACCCGGACCACCGCCTGGATGCCGCCCTTCGCTTCCTCGGCCTTGACCAGTTCGCCCTTGCCCCTGATCCGGCTGCCGGCCCGGACGGGGCTCAGGAAGCGCAGGTTGTCGGTGCCGACATTGACGCCCATCGAGATGCCGCGCACCTCGACCAGTTCGGGGAGGAAGCGGTTGACGAGGCTCATCGTGAGATAGCCGTGTGCGATCGTACCGCCGAACGGGCCGTCCTTCGCGCGTTCGGGATCGACATGAATCCATTGGTGATCGTCGGTGGCCTTGGCGAACAGGTCGATGCGATCCTGCTCGATCGCGACCCACTCGGTCGGCCCGAAGCTCTCACCCACCGCGGCGAGCAGCTCCATCGGGTTTTTGAAGATACGCGCACTCACGCCTGCTGGCTCGAGACTGCGAGCACTTCGCCCGTCATGTAGGAGGAAAGCTCGCTGGCCAGGAAGAGCATCACGTTTGCCACCTCCCACGGCTCGGCATAGCGGCCGAAGGCTTCCTTCTCGGTCAGCTCCTCGAGCAACCCCGGCGGGGTCACTTTGGAAAGCGAGGCGTGCATCGCGAGGCTGGGTGAGACCGCGTTGATGCGGACGCCCTGTTCGGCGGCCTCGAGCGCCGAGCAGCGCGTGAAGGCCATCACCCCCGCCTTCGCCGCGGCATAATGCGCCTGCAGTTTCTGCGCGCGCCAGCCGAGCACCGAGGCGTTGTTGACGATCGCGCCCTTCTGGCGCTCGTACATGTGCGGCAGGATCGCGCGCGTCATCCGGAAGACGCTGGTGAGCGTCACGTCGAGCACCTTGTGCCATTGATCGTCGGTCATCTCGACCACCGACGCCGCGCCGCCGAGCCCGGCATTGTTGATGAGTATATCGATGTGCCCCATCGCGCCGATCGCGCCCGAAACCAGCGCCTGTACCTGATCCTCGTCGGTGACGTCGCAGACGAACGTGCGGGGGCGTGCGAAGCCGAGCGCGGCGATCCGGTCGGCGGTCTCGCCGAGGCGGCGTTCGTGCATGTCGGAGAGGAAGAGCGTCGCGCCCTCCTCGGCCGCGCGCTGCGCAACCGCACCGCCGATGCCGCTGCCCGCCGCGGCGGTAATCAGCATGGTCTTGCCTTTCAGCAGGCCGGTCGGGGTCGGGTATTCGGGGGCGGGTCTTGCCACGCTTGGCTCCTTCATTTGAGGTCGCCGCGCGGCTCGCGGGGTAGCCCCAGTGCGCGCTCGGCGATGATGTTGCGCTGGATCTCGTTGGTGCCGCCATAGATTGTGTCGGCGCGGCTGTAGAGGAACAGGTTGGGAAGCGCGGGGAAGGCGTATTCGTGCCCCGCGACGGTCTCGCCCGCCTGTCCCAGCACGTCCATCGCGAGTTCGCCCAGATCGCGGCGCCACGTCGCCCACTGGATCTTGTAGGTGAGCGCCGCCGGGTTGAGCCCGCCGCCCTCCGCATCGGTGAGCATACGTAGCGCGCCATAGCGCATCAGCCTCAATCCGATCTCGGCCTTGGCGATGCGCTGGCGGATCAGCGGGTTTCTCGCCTCGCCATTGGCGCGCGCCGCGGCGATCACCGCGTCGAGTTCGTTGCGAAAGCCCATTTGCTGCGCGAGCGTCGAGACGCCGCGCTCGAAGCCGAGCAGCCCCATCGCGACCGCCCAGCCATCACCGGGTTCGCCGAGGATGCTCTCGGCCGCGGTGCGCGCGTCGTCGAAAAAGGTTTCGTTAAACTCGGCCTCGCCCGTGATCTGGTGGATCGGGCGGACGGTGACGCCGCTCTGGTCGACGGGGACGAGCAGGAAGGATAGCCCCTTTGGTCCCTTCGATCCTGCCTCGGTGCGCGCGATCACGAAAATCCAGTCCGAAAATTGGGCGAGACTGGTCCAGACCTTCTGTCCCACGATCACCCATTCATCGCCCTCGCGCCATGCCTTGGTGCGGACATTGGCGAGATCGGAGCCCGCATTGGGCTCCGAATAGCCCTGGCACCAGATTTCCTCGCCTTTCGCGATCTTCGGCAGGAAGCGCGCCTTCTGTTCGTCGGTGCCGAAGGCGAGGATGGTGGGGCCGGCAAGCTCAATGCCGATATGGTTGAGCCGGGGCGGGGCGCCCGCGCGCGCATATTCCTCGGCGAAGATCACCTGCTGCGCGAGCGTTGCGTCGCGGCCGCCATAGGGCGTGGGCCAGCCGACGCAGCTCCAGCCCGCCTCGCCCAGCCGGCGCTCCCAGTCGCGGCGGCGTTCGGGCATTTCGGTCAGGCTGGTGAGCCCGCGCACGTCGGCGAAGGGGCCTTCCAACTCGGCCTTGAGCCACGAAGCGGCCTCGGCGCGGAAGGCTTCTTCCTCAGGGGAAAATCCAAGCTTCATGCGGCTTCGTCCAGTCCGGCGAGCCCCGCCACCTGCTCGCGGTGCCAGTCGGGTGTGCCGAGCAGGCTCGCATTGCTGCGCGCGCGCTTGAAATAGAGATGCGCGTCATGCTCCCAAGTGAAGCCGATCCCGCCGTGGAGCTGGATCATCTCGCCCGCGCAATGGGTGTAGGTGTCGCAGGCGAAGGCTTTGGCGGCGTGGACGGCGAACGGTGCTTCGTCCGACGCTTCGTCGATCGCGCAAGCGGCCCAATAGACCGCCGAGCGGGCTTGCTCGATGGCGATCATCATGTCCGCCAGCCGGTGTTTGACCGCCTGGAAACTGCCGATCGAGCGGCCGAACTGGACGCGTTCCTGCGCATAGGCAACCGTCCGGTCGAGACACGCCTGCGCGCCGCCCAGCGCATCGGCGGCGATGGCGAGCCATCCCGTGGTGCGCGCGGCGTGTACGGCGGCGCGAGGGTCCGCGAGCGTTTCGACGGCGACCCCGCCGAAATCGAGCCGGGCATAGGGGCGCGTCTGGTCCATGCTGGTGAGCGGGGTGACGCCGAGTCCGAGTGCGCCGCGCTCGACGATCGCGACACCATTGTCGGTCGCAACCACGAATATGTCGGCGCTGGCGCCGTGAGGCACGAGGAGCGCGGCACCGGTTAGCGTCCCGTCGCTGAGCGTCGCGCCCGGCATTCCGCCGGTGTTCGCGGCGACGAAGCTTGCCACCAGCTCGCCCGACGGAAGACGGGGGAGGAACCGCTCCTTCTGTTCATGGGTGCCGCCCGCAAGAATCGCCGGGGCAGCAAGCGCCAGGCTGGCGAGGAGGGGCATCGCCGCAGTGTGCCGTCCCGCCTCCTCGGCAAAGATCGCTAGTTCAACCATGCCGAGTCCTGCGCCGCCCAGTGCCTCGGGAATCGCGACGCCGGCGAGTCCGAGTTCACCGGTGAACGCCCGCCACAGGGGTTTGTCGATGCCCGTATCCGCCATTGCCGCGCGCGTGCGCTCGCTTGTCGCATTCTCCGCGAAGAACGCCTTCGCCGTTTCGGCGATCATCCCCTGTTCGTCGGTGAAGGCGAAATGCATCTTAGCTGCCCCAGACCTGGCGCGGTTCGCTGCGGACGGCGAGCAGCTTGTCGACCGCATCGCCGACCTTGGCGGGCGTCCACTTCGCCTGCTTGTCGACCGTCGGGCCGAGTCGCCAGCCATCCTCGATCGTGATGCGCCCGCCTTCCAGCTCGAAAACGCAGCCCGTCACATGCTTCGACTGTCCGGAACCGAGCCATACGACCGTGGGTGCGATATTGTCGGGATCCTGCGCGTCGAAACCGCTTTCGACCGCGGCCATCTTATCGGCAAATGCGCCTTCCGTCATCCGCGTGCGCGCAGCGGGGGCGAGCGCGTTGGCGGTGATGCCATACCGCCCCAGCTCGGCCGCCTGCACCAAAGTCAGCGCGGCGATGCCGCCCTTTGCCGTTGAATAGGCCGCCTGCGCGATCGAGCCCTGGAGGCCCGCGCCGCTGGTGGTGTTGATGATGCGCGCGTCGACAGGATGGCCCGCTTTCTGCTGCGCGCGCCAATAGTCGACCGCGTGGCGGGCGACGCAGAAATGACCGCGCAGATGGACGTGCATCGTCGCGTCCCATTCTTCGAGGGTGGCGGAGACGAACATGCGGTCGCGCACGATCCCGGCATTGTTGACGACGACGTGCAGGTTGCCGAACGCCGCGACCGCGGCATCGACGATGCGCTTAGCCGCATCCCAGTCGGTGATGTCCTCATGGTTGGCGATGGCGTTGCCGCCCGCCGCCTTGATCTCGGCCACCACGCCGTCGGCGGCCGAGGTGTCGCGGCCTTCGCCTGAGAGACTCGTGCCGATGTCGTTGACGACGATATTGGCGCCCTCGGCCGCGAAAGCGAGCGCATAGGAACGCCCGAGCCCGCGCGCCGCGCCGGTGATGATGACGGTCCGTCCGTCGCAGATGCCCATGTCGCTTACAGCCTTTCGATGATGGTGACGTTGGCCTGGCCGCCGCCTTCGCACATGGTCTGGAGGCCATAGCGGCCGCCGGTGCGTTCGAGCGCGCCCAGAAGCGTTGTCATCAGGCGGGCGCCGGTGGCGCCGATGGGGTGGCCAAGCGCGATCGCGCCGCCCTGCACATTGACCTTCTCGTGCGGGACGCCGAGTTCCTGCATCCAAGCCATCGGGATCGACGCGAAGGCTTCGTTGCATTCGAACAGGTCGATGTCGTCGACGGTCATGCCCGCCCTTTCGAGCGCATATTTCGTTGCGGGGATCGGGCCGGTGAGCATCCAGACGGGATTGTCGGCGCGCACCGACAGGTGATGGATGCGTGCGCGGGGTTTCAAACCATGCGCCTTCACCGCGGCCTCGCTGGCGATCAGTAGCGCCGCGGCGCCGTCGCAATTCTGGCTCGCGATACCCGCGGTGATCACGCCGCCTTCGTTGACGGTCTTGAGCGTCGCAAGCCCTTCGGGGGTCGTCTGGGGGCGGACGGTTTCGTCCTGCTCGAGCCCTTCGAAGGGCGCGATCTCGGCCTTGAACCAGCCATTGTCGATCGCAGCTTGCGCGCGGCGGTGCGATTCCGTCGCGAACGCCTCCATCGCCTCGCGACTGATCTGCCATTTATCGGCGATCATCTCGGCCGACTTGATCTGGTTGATCTCTTCGGTGCCATAGCGGGCGTCCCAGCCCTTTGCGCCGATAAAGGGGCTGTCAAAGCCATAGGCTTGCCCTGCATACATGGCGGCCGAAATCGGGATCGCGTTCATCGCCTGGCTGCCGCCCGCGACCACCAGGTCCTGCGTGCCGCTCATCACGCCTTGCGCCGCAAAATGCACCGCCTGCTGCGAAGAACCGCACTGGCGGTCGATCGTCGTGCCGGGGACATGCTCGGGAAGACCCGCGACGAGCCAGGCGGTGCGGCCGATGTCGCCCGCCTGCGGGCCGATCGTGTCGCAGCAGCCCCAGACGACATCGTCGACGAGACCCGCATCGATGCCGGTGCGCTCGACCAATGCCAGAATCGGATGCGCGGCGAGGTCGGCGGGGTGGACGGCGGCGAGGCTGCCCTTCTTGCGCCCGATGGGGGTGCGGACGGCGTCGATGATATAGGCTTCTGCCATCGTCTCTATTCCTTATGCGAAGCTGTGGCCGGGGCCGATTGGCAGCGCGCCGCCGACGACGGCGGCGTCGATGCGCGCGAGGTGAAAGGCGTGGTCGCCCCATGCGCTGGCGAGCGCCCAGGCGCGTTTCATCCAGAAATGCAGGTCGACTTCATAGGTATAGCCCATCGCGCCGTGCGTCTGGATCGCGGTTTCGCTCATCGCCCAAGCGGCGTCGGCGGCGGCAAGCTTGGCGTGGCTGACGTGAACCGGCGCGCTGGCCGAGCCTTCGGTGAGCGCCACTGCGGCGCGCTGGATCACCGGCTTGGCGAACTCGATCTTCACCACCGCGGTCGCGAGATGATGCTTGACCGCCTGAAAGCTGCCGATCGGCTGGCCGAACTGGCTGCGGTTCTTCGCATAGTCGGTCGCCTGTCCAAGCATCGCATCGGCGATGCCGACAAGCTGCGCGGCGGCGATCAGCGCGGCATGGTCGAGCAAGGTGTCGGCCGATCCGACAGCGGTGCCCGATGGGGCGACGGGCGCATAGAGGCGGCGGAGCGGGTCGACGCTGTCGAGAAGTTCGGCATCCCCGTTGTGCTCGGTGAGCAACAGCGCGCCGCCCTTGATTGACAGGATGTGGCTCGCGGCGCCCAAATCGGCGACCCACGGATTGACCGGGTGCTGGAGCGCGACCTTCGCCTCGCCCGCGGCGATCGCGGCGAGCAGTGTTTCCTGCCCCCCCGCCTTTACGATCAGCGGCGCGGCGATCAGCGCGGTGTCGGCGATCGGTTCGGCGACCCCGGCGCGGCCGAGTTCGGCGGCGATCAGCACCGCATCGAGCAGCGAGAGCCCGAGCCCGCCCTGCGCTTCGGGGACGAGCAGGCCGGGCAGGCCCATCTCGGTGAGGCCCTGCCAGACGTCGGCCGACCGGCGACTATCGCTGGCGTCGAGCGCGCGCAGCACTTCGGGCGTATGGACGCCCGCCAGATAATCGCGCACGCCCTGCGTCAGCGTCGCCTGATCTTCGGTAATTATGAAGTCCATGGCGGCTTACCTCGGCAGGCCGAGCAGGCGCTCGGCGATGATGTTGCGCTGGATCTCGTTCGACCCGGCGTAGATCGGGCCCGAGAGCGAGAAGATATAGCCTTCGAGCCACGCATTGAGCACGCCGCCATCGAGGTGTCGCAGCTCGGCGGACGCGCCGAGCAGCTGCATCGCGGTGCGGTGCGCGGCGCGGTCGAGTTCGGACCAGAAAATCTTGTTGAGGCTCGCCTCGGCGCCGATATGCCCGCCGGCCATGATCTTCGACGCGACGGCATAGGTGTTGTAGGCATAAGCCTGCGCGTCCATCCACGCCTGCATCACTTGCTCGCGCGCGGCGGACGCCGCCTTGGCTTCATGCTGACGGAACAGCTTGACGAGGCGTTCCGCCGCCGCCTGGAAGCGGGCAGGGGACCGCAGCATCAACCCGCGCTCGAAGCCCGCGGTCGCCATCGCGACATTCCAGCCTTCGCCTTCGCCCGCGATGCGGTTGTGGGCAGGAACACGCACCTCGTCGAAGAATAGCTCGGCAAAACCCGGATCGCCGTGGAGCTGGCGGATTGGGCGGCGCGTGACACCGGGCGCGTTGAGATCGAACAGGATGAAGCTCAACCCCTTGTGGCGCTTCGATTCCGGGTCGGTGCGAAACAGGCCGAAGCCCCAGTCGGCGAAGCTCGCGCGGCTCGACCAGGTCTTCTGGCCCGAGATCACATAATGATCGCCGGCGCGGATCGCCTTGGACGTAATCGCCGCCATATCCGACCCGGCATTGGGTTCGGACCATGCCTGCGCCCAGATTACCTCGCCCTTGGCCATCGGCGTCAGGAAGCGCGCCTTCTGTTCGTCGGTGCCGAATTCCATGACCGTCGGGCCGAGCAGGAAGATGCCGTTCTGGTTGACGCGCAGCGGCGCACCGGCGCGATAATATTCTTCTTCGAAGATCAGCCACTGGATCAGGTCGAGCCCGCGCCCGCCAAATTTCTCAGGCCATGTGACCATGCCCCAGTTGCCGCTCGCGAGCTTGCGCTCCCACTCGACATGCTGGTGATAGCCCTCTTCGCGTTCGAGCGTGATGAGCGGCTCCTTCGGGACATTGGCGTCCATCCACGCGCGCACCTCGGCGCGGAATGCCTGTTGTTCGGGGGTATAGGCGAGATCCATCAGAATTCGGCCGCCTTGCCCGTCTCGACAAAGGCGTCGCGCGATTTCTGGCTGTCTTCGTGCATGTACATTTCGAGGGTGAAGCCCTGCTCCCAGCGATAGCCACGATCGACATCGCGCGGTTCGAGCCCGTTCAGCGCCTCCTTTGCAATCACCAGCGCCTTGCGCGACTTGCCCGCGATCACGCTGGCGAAGGCGCGCGCCTCGTCGACCAGCGCCTCGCGCGGCACGACCTTCTCGACCGCGCCCAGCCGGTACGCTTCCTCGGCGGGGATATTGCCGCCCGTGAAGAAGGCCGCGCGGACCTTGTGGAGCGGCAACATGCGCGACAGGTGCGAGGCGCCGCCCATCGCGCCGCGATCGACCTCGGGCAGCGAGAAATAGGCATCGTCGGCGGCGATGATCGTGTCGGACGCGCCGCAGATGCCGATGCCGCCGCCGATCACGAATTTATGCACCGCAACGACCACGGGCACTTCGCAATCACGTACCGCCTTGAAGGTCAGATAATTGCCGCGGTTGAGCAAAGTGATGCGCTCGGGATGCGCCTGCATCTCCTTGATGTCGACACCGCCGCAAAAGCCGCGCGCGCTTTCGGCGGCGCGGATCAGCACGACATTGACCTCGGGGTTGCAGCCGGCGTCGCGGATGATCGCGGGCAGGCTGTTCCAGGTGGTGCTGTCGAACGCGTTGACCGGCGGGACGTCGAAGACGATCTCGGCGATGCGGTCCTTGATTTCGGTATGGATCGGCATGGGTCAGGCCCCCGTTTGCGAAGGAGAGGAAAGCGCGGCGAGGCGCGCGCGCGCATCGCGCTCGATGTCCGCGAGAAGTTCGGCGCAGCTCGGAAGGTCGGCGAGCCGCCCCGCGACGAGGCCGGTCGCCATCAGGCCATGGTCGGGGTCGCCCTCGACGACCGCTTTCTGGATCAGCATCGGCGCCGAGGCGGCCATCATCGCCTGCGGCAGGGTCAGCCCGCCATGGCTGGTCATGCCCCTCGCCGCCTTGAACAATTCGCCGAACGAGGCGCCGGTCTGCCGCTTCATCGCGAGCCCGCTTTCGATTGCGCGGCGCCAGATACCGAGGCCCGACGACCGCTCGATCCGGTCGAGCAGCGCATTCTTGATCATCCGCTGCGGCAGGCCATCGACCTTGGTCGAAACGAGAATATCGTCGGTGCCCGCCTTCACATAGCGCGCTTTGGTGAGGTCGGGGATCGGGCTTTCGCGCGTCATCAGGAAGCGCGTGCCCATGGCGATGCCGACCGCGCCATAGGCCAGCGCCGCTGCGAGCCCGCGTCCGTCGCCAAAACCGCCCGCCGCGATTACCGGCACCCTCACCGCATCGAGCACCTGCGGCAGCAATATCGTCGAGGCGACCGATCCGGTGTGCCCGCCGCCTTCGCCGCCCTGCACCGTGACCATGTCGACCCCCAGCTCGACCATCTTCTGCGCATGTTTGACCGCGCCGACGGTGGGGACGCAGAGGATGTCCGCATCCTTGAAGCGGCCGATCATCTGCGCGTCGGGCCCGCGTCCGAAGCTGACGGCGCGCACCTGGTCGCGGTGCTTCAGGATGACCTCGACGATCTCCGCCGCGCCCGGCTGGAACATGTGGAAATTGACCCCGAAGGGCTGCTTCGTGCCCTGCTTGACCGCGATGATCGCGGCTTCGAGCTCGGCTGGCTGCATCACCGCGCCCGCGAGAAAGCCGAATGCGCCCGCCTCGCTCGACGCGATCACGAGCGCCGGCGTCGCGATCCAGCCCATCGCGGTCTGGATTACCGGCAACCGGCAGCCAAGCCGTTCGGTCAAGATGGTGGCGAGCGGGCCGGTCATCAGCCTTCGCCCCGATCCTTTTTGGCGGCGTCCTTCTTGTTGGCTTCGGCCATCTTCTTGCCGTCGAATCCGGCGATATAGTCGCCCTTGACCAGGCTGTTGTTGGCGTGGGCGAAATGATGATAGCCGAACGCCGCGTCGATCCCGGCATTCTTGCCCGCCAGCGTCTCCATATGGTTGCACGCCTGCTTCGCGAGTTGCAGCGCGAGGCGGGGCTGCGTCGCGATCCGCTCCGCGACGCGCCTTACCTCGTCCGCGAGGTCGGCGCGCGGCACGACGCGGTTGACCATCCCGGCCTCGCGCGCCCGCTCGGCGCTCATCCGGTCACCAAGGAACAGAAACTCCTTTGCCAGCCGGACATTGAGCTCATGGCAATGCGCGAAATATTCGAGGCCCGGAAAGCCCATCTGCAGCACCGGATCCTGAAAGAATGCGTCGTCCGAGGCGATGATCAGGTCGCACACCCAGGCGAGCATCAGTCCACCGGCGATGCAGCCGCCGTGGACCTGCGCGATGGTCGGCTTGGGAATGTCCCGCCACCTTTTGCACATGCCCAGATATTGTTCATGCTCGCGAGCATAGGCTTTTTCGGCGCCCGCCTTGGTCGAATGATCGTACCACATCAGCCGGCGCGCGACGCGCGAATGAAAATCGCGTCCCGGCGTGCCGATGTCGTGGCCGGCGCTGAAATGCTTGGCGTCCGATTTCAGGACGATGACCTTGACCGCATCGTCGTCGACCGCGCGAAAGAAGGCGTCGTCGAGCGCGTAGGTCATCTGGCTGTTCTGGACATTGTGATATTGCGGGCGGTTGAGCGTCACCCACGCGATGCCGTCCGCCGCCTCATAGAGGACCGGCGTGTCGGTCTCATAGACCGGCGTTTCGTCGACCGGCGGGACCAGCCCGTCATTCTGCTCGCTCATGGCTCAGCTCCTCTTGCCCGCTGGATTGTCCTTGATCACGGTCGCGCGCAGACCATGCGGGTCGAGCCGCGCGATGATCGCAAGCTGCTCGGCGGTCGGGGCGGGGGTCGTCTCGATCTCGGCTGCGGCTTCCAGCGCGAAGCCGGTCGCCTCCTGCACCTCGTCGAAGGTCACGCCGGGATGGAGCATCACAACGCGGATCGCGTTGTCGGTGCCGCCGAAGTCCATGACGCAAAGGTCGGTGACGATCAGCCGCAGGTCGACGCGGCTGAAATTGACGCCGGGGGTACGCCGCGCCGGATTGTAACCGACGCTCGACACCATATCGACCTCGCCCTCGACGAAGATGCGCTTCGAATGGGCGGGGACGAACATCGAATTGATGTGGCAGATGCTGTTGCCCGGAAAACCGCGCGCGCCGAGCATCTGGACCTTCGGCTGGTCGTAGGTGCCGCCGAGATAGGAGATATTCGTCTGGCCGAAACGGTCGATCTGGCTCGGCGTGACCATCGCATGGCGCTTGCCGGACCAGACTGCGGCGTCGAAAAAGCGCGAGAAGGGGAGGTGGCCCGCGGCTTTGCGGTCGTCGTAACCGCGCGGGCCGAGCGGCACCGGATCCTCGACCAGCCAGGCTTCGCCGTCGGTCATCATCAGTTCGGAGGTATGCGTCAGCTTAGCGAGCGAAGCGGCGAGGCGCGGCGCGGGGCCGATGCCGGTCGCGACGAGTTCACCATTGCCGCGCCATGCTTCGGACGCGGCGACGATGAGCTGTTCGCAAAGGGTGAAGTCGGGTGCGGTGGTCATGTCGTCCGCCTCAGAAAATGGGAAGGGGGAGGGCGGCGACGGCATCCTTGCCGCCGACGCGGTCCAGATAGCCCGTCTCGTCGGCGCCGATGGTGTCGGCGAGCCAGGCGTCCCAGCCGCCGTCCTCGCGAGCGCTTGCGGCATAGGTTTTGAGGTGTTTCATGTCCCAGCCGTACGACGGCGGCATCGAGGTCGGGTGCGCGCCGAGCGGCGCCTCGACGACGGCGTGGACGAAGCAGCGCTCGACGATGTTGGCGCGTGCATCCTCGGGATAGCTATGGTCCATCCGGTCGACGATCTCTTCGGCCGAGACGAAGGTGCGGTCGGCGGCGCGGGCGAACCACTCGTCATAATAGGTGTCGGGGCCAAGCGCCTGGATATTGCCGAGCTTGTCGGCGCGGTTGACGTGAATGAGCGCCGCATCGAGCTTCAGCGGTGGCATCGCGAGCACCACCTCGCCATCGTGGTAGGGCGACTGGACGGTCTTGAACCCGCCGTGCGTCATGACGTCGGTGCCGAGGCCGACATGGGTGGGGAGGAAGGGCAGGCGGAACGCCGCGGCCTTCAGGCCCCATTGCAGCATGCCTTCGTCGAGTTCGAGAATGTCGAGCGTCCCGGCCTCGCGGGCCTTACGAAAATAGGGCTCGAGCGGGATCGCATCCATCGAGACGAAGCCGAAAATGAGCTTCTTCACCTTGCCCGCAGCGCAGAGCATCCCGACGTCCGGGCCGCCATATGCGACGATCGTCAGGTCGGTCAGGTCCGAACGCAGGATCGCGCGGACCAGCGCCATAGGCTTGCGCCGCGGTCCCCAGCCGCCGATTCCGATCGTCATCCCGCTCTTCAGCGAGGCGACGAACTCTTCGATGGTCAATTGCTTGTTCAATCCACTCTCCAGCCCACAGGCGCCGGGCACGAGGGCGCCCGCGATGTCGATCGATGGATAGGCGCGCTGGTTGTTCGCCCGATACCACCATATGGAGAGAGACTTTCACGCCGCCCGATAGGAGAGAGGCGGACGAGAAACGGAGATGGATATGGCGGACGAGAAACAGCGCGTGGCGCTCGTGACCGGCGGCAGCCGCGGTATCGGCCGCGCGATCGCGGAGCGGCTGCTGGAAAAGGGGATGCGCGTCGTGATCTGCGGCCGCAATGCCCCCGACGACCTGCCGCGCTACCATGACGCGGCGGCCGAGTTCGAGGCGTGCGACGTGCGGTCGGCGGACGACGTCAACGCGATGATCGACCGCATTTTTGAACGCCACGGCCGGCTCGACCTCGCCGTGAACAATGCCGGCGGATCACCCGAGGCCGATGCGGCTTCGGCATCGCCGCGCTTTTCCGAACGCGTCGTCGCGCTCAATCTGCTCGCACCGCTCCATGTCGCGCAGGCCGCCAACCGCGTCATGCAGGTGCAGGAGGACGGCGGCAGCATCGTCAACATCGCCAGCGTTTCGGGCGCGCGGCCTTCGCCCGGCACCGCGGTCTATGGCGCGGCCAAGGCGGGGCTGCTCAGCCTCACCGAATCGCTCGCGATGGAATGGGGACCTAAGGTGCGCGTGAATGCGATCATCGTCGGGCTGGTCGCCACCGAGGCCGCGGCCGACCATTATGGCGGCGAGGCGGGGATGAAACGTATCGACGCGATGCTCCCGCTCGGCCGGATGGCGCGCGGGCCCGATATTGCAGGTGTCGTCAGCTTCCTCGCATCGCCCGATGCTGCTTATGTCAGCGGCGCGAAGATCGCTGTGCACGGCGGCGGCGAGCGGCCGATCTTTCTTGGCCTCGCGCAAGCCGATTGAAGCGCGCAAGCCGATTGAAGCGTGGGTGGCGGCCGCTAGCCGGGCCGCTCCGGCGCAACGGCAGCGCGGGTAAGCAAATGGAGCAGCGCGCGGAAGCTTTCGAGTTCCGCGGGGTCGGCGGCGTCATAGCTGCGGTTCGAACCGAGCTGTTTGCTATTGCACACATAGAAGAGCGAGCTCGACCCCACCGCGTTGACGACATGCATCGGCGGCAGCGGGCGAAAGTCGCCGACGGCCACACCCTCGTTCACCACGATCTCGACATCGCGCAGCAATATGTTCGAGAATTGCGTGGGGTCGCCGCGGCGCGGTGAGACGTCGGCGACGAGGCGCTGAATGATCCGCGCTGCGGACGGCCGCGCGACGAGGAAGTCGAGCCACCCGTCGAACAGCGCGAGCAACTTGTCGATCGGCTTGTCGTGCTGCGCGATGCGGGTGAGTGCTTCGCCGTGCATCGAGGCGAAGATGTCCTCCTCGACCGCGTCATACAGCTCCTGCTTGTTGGAGAAATAATAGACGATCGACGGGCGGCGGATTCCGACCGCGGCGGCGACGTCTTCGAGCCGTGCCGTGGTGAAGCCGACTTCGGCGAAAACCGTCTCGGCCGCGTCGAGGATTGCCTGGCGCGTCGCCTCGCCGCGCGCATGTCTGATGGGCTTCACATTCAATGCTCGAAAACCTTCCATATCGGCGCCTGTCGGGCGCCCCCCTTTTGGCGGAATCAAATCGCGCTTGCAATCTACCTTCATGACGGTAGAAATCTACCTACACGAAGGTAGAATCGCGAAACGAGGCGAACGCTCGCCCGAATGTTCCATGGAGGGGAAGACGATGAAGAAGATTTCCGGGCCGCAGGCCCGCCTGCTGTTTTGCATGCTCGCAGTGACCACGGCGCATCCGGCGCTGGCGCAAAATACCGGGGCCGCACCCGATCAGGCCGCCGGTCTTGATGAAATCGTCGTCACGGCACAGAAGCGCGCCGAGTCGCTTCAGGACACCCCGATCTCCATCGCCGCCTTCACCGCTACCGATCTGGAGACCAAGGGTATCACGGGGCTCACCGATCTGCGCGCCAACGTCCCCAACCTTCAGCTTACCCCGCACCCCAACAGCGCCGCGACCACGCAGATATTCATGCGCGGCGTCGGCCTGAGCGACGACCAGATCACGCAGGATGCGGGCGTCGCCGTCTATATGGACGGCGTCTATGTCGCGCGCAGCCAGGGGCAGGCGCTCGAAGTCGCCGAGCTTGAGCGCGTCGAGGTGCTGCGCGGCCCGCAGGGCACGCTTTATGGCCGCAACGCGACGGGCGGTGCGATCAACTTCATCACCAAAAAGCCCGAACTCGGCGATTTCGGCTTCAAGGGGCAGGTGACACTCGGCAACTACGACAATCGCCGTATCAAGGCCGCGGTCAATGTGCCGATCGGCAGCACGCTCGCGGCGCGCTTTTCCTATGCGAACATCCAGCAGGACGGATTTGTGAAGAACCCCGGCACCGGCGTGAAGCGCTGGGGCGACAAGGATCGCCAGGCGATGCGCGCCGATGTGCTGTGGCAACCCGACGATGCGTTCAGCCTGCGCTACAGCTATGACCGTTCGGAAATTGCGGACACCCCGATCTTTGTCGCCTTCTCGCCGCTGCATCCGCTGACTATTCCGCGCCCGACCGCTGGCAGCCCGCTGGTCCGCGATCTGCTGGCCAACGACGTGACTTCGCAGGGGCACAGCCTGATCGGTGAGTGGAACGCCACCGACTCGCTCACCGTCCGCTCGATCACGGGGTATCGCAAGCTCGATAACTTCCAGAATCAGGATTATCTGACGGGCGTGCTCGGCCCGACGCCGCTGCAGAAGAACAGCAGCCGCGCCACGCAGGATCAGTGGAGCCAGGAGCTTCAGTTTGTCGGCGACGCGCTGGATCGCCAGCTCGAATATGTTGTCGGCGGCTATTGGTTCTCCGAAGAAGGCGACAATTTCAGCAACAGCTTCAGCCCGCCGACGCGGACGCGCAGCTTCACGACCACCACGATCGAGAACGAGTCCTGGGCGGTATTCGGGCAGGCGACCTACTCCCCAGAATGGCTCGACCGGCGCTTTCACCTGACGATCGGCGCGCGCCAGAGCTGGGACAAGCGCGAAGCGACGCTCGCGCGCGCGACCCAGGTTAATGAAGGCCCGATCGTGCCCGTGCCCGGCGTTGGCGACGGCAGCCGCAAGTTCAAGGATTTCAGCCCCAGCGTCATTCTGGCTTATGACGTTGCCGAAAATGTGAACGTCTATGGCAAGGTGGTGAAGGGCTATAAGTCCGGCGGATACAATACCCGCGCCAGCTCGATCCCGCGCTTCAACCAGGGTTTCGATTCGGAAACGCTCTGGTCCTACGAACTCGGCATGAAAAGCCAGTTCCTCGACAACAAGCTGCGCTTCAACGTCGCGGCTTTCCAGTCGAAGTACAAGGACATCCAGATCAACGTGCAGTCCGATCCGACCAACGTCCGGATCACCGACGTGCTCAACGCGGGCAAGGCGACGGTGAAAGGCATCGAGGCCGATCTGACGCTCGCGCCCGTTCGCGAGCTGCGTTTCACGATCAACTACGGCTATCTCGATGCGCAATATGATGAGGTTGTCGATGCAACGGGTGCCGACATCTCGGCCAATTTCCGCTTCTCCAACGCGCCGAAACACTCGCTGGGGCTGGACCTCAACTACGATCTGCCGCCGACGCCGGTCGGTACATTTTCGACCAATGTGAATTACACGATGCAGAGCGACAAGTTCGTCAGCTCGAGCATCTCGAGCGGCAAATTCATTGTCGGCGACTACGGGCTGCTCAACGCACGGCTGACGCTGGCCGATATTCCGGGCGTGGACGGCCTTCGCGTCGGTCTGTGGGGTCGCAACCTCACCGACAAGGAATATTACGTCACGCAGTTCAACATCGGCCGCCCCGGCGCGCTGTTTGGCGAACCGCGCACCTATGGCGTCGATCTCAGCGTCGAATTCTAAGGGGATTCGCGATGAGATATGCTGCCCTGACGCTCGGCGGCGTGCTCGCCCTGTCCCTGTCCGGTGTCGCCATCGGGCAGGGGGCGAAGGATTTTCGCGCGGGCACGCCCGACGTCGCACGCACGCAAAAGGATTTCGCGGGCGGCGCCGATGAGTTCCGCTTCGTCGTCATCGGCGATCGCACCGGCAAGCACCGCCCCGGGGTGTTCGAGGATGCGATGGACAAGGTCGAGGCGTTGCGCCCCGATTTCGTTATCAACATCGGTGACCTGATCGAAGGCAATACCGAGGATCGGGCGCAGCTCGGCGCGGAATGGGACGAGGTCAACGCCGCGATCGACCGGCTCAGCGTCCCCTTCTTCTATGTGCCGGGCAATCACGACCTGACCAACGAGGTGCAGCGGACCGAATGGCGCAAGCGTCTGGGCGCCGATTATTACAGCTTCACCTACAAGCGCGCGCTGTTCCTCGTGCTCAATACCGAGGACCCGCCCCAGCCCAAGATCGCGCGCATGAAGCTGTTTCAGCAATATGGCGGCGAGGCGATGAAGACGGTGTTCGAGGCGCTCCAGGGCGATCCCGCAAAGGCCGAGGCGCTGTTTGCGAGCGATCCGAAGCTGGCCGAGCTGGCGGGCAAGATCAGTGATTCGGAGAATGTCGCGTTCAGCGCGGATCAGGTGAAGATGGTGCGCGACGCGCTGGCGAAAAATCCGAAGGTCCGCTGGACCTTCGTGCTGATGCACCGTCCCGCATGGAAGGTGAATTCGCCCGCCTTTAGCGAGATCGAGGGGTTGCTGAAGGATCGGCCGCATACCGTGCTCGCGGGGCATCACCACAAATATGCCTATGAGGCGCGCGGGGGGCATGACTATGTCCAACTCGGCACGACGGGTGGAATGCCCGGCGGTGCGATCGACGATCCCGCGGTCGTCGATCACGTCATGTGGGTTTCGGTCGCCGGCGGCGCGCCGCGTGTCAGCAATTTGAAGCTCGACGGTTTTTTCGGAAAGCAGGGACCGTCACCGGTCGTCAAGGTTCGTTGACGCGGACGCCGGCACCCGGGAATTGAAGATGGTCCGCATATGGAGTGTGTCTCGCAATGAATTTCACTGATCTTTCGCCCGCGCTCGGCGTACCCGGGACTGCTGTCATCGTCACCGGGGGGGCGTCCGGGATCGGGCTCGCCTCGGCGCGCGCGCTGGCTGCGGTTGGCCGGGCGGTCGCGCTCTGGGATATTAATGTCGGCAAGGCCGAGGCCGAGGCTGCGACGATCGCGCAGGAATTCGGCGCAAAGGCCATCGGAATCGGCGTCGATCTTACCGATCTGGACGCCTATCCGGCCGCGATCGCAGCTAGCCGCGATGCGCTCGGCGCGCTGGGCGGGCTCGTCCACGCCGCAGGCATCGTCGACACCGCCTCGCTGGAAGGGATCACGCCCGAAAGCTGGGCCGCGGGCATCAACACGCATCTGCGCCCGCTCGCACTGCTGACGCAGAGGCTCCATGGCGACTTTACAGCCAATCCGGGTTCGGCGGTGGTCGCGATCACCTCGATCAATGCGACGCTCGGCAACGCGGTCAACCCGATCTACAGCGCGGCCAAGGGCGGCATGCTCTCGCTCGTCCGCTCGCTCGCCGATCGGCTGGCGCGCGACAATATCCGGATCAATTCGGTATCGCCCGGCCAGATCATGACGCCGATGATGAAGCCCGCGGTCGACAATTTGCCCGAGGGCTTTTTCGAAAAGCGGATCCTGCTCGAACGCATCGGCGTGCCCGAGGAGATCGGACGCGTCGTCCGCTTCCTGCTCTCGAACGAAGCGAGCTATATCACCGCCGCCGAACTGGTCGTCGACGGTGGCAATATCTCGTCGCAGCGCGGCTGAGCGCAGGAAGGAGCCTGAAGATGAGGAATCGCGATCACCCGATGTGGCGGGCTGCCCTTGCAGGCACATTGGTCCTGACTCTGCAGGCATGTGCGACGGTCGACCAGCGGCCAGTTGCCAGCGCGGTTGCCGAACAGCCGGCTGTCATTCCCTTCACCTCCGCCACCGTATCGGCGGATGGAACGATTAATTGGTCTGCGCCGGGCGCGGGTCAGGTTACAGTTTATGCGGGCACCGATTCCGCGGTGAGCGATCGGACGAAGCCGGTGGGGCAGGGTGACGCGACGGGCAGCCTCCGGGTTTCCGGTCTTGCCCCCGGCAAGCGCTGGTTTTTTGCGCTCGTTCCCGATCGGGGCGCGCCGCTGGTCATCGCGGACCGCGGGCTTCACCTCAAGACGATACCCAATTTGCGCGACATCGGCGGCTACCGCACGGCCGACGGCCGCTGGGTGAAGATGGGGATGCTCTATCGTTCGGATCAGCTCGACCGGCTGAGCGATAGCGACCTCGGCGCGATGGGCGATCTTGGCCTCGCGCTCGTCGCCGACCTGCGCACCGCAAGCGAACGCAGCCATGAACCCGATCGTGTGCCCGCCGGCGCCGAGCATCTCATGCTCGACGTCGTCGCGGACAGCAAGGGCAGCGTTGGCGGCGATATGCGTCAGGCGATAGCGACGATCGCGGCGGGCAAGGGCGCGGAGATGCTGACCGAGGCGAACCGCGATTTCGTCTCGTTGAACAGCGCGCGCAGCGCGTATCGCACGCTGCTCTCCCGCATCGGCGCAGAGGGCGCCGGACCGACGCTGTATCACTGTACCGCGGGCAAGGACCGCACGGGCTGGGCCAGCGCGGTGATACTGACTCTGCTCGGCGTGCCGCGCGAAACGGTGATGGCCGATTATCTTGCAAGCAACGACTATTTGCGCGCCAAAAACGAGGCCACGATGGCCACGCTCGGTGCATTGCCGACGCCGATAGCGCGGGAAAATCTCGAGCCGGTATTGACCGTCCGCGCCGCCTATATCGAGGCGGCCTTTGCCGAAGTCGATAAACGCTATGGCTCGTTCGATCGCTATGTTCGCGAGGGGCTTGGCCTGGATGATGCCGCGATTGACCGGCTTCGCACGGCCTTGCTGGCAGGCGTGCCGCAATAGCGCCGAATTCCGGTTCAGGCAGGTAAAGGGACTGAAATTCCCCAATGATTTGAATGCCCGTGATATTCATGCCGGGCACGCCATTTCCCTTTGTAGGCCGACCATTGAAGCGCCCGGCTGACAGGCCGCGCGGCACTCGACCCGCCCGTCCGGCTGGCCTAGCATGACCCTCGTCACTCAAACCTTGCGGGCGGGCCATGGATCGCATCGACGCGATGAAAATTTTTGTGGCGGCGGTCGACGAGGGCAGCCTCGCCGGCGCCGCGCGGCGCCTGCGCCGCTCGCCGACCGCAGTCAGCCGCGCGATCGCCTCGCTCGAGGCGCAGATCGGCGTGGAGTTACTCCACCGCACGACGCGCAGCATCCGGCTGAGCGAAGCGGGGCGGCATTATGCCGCCTCGTGCCGCCGCATCCTCGCCGAACTGGAGGAGGCGGACCTGCTCGCGGGCGGCGAGCGGTCGGCGCCGCGTGGCATGCTGACGCTGTCGGCCCCGCCGATCAGTGGCGAGGAAATATTGCGCCCGGTCCTCGACGAATTTCTGGATGCCTATCCGCTGGTGTCGGCGCGCCTGCTGCTGGTCGACCGGTCGGTCCATCTGGTCGACGAGGGTGTCGATATGGCGCTTCGGGTCGGCCAGCTTCCAGACTCCTCGCTGGTCGCGACGCGCGTTGGCGACGGTGTGCGGCGCGTGATCGTCGCCTCGCCGCGCTACCTCGGCGCGCATCCGCCGATCGAGGAGCCTGGCGATCTCGCCGGGCACCAGATCGTCTCGCTGACGCATTTCGGGATCGAGTCCTGGGCGTTCGGCACCGGCGCGCAGACGCGAACCGTCCATTTCACGCCGCGGCTCGTCGTCAACACGGTACGCGCCGCGGTCGGGTCGGCGGTCGCGGGGCGCGGGCTGACGCGCGTCTATTCCTACCATGTCGCGCGCGAGGTAAAGGAGGGATCGCTTCAAATCCTGCTCGCCGCCGCCGAACCGGCGCCGCAGCCGGTGCATCTGCTCGCCCCCGGCGGCCGCATGGCAGTGCCAAAAGTGCGCGCCTTCGCCGATTTCGCGGCGCCGCGGCTTCGCGCCGCCTTCGCGCGGCTGGCGATCGACGCTCGCGAGCTCTAGTCGCGTCGTTATCCCGATATTCGGCATAATGCCTGCCACATAGGGCGGATTATCATCATATGCCGCGCGACCTAACTTGCTCCTGTCGGCGCATGGCGCGCCGTACGGGCGAGCCCGCCTCGACCCGTCTTCACGCAAGCAAAGGTCCAATATCATGAGCAATGCACAGAAAGTCGCCGTCATCACCGGCGCATCGCAGGGTATCGGCGCTGCCCTTGTCGGCGCCTATCTCGACCGCGGCTACCGCGTCGTCGCGACCTCGCGTTCGATCAAGCCGCCCGCCAATCCCGACGTTCTCGCGATCGCCGGCGACATCGGCGACCCCGCCACCGGCCCGCGCGTGATCGCCGAGGCGCTCGCACGCTTCGGGCGCCTCGACACGCTGGTCAACAACGCGGGCATCTTCACCGCAAGCCCGTTCACGGACTTTACCGCCGAGCAATATGACGCGAACATCTCCACCAATCTGGCCGGCTTCTTCCACATCACGCAGGCCGCGGTCGCAGCGATGGAAAAGCAGGGGCGCGGTCATGTCGTGAGCATCACGACGAGCCTTGTCGATCATGCCAATTCGAACGTGCCGTCGGTGCTCGCTTCGCTGACCAAGGGCGGGATCAACGCCGCGACGCGGAGCCTCGCGATCGAATATGCCAAGCGCGGCATTCGCGTGAACGCCGTCTCGCCCGGCATCATCAAGACGCCGATGCATTCCGAAGAAACGCACGCGTTCCTTTCGGCGTTGCATCCGGTCGGGCATATGGGCGAGACGTCGGACATCGTCGACGCGGTCCTCTATCTGGAGAATGCGCAATTCGTGACGGGCGAGATCCTGCACGTCGACGGCGGCCAGTCGGCCGGTCACTAATCCACCCAGCCAAGGAGAAAGATCATGCCGATGGTAACTGTCCAGGTCACGAAGGAAGGCACCGAGCCCGGTGTCGACCATGTGACCGCCGAGCAAAAGGCCGCGATCTATCAGGGGATCAGCCAGGTGCTTTTCGATGTGCTCGGAAAACCGCCTGAATGGACATGGGTCGTTTTCCAGGAAGTCGAGATGGAAGATTGGGGCTGGGGCGGTATGCCGGTTGCGGAATATCGCAAGAAGCTCGCCGCCGCCGCTGGCTGACCCTTTCGACCCCAGGAGACGACCATGACCACCCGCTATCTGACCCAGCTGCTCGGCATCGAATTGCCGATCATCCAGGCACCGATGGCGGGTGTCTCATCGCCCGCCATGGCCGCCGCGGTCAGCGAAGCCGGCGCACTCGGTTCGATCGGCGTCGGCGCGACCGACGCGGGCGGCGCGCAGGCGATGATCGCTGCGGTACGCGAACGGACGGGGCGGCCCTTCAACGTCAATCTCTTCTGCCATCGCCCGGCGGCGACAAATGACAGCGTCGAAAGTGCGTGGATCGACAGGTTCCGCGACCTCTTCGCGCAATATGGCGCTGCGCCGCCCGATCATCTTTCCGAAATTTACCAGAGCTTCGTGACCGACGATGCGATGCTGCACATGCTGGTTGCCGAACGGCCCGCGGCCGTGAGCTTCCACTTCGGCATGCCGCCGGCGGACGCGATCGGTGCGCTGCGCGATGCCGGTATCGTCCTGCTCGCCTCGGCAACCAATCTGGCCGAGGCGCGGGCCGTCGCGGCTGCCGGCGTCGACGCGGTCGTCGCGCAAGGGTGGGAAGCGGGCGGGCATCGCGGCGTCTTCGACCCCGACGCGCCCGACGACCGGCTCGGCACGGCGGCGCTGGTTCGCCAGCTTGTCGGCGCGGTCGACCTGCCGGTGATTGCGGCGGGCGGCATCATGGACGGCGCGGGTATCGCCGCGGCGCTGAAGCTCGGCGCCGCGGCGGCGCAGCTCGGCACCGCCTTTCTCGCGAGCGACGAGAGCCTCGCCGACGCGGGATACCGGGCTGCGCTCGCCAGCGAGGCGGCGCATCGAACGGCGATGGTGCGGGCGGTGTCGGGGCGTCCGGCGCGGATATTGGCGAACAACTTCGCCGCGCTCGATGCCGACATCGCGCCTGCCGTCATCCCCGACTATCCCATCGCCTATGACCTCGGGAAGGCGCTCAATGCTGCCGCCAAGGCGCGCGGCGAATATGGTTTTGGCGCGCAATGGGCAGGGCAGGGCGCACCGCTAGCCCGCGCCATGCCGGCCGCCGGTATCGTCATGGTGCTGGCCGCTGAACTGACCGCCGCAATGGAGCAGGACCATGGGTGATTTTAGCGAAGCCTTTGCCACGCTCGGTCCCGCCGACTATTATTTCCGTATCCTGCCGCGCTTCGCGACGTCGGATCCGCGCTACGAATGGCTGAACCGCATCCTCGCGGTCGGCATCGGCCACCGCCTGCCGGAGGGGCCGGTATACAGCGTTTTCGCGATTATCTGAGGTTGAGCTTCAGCGTCTGGTCCCGCTCAACCGTGGCCGACGTCCAGCACCGCCTGCGCGAACGCCGCCGGCGCCTCCTGCGGCAGGTTGTGCCCGATGCCGCCGCCGATGTCGCGATGCTCGTAGCGCCCGGTGAATTTGGCGCGATAGGCGGCGGGCTGCGGGTGCGGGGCACCGTTCGCGTCGCCTTCCATCGTGATCGTCGGGACGCCGATCGCCGGCGCTGCGGCGATCTGGCGGTCGAGGTCGGCGTATCGCGCCTCGCCCTGGGCGAGCCCGAGTCGCCAGCGATAATTGTGGATCACGATGTCGACATGGTCGGGATTGTCGAACGACGCGGCGCTCTGTGCATAGGTCGCTTCGTCGAAATTCCATTTGGGCGAGGCGAGCTTCCAGATAAGCCGGTTGAAGTCCTTGCGGTTCTTGTCGTAGCCGGCGCGCCCGCGCTCGGTCGCGAAATAGAATTGATACCACCATTGCAGTTCGGCCTCGGGCGGCAGCGGTGCCTTACCCGCTTCCTGCCCGGACACCAGATAGCCGCTGACCGCGACCAGCGCGGTCGTCCGCTTCGGCCAGATCGCCGCGACGATATCGGCGGTGCGGGCGCCCCAGTCGAACCCGGCGAGCGTCGCGCGCTCGATCCGCAGCGCGTCCATGAAGTCGATCACGTCTATGTTGTCGACATCCTCCATCGATATACCAAAGAGCGATGGATATGCCGGGGTCGTTATGCTTTAATTGGGCGGCGATGGCTGAAGATAAACCTCGTTACAAATCCTACAACAGTCCCGCCGGTGGTTGGGGCGCGGCCGCCGCCACCGCAAAGGTGCTGCTCGAACAAAGCGTCGTCACGAAGGGGTCGCGTGCGCTCCTGTCGATGAACCAGCCAGGCGGCTTCAAATGCCCGAGCTGCGCCTTTCCCGACGCGAGCTGCACCAAGAAACTCGAATTCTGCGAAAATGGCGCCAAGGCGCTCGCGCATGAGGCGACGAAATTCCGCGTCACGCGCGAATTTTTTGCGCAGCACAGCGTGTCCGACCTGATGGAGCAGTCGGACTATTGGCTGGAAATGCAGGGGCGGCTGACCGAGCCGATGCGTTACGACGCCGCGAGCGACCATTATGTGCCGGTGAGCTGGGGCGATGCCTTTGCGTTGATCGGCGCGCATCTCCGCGCACTCGCCAGCCCGCACGAGGCCGAATTCTACACCTCGGGCCGCACCGCGAACGAGACGGCCTTCCTCTATTCGATCTTCGTGCGTGAATTTGGGACCAACAATTTCCCCGACTGTTCGAACATGTGTCACGAGCCGACGAGCCGCGGGCTGCCGCATTCGATCGGGGTCGGCAAGGGCACAGTGATCCTCGATGATTTCGAGCATGCCGAGGCGATTTTCCTGATCGGCCACAACGCGGGGACCAACGCGCCGCGGATGATGACCCCGCTGGTCGAGGCGCGCAAACGCGGCGTCCCGATCGTCGCGGTCAATCCGATGCCCGAACGCGCGCTCGTCCGCTTCACCGAACCGCAGGACATCGTCCAGATGGCGACCTTCGGCTCGACCGAGATCAGCAGCGAATTCGTACATATCAAGATCGGCGGCGACCTCGCGCTCTTGAAGGGCATGATGAAGGTGATGTTCGAGCGCGAGGCGGCGGGCGAGACGGTGCTCGATCACGACTTCATCGCCGAACATACATCGGGGTTTACCGAACTGAAGGCCGATATCGAGGCGCAGATATGGCCTGACCTTGCCGCCGCCTCGGGGGTCGACGAAGCCCAGATACGGCGCTGCGCCGAAATCTATATCCGATCGAACGCGACGATCATCTGTTACGGCATGGGGGTGACCCAGCACCAGCAGGGGTCGCAGCTGGTCCAGCAGATCGCGAATATCCTGCTGCTCAAGGGCAATTACGGCAAGCCTGGGGCGGGCATCTCGCCGATCCGCGGCCATTCGAACGTGCAGGGCGACCGCACGGTCGGCATCGATGAAAAGCCGAGCCAAGCCTATCTCGACAAGGTTCGCGATGTCTTCGGTTTCGAACCGCCGCGCGAAGAGGGCCATCATTCGGTCGAATCGGTCGAGGCGATGCTGGCCGGCACCGCAAAGGTCTTCATCGGCCTTGGCGGCAATTTCGTCCGCGCGGTCCCCGACACCGACCGCGCCTATGACGCGATGCGCAAACTGGAGCTCACTGTCGGCATCGCGACCAAGCTCAACCGCGGGCATCTGGTGCACGGCCGTGACGCGCTGATCCTGCCCGTCGTCGCGCGCTCCGAACGCATCGAAACCGCGGCGGGCGAGCAGTTCGTCACGATCGAGGATTCGATGTCGAACGTGACGGCATCGCGCGGCGTGCTCGAACCCGCCAGCGACGATCTGATGCCCGAGACCGAGATCGTCTGCCGCGTGGCGATGGCGACGCTGCCGCACAGCAAGACCGGCTGGGCGCGCTATATCGACGATTATAGCCTGATCCGCGACAAGATCGCCGCAGTCTACCCCGCGCTCTACGACGGTTTTTCGGAGCGCATCAAGGCGCCGATGGGCTTCCACCTCGACATCCTCCCGCGCCGCCGCGCGTGGGCGACGCCGAACGGCAAGGCCAATTTCCTCATCCTGCCGGGGCTTGCCGTCAATACGGCGGTCGACGATCCCGACATGCTGCGGCTTGCGACTGTCCGCTCGCACGACCAGTTCAACACGACGATCTACAGCTATAATGACCGCTATCGCGGCGTGTATAACGACCGCATGGTCCTGTTTATGAATGCCGACGATATTGCGGCGCGCGGGCTGGAAGCGGGAACGAAGGTGGCACTCGAAACGATCAGCGTCGACGGCATCGCGCGCCGGGTAGGGGGGCTGACGATCCTCGACTATCCGATGTCGCGCGGATCGGTGGCGGGCTATTATCCCGAGCTCAACCCGCTGCTGCCGCTCGCCTATTACGACAAGACCAGCGGCTGCCCGGCGGCAAAATCGATCCCCGTGCGCGTCGTCAGGGCTGCGGACTGACGCCGCCGATGCCCGTCGGCAAACATATCGCGCCCGTCCGTTTTCTGATCTTTCCGTTCGTGCTGGTCGCGGCGATGGGAGCGGCGCTCGCATCGGGCATCGATCCGCGCACCGCCTTCCTGATCGGCTTCGACCTCGCCGCCTTCGTCTTTCTTTGCACCGTGATGCCGCTGCTGAGCGCCGACGCCGATCAGATGCGCCGCCGCGCCGAATTTAATGACGCAAACCGTGTGGGCCTGCTCGCCATCACCGTGCTGCTGTCTCTCGTCATCCTGTTCGCGGTGGGCACGCTGATCGCGAGCCCGGGCAAGCTTGGTCGCTGCGACGTCATCCTGATCATCGCGACGCTCGCGCTCGCGTGGCTGTTCGCGAACATCGTGTTCACGCTCCACTACGCGCATCTCTATTATCTGCAAAAGGACGGCCGCGATCAGCGCGGGATCGAGGTGCCCGGGGTACACGAGCCCGGTTACTGGGACTTCCTCTATTTCGCCTTCACGCTCGGCATGACCTTCCAGACCTCGGACGTCACAATATCGGGCGCGCATATGCGGCGCGTCGTGCTCGGCCACTGCATGGCAGCGTTTATCTTCAACATGGGCATTTTGGCGTTCACGGTGAACGCCATCGGCGGATCATAAACCCGTCAGACGCTCGAGGTCGGCGACGCTGTTGATGTTCGGCGGCACGAAATCGCTGAAGACCGCCCGTGCGCCGATCCGGCGGGCATAGGCCCGGACCGCAAGGTCGCGTCCGTCCTCGAGGATGGCCCGCAGATCATCGACCGAGGCAACCGGCCAGAGACCAATCACCGGCTGCGTCTCGATAAAGGCGGGCGACGGTTCGAGCAGCGTGCGAAGGTCATCGGGCAAACGGAGACAATCGACCGGCGCCGTCAGCACCTGATCGAAGCCCTGATCCGCCGCATGGATAAACGCCCCCGCAATTCCGCCGAGCGGGCCCATGCCGGGGCGCGGCCAATCGGCGATCTCGTCCCTGCCGACAACGACCACCGCATCGCAATGCGGACGCAGCGCCGCCGACGCATGGTCGAGCAATGTCCGCCCACCCAGCATCGCCAGCGCCTTGTCCGACCCGAACCGGCTCGACCGCCCGCCCGCGAGCACGGCGCCGAGCGTCCTCATGCAATCATCCCATGCGGATCGCTGACAACCAGCGCAGAATCCGCGCGCGCCAGCGTCACGAGCGTCAGCCCCGCCTGCACCGCGCGTGTCGCGGCAAGGCTCGTCGGCGCCGAGATGGTGACGAGCATCGGACAACCCGCGAGCACCGTCTTTTCGACGAGTTCATAACTGCACCGCGCCGACAGCAGGATAAAGCCGGTGGCGGGAGACATATCGGCACGCGCCAGCGCCCCGATCAGCTTGTCGAGTGCATTGTGTCGCCCGACATCCTCGCGCGCGAGCAGGATGTCGCCGGCGGGCGAGCAGAAGGCGGCGGCGTGAACCGCACCCGTTGCGCGGCCGAGCGGCTGATGATCGTGCAGCGCCGCGAGCGCCGCCGCAACGGCGTCACGATCGGTCCCGATGCGCGCGGTCACCGGCGGAAGAGGCCGCAGCACCTGCTCGATATTCTCGATCCCGCACAGCCCGCAGCTGCTCTCGCTCACGCGCTTGCGCGCGCGTTCGAGCGCGAGCACGTTGCGCTCGGGCGGCAACCAGATACGCAGTGCCCAGCCGCCCTCGATCGGGTGCGCGTCGATTCGCCCGATCTGCTCGGCCGTTTCGACCAGGCCCTCGCCAAGCGCAAAGCCGACGGCGTAATCTTCGAGGTCGGCGGGCGTTGCCATCATCACCGCATAGCCGATGCCGCCGACCTCGACGGAAACCGGCGCCTCGACCGGAACGCCGCGGGTCAGTTCCGCGTCGCCGGGCTCGCCAAGCCCCAGTCGCCGGACCGGAAGGTCGATCATTTCCTGATTCATGATCGCACCGTAACGCATTCGCGCTCGCCTGTCTCAGCCGGCACGGCCGAGCCGTTCGCCGAGGAAGTCGACGAACACGGGCAGCGCGAATTCGCGCTCGCCGTCGCGGAAGGGCCAGACCGGTTCGGCTGTCAACATCGGGGCGCTCAACCTCGGTAATGCGGTTGGCGCTGCGGTCGACGGCGGCGTGATCGGCCTCGGCTCTGGTTTTCCGGCGGTCTCGATTGCAGGCGCGGCGATGGCGGTCGCTGGACTCGCGATCGTGCTCGCATCGCGCACGCAAAAGTCTCCGGCGCTCGCCCAAGCGTGACGATTGCCATTTCGGCGGCGGAGCTTATGCAATCGCGGTCATGAACGCCGAAATTCTCGCCGTCCTCCTTGGCAATGTCCGCCCCTTTCGCGGCGACGATGAACCGAGCGCCATCGGCAAGCTGCCGGTGGCGGATGTGGTTGCTGTCGGCGCGATGGGGCTTGTCGGTGACGAGCAGGCCGACCGGACGGTGCATGGCGGCATCGACAAGGCGATCCACCATTACCCCGCCGACCATTATGACTGGTGGCGGGGGTATCTGGGCGAGATGCCGCTGCTCGATGCGCCGGGTGCGTTCGGAGAGAATATCTCGACAGCCGGGCTCGACGAGCGGAATGTCTTTCTCGGCGATCGCTTCCGCCTCGGCACCGCGCTCGTCGAAGTGACGCAGGCGCGCCAGCCGTGCTGGAAGCTCGATCATCGCTTCGGGGCCAGGGGCGTGATGGCGCAGGTCGTGAAGACGCGGCGGACGGGCTGGTATTACCGCGTGCTCGAGACGGGGCAGGTTCAGGCGGGCGACACGCTCGACCTCGTCGAGCGGCCCTATCCCGAATGGCCGCTGTCCTCGCTGTTTGGCCTGTTGATTGGCGGCGAGGCAAAGGATCGTCCGGCGGACCTGCGCGCGCTCCGCGACGTGCCGATACTCGCCGAAACCTGGAAGGTGCGGCGCGCCAAACTCGCCGAACAATTCGGCGCCGACTAGGGCCAGGGCATCGGGGCGGCCATCGCATAGCGCTTCGGCGGCACCCCGACATGGCGGGCAAAGGCGGTGCTGAACGCGCTCGCCGATCCATAGCCGACCCGTTCGGCGATCTCGTCGAGCTTGCCTTCGCGGCGGCGCAGCAGGTCTTTGGCCAGACTCATCCGCCAGCCTTGCAGATATTCCATCGGCGGCACGCCCTGCGTGCGGGCGAAACGGTCGAAAAAGGCCGAACGCGACAGTGCCGCCTTCTTCGCGAGTTCGGCAACGGTCCACGGATGCGCGGGCGGGCCATGGATCTGCCGGATCGCCGCAGCAGGGGCAATCGCATTTCGCTGCCGGTGCGGACGCTTTGGCGATCGCCGCTGTATAAGCGTCACGAAGTCTGATCAGGCGGGCTGAGCGGCAGGGCGCTTCGCGTCGAGCCAGGCGGCGAGCTTCGCGACCTCATCGTCGCTGAAGTGCAGTCCCAGCTTGCTCCGCCGCCACAAGATATCTTCGGTCGTGCGCGCCCATTCGCGCGTGACCATCCACTCGACCTCCGCGGCGCTGAGCCCATGCGCGATCTCGCCGCCGAGGGCTTCCCAATCCTCGGCCTTGCCAAGCCAGACGCGCGCGTCGGTGCCATAGGCCCGGGCGATGCGGTCGACCGTCGCGGCGGTCAGGAAGGGGTAGGCGAGCCTATATTCGGCCTTGAGCGCCGCCACGCCGTTCGTCGGGAAGTTGCCGCCGGGAAGCGACGCCTTTGCGGTCCAATGCTTGGTCGACAGCGCCGGAACATGATCGACAAGTTCATCGACCGCGGCCTCGGCGACATGGCGATAGCTTGTGATCTTGCCGCCATAGATGGTGAGCAGCGGCGCGCCTTCCGCGAGGTCGAGGTCGATACGATAGCCGCGCGTCGCGGCTTCGGGGCGGCCCGATCCGTCCTCGATCAACGGCCGCACGCCCGAATAGGTCCAGACGACATCGGCAGGGGTGATGGGCGCGCGGAAATAGAGGCTGGCGCCTTCGCACAGATAGGCGATTTCTTCGTCGCTCGCCTTCGCCTCGCTCGCCGGCCCGTCATGATCCTGATCGGTCGTTCCGATCAGCGTGAAGTCGCGCTCATAGGGAATGGCGAAGAAGATGCGCCCGTCGGGAAGCTGGAAGAAATAGGCATAGTCGTGGTCGAAGATCTTCCGCACGACGATGTGCGATCCGCGCACCAGCCGCATCTGATGGTCGGGTTCGGCGTCGGCGCGTTTGAGAAGGTCAAGCACCGCGGGCCCCGCGGCATTGACGATACTGCGGCCGGAGAAGCGATATTGGTGGCCCTGATCGTCGCTCGCGTCGACCACCCACAGGCCATCCTCGCAGCGCAGCATTTCGGCGCGCGTGCGCGTGCGGACGCGGGCGCCGCGATCGGCGGCGTCGCGCGCGTTGAGCGCGACCAGCCGCGCGTCGTCGGCCCAGCCGTCCGAATATTCGAAGCCGTGCACATATTGCGGCTGGAGCGGTCCGCCTGCCGCGTGACGGCGCAGATCGATCGAACGCGTCGCGGGCAGTTTCTTGCGGCCGCCGATATGGTCGTAGAGGAAGAGGCCGAGCCGCAGCAGCCAGCGCGGACGCAGCCCCGGCCGATGCGGCAGGACAAAGCGAAGCGGGCGGATGATATGCGGCGCGATGCCCCACAGCACCTCGCGTTCCTTCAGCGCTTCGCGGACGAGCCGGAATTCATAATGTTCGAGGTAACGCAGCCCGCCGTGGATCAGCTTGGTCGATTTCGACGACGTGCCTTGCGCGAGATCGCCCGCTTCGAGCAGCAGCACGCGTGCGCCGCGTCCGGCGGCATCGCGTGCGACCCCGGCGCCATTGACCCCGCCGCCGACGACGATGACATCATAGGATTGCGCGCTATCGGGCATGGTGCATCCCTATGGCAGCGCTGTCGGATTTGCCAATAGCCGACATCGTATGCGGCCTACGTATGCGCGTTGCATTCGCTTCGTGTATCGCCCAATTCCTTTTATGTTATCCAAGGGGACGATCGTGAGCGTGAAAGTCGAAACATTGGTGCTGTTCGGCGCGACGGGCGACCTGGCGCAGCGCATGCTCTTTCCCTCGCTCTACAATCTCCACCTCGACGGGCTGCTCGCCGACGCGCTGACGATTATCGGATCGGGGCGTTCGAAGATGGACCGCGCGGCGTTCGGGCAGCAAGTCCGCGATGCGCTGACCGAGCATCTGCCCGCAGACCGTATCGAAGAGGCTGGCGTCGCCGCCTTCCTCGCCCGGATCGATTATTGCGCGATCGATGCCGGCGCGGGCACGGGTTACGATGAACTCGCGGCCTTGCTCGGCGACCGGATGCAGCGCCCGATCGGCGTCTACCTCTCGACCCCGCCGTCGATGTTCGGGCCGATCGCGCAGGGGCTCAACGCCGCGGGTATCGCCTGCACCGAATGTCGCATCGCGATGGAAAAGCCGATCGGCCACGACCTCGCCTCGTCGCGCGACGTCAATGCGCAAGTCGGCGATGCCTTTGCCGAGGACCGCGTGTTCCGCATCGACCATTATCTCGGCAAGGAAACGGTCCAGAACCTGCTCGCGCTGCGCTTTGCCAACATGCTGTTCGAACCGTTGTGGAACGCGCAGGCGATCGACCATGTCCAGATCACCGTCGCCGAGACCGTCGGGCTCGAAGGCCGCGTCTCCTATTATGACGGCGTCGGCGCGCTGAAGGACATGGTCCAGAACCATATGCTCCAGCTGCTCGCGATCATCGCGATGGAGCCGCCGTCGAGCGTGTCGTCGACCGCGGTGCGCGACGAGAAGGTCAAGCTTCTGCGCAGCTTGCGCAAGATGACGGCCGCCGACGTGAAGGCGCACAGCGTGAAGGGGCAATATACCAGCGGCGCGGTGAATGGCGGCGCGGTCGCGGGCTATGCCGATGAACTCGGCAATCCGTCAAACACCGAAACCTTTGTCGCGCTCAAAGCCTATATCGACAATTGGCGCTGGAAGGGCGTGCCCTTTTACCTGCGCACCGGCAAAAGGATGCCCGAGCGCAAGTCCGAAGTGCTGATCCAGTTCAAGCCCGTGCCGCACAACATCTTCGCGCGCGTTGGCGCGGGCAAGCTCGACGCGAACAGCATGATCATCAACCTGCAGCCCGAGGAAAATATCCGGGTCAAGGTGATGGCCAAGCAGCCCGGCCTCGACCGCGACGGCGTGAAGCTGAAAGAGGTGACAATGGACGTTTCGCTCTCGCACAGCTTTGCCGGCGAGCGTCGCCGGATCGCATACGAACGCCTGCTGCTCGATTTCATCGAAGGCGACCAGACCTTGTTCGTCCGCCGCGACGAGGTCGAGGCGCAGTGGCAGTGGATCGATTCGATCCGCGATGCCTGGGCCGAGGTCGATATGGCCCCGCAGAACTACACGGCCGGAAGCTGGGGACCGAGTTCGTCGATCGCGCTGATCGAGCGCGACGGGGCAAGCTGGCATGACTGACAAACGACATCCCCTCTCCCCTTGCGGGAGAGGGTTGCGCAGACCTGCCAGCTTGCTGGCTAGTCGTAGCTGGGTGAGGGGTATGCGCTCGCTCGGCGAGCGCGCGAGCCTCGGGCTCGCAACCCCTCATCCAACTGCGCCTAGCGCCTTCGGCACAAGGCTCCGTATCCTTCTCCCGCAAGGGGAGAAGGGAATAGGTTTTACATCATGACCACCCTCCACCCCACCATCGCCGCAGTCACCGACCGCATCATCGCGCGCAGCGCCAAGCGCCGCGCCGCTTACCTCGACCTGATGGACCGTCAGCGCGAGGCCGGCACCAACCGCGGCAACCTCTCGTGCGGCAACCTCGCGCACGGCTTTGCCGCGTCGGGCGAGGACAAGCCCGCGATCCGCGGCGGCGCCGAAATGAACATCGGCATCGTCACGAGCTACAACGACATGCTCTCGGCGCATCAGCCGTACGGCCGCTACCCCGAGCAGATCAAATTGTTCGCGCGCGAAGCCGGCGCGACCGCGCAGGTCGCGGGCGGCGTCCCCGCGATGTGCGACGGCGTGACGCAGGGGCAGGCGGGCATGGACCTGTCGCTGTTCAGCCGCGACAATATCGCGCAGGGAACGGTGATTGCGCTCAGCCACGCGATGTTCGAGGGCGCGCTGCTCCTCGGCATTTGCGACAAGATCGTCCCCGGCCTGCTGATCGGCGCGCTGCGTTTCGGCCATCTGCCGCAGATCCTGATCCCCGCAGGCCCGATGCCCTCGGGGCTCGCGAACAAGGAAAAGCAGCGCATCCGTCAGCTTTATGCCGAAGGCAAGGCGAGCCGCGACGAGCTGCTCGAGGCCGAGGCGGCAAGCTATCACGGCGCGGGCACCTGCACCTTCTACGGCACCGCGAATAGCAACCAGATGATGATGGAGCTGATGGGGCTTCACATCCCGGGTAGCGCCTTCACCAACCCCGGCACCAAGCTGCGTCAGTTACTGACGCGCGCTGCGACGCACCGGATTGCGCAGATCGGCTGGGACGGCGACGACTATCGCCCGCTCTCGCGCTGCGTGGACGAGAAAGCGATCGTCAACGCCGCGATCGGCCTGCTCGCGACGGGCGGTTCGACCAACCATGCGATCCACCTGCCCGCGATCGCGCGTGCGGCGGGGATCATCATCGACTGGCAGGATTTCGACGAGCTCAGCCACGCCGTGCCGCTGCTCGCGCGCGTCTATCCGAACGGCGCGGGCGACGTGAACAATTTCCACGCCGCGGGCGGCATCGGCTATGTCGTGCACGAACTGCTTGGGGCTGGCTTGCTCCACGGCGATGTGCTGACGGTCGGCGGGACGATGGCCGATTATGCGTCGGAACCCGTGCTGGTCGACGACGAACTCCACTGGCAGGCCGCGCCCGCCGAGAGCCGCGACGACACGATGCTGCGCCCCGTCGCGGCGCCTTTCTCGCCCGACGGCGGCATGCGCCTGCTTGCCGGCAATCTCGGCCGCGCGATCATCAAGACCAGCGCCGTCGCCGAGGATCGCTGGACGATCGAGGCGCCATGCCGGATCTTCGACACGCAGGATGCGGTGCTGACGGCGTTCAAGGCGGGTGAACTCGAACGCGATGTGATCGTCGTCGTGCGCTTTCAGGGGCCGCGCGCCAACGGCATGCCCGAACTGCACAAGCTGACTCCGGCGCTCGGCGTGTTGCAGGACCGCGGCTTTCGCGTCGCGCTGCTCACCGACGGCCGCATGTCGGGCGCGAGCGGCAAGGTGCCGGCGGTGATTCACCTCTCGCCCGAAGCCTTGCCCGGCACCGACGGCGTCAGCGGCCCGCTCGCCTTCCTCGCCGACGGCGACATCGTCCGCGTCTGCGCACGCAGGGGCGAAGTGCTCGCGCTCGTCGATCCCGCTATCTGGGCTGCGCGTACCGCTGCCGTAGCGCCGCCGCCTGCGGTCGGCGTCGGCCGCGAGCTTTTCGCGCTGTTCCGCCACCATGCCGACGAAGCCGAAAAGGGTGGGTCGGCCGTTCTTGCTGCCATGGAGTCCGTCATTTGAGCCAGTCCATCGACCAGATCATGCGTTTGGCGCCGGTTATCCCGGTGATCGTTATCGACCGGGTCGAAGATGCGGTGCCGATGGCCGAGGCGCTGGTCGCCGGCGGGTTGACGGTGCTCGAAGTCACCTTGCGCACCCCCGCCGCGCTCGACGCGATTTCCGCCATGAAAAGCGTCAAGGGCGCGATCGTCGGCGCAGGCACCGTGCTCGATCCCGCGATGCTTGAGGGCGCCATTTCGGCAGGGGCCGAATTCATCGTCTCGCCCGGCCTCACCGACAATCTCGGCAAGGCGGCCGTGGCGAGCGGCATTCCCTTCCTTCCCGGCACCGCCAACGCCGGCGACATCATGCGCGGGATGGACCTTGGCCTCGATCGCTTCAAATTCTTCCCCGCGGCGACCAGCGGAGGCTTTCCGGCGCTGAAGGCGCTCGCCGGCCCCTTCGGTCAGGCGCGTTTCTGCCCCACCGGCGGCATCAGCCTCGCGACGGCACCCGAATGGCTTGCGCTCGATCCGGTGCTGTGCGTCGGCGGCAGCTGGGTGGTCCCGTCGGGGCCACTCGATCCCGCGCGAATCGAGGCGCTTGCCCGCGAGGCTGCGGCCCTTTCGCGCCATTGATTAACCCCATTTTACCTGCCATCGTGCAGGCATAAGGCGGCAAACAAGCCGTTGGTGGGGAGACAGGCGTGCCGAGGCCGCAACCGCATTTGGACGAAGTTCTGGCATCGGAGCCGGGGTCGCATATCGCCGCGCTGTTCGATTTCGATGGCACGATCATCTCGGGCTATTCGGCGACCGCGATGCTGCGCGAGAAATTCCAGCGCCGCGAAATGTCGATGGAGGAAATCGCCGAGACCGCACAGGTCATCGCGCAGCACAGCCTTGGCACGATCGGCTTCTCGGGGCTGATGTCGGGCGCCGCGAAGTTCATGAAGGGCGTCGAGGAAGAGAGCTTCATCGCGTTCGGCGAAGAACTCTACAAGAAGCATATCGCGCGCAAAATCTATCCCGAGACGCGCGCAATCATCGAGGCGCATCAGGCAAAGGGTCACCGCGTCGCGATCATCTCGTCGGCGACGATCTACCAGATCGAACCGACCGCACGCGACCTCGGCATCGACGACATCAAATGCTCGGCTTACGAGATCGAGGACGGCGTCTTCACCGGCGAGATCATCCGGCCTTTGTGTTTCGGCGACGGAAAAGTGCTCGCCGCCGAGGAACTCGCCGCCGAATATGGCCTCGATCTCGACAACAGCTTTTTCTATTCGGACAGCGACGACGATATCGAATTGCTTGAACGCGTCGGCAAGCCGCGCCCGCTCAACCCCAATTTGAAGCTCAAGGCGATCGCCGAGGAAAATGGCTGGCCGGTGCAGCGTTTCGCCAGCCGCGGCACGCCGAGCTGGGTCGATTATACGCGCACCATTTACGCCACCGGCTCGCTCGTCGGCGCCTTCGCTGCGGGTCTCCCGATCTGGGCGCTCACACGTTCGCAGCGCGAGGCGGCGAATTTCTCGATCGGGCTGTTCGGCGATTTCGCGACGGCGATCACCGGCGTCGAGCTCGAGGTCGAGGACGAAAAGCATCTGTGGTCCTCGCGCCCCTGCGTCTTCATCTTCAACCACCAGAGCAAGGCCGATGTGATGATCCTCGCCAAGCTCATCCGCCGCGACATGGGCGGGGTGGGCAAGAAGGAAATCAAGAACATCCCCATCCTCGGCAAGCTGATGGAATGGGGCGGCACCGTCTTCGTCGACCGCGCCGACGGCAAAAGCGCGATCAAGGCGATGGAGCCGCTGGTCGACGCAATCCAGATCGAGGGCAAGTCGATCTGCATCTCGCCCGAGGGCACGCGCAGCCTGACGCCCAAGCTCGAACCGTTCAAGAAGGGCGCGTTCCATTTGGCGATGCAGGCCGGGGTGCCGATCGTCCCGATCGTCATTCATAATGCCACCGACGTCGCGCCCAAGAATGAGTTCGTGATGCGCCCCGCGACGGTGCGCGTCACCGTGCTGCCGCCGGTCGACACGTCGAAGTGGAGCGCGCGGACGATGAACAATCACGTCCGCGACGTCCGCAACATGTTCCTGCGCACGCTCGGCCAGCCCGAGGAAAGCGTGGCGGAATCGGTGGCGAAAGAACCCGCTCCCGAGGCCGCTTCGCCCGAAGCGAAGACCGAAAAGGCAAAGCCGAAAAAGGCGGCGGCAAAGAAGCCGGCGCCCGTCAAAAAGGCGTCCGCCAAGACACCCTCCCCGCGAAAGGGAAGGGCGGCCTAAGACATGCATCACCTCGTCATTGCGAGCGAAGCGAAGCAATCCAGAGCGGTTTACGCCATACTGGATTGCCGCGTCGCTTCGCTCCTCGCAATGACGGAGGGGTATTAGGACATGGCCGACGGATCGCCCCGCACCCCGATCGTGACGGAGGACGCGGCCGACCGGCTCTATATCATCGACGCGCGCAACGGGGTCGAACGGCAACTGTTGCTTGATTGGGTCCACGCCACATCAGGCGACAACGAACCGCAATGGGCGAGTCTCGCAATCGAGGACGACGATCATGCGTTGCCGCTCGACATGCTGCGCGCGCGGCTCGACGGATCGCCGTCGCGGCAGGTGGTGCCGCTGCGCGTCGCGTGGCGCATCCCCGGGTTCGAACGCGACCGTGCGCTCAAATTTCGCCACATCCTGTTCGGTGACCCGCGCCACCCCGGCCCGCTCCGCTCGCGGCTGATCCTGCTCCGCGACCGCCGCCGCGCGCAGATTTTGGTCGGCGAGGCGGCGACGCTCGACGCGCTGCGCAACCGTTTCTGCCGGCAGACCGGCGGCGGCGACGGCGAGGGGACCGACAGCCCCGAATTTGCGGGCTTCGTCGCACGGCAGGCGGGGCTCGCGCTTGACGTCGCCGAACGCGGCATCCGCGGCACGCGCTACAAGGTGCCGCGCTTCGTCGCCGATGGCCTGCGCACCAGCCCCAAATTCCGCGCCGCGCTCGTCGAACTGTCCGAGGCGACGGGGCGCCCGGTTGCCGAGCTTTTCCGCGAGGCGCGACCGCTGATGAAGGAAGTGATCGCGCGGCCTTCGGCGCTTTTCCTCGACCTGCGCGCGCGGCTCGACCGCATGATGTTCGGCGGCTACGCGCCCGAGATGGAGGTCGACGCCGCCGAGCTTGCAAGACTGCGGTCGATCCTGCGCGAGCATCCGACCGCGATCCTGTTTACCCACAAGACTTATATCGACGGCGCGACCCCCAGCCGGCTCACTTATGAAAACGACATGCCGATGCTGCACAGCTTTGGCGGCGCCAATCTCGATTTCGCGATCATGGGCGAATTTTTCCGCCGCTCGGGGATGATCTTCATTCGGCGCAGCTTTCAGGACCAGCCGGTCTACAAGCTCGTGCTGCGCCACTATATCGCGTGGCTGCTTGCGAAGCGTTTCCCGCTGAGCTGGGCGTTCGAGGGAACGCGCTCGCGGCTCGGCAAGCTGATGCCGCCCAAATATGGCTTGATGAAATATGTCCTCGACGCCGCGCATGCGACGGGGACGCGCGATGTGCATTTCGTGCCCTTCGTCACCAGCTTCGACCTGATCCGCGACGTCGAGGAATATGCCGCCGAACAGACGGGGCGAAGCAAGAAGCCCGAGAGCCTGTCGTGGTTCCTCGGCTATATGAAGAGCCTCAAGGAACCCTCGGGCCGCATCCGGCTCGACGTCGGCAACCCCGTGGTGATCGACGAAGCGCCGGGCCCCGACGACAAGCGCGCGCTCGAGAAGATCGCCTTTGCGGTCGCGGTCGAAGCGAACCGGGTGACGCCCCTGACAGTTACGTCGGTGATGTGCCTGATTCTGCTCGGCATGGCCCCGCGCGGCGCAACCGCCGCCGAACTGCTCGGCGCGATCGGCGCGGTGACCGACTGGGCGCGGGCGCGCGACATCCGGCTCAGCAGCGAACTCGAAAGCGGCGACGATGCGGCGCTCTCCACCACCGTCGACACGCTGGTCGAAAGCGGTCTGCTGACGCGCTACGAAGCGGGCAGCGAGAATGTCTATTCGATCGATCCCGCCAAGCATCCGATGGCGAGTTATTATCGCAACATCATCGCGCATCATTTCCTCGACCGCGCGATGATCGAGCTTGCGCTGTTCGAGCTGCGCGACGCCGATAGCGGAGATGCGACCGCAGCCTTCTGGGCGAAGATCGACCGGCTGCGCGACCTGTTCAAATTCGAATTCTTCTACCCGCCGCGGGGCGAGCATCTTGCCGCGATCGGGGCCGAACTCGCGCGCATCGATCCCGTCTGGGACCGCCGGCTTGCCAGCGGCGACCGCGGCATCGCGCAGCTCCTCCGGCGGTGTCAGCCGGTCGTCGGTCACGCGATATTGCTTCCCTTCGCCGAGGCTTACTCGGTTGTCGCCGAACCGCTCGCGCGCGCGAAGCCCGGTGACGTCGTCGACGAACAGGCGTTGCTTGACGCCGCGCTCGCCGAGGGCAAACAAGCCTATCTGCTCCGCCGGATCAGCAGCGAGGCGGCGATCGGGAAATTGCTCTTCGCCAACGGCCTGTCGCTGATGCGCCATATGGGACTGACCGCCGACGCGACCCCGGAGGGCCTTGCCGCGCGCCGCGCGCTGCTGATGGAACTGCGCGGCCTCGCCAACGTCATGGAAACGATGCGCCTTTCAACCGTGGCGCTCGCCGACCGGTTGCCTGGTTCAGGAGGATAGGATGCTCAAACAGCTCAGCGCGCAGGACGCCCAGTTCCTCTACACGCAGACCGCGAACAATCTGACGCATATCATGGGGGTCTATATCTACGACCCCTCGACCGCGCCGGGCGGGTTCGTGCGCTTCAAGGACATCATCCGCCACGTCGAAAGCCGCGTCGACACCTCGCCCTTGTTCAAGCGTCGCCTTCACCGCCTGCCGTTCGACATGGATCATCCCTATTGGGTCGAGGACGAGCATTTCGATATCGAGGCGCATATGAGCCACGCGCGGCTGCCCGAGCCCGGCGACTGGCGGCAATTCTGCATCGCGGTCGCGCGCTGGTTCTCGAAACCGATGGATATGAACCGACCGCTCTGGGACATTTATATCATCGAGGGGCTCGACCGCATCCCGGGTATTCCGAAGGGCAGCTTCGCGATGCTCCACCGCGTCCATCATGCCGCGGTCGATGGCGCGTCGGGCGCGCATGCTTTCATCGCGATGAGCGACATCGATGCGAAGGGCACGCCCGCGATTCCCGAACCGCCGCCGGTCGAGGAGCTGGGCAAGGCGCCGTCGAGCAGCGAAACGCTCTCGCGCGCCTGGTCGGCGTCGATGCAGTCGCCGGTCAAGTTCATGAACGCGCTGATGAAAATGTCACCTGCGATCATCTCGTCGGCGCGCAAGTCGATTGCCGAAGGCGGGATGACCGCCGGGGTGCCCGAAACGCGCTTCAACGTGCCGGTCGGCCCGCACAAGATGTTCGACGCGACCACGGTCGCGCTCGCCGATGTCGCCGAGATCCGCAAGAAGGTGCCCGGCGCGACGGTCAACGACGTCGTGCTCACCACCGTCGGTGGCGCGCTGCGCAAATATCTCGCGAAGCACAAGGAACTGCCCAAAGACAGCCTCGTCGCGGTCGCGCCGATCAACCTGCGCGGCAAGGGCGGCCCAGGAGGCAAGGGGGCGTCGAAGCCGGGCAATCAGGTGTCGGCGATGAGCGTGCCGATCCGCACCGACATCGCCGACCCGCTCGAACGGCTCGCGGCGGTTCGCGACTATACGGTCGAGGCGAAGGAGGCGAAGGCGGGGGTCAGCGCCCGCATCATGACCGACCTGTCGCAGCATATTCCCGGCGCGACGATGGCCGCGGTGGCGCGGCTCGTCACCAGCGAGCGTTTCGCGGTGCGCGGCACCAACCTCTTCATCTCGAACGTGCCCGGCGCGCAGGTGCCGCTCTATCTCGCGGGGGCGCAGCTCGTGCAGCAGCACGGCATGGCGCCGCTGGCGAACAATATGGGGCTGTTCGTCGCGACCCCCAGCTACAACGGCCGGATCGCCTTTTCGCTGATTTCCGAGCGCGCGGTGATGTCCGACATCTCGTTTTTCCGCGAATGTATCGAGGAAAGTTTCGCCGACCTGATGGCGGCGGTGCCGAAGCCCGAGAAGCCTAAAGCCGCTACGGCAACGCCGAAACCGACGGCCAAGCCCAAGCCGAAACCGAAAGCCGTCCCAAAACCTGCCGCCAAGCCCCCCGTGAAACCGGTTGCTAAAGCGAACGCAACCGGCAAGACTCGCAAAAAATAGACCATGCTCTCGCAGGATTACCGAATGCTCTTCACCCCGACGCTCAGCGCCGACCGCGATCTTGTGACCGCGCCCGACTATGCCACATGGGCGAAAGCCGCCCGCGAACATGACAGGAAATCGGGTTTGCAGGCGTGGCGCGACGCCGATGAAAGCAGGTATTTCGATTATAAGGCGATCCGTGCACGGCTCGAAAAACTGCGCAAGCTGTCGGCGGCGGGTGACGTCAAGGGGCTGCTGTTCGTGCTCAACGAAGGCATCCACGGCAACATCGACGGCATGGGGCACGAGCGGCTCTATCAAAAAGCCCGCTTCGGCACCAAAAAGCTGATCGAGGATTATGTCGCCGAAGTCGTCGCATCGCTCGACAAGATCGCCACCGCGCGCAGCATCACACGCGAGGAAAAGCGCGATTTCTTCCGCCGGGCGCAACATTGCTACGGCCGCTCGGCGCTGTTGCTCTCGGGTTCGGGTAGCTTCCTCTTCTTCCATATCGGTGCCGTGAAGGCTTTGTGGGAAGAAGGCGTGCTGCCCGCGATCATGTCGGGGGCGAGCGGCGGGTCGATCGTCGCGGCGATCGTCTGCACGCGCAAGAACGCCGACATCGGCGCCTTCCTCGAAAGCGAGCGCCTCGCCAATCCCGACCGCGATTCCGACGGGCGGCGCCTCGCGCCTGACGAAGTCCGCGAACGCCTCGCAGACCTGATCCCCGATCTGACCTTCCAGGAAGCCTATGAAGTCAGCGGCCGCCACCTCAACGTTTCGGTCGCGCCCGCCGAAAAGCATCAGAACGGCCGCCTGCTCAACGCGATCACCGCGCCGAATGTGCTGATCCGCGAAGCCGTGCTCGCGTCGTGCGCGGTGCCCGGCGTGTTCCCGCCGGTGATGTTGATGGCGCGCGACGACAAGGGTGCGCGCATCCCTTACCAGCCCGACCGGCGCTGGGTCGACGGGTCGGTGACGCATGATATTCCGACCAAGCGGCTCGAACGACTGTACGGGGTCAACCATCATATCGTCAGCCAGGCGAACCCGATCGCGCTGCCCTTTGCGACCGACACGCGCAAGCAGATGGCGCCGATCGAGGCCATTCAACACGCGTCGATGGCGACGTTCAAGGCGTGGCTCAACGCGAACATGGTGATTTTCCAGAAGCCGCTCGAATGGGTCCCGCCGCTCAACAGCCTCGCCAACATGGCGCGGTCGGTGATCAACCAGGAATATACCGGCGACATCAACATCATCCGCCCGCCCAAATTCTGGTCGCCGGCGAAGATCCTCTCCGACCTTGCGCAAGAGGACATCGACGAGCTGATCGACACCGGCGAACGCACCGCATGGCCCAAGGTCGAGATGGTCCGCACCCAGACCGCGATCAGCCGCGCGCTCGAAGCGATATTGGCGAGGATCGACAAGGCGGGCGACGATGGCCCCGGCCACCGCAGCGCGGCATTGAAGAAGGCGGTTCGCTGAGCATGGCGGCGGGCGCGGTGATCCTGCCTGCCGGTTCCGCCGGCGCGGGGGCCAGGCTCCACGTCACCCATTGGCTGCCCGAAGGCCGCCCGCGCGCGATCATATTGCTCGCGCACGGCTATGCCGAGCACGCCGGGCGCTATGAATATGTCGCGAAACGGCTGACCGATGCGGGTTATGCCGTCTATGCGGTCGACCATTGGGGCCATGGCAATTCGGACGGCGAGGGCGGTTTCGTCCCCCGCTTTTCGGCCTTTCTCGACGGCATGAGCGAATTGCTGACGCTCGTCGAGATCAACCATGCCGATACGCCGCGTCTGCTGCTCGGTCATAGCATGGGCGGTCTGATCGCGACCTTGTTCCTTGTCGAGCGCCAAAATGCCTTTGTCGCGGCGGCGCTTTCGGGTCCCGCGATCCTGCCCGCCGAACCGCCGTCGCGCTTCACCGTCTGGATCAGCCGTTTCCTCTCGCGCTTCTTCCCGCGCCTCGGCGTGCTGTCGCTGGATTCGAATGGCGTCAGCCGCGATCCGCAAGTGGTCGCCGCCTATCGGGCCGACCCGCTCGTCTATGGCGGCAAGATCGGGGCGCGGCTGGGCAAGGAATTCATGAACGCAATGGCGGTCGCGCAGGCCGACGCGCCAAAGATAAACCTGCCGATCCTGATCCAGCATGGCGAAGCCGACCGGCTGACCGCGCCCGCGGGATCGCGCTATCTGTTCGCCAATGTCGCGTCGAAGGACAAGGCGCTCAAAATCTACCCCGGCCTGTTCCACGAAATCTATAACGAGCCCGAACGCGATGCCGTCCTCGACGATCTGATCGGCTGGTTCGATGCGCATGTGAAGGGGCAGGGCGCGGCATGAAAATCCTTCTCGTCCTGATCTTCGCGCCGCTCATCACGCTCGCGCTGCTCTATTTTCTTTTCCCCGAACAGTTTGTGCAGCTGATGCGCTGGCTGATGCGAAGGCGCGCGCGGGTCGTGCGCAAGACGGTGACGGTCGACGGCCGCACCTGGCCCTATCTCGAAGGCGGCGATCGCTCGAAGCCGACGCTCGTGATGGTCCACGGCTTCGGCGCCGACAAGGATCACTGGACCTTTTACGCACCGTGGCTGACGAAGGACTATCATCTGATCGCGCCCGATCTGCCGGGTTTCGGCGAGAATGACCGCGACGGCGAATTGCCGTTCGACGTCGAAACGCAGGCGGCGCGGCTCAAGGCGTTTCTGGGTGCGCTCGGCATCGAGCGCCCGCACCTCGGCGGCAACAGCATGGGCGGGTGGATCGCGCTGCGCTTTGCGATCGATTATCCCGACCGGCTGCGCTCGCTGACGCTGATGAACAATGCCGGGATCGTCGGCGCGAACGAAAGCGAGTTGCAGAAACTGGCCGCCGACCGCGATTATAATCCGCTCGTGCTCGCCAGCCTCGAAGACGCCGACCGGCTGATCGCCTTTGTCGTCCGCAAGCCGACGCACGTGCCGGCGCGGCTGAAACCTGTCATCTACGCCGACGCGCTGAGGCATCGCGACCTGCTCGACAAGATTTTCTGGGTCATCGCCGACGAGATGGAGCAGAAGCCGCTCAACGACGAACTCGCCCGCGTGAAGGTGCCGACGCTGATCATCTGGGGCCGCCACGACAAGCTGATCGACGTCAGCTGCGTCGCGGTGCTCGAAAAAGGGATCGCGGGCAGTACGGCGCACATCTTCGAGGATGTCGCGCATGTCCCGATGATCGAGGCGCCGAAGGCGACCGCGATGGTCCAGCGCGAGTTTCTTGCCAAGCATTGAAATGATCGCCAGTCTCTCCCGAAAACAAGGGGGAGAGACGCATGCGGTTGAAGGTCGGCCTGCTCGGGGGAGGCAGTTGGGGCACCACGGTCGCGTCCTTGGTATCGCGCAACGCGCCGATCACCTTGTGGGCGCGCGACGCGGAGACCGTCGGCGACATCAACCAGCATAACGAAAACCGCAAATATCTGCCCGGCATCACGCTGCCGCCTGTCTTGCGTGCCAATGCAGACATGGCCGAGGTCGTCGCGAGCTCCGACGTCCTCGTCATGGGCGTCCCCTCGCACAGCTTCCGCGCCGTGCTCGAAGAAGCAAAGACCCATCTTCGCCCCTGGGTTCCCGTCATCAGCCTGACCAAGGGCCTCGAACTCGCGTCGGGCAAAAGGATGACCGAGCTGATCGAGGAAGTGCTCCCCGGCCATCCCGTCGGCGTGCTCACCGGGCCGAACCTGGCGCGCGAGATCATGACCGGGCAGGCTGCGGCGAGCGTGTTGTCGATGGAGGACGAAATCGTCGTCCGCGCGCTTCAGCCGGTGTTCCACTCGGGGCTGTTCCGCGTCTACACCAACACCGACCTGCTCGGCTGCGAGCTCGGCGGGGTGCTCAAGAATATCATCGCGATCGCGGTCGGCATGGGCGACGGGCTGGGGGCGGGGGACAACACTCGCTCGGCGCTGATGACGCGCGGGCTCGCCGAGATCACCCGGTTGGGCGTTGCGATGGGCGGGCGGCCCGAAACCTTTGCCGGCCTCACCGGCATGGGCGATCTGATCGCGACCTGTACCAGCCCCTTGTCGCGCAACCGCCACGTCGGGGTCGAACTGGGCAAGGGCGGGCGCATCGACGACATCATCGCGGGGATGAATATGGTCGCCGAAGGGGTGAAGAGCGCGCCGACCGTCATCGCGCTCGCCGAAAAGCACGGCCTCGACATGCCGATCGCGCGCGATGTGTATGACGTGACGCAGGGAAAACGCAGCGCGCAGGACGTGTTTCGCGGCCTCCTCCGCTCCGCCGTCGGCGACGAAGCGCACCCCGGATGAGCGTTTCCGCCGCGACCCGTGCAATTTCGGCGCTCAGTCGGGAATAAAAGGGCGATCTGCTTCGTTGACTCCTCTGACCGCCCCGCAAAGGGCGGGCAATCAGGAGATGGACGATGAAAAAATGGACCACCCTCGCTATTCTAGTGGCTCTCCCCGCCACCGCCGCCGTGGCAGCTGTTCCTTATGGCTCGCAGCCGCCGGGATTCGAGGCGCCACACATTCGCACCAGCCCCATTGCGGGCGTCGTCAACCAGCAATGGTATAATTACAAAGCCGATATTCTTGAGGCGGAGAAGGAATTGACCAGCGACCTTCGCCATTCGACCGACCGCGAGGACCGCTGGGACGCGTGGGACGAATGGGAGACCGAGGTGGTCGACGCCGACAAGGATTATGTGAAGGAAATGCGCAAGAAGGGTTATCGCAGCGGCCGCGTGACGGTTGGCGGCTAAGCTCTCCCCGGAGCCTTGCTCTGGGTCGCAGGGAAGGGCGGGTGTCATGGGGCACCCGCCCTTTCTTGTTTCAGGACTGGGCCTCGGCCAGCAGCGCCTTCGCCTCGGCACCCTGCCAATCGATCGCCCCCACAACGCGCCAGATCTCGCGGCCCTCTGCATCATAATAGATGCTCGTGGGCAGCGCGCTGTTGGCGGCGTCGAGCAGGCTGTTCTGCGGATCGACATAGGGTTGCAGTGCCTTCAATCCGGCTTTCTGAAACCACGGATCGACCACGGCGGCGCCTTGCAAATCCTGCGCGACCGCGATCACCGTCATCTGCTCGCCGCTCTTCGCCGCGAGCGTGTCCAGCGTCGGCATTTCGGCGACGCACGGTGCGCACCATGTCGCCCACAGGTTGACGAGCAGCGGCTTGCCGCGAAAGTCGGCGAGGGTGACGGGGGCATCGTCGGGACCCTGAAAGGCGACGGTCGGCGCTGCCTTGCCCTTGTTGGTGCGGTCAACCTGATGCTCGAAATGGCCGACGCCCTTCGCTTGGCCCGCCGAAACATTTGCTTGGCTCCCTGCCGCTTGCTCGCCCGCCTGCTTTTCCCTATCGCAGCCCGCGATTGATCCGGCCAGCAGCACGGCGAGGATCGCAAGATACGGGCTTGGAACGCGGCGGATGGCGAATACTCCGGATAGCAACAGCATGTGGGGCGGCCGCTTCGGTGGCGGACCCGCGGCAATCATGCAAGAGATTAACGCATCGATCCCCGTCGACAAGCGCCTGTGGGAAGAAGATATCGCCGCCAGCCGCGCGCACGCCGCGATGCTTGGCGCCGCGGGCATCATCGGCGCCGACGATGCCGTGGTGATCGACCGCGGGCTGGCACAGATCGCGGGCGAATTTGCTGCAAACGGCGTGCCGGTCGACCTCAGCCTCGAAGACATCCACATGACCGTCGAATCGCGGCTGAAGGACCTCGTCGGCGAAGCCGCCGGACGGCTCCACACCGCGCGTTCGCGCAACGACCAGGTCGCGACCGATTTCCGCCTGTGGACGCGCACCGCCTGCGAGCGCATCGACGCGGGATTGCAGGCGATCCAGACCGCGCTGCTCGCGCGCGCCGAGGAACATGCCGACAGCATCATGCCCGGCTTCACGCACCTGCAGGTCGCGCAGCCGGTGACGCTCGGCCATCATCTGCTCGCCTATGTCGAGATGTTCGGCCGCGACCGCTCGCGCTTCGCCGACGCGCGCCGCCGCCTCAACGAATCGCCACTCGGTGCCGCCGCGCTCGCGGGCACCGGCTTTCCGGTCGATCGCCACGCGACCGCCGCGGCGCTCGGCTTCGACCGCCCGATGGCGAACAGCATCGACGCCGTCTCCGACCGCGACTTCGCGCTCGAATTCTGTGCGTCGGCGTCGATCGCCGCAATCCACCTGTCGCGTCTTGCCGAAGAAATCGTGATCTGGGCCAGCCAGCCCTTCGGCTTCATCAGCCTGCCCGATGCCTGGTCGACGGGCAGCTCGATCATGCCGCAAAAGCGCAACCCCGACGCCGCCGAACTGGTGCGCGGACGTGCGGGCCTGCTGCTAGGCGCGTTCCAGCGGCTCGCGGTGATCGTGAAGGGCCTGCCGCTCACCTATTCGAAGGATCTACAGGACGACAAGGAAACCGTCTTCGGCGCCTTCGACGCGCTCGCGCTGTCGCTCGCCGCGATGACGGGCATGGTCGAAACGCTGACATTCCGCACTGACCGCATGCGCGCGCTCGCCGCCTCGGGCTATTCGACCGCGACCGACCTTGCCGACTGGCTCGTGCGCGAGGCGGGGCTGCCGTTCCGCGCGGCGCATCATGTCGTCGGTTCGTGCGTGAAGCGCGCCGAGGAACTCGGCGTCGAGCTATCGGCGCTGCCCGAAACCGACGCCGCGGCGATACATGCCGCGGTCACACCCGACGTGCTGGCGGTGCTGACCGTCGAGGCGTCGGTCGCCAGCCGCACCAGCTATGGCGGGACGGCGCCCGAACGGGTAAGGCAGGCCATCGCCGCGGCCCGCGCAGCGCTCGAAGGAACGATTTGATGGCGACCAAGCGCCTCATTATTGTTGGCATGGCTACAATCGCGCTGCTCGGCGCGTGCGGCAGCAAGGAAGATCTGAAGCCCGTTGCAGGCCAGCCTGCACCGGTGATTCCCGTCGGCGCGGCCCGCGCCCCGACTACGGAGGAGCTTACGACGCCTGACGCGCAGGCCCGGCCCGCGCGCAGCGACGAACTTCTCAAACGGTCCGAACAACGCGAACCCGACGATTTCGACTTGCCGCCTCCGGGCTGAGCTTCAGGACTTTACCAATGAATCACTTTGAACTTCGTGACGGCGTGATGCACGCCGAGGATATTCCGCTGCCACGCATTGCCGAAGAAATCGGCACCCCCGTCTATGTCTATTCGCGCGCTACGCTGGAACGCCACGCGCAGGCGTTTCGCGACGGGCTCAAGGATGTTCCGAGGAAGCACATCGCCTTCGCGATCAAGTGCAATCCCAATCTCGGCGTGCTGCGCGTGCTCGCGCGGCAGGGCTATGGCGCCGATGTCGTGTCGGGCGGCGAACTCGAACGCGCGCTTGCGGCGGGCATGGCGCCCGAGGACATCGTCTTTTCGGGCGTCGGCAAGACGCGCGCCGAACTGGCGCAGGGCCTCGACCGCGGCATCGGCCAGTTCAATATCGAACATGAGCCCGAGGGCGCCGCGCTCGCCGAAATCGCGCTGGCAAAGGAAATGACCGCGCCCGCGGTGCTGCGCGTCAATCCCGACGTCGATGCCGGCACGCATGCCAAGATTTCGACCGGAAAGGCCGAGAACAAGTTCGGCGTCGGTATCGATGTCGCGCCCGAAATCTTCGGACGGCTGTCGGCGCTGCCGGGGCTCAACATGCGCGGCATTGCGGTCCATATCGGCAGCCAGCTCACCAGCCTCGATCCGCTCGAAGCGGCGTTCACCCGCGTCGGCCTGCTCGTCGCCGAGTTGCGCGCCGCGGGGCACAGCATCACCCATGTCGATCTCGGCGGCGGGCTCGGCGTGCCGTACAAGGCCGGCGACAATCCGCCCAGCCCGGCCGAATATGGCGCGATGGTCGCACGCGTGACGAAGGATTGGGATGTTACCCTGATGTTCGAACCCGGGCGCGTGATCGCGGGCAACACCGGGGTGCTGCTGACCGAGGTTCTCTGGGTCAAGCCCGGCGCGACCAACCCGTTCGTGATCGTCGATGCCGCGATGAACGACCTTGCGCGCCCCGCGCTCTACGACGCCTATCACGACTTCGTTGCCGTCAAGCCGACCGGCGAGACGATGACCGCATCGATCGTCGGGCCGGTGTGCGAAACCGGCGACACCTTCGCGCGCGACCGTGTCACCGACAAGGTCGAGGAGGGCGATCTTGCGGTGTTCCGCACCGCGGGCGCTTATGGTGCAACCATGGCGTCGACCTACAACAGCCGCAGTCTTGTTCCCGAGGTGCTCGTCGACGGGGACCGCTATGCCATCGTTGCCGACCGCATCACGGCGGGCACGATCATGGCCGCCGAGCGCGTGCCCGACTGGATCGACTGACGTGGAGCAGCTTCCCATCTTCCTCAACCTGCGCGGCCGCACGGTCGTACTGGTCGGGAAGGGGGAAGCCTCCGACGCCAAGGCGCGGCTGATCGTCCGTGCCGGCGGGCGGATCGTGCGGCAGTGGGAAGACGGCGCAACGATCGCCTTCGTCGCACTCGACGATGACGATCAGGCCCGCGCCGCGGCCGAGGCGCTCCGCGCGCGCGGCCTGCTCGTCAATGTCGTCGACCGCCCCGACCTCTGCGATTTCACCACCCCAGCGATCGTCGACCGCGCCCCGGTGACGATCGCTATCGGGACGGGCGGCGCGTCGGCCGGCCTTGCGAAAGCCGTCCGCCAGCGCATCGAAGCCCTGCTCCCCGCCCGCCTTGGCGCGCTCGCCGCGGCGCTCCACGCCGCGCGCGCTGCGATGAAAACCCGCTGGCCCGCCGCCGCCGACCGCCGCCGCGCAATCGATGCCGCGCTGGCGAGCGGCGGTGCACTCGACCCGTTCGACACCAATGCGGCCGACAAGGTCGAAAGCTGGCTGGCGAGCGATGCGTTGATCCAGCATGCGCGCCTCGAAACCATCCGCCTCACCAGCGCCGACCCCGACGACCTGACCCTACGCGCCGCACGCCTGCTCGGTGAGGCCGATCATATCTTCCACCCGGCGGATCTTCCCGCCGCCATCCTTGACCGCGCCCGCGCCGACGCGGTGCGCCACGTTGCCGATGCGCCGCCCGCCGATCCGCCGCCCGGCCTGTCGCTCTGGCTTTCGCGGTCATGAGCCCGGCCCACCCGCTCTACGCTGCGATGGAGCCGACGATTTTCGAGCATATGTCGGGGCTCGCGCGGGCGCATGACGCGATCAACCTCGGCCAGGGCTTCCCCGACGAGCCGCCGCATCCCGACATGATCGCCGCCGCGTCGCGCGCGCTCCTCGAAAAGTCGAACCAATATCCGCCGGCCTTCGGACTGCCCGAACTGCGCGACGCGATTTGCGGTTTCTATGCCCGGCGACAGGGTCTCGCTCTGTCGCGCGAGCAGGTGATCGTGACCTCTGGCGCGACCGAGGCACTTGCCGCAGCCATCCTCGCCTTCGTCGGGCCGGGCGACGAGGTGATCCTGTTCCAGCCCGCCTATGACAGTTACGCGCCGATGGTGCGCCGCGCCGGTGGTATTCCCGTTTCGGTCGCGCTCAGCCCGCCCGACTGGCGGTACGATGCCAAGCAACTGGCCGCGGCGATCGCGCCGCGCACGCGCGTGCTGATCCTCAACGATCCGCTCAATCCGGCCGGCACCGTTGCCAGCGAAGCTGAACTGGCGATGATCGCCGACGCTTGCGTGCGCCACAATCTTATCGCGATCTGCGACGAGGTCTGGGAGGATATTCGCTTCGACGGAGCGCCGCATCGTTCGTTGCTGTCCTTCCCGGGCATGGCCGAACGCGCGGTGAAGATCGGTTCGGCGGGCAAGATTTTCGGCCTGACGGGGTGGAAGACCGGCTGGATATGCGCCGCGCCCGGACACGCGACCGCGCTCGGCCGCGCGCATCAGTTCCTCACCTTCACGACGCCGCCCGCGCTGCAATGGGCGGTGGCCGAAGGGCTGGGCCGCTCTGACGCATGGTTTGCTGTGCAGCGCGACGGCTGGGCCGCATCGCGTCGGCGCCTCGGTGACGCGCTGGGTGCCGCCGGTTTCGCCGTCCTGTCGAACGCTGCGACCTGGTTCCTCTGCGTCGACCTCGCCGCGTCGGGGATCGCGCTTTCGGATCGCGCGTTCAGCGAACGCGCAGTGCGCGAAGCAAAAGTCGCCTCGATCCCCGTTTCGGCGCTGTTCGAAGGCGGCGGCCCGCGCCACATCCTGCGCCTCTGCTTCGCCAAGGAGGGCGCGGTGCTCGACGAGGCTGTCCGCCGCCTCGCGGCCTTTCGCGATACATTGCGGGCAGAAAAAGCCTAGGGCGCGATCGCCAGCCCGTCGCCATTCTTCCCCGCCGCGATCCGGCGCAGCACCTGACCGCTCGCAACGTCGATTTCCGCCACCTTGTCATGCCCGGTCTCGGCGGCATAAAGCCGCTTCGAATCGGCGCTGAACAACAAGGTCACCTGGCCCTTCGCCGCCTCGCCCGATACGTTGATCGTCCGCACCGGCGCGCGCGTTTCGGCATCGAACAGGCTGATCGTCCCCGCAGCGATATTGCTCGTCGCGACCAGCTTGCCGTCGGGGCTCGCCAGCACGCGGATCGCGACCGGATCGACCGGCTGCTCGGCGATCTTCTCGCCCTTCGCGGTATCCCAGATCGACACCCGCGGCGCATCGAGATCGCCGACCCACAATTCGCGCCCGCCTTTCGTTAGCGTCAGTCCCTCGGGTTTGCCGCCGACCGCGAAATCGCGAAGCTTCTTCGCGGTCTTCAGGTCGAGCACGCTGACCGTCCCCGCCGCGATATTCGCGGTGTAAGCGGTGCGGTTGTCGGGCGCGACGACGATCATGTGCGTCCCCTTCTGCCCCGTCGAAATCGACGTCACCTTGCCATCGGGCGCAACCACCGCGACCGACTCGCTGCCTTCGGTCGTCGCGACCAGCCGTCCGTCGGACAGCCACAGCAGCCCGTGCGGCCTCTGGTTGGGGCTGAGGTCGATCGTCCGGACCTTGGTCCGGCTCGCCACATCGAACACGTCGATCGTCGTGCTGCCATAGGCGACGACCGCCGCCTGCTTGCCGTCGGGCGAGATCGCGATCTCGTGCGGCATTTTGCCCGTCGGCAGCCGCGCCAGTTCCTCCCCCGACGCCAGCGCGATGACGCTCAGCGTATCCTCGCCCTTGTTGCCGACGAGCAGGGTTTCGGCCCCCGCGGGCGCGGCGAGCAACAGCGTGCAAAGGACGGCGGCGATGGTACGGCGCATGACGTGTCTCCCGGTTTCGAGCCCTGCATCCTATCCCCGGCGCCCGCTGCCGCAACCCCGCTTCGACCAGCGACATGCCCTGATTACGATAAGTTAACTGGGAAGCGCGCCCGCGCCTTCCTAGCCCTGTTCCCGGCGGCAGGTCGCGCCGCCGGTCAGGACAGGAGGGGGAATATGGGTCTGCCAACCATCGATATCGAGGCACTGCCTTTGCTTGACACCGCGGTCGGATTGTTCGGCTCGCTGATGGGCGAAAGCGCATCGTCGGGGCCGTCGGTGTTCGAACTCGCCGTCGCCATCGCCATGATCGTCTACGATTGACCGCGGCGGGAACGGGCGGCGCCACCAACCCGGTGCCCTCCGTTCCCCCGCTTTTCGCGATGCCCATCATCCCATCTCGCCACGACCATTTCCCCCATGCCGATGCCGCGCGCCGTTCGGCGATGCGCCGCGCGGTCGCCGGTCTCGACGCCGCGTGGAAAGCCGCCGACACAGCCCCCGACGGGCTGGTGACCGCCATCGCGGCGCTCGCCGATACTCACGCCGACGTCGCGATAGCGCGCCTTCTTCCTTGGCTCTCCGACACCGGCTGGCTCCGCGGCAGGCTTGATTCGGCGCTGGCCTTGATCGCCGCCGACCCCTTCGCGCGCCCGCCGCTGCGGATGGTCGGCGGCGGCGATGGCGGCGCCGGCGGACTGGTTCTCGCCGATAGCGGGGCGATCCGCCTGACGCTCCAGTTACGCCCGTTCGCCGCGAACAGCGCTGCGCCCGGCACCGCGGTCTTCGTCCCCGGCCGCGCGGCGATCCATATCCTGGACTGCAGCGGCGCACAGCTTCGCGCGCATGCGGTGACGATCAGCGCCGCCGAGGAAGCTGGCGGATTCACCGCCAAGGACGCCGCCCTATGCCGCAGCCAGCCGCCGCGTCGGTTGCACGATGGCGAGACGCTGATCCTCGACACCGCCCGCCAAAGCTTCACGTTTGAGTGCGGGCACGCGGGCGCCGACCACGACATCCTCTTCCTCGAACTTACCGTTCAGCCGCCGTCGCGGCTCCCGATCCGCGCCTATGACATCGAAAGCGGCCGTTTGACCCATGTCAGCGCCTCGCGCCGCGACAGCAGCTTTCGCCAGATGGCGCTCGCGCTGTTGCGCCAGCTTGGCCGCACCGACGCAGCGCCGCTTTTCGTCGCCGAGACGGCAAGCGAGGATTTCGCCGCGCGCTGGAACGCGATGCGCGAACTAGTCGCACTCGACCCTGCGGCAGCGCTTCCGCATCTCGGCGCGATGGCGGCAAGCGACCCGCATCCCGAAGTCCGCCACGCCGCCACCACAACGCTGGCAATAATTTCACCCCCTCCCGCAAGCGGGAGGGGCAGCGAGACTTGCGAGCTTGCTCGCTAGTCGCAGCAGGGTGGGCGATGCGTACTGTCGCTGACCCGCCCCCAACTCCTCCCGCCTGCGGGAGGGGAGAGGAGAAACGCATGCCCCGCCTGATCGACCCGCCCGCCGGCCCCACACTCGACCTCGCCGAAGTCACCGCCCGCCTCGACGAACGCGGCGTCGACCTCACCAATGAGGCGAGCATCGCCCACTGCGCCGACCTCCTGGCCGGCCTCCAACGCAACCCCGATTTCCTCGCCGACCGCGTCATCGCCGCGCTCAAGGCGAGCTACGCCGACCAGCTCGAAGTGAACCGCTATTCGGCGCAGGTCTTCCTTCTCCACCGCAGCCCGCGCGGCTTTTACCTCCGCGCGAATATGTGGCCGTCCGAGCGCGACGCCGCCTTCACCGCGAGCGGCCCCGCGGCCTTCTCCTACGGCGTCCCGCACGACCATAATTTCAGCTTCCTCACCGCCGGCTATTTCGGCCCCGGCTATGTCAGCGACTATTATGATTACGATCCCGAGCCGGTCGACGGCCGCCTCGGCGAACCCCTGAACCTGAAATTCGTCGAGCGCAGCCAGCTCGATGAGGGCAAGATGATGCTCTACCGAGCCCACCGCGACATCCACAGCCAGCTCCCGCCCGAAAGCCTGTCGGTCAGCCTCAACATCATGGACGAGGGCGAGCATGTCCCCTGGCGCGACCAATATATCGTCGACCTCGACCACGGCACGATCGCCAAACGCCCGACCCTGACGAGCAGCGAAATGCTGCTCCGCTGCGCGGTGCATCTGACGGGCAACGGCAAGGACATCGCCGAACAGTTCGCGAAAGCGCACCCGGTGCCGCGGGTGCGCGCGAATGCGATTGGAGCGCTGGCGGCGGTAGCGGACGGTGCGGGGCGGGCAGCGCTGCTGGAGCGAGGAATGGAGGATAGGGATGCGCGCGTCAGGGATGATTGTGTGCGGTGGCTGAGTACCCATTTTTTCTCCCCGGAGCATGAACTTTTGTTGACCGTCAGTCACGCTCGCGATAACGAACTCACATGATTCAGAGAGAGCTTGATTTTCCCGACGTGGTGCGATTGCCCGACGAGGCGTTCGCCGAATTCCCGACGACGCGCTATCAAGGCTCCAAACGCAAATTGCTTCCGTTTCTTTACGAGGCTTGCAAATCTTATGATTTTTCAAGCGTCCTTGATTTATATAGCGGTACCAGCAGTGTCGGTCTTATGTTTCGTCACATGGGCAAAATTGTCTATGCTAACGATTACATGCTGTATAATTGGACGACAGGAAAAGTCCTATTAGGTGCAACAAAAAGTTCGATCGCAGGCATCGATATTCCAGCCCTGATCGAACGTGCTTTCTCTAAAAATCCTCAATCAAATAGCTTAGTTTACGAAAACTTTAGTGGAATTTATTTTCCGGATGATGAGAATCACCAGATCGACAATTTTTGTTCAAACCTTTTGCAGTTCTCACCTGTAGAAGCAGATTTATTGATCTATCTTATGGGGCAAGCGATGCTGATGAAGCGCCCCTATAATCTGTTCCACCGGGCCAACCTTGAAATGAGGACGAAGGATGTTCCTCGATCCTTCGGAAATGCCAAGACGTGGGAGACGCCTTTCTCAACGCACATGCTGAAGCTCGGGCAGAAAATATCGAGTTGCTCGTTCACAGGCCCAATTGGTGAGGCATATTGCATGAACGCTAGCGAAATCGATGGAATGAATGTCGACCCTGATTTAATTTATCTTGATCCACCTTACTTGAACAGGAACAATATTCCAGTCGACTATTCTACTTTCTATCATTTCTTGGACGGTCTTGTAGATTACTCTTTGTTTTCGCAGGGAAATGCTAAATATCCTCACCGCCCAATTGCTTTAAAACCGTCCCGTTGGCGGACTCCGGGGGGCGGTCTGGCTGAAATTCGAAGCGTTCTGGATCGATGGCCGACCGCTCGAGCTGCAATCAGCTATCGCGGGGATGGACGCCCATCGGTTGAGGAGTTGAAAGCCATTCTTGATGGAGCAGGCTATGTGATCAACGAACATACCGCAGTCGATTATAAGTATGCGCTTTCCAAAAATTTTGATGCCACCGAAGATCTCATAATCGGAACGCCAGCGCGCCTCACTTGAAACGCTCAAAATCGGCATGCGAGAGTAATTGATCTACGGAGCGGATAGCGAGGTAATATGTCTCGTAGTTCGCCCAATAAAAGTCACATGCTTCTTTTGCGCTAGCGAAGGCTCCAAAGGGGCCGACGCCGTGCTCGAAATCTCGAGGTTTCAAGCCGACAAAGCTACCAATATTTTTGGTATTGCCGCTTCCCGCTTGGAGTCCGCACAGTTCGTGCTTTTCTCTTATAAAGACCGTTTCGACTTTGTACGGACACGAAATGTCGCCAGCTTTCGGTAGGTTATCTAAATCGTATTCGGTAAAACTATCTAGCTGCCTATAAACAAATCCAAGAATCCAATGATCTCTATATGTATTGTAGGGATAAAGGATATTTTTTGTATTATTTCTTAAGAATGAATTATAGCCACCTAAGGTAAAGACCATACGATTTCTTACATAGGTAGTCTTGATGTCCAGTGCTATTCGGTGGCTTGTCATTTCGTTTGTTATCGTAAAGTCAGGGTAGGTGGTTTGGTTTGCTAGTTCGACGCGGTAGCCAAATTTTGTTGCAATGCTGCGTAGCGCTGGCGCGGCCATCCGTTCAAAAACTGTCGAAATAACCTTAGTGTCGGAATCGATAGGATGGACAAACGAATTCGAGTCTATGAATCCTTGAACTTCCCATGACCAGTTTTCCGTTAGGTCAAAAAAGATGTGACGAAACTCGTCGATCGCAAGCCCACTCATTTATCTGCGTCCCCAGCAAAATCGCAAAGTTCAGAAACCGTGACGTTCAACGCTTGTGCAAGGCTTGCTACACAAACCAAGCTGGGGTTGCGTCTCCCCCGTTCTAGCAAGCTGATGTAAGTTCGGTCTAACTCGGCGAGCTCGGCGAGGGCCTCTTGCGAAATCTGAGTCGCTGCGCGAACGGCGCGTAGGCGCAGACCAAAAGCTAACAAAATGCTGGTATCTGCTTCCTTCATTTTTTCGCAGATCGCGCATAAGTGACTGGTAGTCCACAGACTGTGAGTCACGGTCTTCCGCTCGCGTGAGGCAATCTTTCTCTTCCTCCGCGCCTTCCGCGTCTCCGCGCGAAAAAATCGCTTTCCTACATTATCCCGCCATGCCAGCATCGCAGTCCGGCTCTTTGACTCGTCGTTCTGCTGCTTCCGCCGCGCGCCCGAACATCGCGCGCGTGCGACCTTTACGATGTTTCATCGCGCGCGCCGTGGACGACCTTTACTATCTTCGGGTATCGCCAAGGGTCCGCTATACGCCGCGCATGTCGCTAACCCCTTGTTTCCAAGCCCTGGGGGGTGACAAGTTTGACAACTTCCGCCGCGCTCCGCTCCACCCCGTTTCGTTGCTGCTGACAGCGCGCATTTCCCCTGCTAACGCGCCCGCATGACCACGCCTCTCTCCCATATCCGCAATTTTTCGATCATCGCGCACATCGATCATGGCAAGTCGACGCTTGCTGACCGGCTGATCCAGTTCACCGGCGGGCTGACCGCGCGCGAGATGTCGGCGCAAGTCCTTGATAATATGGACATCGAGAAAGAGCGGGGGATTACGATCAAGGCGCAGACGGTGCGCCTGTCGTACAAGGCGCATGATGGCGAGACGTACGAGCTGAACCTGATGGACACGCCCGGCCACGTCGACTTCGCGTATGAAGTGTCGCGGTCACTCGCGGCGTGCGAGGGCGCGCTGCTCGTCGTCGACGCGGCGCAAGGGGTCGAGGCGCAGACGCTGGCGAACGTCTATCAGTCGATCGAGCACGACCATGAAATCGTGCCGGTGATCAACAAGATCGATCTGCCCGCCGCCGACGTCGACAAGGTGAAGGCCGAGATCGAGGACATCATCGGGCTGCCCGCCGACGACGCGGTGCTTGCGTCGGCCAAGGCCGGGATCGGCATCGAGGAAGCGCTCGAGGCGATCGTCACGCGCATCCCGCCGCCAAAGGGCGACGCGACCGCGCCGCTCGTCGCGATGCTCGTCGACAGCTGGTACGACCCCTATCTTGGCGTCGTCATCCTGATCCGCGTGATCGACGGCGTGCTTAAAAAAGGCCAGCAGATCAAGTTCATGCAGGCGGGCACCACCCATTTGATCGACCGCGTCGGCTGTTTCACGCCGAAGATCGAGCAGCTGACCGAGCTCGGCCCCGGCGAGATCGGCTTCATCACCGCGCAGATCAAGGACGTCGCGCAGGCGCGTGTGGGCGATACGGTGACCGACGCGAAAAGGCCCGCGGCGCGGGCGCTGCCGGGGTTCAAGGAAGTCCAGCCCGTCGTCTTCTGCGGCATGTTCCCGACCGACGCCAACGACTTCGAGAAATTGCGCGAGAGCATCCAGAAACTGCGCCTCAACGACGCGAGCTTCTCGTTCGAAATGGAAAGCTCGGCCGCGCTCGGTTTCGGCTTTCGCTGCGGCTTCCTCGGCCTGCTCCACCTCGAGATCATCCAGGAGCGGCTGACCCGCGAGTACGACCTCGACCTGATCACCACCGCGCCGTCGGTGGTGTACAAGCTGAAGCTGGGCCATACCAAGAATGAGGCGGCGAAGGAGATCGAGCTCCACAATCCCGCCGACATGCCCGACCCGAACCGTATCGACGAGATCCAGGAGCCGTGGATCGAGGCGGTGATTTATGTGCCCGACGAATATCTCGGCCCGATCCTGAAGCTGTGCCAGGACCGCCGCGGGGTGCAGAAAAACCTCACTTATGTGGGCGGCCGCGCGCAGATCACCTATGAACTGCCGCTCAACGAAGTCGTGTTCGATTTCTATGACCGGCTGAAGAGCATCAGCCGCGGTTACGCCAGCTTCGACTATCACCAGATCGGCCACCGCCCCGGCGACCTCGTCAAGATGAGCATCCTCGTCAACAACGAGCCGGTCGACGCGCTTTCGATGATCGTCCACCGCGGCACCGCCGAAACCCGCGGCCGCGGCATGTGCGAGCGGCTGAAAGACCTGATCCCGCGCCACATGTTCAAGATCCCGATCCAGGCCGCGATCGGCGGCAAGGTGATCGCCCGCGAAACCATCGCCGCGCTGCGCAAGGACGTGACCGCCAAATGCTACGGCGGCGACGCGACCCGCAAGAAGAAGCTGCTGGAAAAGCAGAAAGAGGGCAAAAAGCGGATGCGCGAATATGGCAACGTCAACATCCCGCAGGAAGCGTTTATTGCGGCCCTGCGGATGGGCGACGATGCGTAGGGGCAGCTTTGCGCCTACTGCAGACGTTCAGCTGTATCTTGGCCGAGCAGACACCCATGTCTTGATTCGGAACTGCCAGCCAAATCTGAGCACATGAACCAGGTTGGCGGACTCACACTCATTCCGGGCTGACGACCAAGGCGGCTTAAGCTACATGCGCTCATATGCCAAAGAAACCTGCTGCACCTGCTACCCCATTTCCCGCTGATGGCCTGCACCGCTCGGGCCCGCTTGTTTGGGTGCCACTGAAGCATGAATGGCGAGATTTGGGGAGCAAGCCGGAGGAGGAGGTGCGACAGGAGTTCGTGCGCCACCTCCATGTGACGCTGGAATATGAATTAGCGCAGATGGGCCAGGAATTGCGGGCCCAATCGGGCACGAAGTCGGTGCGTGCTGATATTGTCGTGTGGGGGTCGGCTGCAGACAAAATCAACGGAATGTCGCCAAAAATTGTTGTCGAATGCAAGGCGGAGAGCGTTAGCCTCAACCTCAAGGATTACTATCAGGGCGAGAGTTATGCACGCTCGATGGGCGCGGAGTTTTTCATCGCCCATAATCGACGCTTTACCGAGCCATTCGAGGTTGTCCCCGCCGCGCCTGGCAAGTTCAAATCGGTTGTGCGCATCCCGACTGCATCTGACTGGGGCGATGCAAAGAAGCTCAAGGCGATCAAGGATACACAGCGCGCCTTCAACCGCATCGAGTTCACGCGCCTGCTGCAAACCAGCCATGATATTATCCGCGACGTTCACAAGAAGGACCCAACCGCCGCCTTCGATGCCATATCCAAGGTGCTGTTTATCAAGATGTTTGTGGAAAGGTCCGGGCTGCACGGCACCTTCACCACCGAATATCTGGACAACCGCAAGAAGCTCGCGCTGCCCGGCGATCCTCCGGTTCATCAGCAGCTTTTCGACCAGACCAAAAATTTCTATAAGGCCGATAACCTTTTTACTGAAAAAGACACGCTCGACATTTCGGAAGCGACGTTCCGGCGCATTGTCGAGACGCTGCAAGCCTTTGATCTCGCCAAGACCGGCGACGATATCAAGGGCATCGCCTTCGAGAAGTTCCTAGGCGCGACCTTTCGCGGCGAGCTGGGTCAGTTCTTCACGCCCCGGCCCGTCGTGGATTTCATGGTCGAGATGCTTAATCCCCGCGAGGGACAGCTCATCTGCGACCCGGCGGCTGGCTCCGGCGGCTTCCTGATCCGTGCGTTCGAACACGTGCGGAACGACATTGAAGCCGACCTCCAGAAGCAAAAGGATACCAAGCGGGCTGAGATCGAAGCTCAGGGGCTTGATGCCGACGCGGAAGCCGACACCATCGAAGCCGCCTTCTTGGACATCAACAAACAACTGCTGCCCTCCACCGACGAGAACAAGCCGGTCGATACCCGGTTGGGGCGCCTGGCATGGGGTTGCATCTTCGGCACCGACGCGGAGCCGCGCGCCGCTCGCACGGCCAAGATGAACATGATCATGCACGGCGATGGGCATGGGGGCATTCACCACCACGACGGCCTTGTCGATGTGAACGGCATTTTCCCGGACAGGTTCGATCTGATCGTCACCAATCCGCCGTTCGGATCGACAGTCGGGCGTGACCAGCGTCTTGGCGACAGCGACGAAACGCACATCACCACCGATGGCGATCTCATCGCCAAGCATCACGCCCGCTATGGCAAGGTATGGGAAGAGAACCATGCCCGGTTGCTCGTTGCGCAGGGTGAACGGAAGCCAGTGCTCGACCTGTTCGAGATCGGGCGGGACAAGGCCAGCCGCGACACGGAAGTAATCTTCGTCGAGCGGTGCCTTGGCCTGCTCAAGCCCGGCGGTCTGCTCAACATCGTCCTGCCCGACGGCAATCTGAACAACCCCTCGCTCAACTGGCTGCGTCGGTGGTGCGAGGGCCGGGCGAAGCTGCTCGCCGTGGTCAGCCTGCCGGAGGAAACCTTCCGTTCGAGCAAGGCGACGGTCAAATGCTCCGTCGTGACGCTGCGCCGGTTCACTGCCGAGGATGAAGTGGCTTGGGACGTGGCTTGGGAAGCCGCCCACGCCGCGCTGGACGCCACCTATGCGGCGGAGCGCGATGCCGCCTGCGACGCTGCGCGCGATGCGATCCTGACCGGCGGCGATGCCGGCGTGACGCAGGCGCTGGCGGAACTCGCCGCGCTGGGCGAGCAACAGATCGGGTCGGGCTGGCGCCCCGGGGTGGCGCCACCCTATCCACGCATGGCAACGCCGTCGCGCGTTGAGGCAGTTCGCTGGCTTAAGGAAGGCAAGGACGCCAAGAAGCTGCGCGCAGCGCGGGCGGCGCTCAAGGACGCATGGGCCGACAACGCGACGGCGAAAGCCGCGGCTGCGGAGGCGGCGCGCGGACTTGCCCGGAAGCTGAAAAAGATCGACGCGGAGCATACCGCTGCGCTGTGGACGCACGTCCGCGCCGCGTTCGATTATCCGGTTTTTCTCGCCGCCCCGAAGGCGGTGGGGATCAGTTCCACCGGTGACACTGGCGCGAACGTCCCCAACGAATTGCCGGAGGTGCTGGCCGCTTGGCGCGCTTTCGATGCCTGGCTTGATGCCGGCGCGAAGGCAGAGGAACTGCCGGATTTTCAGGTGCCCCTCGCTGCCTGATCCGGCGGTGGGGGGAGCTAGACAGTTGGGCCGTGCACGAGGTGTTGACCGCACAGGCAAGCGCGTATCCGCTCGCGTCCATCGGGGACTTGGTGGCTCCGCGCACGGAAACGACGACTGCCGAAAAGTTCGGCGAGCACAAGCCGATTACCGTGCACTTGACCGGAGAAATCTCGGCTCGTGATCGAGCGGAGCCGTTCCAAGGTGCAATGTTCGTCGGGCACCCCGGCGACATTATATTTTCCAAGATCGATGCGCGCCTTGGCGCGATTGGCGTTGTTCCCCAAAGCATCGGAACCGCTGTCGTCACGGCGGAATATCCGATTCACACGCCAGATCCGGACGCGCTGGACGCTGACTATTTGAAGATGGTCCTTCGCACAGGCCACTTCATCGCGGGTCTACGCCAAAAGGCGAGCGGCACCAGCGGGCGAAAGCGGGTCAACCCTGAAGCGTTCCGCTCGCTGCGCGTCCCTTGCCCGGACATCGGTGATCAGCGCGCGCTGGTCGCCGCCTATCACGAGGCGCTCGGGCTGGCGGCGGCGCTTGAGGCGGAAGCGGCGCGACTCGAATCCGAGGGGCTGCGTGCATTCGAGGCGGCGCTGGGCATCGTCCCGCCGCCGCCGCTGCCGGATCGCCCGCTGTTCGTCGCGCGCTTCTCCGATCTTGGCCGGTGGAGCCATGAAGCCGTGCTCCGCCACGTCACCGGCACCGAGCCACCGCCCAGTCTTTATCCCATCGTTGCGCTTGAGGACGTGATCGCCGATCTTGAAAACGGCTGGAGTCCGCAATGCCTTGCTCGGCCCGCCGATGGTGAGGAATGGGGGGTGCTTAAGGTCAGCGCAGTATCATCCGGTGCATTCAAGGCAGTCGAGAACAAGGCGCTGCCTCCGCAGCTTAGGCCAAGAGCCAGATTGGAAGTCCGAGCGGGAGATGTGCTGATCGCGCGCGCTAGCGGCGCAGCATCACTTGTGGGGCAATGCTGCTTTGTTGACGAGCCGCCGCCGCGACTCATGACCTGTGACAAAATCTTCCGCGTTGTTACCATGGAGAGGAGCCCAGTGGATCCCCGCTTCCTTACTCAAATCCTTAAAACGGAGCTCGTGAGGCAGCAGATATTGGGCGAATTTTCCACCGAATCGAGCATGATGAAGAACGTAACCAAGCCCGTCCTTCTCGGTTTGACCTTCCCCATGCCGCCGGACCTCGCCTTCCAGACCGCGCTGGTGGCCGATCTCACCGCGTCGCAGTCCGCCGCCGCCGCTCGCCGTGGCGAAGCGTTGACCATGCGGCGCGACGCATGGCGCGCATTCGAGACGGCCCTCTACGGCGACGCTTCCGAACTGCCGTCAGTTGATGACTCAGCAGATGCGATCGTCGCCGAGGCCGAGCAAGTTTAGATATCTTGCGAACTGATTATTCGGTTTGGGAGCACACGGCGACCATGGTTAAGGTCTGATTGTGCTCGACGCCCCCTAGAATCTGCCGATCCGCAGTCGGCCCAAATCAGGCCAACCTCTCCTCCAATCACACAATCCACGCACCGCGCCGGCATCTCGATGATCCCGCTCAGCCTCAAACCTTCGTCGCCAACGAACATCACCGATCCGGCGGGTACTTTTGCGATATAGTAGTCGTGGATCAGGCGGCCTACCGACATGCGAGTCTGTACCTATTCGGGTTCGAAGCCATAGTAATTGACCCAGCCGCCATAAGGGGCGCGCGGCTGAATCACGGATCAAGTCCGGGATGACGAAGGTCCAGAAGGCGCGCCCAACGCCGCCCCGTGTCAGGGGCGGGGCGACGAAGGGGGAGGGTGGCGGCAGCGCGGGGCGCCTACATCTCGATGGTGATGCGCACTTTCGACGGGGTCGTGCCCGCGGCGTGGGCGATTTCGGCGCGCATGCGGGTGACGAGATCCGAAAGATGGTCGTTGCTCGGTGCGCTGTCGCGGCTCAAGAGCTCGGTGGGCGAGGTGCCGAGGAGGTCGGCGAGCGCCTGCAACCGCGCGAGCCGCGGGCGCGAACGGCCCTGTTCCCAATAGCAGATCGAGGTGACGGTGACGCCGAGCCGGTCGGCGATGTCGGTTTTGCTGAGCCCCCTTGCCTGACGCAGCCGCGCGAGACGATCGCCGAGCACTTCATAACGTGTGCCGCTGTCCGGGTGGGCGTGGATCACAGATGCGCAACCTTTTCGACTTCGAGGTGCAACATTTACCAAAGTTAAGGCTGGTCCGGCTTTCAACATTTCACCGAATTATGGCGGGGAAAATGCGTAGGAGCCTTCGCCGTGCCGGCGATTGCGGCGGGCGCGCAGTGCCCCTATCGTGCGGGGACAGGAGACTGCGATGACCGGGACGGACAGGCAGCCAGGTGCGAAGGTGCATCCGCGGATCGAGGACATCGCGGTGCATTGCACGCTGAACGACGGCACCGCGGTGTGCCTGCGCACGATCACCCCCGACGATGCGCCGCTGATCCGCGAGGGGATTGCGAAACTGTCGGCGGAGTCGCGCTATCTGCGCTTTTTCTCGCCGGCACCGGTGCTGCCCGATGCGGTGGTCGAGCGGCTGGCCGATGTCGACGGGCACGACCATATCGCGTGGGGCGCGATCTGCAGCGAATGCCCGGGGCAGCCGCCGATCGGCGCGGTGCATGCGGTGCGCCATCGGGCGGGCGGGCCGGTGGGCGAATTTTCGGTTGCGGTGCTCGACGCATTCCAGGGGCGGGGGCTGGCACGGATGATGACTGCGGCGCTGCTTGTCCATTGCCACGCCGAGGGGCTCGACGTGCTCGACGTGCATATGCTGTCGGAAAATGCCGCGGCACGGCGGCTGGTGAAATCGCTGGATGCGGCGTGGACGGGCGAGTCGGCGGGGGTCGCGGAGTATAAGCTGGACGTCGCGGCGGGGATCGCGGCGCTGCGCGCCGATGGCGACGCCCCGGGGGTGCAGGATGTGCTGCGCGGGCTGGAAGACGCTAGCGGCTAGTCCCTCCCGCCGCCCTGGGTCGCTGGCGGCGGCGGAAGGGTGGTCCGTGAAATGGTTCGCTGAAAGCGAGTTCCCGTCCCATTCAGGGTCAATATCCGCGATTGCGCGGGACGGCGGTGATCGAGATCACAGGCCGCGAAAAATGGGGCGCGAAAATATGCCGCGCACGACAAAGGGCGCCGGAATCATCCGGCGCCCTTCACCCTGCCGTTTAGGGGAGGCAGCCCTTATTTCTTGGCGGGGTCGGCCGGCGGCGTGGTGGGGGCGCCGACTTCCGACGGAGCGATCTCGCCATTGTCGTCCATCGCGTTGGCCTTTTCCTCGCCGGCGGCTTCGACGGCGTCGGCCTTCGCTTCGGTTGCTTCCTTCGCTGCGCCTTCGGGCATGGCGTCGGCCTGCTCGTCGATCACGTCGGCCTTGGCTTCGGCCTGATCCTCGACCTTGTCGGCGGCCGGGCTCTGGCAGGCGCCGAGCGCGAGGGCCGAGGTGGCGGCGAGGGCGATAAACATCTTACGCATATTGAATGACTCCCAAAGTTGACTTGGGGGCTTAACGCGGGGTGAACGGAAGGGTTGCAAGGAAAACGTCAAATGGAGGAATTTGCCCGGATTTCCGGCGATATTCTCACCGGACTCCGGTTCGATCGGCGACCGATTCGATCATCGGCATCGCGCCGCCCGCATACCAGGTGTCAAAACTGGCTGTGGTGTATGCCCACCAGATTTTGTGGAGTTGACCCTGGCTGTCGCCGCGTACGGCGACATAGCGAGGTTCGCGTGAACGGATGGGTCGCTGGGGCGCCAACAACCAGATATCACCGATACGCCGCGCCCAGCGGAATCCCTTGGCGGTAAAGCGTTTGCATTTCGGGAACATGCTTTCGATCAAGACGCCGCCCGGCCAGAAACAGGTGCCGGGAGCCAAATCCGTGGCCGGATCGATGCCGAGGGCCAGGAACGCGGCGGCGGGCACTTGTTCGCTGGACCATATAGGTTTCGATGCGCCCCGCGTGATCGGGGCGAGTGCGGTATAATAGCGGCTCGCCTGCTCGACGTCCTTGAAGGCGCCGATGCCGGCCTGACACTGACGATATTGCGCCTTGGTGCGGGCGGATGCTTCGGCCTTCAGCCTGTTCATTTCGTCGACATGCCGATGATGGCGACTCCGACCTTCGGCCAATCGAAATTCGAGCCTGTCATCAGGATTTAATCCATTGTCCACCCAAGGATGGAAAGACAGCGTGAGCTCGGGCAGATCGCCATATTCCTCGATGCGGCAGCTGAGCTGTTCGGGCATGCACCATTTGGCTGCCATCGTATCGCCATTGGCACGGCCGACGATATTGGCTTTGCCAAATCGCGCCTCGGCCGCCGCAAGATGCTCGCCCCAACTTGCCGGTGACTTTCGTTCGGTAATCGTTATGTCGCCGATGAACGAGTGAGTGGGGACCGTGACAAAGTGCACGAGATATTCGTTGCGCGCCGCATCGTCGAAATAGAAAGGGCTAGGGAAGTGTCGGCTGCTCGCCTTTGCACGGTCCGCTTCTGCCGCTGGATTCAAAAGGGCATCGCAGTCGAAGCCCACTTCGAATGCCTGTACTCGAAGTTCGCCGAAGTCGGTACGCGAGGCGACCAAATTTTCGAATTCGTCGGCCGTCATGCCCAGATATAGGCCGACGAAGCGGGTCTCATGGAATTTCAGGGTTTCCGCCCTCGCCTTTGCGGGGGTGGCCGACGCCGTGAAAACCGCGATAGCGCCGATCAGGATATGAAGGCCGTGGTTCATGAAGGGCATCCAGTGCTTCTGACGTAATACCGTCGACATCCGGCGACCGCCGGCAAAAAAGAGGGCGCCCGAAGCGCCCTCTCTCATGCCTGGTCCGGTCCCGCGGCCTTTAGAAGCGCTGTTGGCGCTCGTAGAGGTCGCGGTAATGCTGGATGCGCGTGACGCGCAGTCCGGGCATGCCGCTGCGGTCGATCGACCGCTGCCAGCCTGCAAATTCCTCGAGGGTCAGCCCATAGCGTTCGCACGCCTCGTCGACGGACAGGAGTCCGCCGTTGACGGCCGCGACGACCTCCGCCTTGCGGCGAACGACCCAGCGGGTCGTTGACGGGGGCGGCAGCGAGTCCAACGTCAACGGCTCCCCGAGGGGGCCGATAACCTGTGCGGGCCGGATTTTCTGATTCTCGATCATAGTCATTCCACATTTTTACCGTCGGAGGGGGGTGTGTCCGACGCATTCGTATCTAGATCAGAGGGATTCAACATCGGCTGAAACCCTCTGGTAAACAGGCCGTTCATAGTTTCGGGCAGGACGTTCGCATCGTCGGACAAATCGAAGAAACGAACGACCCGCGGGGCTTTTTGTTCCGCCCTTGTGTGCGTCCCGCAAAATATGTGGCGCACGGCGTTAAGCTTCGCCGCATGGCGTTCGCGATGCGCCTGCGTCCGCAGTTGCCGTACCGTCGGCAGGGCAGCCTGGCGCGCGCTGGACACGGCCAGAATGATGTCGAAGCCGGGCTTTGACAGCTTGGCCGCACCGGCGATGCGCGGAAGATCGGACGGAACGAAGTTCATGCGACTCGTCTAGGCCAGAGGAGCTAAGGTCCCGTAAATGCCTGTTTCAGAACCTGTTAGCGAAGCTTAACCCCCGTCAATATCTTGACACTTCGCGCGGAAAAGCTGGCTTTTTTGCGTTCGCGCCCCTAGATGGCGCCGACCATGATCGAGACGATTCCTTCGCCTGCCGGGCTTGCCCAGGCCGACTTTCAGCTGCCGATGCCGCTAAAGGGCCGGCGAATCGTCGTCGCGATGTCGGGCGGAGTCGATTCGAGCGTCGTCGCCGCGCTCGCCGCGCGATCGGGCGCCGAGGTGATCGGCGTGACGCTCCAGCTCTATGATCATGGGGCCAAAGCGAAGCGCGTCGGTGCCTGCTGCGCCGGGCAGGACATCCGCGACGCGCGCGCGGTCGCCGACAGGCTGGGCTTCGCGCACCATGTCTATGACCATGAGAGCCGCTTCCGCGACACGGTGATCGACCAGTTCGCCGACGAGTATCTGAACGGGCGGACGCCGATCCCGTGCGTGCGCTGTAACATGGGGGTAAAGTTCACCGACCTGTTCCGGCTCGCCAAGGAGCTCGGCGCCGACTGCCTCGCGACGGGCCATTATGTCCGCCGCGTGATGGGGCCCGCGGGCGCCGAACTGCACCGCGCGGTCGATCCGGCGCGCGACCAGAGCTATTTCCTGTTCGCGACGACGCAGGACCAGCTCGACTTCCTGCGCTTTCCGCTCGGCGGCCTCGAAAAGAGCGTCGTGCGCGAGATCGCGCGCGACCTCGGCCTCGGTGTTGCCGGCAAGCCCGACAGCCAGGACATCTGCTTCGTCCCCGACGGCGATTATGCAACGCTGGTGCGCAAGCTGCGCCCCGAGGCCGACGATCAGGGCGACATCGTGCATGTCGACGGTACGGTGCTCGGCGCGCACAAGGGCCTGATTCATTATACAGTGGGGCAGCGGCGCGGGATCGAGATCGGCGGGCAGGCCGAACCGCTCTATGTCGTGCGCCTCGAGGCCGAGACGAAAGCGGTCGTCGTCGGGCCGCGGCGCGCGCTCGCGGTGTCGGGTGCGCGGCTGGGCGAGGCGAACTGGCTGGGCGCGGTCGACGGGCGCGATGTGATGGCGAAGGTGCGCAGCATGGCGAAGCCCGTGCCGGCGCGTGTCGCGGGCGATCGGCTGATCTTTGCGGAGGCCGAATATGGCGTCGCGCCGGGACAGGCGGCGGTACTGTATGACGCGGCGGACAATTCGCGCGTGCTCGGCGGCGGCTGGATCGAAGAGACTTTTGCCGCGGATGATCTTTAACCCGGAATAGATTGCACTTTTTGCCCCGATGCCGCAGCCTGCCGGCAAATTGGGGAGAAGAATGATGGTCAATTGGGTCTTGCGCGGCGCCGTCCTGCTGTGGGCGCTGTTCTTCGTCATCGTCGGCGCGCGCGGGTTGTTCGATCCCGCGAGCTATACCGAGACCTTTGGCATATTGGTCGAGGGCCCGGCCACGAATACGATCCGCGCCGACCTGTCGGCCTTTTTTCTTGTCGCCGCAGGCGCCGCCGCGATCGGCGCGCTGGTGCCGGGCTGGCTGCGCGCGCTGCTTGTGCCCGCTGCGCTTTACGGGACGGCGCTCGCCGGTCGGTTGTTCGGGGTCGCGAGCGGCGATCCCGTTAATGCCGGCATCGTGCAGGCGATGATCATCGAGGCGCTGACCGTGTTGCTGATGGTTGGTAGCTGGTGGGTGTTGTCGCGTCCGGGCGCTGCGGTCGACAACGCGGTGCCCGTCGACGCAGGATAGCGGGCGATCCGATGACGTTCGCCGATAGCTATCTTGGAAAGCTGCGGTCGCTCGTCGGGAGCCGCTGCCTGCTCGTTCCGGGCGCGCGCGTCGTGATCGTCCGGGGCGATGGATCGATCCTCCTGCAACATCGAAGCGATTTCGACATGTGGGGTCTTCCCGGCGGAAACGCGGAGGAAGGCGAAGATCTGACGGAGGTGGTGGTCCGCGAGACGCTTGAGGAGACAGGACTTCGCATCCGAAATCCGGTGCCCTTCGGCTTCGGCAGCGATCCGGAATATGAGACGGTACGCTTCCCGAATGGCGATATTTGTCAGTTCTTCGTCATGATGTTCTACGCCACCGAATTTGACGGCGATATAACCGCCGACGGCTCGGAAACGCTGGATCTGTTATGGTTTCGCCCGGACAACCTGCCCCCGATGCTTGAGAATATGCGCCGAAGTATCGAGGCTTATGCCGCTTTTGAGAAGAGCGCGTCATTTCAGATGATTTGATGATTGGACAAGCCGAGGGGTGTGCGCGCGCCAGACAGGCACCGAGCAGCAGGTTTCGACCGGTAGCGGCCGTTCCCCTTCCAGATTTCGGATGGCCGCTTTCCACCATAGAGCCAACTTGCTCACAAACGGCGGATTTCCGGCGTTACTTGTCTTCTTAACCATTTTATGAGTTACTGTTTTCCGGGTCGCTTCTGTTTTCCTTTGTGGTGGGGAGGAAGCGTATGGCAAGCGATGAGGATAAGAGGGCAAGTTCGGAGCGGCGATCGAGTGACCGCCGAACGACAGAAGACCCGAATTACAAAGGGCCGGATCGTCGCAAGGGCGATCGGCGAACGGGCAAGGATCGCCGCTCCGACTGAGCGCGGCGACGCGCGCCGACAGGAGAAGAAATTTGACTGAACCGCGCGTGCCGCGCCTGAGCGTCGACATCGTGTCCGACGTGATGTGCCCGTGGTGCATCATCGGCTGGCTGAAATTCCGGAAGGTCATGGACCATTTTGCGGGCCGGCTGGATTTTCGCGTGCAGTGGCATCCGTTCGAGCTCAACCCCGACATGCCGGCGGAGGGCGAGGACGCCGGAAGCCATGTGATGCGCAAATACGGGATCAGCGCCGAGCAGAGCCGCGCGAACAGCGGCAAGATGGCGGGGGTCGCCGCCGACCTCGGCTTCGCCTTCAATCGCGGGCCGGAGTTCCGGATGCGCAACAGTTTCGATGCGCACCGCCTGCTGACATGGGCGGGCGCGCTTGAAGAGCCTGAGCAGGATACGGCGACGGGCGTGCAGACCGCGCTGAAGCTCGCGTTGTTCTCCGCGCACTTCACCGACAATCGCGATGTCGGCGACCATGAAGTACTGGCCGATGTCGCGGCGTCGGTGGGGCTCGACCGCGACCGTGCGGCGGCGATCCTGGCGTCGGGCGAGTTCGGCGAGATGGTACGCACCGAGGAAGCCTATTGGGCCGACCAGAATATCACCGGGGTGCCCGCCTTCATCCTCGGCGGGCGGATGCTGATCCCGGGCGCGCAGGATCCCGAGGTTTTCATTCGCGTGATCGAGACGAAAGTGCTTGCGGCCGCCGCCTGAGGAACGGCCGCGCGATCCCGCGCGTTTCCCGGCTACCCCCTGAAAGGAGCCGGCCATGATCGACGATTCCCGCAAAGCAGATGCCCAAGCCGACGAAGCGCCCGAAGCGCGCAATCGCGAGCAGGACGACGAGGATGCGCAGGCGCAGAGCGTCGCCGAAGCGGCGCGGCGCGACCGCCCGCAGGAAGACAGCGACAAGGTCAGCCGCGGCGACGACAGCGACGATGTGCAGGATCTGGTCGATCATATGAACCAGATGGAGCGGTCGGGTGTGATCGACATGGACGCGTATCGCGGCGAACGCAGCGACGACGACGAGGATGACGAGCTGGGCCCCGGCGGGGTCGAGGACGACGAGCCGCGCGGGGCGCCTTGATCCGGCGTGAGCTATCCCGAGAGTTATGTGTGCTAATCGGAAACGGCGCCGCGACGGACGCGTTTGAACATGGTCGTACGCCATAGTGGAGCCGCCTCGTTGGGATTTTGCTAAGCCTCCAGCGCTAGGGTCGCGGTATGTCCGGACCCGATTTTCACTATCCGAGGCGCCGTATCGCTCGCCGCCGCAGGCCGGTGCGCAGCCGGCGCACCGTCCGATCGAATCTGTGGCTGGCACCGGTGATGGCGGTCGCCTTCGTCGCCGCGCTCGCGACCTTTCAGCGCTTTCCTGGCGGAGCCGAGGCGGTGTCCGCGCCCATGGCATCCTTGTTCGCGGGCGGCGAAGGCGCAGCGGTGCGCGACGCGCTGTCGGCGCGCTTCGCGCTCTGCCACAGCGGCGGCGGCCGTAATTGCGTTGTCGATGGCGACACCTTCTGGTTCGCGGGCGACAAATATCGCATCGCCGACATCGATACCCCCGAAACGCATCCTGCGCGCTGCGCCGAGGAGGCGGCGCTCGGCGATGCCGCGACCGAACGGCTCCGCGCCTGGCTGAATGCCGGCGCCTTCAGTCTGGAAAGCGCCGGGCGCGACACCGACCGCTACCGCCGCAGCCTGCGCATCGTCACGCGCGGCGGGACGAGTGTCGGGTCGGTGCTGGTCGCCGAGGGGCTGGCGCGGCCATGGGAGGGACCGCGGCGCCCCTGGTGCTAATCGTTCGGGACGGCGGCTTCGGCCTCTTCGGTCGCCACCTCGGCTGCGTCGGCTGCCGCATCGGCCGCGGCTTGGGCTTCGTCAGCCGCTTCCTCGATGGTTCCGTGTTCCGCCGGAGGGAGTTCGATCGAGCCCTTCAGCGGGGCGTTCGGTCCAGCGAGCTGGCGGTCGATGTCGGCAGCGATCAGCTGTGCGACCGGATCGTCACCGAGCGCGCCGAGTTCGTCGCGGCGTGCGGTCAGCGCAGCGATGCGGTCCTCATCGGGCAGCCTCGCGACCTCGATGTAGAAACGCACCGCCTGCAGCCAGGGGGCGTCGTCGGTCAGCACATCTTCGGCCCAGCGGCTGAACGGGCCGCCCGCCGCGTGCCAGGCGCCGTCCTGCCGATCGAGGAAGAAGAGCACGCGCGATCCGCGCGGAAAGACGTAGCGGACGCATGCGCCGGCAAGGCTTTGCGGATGCGCGTCCCTGAGGTCATAGGGATTGCTGAGCTGCATGTCGGCGTCGGTCGCGATCATCGCGGGCAAGGCGATCGGCGCGTTCGGCATCGCGCCCTTGAGCGCCGCGACGGGCTCGACCGCGATCATCTGCTCCGGCGTGCTGTCGGGTTCGAAATCGCCCGCGGTCACGGTGCCGAGCAGGATGAGGTCGGCGCTCTCGACGAGCTCCATATTGGTCGGCACGCGGTAGTCCGGTGCGACCGAGCAGGCAAGGACGGGGAGCGGCGCGGCAAGAAGCGCGGCGGCAGCGAGCAGGGGAAGGGGGCGCATGGCGGGAGGGTAGCGGGGCGGCCGCCGTATGGGAAGCGGCGCGGCTTTCGGTCGCTCTACCTTAGTATAGGGACCCGACTCGATTTCTGTGCGTATGATGCAAAAGCTCCCCCCTCCGGAGCGGCAAGGAGAATGACCATGGCAGAGCATGACCATAGCGCGATCAAGGAAGGTCTGAATGTTGTCGGCGCGGACGGCGTCCACATCGGCACCGTCGATCATCTCGACGGCGAACGCATCAAGCTGACCAAGGCCGACAGCGGCGACGGCAAGCATCATTATCTGCCCGCGGGTCTGGTCGCGGCGGTCGAGGGCGACACGGTACGCCTGTCGGCGAACGCTGCGAACGCGGTCGACCTGTTCGAAGAGGCCGAATAGGCTTGAAGCGATAACAGAGGGCCGGCGGCGCAATCGGGCGCGCCGGCACCGAACTGGCCCGTCCCCTCCCCTGGGGCGGGCCATTTTCATATGCGGGCGGGTGCAGCAAAAAAGCCCCGCGCGGCCTAACGACGAAAGGGAGCCGGTGTCCCGGCTCCCTCCCCGATCGCTGGCGCGATGCGGTCTCTCGATTTTCTAGGGTGGGGAGCCGAGTGCACCCGGCTCCCCCCAGCGCGGCCACGTCCCTTTTTGCAAGGGGTCGCCGCGGCTTGTCTTGTCCCGTATCAGCGCGATTCGATCGCCGCTGCGGTGCGCGCCTGGATTTCGGCGCTCGACAATTTGGTGACGAGGCCGTGGGTCGCACCCACCGCGCCATGATATATCTGGGCGATCGGTACATTGTAGAGCTTGCCGCCGCGGATCACGACCGCGGTGTCGCCCTCGACGCTCTGCACCGTGCCGACGCTGTTGCCGCCGGTGTCGTAAAGCTCGGCGCCCGCGCGCACCTGTTCGCGCGTCGCGAGGGTCAGGTTGGCGGCATCGACCGTCTTGCCGACCGCGCCGTCGACCCGGTCGACGGTGCCGCCGACGGGGTTGGTGACGCCATCGACCGCGGCATCGACCGCGCCGCCTTTCAGCCCGACCTTGCCGACGAGATTGACGTTGGCGCTGCCGTCCGGAGCGAGCTGGGCGGGGGCCGGCGCGGGCGCGGTCTGGGCGAGCGCGGGGAAGGCGAGGAGGGCGGGGGCGACCGTCAGAAGGGCAAATGCTTTGCGCATGTCTGTCTCCGTCGTGGGACCTGGGGTCAGGCATCGGCGCGCCCCGCGGGGGGGAAGGGGGCGGCGCCGATGCCTTGACCGGAGAAACCTGTGTAATGTCCGATTGTTGCACCGCTCGCGGCCGATTGCGATGGACCGCCGCCCGCGCGCGACGAGTGGCTAATGCGGTTGCGGACGCGACGGTTTTCCGGGCGGCGCGGCGATCAGTTTGTTGAGCGTCGCGAGGCGCCGACGCGCCGTGGTCCAGTCGCGTTCGGGGTGCGCCTGGATCTGATCGAGGAGGACGCGAACCTCCTTGCGGCGATCGCCTTCGGTTACGGTCTGCATGGGCTTTCTCCTTTCGCGCCGGAGTATAGCAAGGATCGGGCGCGGCGGGGGGCGGTCCGTCGTGCGGCCGGGGCGGTTAGTCCGGCCCGGACGCCGCGTCGTTGCGCTCATCCTGGCGCACCTGTTCGCGCGCGCGCTGGCGGGCGATTTTGCGGTCGTGGCTGTTGTGGCGCAGGAACGCAATGGTGACGATAGCCGCCGCGGCCAGCAACAGGATCAGGCCATAGGCAATGAGGGTTCTGGTCTCGATGATCTCGACTCCGCGGGCGCAGCCGTGTTGCGCCGCAATAATTACGGATGCTTCGCGCTTAGGTTCCCTTTGGCGCCACGAGAGCGGGAGAATTGGGCGTGCCGAAGCGTGGCCAATCCGGGGGGGCCGTAACTTGTCAAACTTGTCACCTCTTCGCGTCCCGGAACAAGGCGTTGGCGAGGGGGATGGCGGAGCGAAGATCGCAAAGGTCGCCCACGGAGCGCCCGGACCAAAGGTCGCAAAGGTCGCGCGCGCGTGCGATGTTTCGCGCGGCGGGGCGGCTGCGGATTTCAACGGTTCAAAGAGCGAGGGGCGCAAGGCTGGCACGCGGCGGCAATGTAGGAAAGGGGCGCGCGGTCCTATTTCGCACCGGCGCGAAAGCGCACGAGCCGGGGCGGGGTAGCGCGGCGGGGCGGCGATGCCTATCTAGGCCGCGATGACGGACAGGGACCGGAAAATGGTAGTGGTGGCCCGGCTGCGCGCCGCGCCCTTGGTGGGGTGGCAGTTCGCCTGCGCGGTGCTGCTCGGCGTGCTCGCGGTGCGGCTCGACTGGGGCGGCGATCCGCTCGATGCGTTCTGGAACATGGTGTTCGGGCAGCCGCTGCGGCTGCTCGGCATCGCCGCGGTGCTGAGCGTCTGGGCCTATATGATCGGCATGTGGCGGCGGCGCGGCGATTATGTGCGCCACGACGGGGTGACGCTCTATCGCGGCGCGAGCGCAAAATGGCCGCTGGCGCTGGTGCGCGACGTGGTGGTGGCGCGCGGCAATATGGGGCAGGGTTCGCTCCGGCTGGTCGTCGACGACGACAGCGAGGTCACGCGCGAGCTGGTGAAGCTCTATATGCTCGAAGGCCCGCCCGAGGTGGTGCGCGACGGCGTGATGTTCGCGGTGGCGCGTGTGGGCGGGGTGATGCGGCCGGTTACGGTGCATTGAGGGGAGAGGGCGTGACACGCCCCGGCCACTTTTTCCCTTTCGTCACCCCGGACTTGATCCGGGGTCCATGCAACGGCCCTAGGAATGGATCCCCGATCAAGTCCGGGATGACGATGGAAGAGGAGGCAGCCCCAATTCCTCGGCCAAATCGTGCCACTCCGGGTTCGCCGCCTCGATCAGCTCGATCTTCCACTTGCGCTGCCAGTTCTTGATCTGCTTCTCGCGCGTGATTGCGGCGTGCATCGTCGCGGCGAGTTCGAACCAGACGAGCGTCTTGACGCCGTAGCGCGTGGTGAAGCCTTCGAAACTGCCGCCCCGATGCTGGCAGACGCGCTGGATCAGGTGCGAAGTGACGCCGGTGTAGAGCGTGCCGTGCCGCGCGCTGGCCATGATATAGGCGCAGGGCTGAAAGTCGCGGTGCATGGGGTGGAGGCCAGGGCGGCGATGGACCCCGGATCAAGTCGGACGAGTCACGTGCTTCGTCCGAGGGTGACGAAGATTAGGTCATCCCGGACATTTCTTTTCTTCCCTCGCGCCTCGTTATGCCGGACTTGATCCGGCATCTATTTGTCGCTGCGAGGGCGGTTAATTGGGGGTTATTGCATCTGTTACCGTAATTCCACCCCGTAATTCCACCGCAATTCGTCATCGTAATTCCAACGGCGCAATGGGCTATCGTCGCACGCCTCAGTCAATATGATTGGCGGACCTTAGCATCTGCGCTTCGGCATCGTCTTTTGGACGGTAGGACATAAATTCACGATAGCCAAATTTCAGTCCGAGCGCTTGCATCAATTCGCGGTCATTTTCCGAATACAAGACAGCGATACCTTTCGGCGCCAGAAAGTCGCGCGCTCCGCCCCCTCGACGGATTCGGCGCATGGGATCGTCTTGTGCGGCAACGGCAATGATCTGGACACGGGAGATGGCGACTTCCTGATAATGCTCAAATAAGAACGCCACCTTTTTACTGCCGCCGCCAGCCTGCATGATGTCGTCACGGTCCTGCGCATTCACATGCAACCAGAAATTCGGCGTGTAACTGAAATCGGACACGAGCCACCAAATGTTCTTCCGACCCTCGGCAGAGAACGACGTCTTTTTATCCTGATTCTTGCCGACCCTGAGATAGCCCGGACGCGCTCTGACAAGCCCGACGGCGCATTTCGAAAGCACCTCGTTGACCCTTAGCACGATGCAAAATCGATCGATCGCCTCTCGCGGAATCATCCAGTCCGATTTGCCTTTGGTCGTCGATTTGACATCGACCTCCCGACCTTCGATCAGCAGGTCGAGAACGATCCCGCGCGGCACCTGTAGCCAGTCTCTAAGCAGATTCTCGAACTTTGTTCCGAGATATGTCTTTTCGGTCTTTTCCAGATCGTCGAGAAAGAATCGGCCCGTTCTTGCGGTATCGATCACTTCGTCGATCGCAGAACGGAAGAACGAACGGAGCTTTTCCTCGAACAGCTCCTTGCTTTTGACGGCCTGTATCAGATCGGCTTCAAGGGCCGCGAGGTCGTCATGGTCGATGTGATTTGCCGGTAATGGCCTATAGCCATTATCGGACAACAAGCTCACGCAGCCCGCACGAGAAAATGCTTCTGGACCGACAGCGCAATATTCAGATTCTTCGCCACGGCCTTTGCCACCGGCGGCGGGAAGGCGTTGCCGACCTGGCGGTAGCTGGTGGTTTTGCCGCCGTGGAATTGCCAGTTGTCAGGAAAGCCTTGCAACCGTGCGACCATGCGCACCGTAAGACGTGGCGTACCCACGAAATCGGGTCCGGGGGCTTCGTTGAACAGGCTTTTGCCTTCGACGCCCAAAGTCGCCCATGCGGTTCGGGCGCGGGTAGGGCCGAGGTCGGGGCCGCCATGTTTCTTTGAGCCGCCGACGATAGTCGGGGCAATGTCGTTGGCGCGCTTTGCCCAAGCCTGTGCCCCGAGCCAGCCGTTTTCGCCCATTAGGTCGACCAAAGTTTCACCAACAGTTGGCGGGTTGTGCGGGTTGGCGGTGGGCCAATCGAATGCATCGACGTAGTCTTTCCGGACCGCCACTATTACCACGCGCGGTCGCAACTGCGGCACACCGAAATCGGATGCGTTGAGCAAGCGCCAGTCGGTCTTATAGCCCAATTTCTCCAACTGGCCCTTCAACCCGTTGCGATAATCCTCAAATACCGCCGACAGGAAGCCACGGACATTTTCGATCATGATGGCCTTGGGCCGCATTTCGTCAATCAGCCGGATCGCAGCGGGGAACAGATTGCGTTCGTCCCGTTCCCCCAATTGCTTGCCGGCCATCGAAAAAGGTGGGCACGGCAAACCGCCGGCGAACATATCGATCCCGGCAAAAGACCGTCCGTCAAAAACGTTCATATCGGCGCAGCGCACGTCCCAATTGGGACGATTTAGCCGCAAGGTGGCAGCATAATCTGGTTCAATTTCGACCACTGCCGAGTGGCGAAACCCGGCTTGCTCTAAACCAAGAGCTTGGCCACCTGCACCAGCACAAAACTCGATAGATTGCATGACTTTCCTCCTGCTCAGCGCAGGCTATGTTCTTGTTACGTTCGCGTCAATCCCTGACGCTCAATCTCAAACCGAAAACCCCCCAGCGTTCCGCCGGTTCGAGTTCGCCGCCAGCACCTTCTTGCCCTGCGGGGTCAGCGCCCATTTGGCGCCCTGTGCGACCACCAGTCCCAGCGTGACGAGTTCGTCGCGGGCGGGGTCGGTGGGGAGTTGGGGGCGGCGGTTGGCGATGCCTTCCAAGCTGGCGCGCTGGGGCTGGCTGAGGATCATCAGTTTGAGTTTGGGTTTCTTGTCGGTCATTGTCTTTGCCTTGTTCTGATTATTGGGCGCGGGCCTGTCGCTTGATGCTGCAGGCCCACCCCGCTGCGACTAGCGGGCAAGCCCGCAAGTCTCGCTGCCCCTCCCGCTTGCGGGAGGGGGTTATGTTTACTCGGCGGCGATGCCGGCTTGTTTGAACATGTCTTCGCCGTCGGCTTCGGCGTCGTTGACCGGCGCGGCGTCTTCGCTGTTCTTGGCTTTCTTGCGGTTGTCGAAGCTCGACCAGACGGTGTTCCACTCGCCGCGCGTCGCGCCCTTGCTGTATTCGGTCGCGCGCGTTTCGAAGAAGTTGGCGTGCTCGACGCCGTTGAGGAGCGGGGCGAGCCAGGGGAGCGGGTGTTCGTCGATCATGTAGATCGGCTGGAACCCGAGCTGGCCCAGCCGCCAGTCGGCGATGTAGCGGATGTAGCGCTTGATTTCCTTGGGCGTCATGCCGGGGACGGGGCCCTGTTCGAACGCGAGGTCGATGAACGCATCCTCGAGCCGCACCGTTTTCTGGCAGGTGTCGATGATGTCTTCCTTCACCGCCTTGGTCAGGCAGTCGCGTTCCTTGGTGAAGGTGTGGAACAGCTTGATGATGCCTTCGCAGTGGAGGCTTTCGTCGCGGATCGACCAGCTGACGATCTGGCCCATGCCTTTCATCTTGTTGAAGCGCGGGAAGTTCATCAGCATCGCAAAGCTGGCGAAGAGCTGGAGCCCCTCGGTAAAGCCGCCGAACATCGCGAGGGTGCGTGCGATATCCTCGTCATTGTCGACGCCGAACTGCTGCATATAGTCGTGCTTGGCGCGCATCTCGTCATATTCGAGGAACATGCCATATTCGCTTTCGGGCATGCCGATCGTGTCGAGCAGGTGCGAATAGGCGGCGATGTGCACGGTTTCCATGTTGCTGAACGCGGTCAGCATCATCTTGATCTCGGTCGGCTTGAACACGCGGCCGTATTTGTCGTGGTAGCAATCCTGCACCTCGATATCGGCCTGGGTGAAGAAGCGGAAAATCTGGGTGAGCAGATTGCGTTCATGGTCGCTGATCTTTTGCGCCCAGTCGCGGCAATCCTCGCCCAGCGGCACTTCCTCGGGAACCCAATGGATCTGCTGCTGGCGCTTCCAGAAATCGAACGCCCACGGATATTCGAAGGGCTTGTAGGTTTTGCGGGCTTCTAGCAACGGCATGGCGGTTACACTCCAGAAATTCGGACGGTCACAGGGACCGTAGCATGGGCATCACGCCGGCGAGGACGAACCCCGTACCGGCGATCATGAACAGGAGGCCCGAGAGCTTGCTCTTTTTCGCTCCGGGCTCTTCGGCTGCCTTGCGCGCGTGCGCCGTCATCGCGGCACTGAGCGCGAAGAAGACCGCGGCGAGCGCGATGTATGTGACGTTCACATTCATCGCGTGATCTCCGCGCGGCACATCATTGGCACGCCAGACACTCATCATAATCGGTCGTCGCGAGCTCGTACACCGGGGCTTCGGCGGTGTTGTCGGCCTCGACCCCGCCCGCGAAGCCGGCGCGCTGGACCGATTTCGAGCGGAGATAATAGAGCGATTTGATGCCGAGTTCCCACGCGCGGTAGTGGAGCATGAGCAGGTCCCATTTCTCGACGTCGGCGGGGATGAACAGGTTCAGCGACTGCGCCTGATCGATATAGGGCGTGCGGTCGGCGCTGAGTTCGAGCAGCCAGCGCTGGTCGATCTCGAAGCTGGTCTTGAAGCAGTCCTTTTCGTCGACGCTCAGGAAGTCGAGGTGCTGGACGCTGCCGCCCTTTTCCAGAATCGAGTTCCAGATATTGTCGCTGTTCTTCGCCTTGTCGACGAGCAAAGCTTCGAGGTGCGGGTTGCGGATCGAGAAGCTGCCCGAGAGCGTCTTGTGGGTGTAGATGTTCGCCGGGATCGGCTCGATGCACGCGCTGGTGCCGCCGCAGATGATCGAAATCGACGCGGTCGGCGCGATCGCCATCTTGCAGCTGAAACGTTCCATCACGCCCTGATCGGCGGCGTCGGGGCAGGGGCCGCGTTCCTTGGCGAGCAGCATCGACGCCTGGTCGACCTGCGCGCGGATATGCTTGAAGATGCGCAGGTTCGACGATTTCGCCATCGCGCCTTCGAAGGGCAGGCCGCGCGCCTGCAGGAAGCTGTGGAAGCCCATGACGCCGAGGCCGACCGAGCGTTCGCGGCTCGCGCTATATTTGGCGCGCGCCATTTCGGGCGGGGCGCGCTCGATATAATCTTCGAGGACGTTGTCGAGCATGCGCATCACGTCTTCGATGAAGACCTTGTCGCCGTTCCATTCGTCCCAGGTTTCGAGGTTCAATGACGAGAGGCAGCAGACCGCGGTGCGATCGTTGCCGAGATGGTCGCGGCCGGTGGGGAGGGTGATTTCCGAGCAGAGGTTCGACGTGGTGACCTTGAGGCCGAGATCGCGGTGATGCTTGGGCATCATGCGGTTCACCTGATCGATGAAGATGATGTAGGGCTCGCCCGTCGCGAGGCGCGTTTCGACGAGCTTCTGGAAGAGCGAGCGCGCGTCGACGGTGCTGCGGGTGCTTTGATCCTTGGGCGAGCGGAGGCTGAATTCCCTGCCGTCGCGGACGGCTTCCATGAACTCGTCGGTGATGAGGACGCCGTGGTGGAGGTTCAGCGCCTTGCGATTGAAGTCGCCCGAAGGTTTGCGGATTTCGAGGAACTCCTCGATCTCCGGATGGCTGATGTCGAGATAGCAGGCGGCCGAACCGCGACGGAGCGAGCCCTGGCTGATCGCGAGGGTGAGCGAGTCCATCACGCGGACGAAGGGAATGATGCCGCTGGTCTTGCCGTTGAGGCCGACCGGCTCGCCGATGCCGCGCACGCTGCCCCAATAGGTGCCGATGCCGCCGCCGCGCGAGGCGAGCCAGACATTCTCGTTCCACGTCTCGACAATGCCTTCGAGGCTGTCGGGGACCGAATTGAGATAGCAGCTGATCGGCAGGCCGCGGCCGGTGCCGCCGTTCGAGAGAACGGGGGTCGCGGGCATGAACCACAGCTTCGAGATATAATCATAGAGGCGCTGCGCGTGGTCCTGATCGTCGGCATAGGCCGACGCGACGCGCGCGAAGAGATCCTGATAGGATTCGCCGGGAAGCAGATAGCGGTCCTCGAGCGTTTCCTTGCCGAAGTCGGTGAGCAGCGCGTCGCGGTCACGCACGGTGACGATGTCGAATCGACGCGCGTGAACCTTGGCCTCGCTGCTGTCGTTGAGCTTGGCCGCGGGCGCCGCATCGGGAGCCGATTCGCCCTTCGCTTCAGGCGCTGCAGGAGCTTCATTCTTCGTCAGTTCCACCGTCGCCACGTCGCTCGTCTCCACCCGTTCCGTTTCCCGAAAATCCATCTTATTCGCCCCCGATCTGAACGCGCACCCGGTGCGCTTTGTTCCTGTCTTGTTCGACTCAGGGCGAAGCCCCGGTCTTAGCATCTAAACCTGTCCCCGTGGGCACTTATTTTGGGCGCAAGGAGGGTTTTTCCGTGTCCATATGGGATGGACGACGGAAATCCGCCACTTGCAGCCGAATACTATTTCTTGGGGTGCCCCCGTGTTTGACCCACCACCTATAGTGCCACGTCGGCGCCGCGATGCAAGACGGTAAATGACAGATCGGGGACTCAACTCGTCGATAATTTGATTCGTCTCGTCGCGGCTGATGCACGAGCGCGAGGCGTCGCGCCAGCCTTTCCGCGGGTTAGCGCGCGGATTGGCAGAAACGCATCAAAAAGCGAATTTTTCGAGCGGGAAGACCGGCGAGAAAGGCGGCACCGGTGACGCCGTTTCGATGTGGATCGCCATAACGGCAAGCGATCATCCCGGCGACCGCGCGGGCTCCGGGCAAAAAGAAAGGGCCCCGGCGATGCCGGAGCCCCTCCTGAAACTTGTTTCTTGCTTAGGCCTGGCCGCCAGCACTGTCCGTGCCGGTGCCGCCCATCCACCTGTAAAACCAACCCATCTCAAATCTCCTGTCGGCACTGCCCACAAAGAACAGTTAACGGAGCGTATACCTTAATTAGTAAGGTAAATCGAGTCTTAACTATAAGCATTACCGCCAGTTTGGCAGTTATGCGGTGCGGTTCTGGGGAGTGGCGGCGAGCGTTGCGGTCAGCTCGGAAAACAGTTGAGGTTTTCCAAGATGATAGCCCTGGCCGACATCGCAGCCGAGGCTGGCTAGAAGTGCCATGGTTTCGGCGTCTTCGATGCCTTCGGCGACCGCGACGGCGCCCAGACGGTGCGCGAGGTCGATCGTCGATTTGACGACTTCGAGGTTCCGCTGCGAATCGCGCATGGTCATCACGAATCGCTTGTCGATCTTGATTTCATCGGCTTCGATCTCGGTCAGATATTCGAGGTTCGACTGGCCGGTGCCATAATCGTCGATCGACAGGCGAATGCCGGTGCGGCGGAGCCGCGCGAGCGTCTGGCGCGCCTGGCGGCTGTTTTCGATCTGCGCCGTCTCGGTGATCTCGATCGTCAAACTCTCGGGGGGCAGGTGGTGCGCGGTGAGCATCACGCGGATCGTGCCGACGAGGTCGCTGTGGTCGAGCAGCGTCGCCGAAAGGTTGACCGACATGTTGATCGGAAGCCCGCGTTCGCGCAGCTGCGCCGCCGAGCGGATCGCCTGATCCATCACGAACAGCGTGAGGCGATAGATGTCCTGGCTTTTTTCGGCCTGGACGATGAACTCGTCGGGCGGGATCGGGCCGCGCGTCGGGTGCGTCCAGCGTGCGAGCGCCTCGACCCCGACGAGCCGCCGCGTCGCGATTTGATATTGCGGCTGGAAGGCGACCCAGATGTCGCCGCCGGTCAATGCGTCCTCGAGCTGCGAGTGGAAGCTCAATTGCCAGCCCGCATCCTCTTTCTGGCGCGAGGTGTATTTGGTCCATAGCGAGCGCGTGCGGATCGCGCGCTCGGCCGCAACGAGGGCGGCGGCGAGGCGCTGCGCATTCGACCCTTCGAACTCGTCGTTGACCCCGAAGGCGATCGCGACGTCGACGCGCAGCTCGCCGATCGTCAGTGGCGCGTTGAACAGCGCGGCAAGCCCCGCGAGCTGGCCCTCGATCTGGCTGTGCTGATAATAGGGGACGAGCCAGGCGAAGGTGCCGTCGAGATCGTGGTGCAGCGTCGTGCCCTGCGAGGCGAGTTGGAGACGGCGCGTGACCTGTTCGACGAGCTTGCCGATCCCGTCGCCCGGGATGAAGGCGGCGAGATCCTCGAAATTGACGACCTTTGCCGCGACGACGGTCGCGCTGCCGAAGGGAGGCAGCGACCGCAGCGCCTCGAAATTGGGCAGACCCGAGACCGGGTTTTCGCGTTGCGCCGAAGCGCGGCGGCGGGAGCGCGACACGTTGGCGGCGATTGCGGCGATGAAGAATAGCGCGGTGCCGATCCACGAAGTGACGAGCATGGTGCCGAGGAAGACCTTGCCGCCGATGAGGATGACCGTCGTGCCCAAGGCGATCGGAGCGAAGGCGCGCTGAAAGCGCGGGAGCAGTGCCAGCCCCGTCGCGGCGACAGCGAATAGCAGCGGAGGAATCCAACCGATGTCGATGGGATTTCCGCGCTTCAGCGTTTCCGCGGCGATGACGTGAAGGAAGCCACCGGGAATGCGATTATGCCCCGGCAGATAGAAATAATCCTGAAAGCTGGGCGCGGTCGGAGCAAAGATCACATCCTTGCCAGCCAGTTCGCGCATGCCCACCTTGCCCGAAAGCAGATCAACTGCGCTATACTTCGGGATTGTCCGGGTGTCGTAGCCGAGATCGAGGCGAAAGCTTTTCGGCGTATCGCTATGCCGGCCGGCAATGATCGCGGCAAATGTCGGAAGCAGCTGCCCTTCGGCGCGATAAGCGATCGGAGCGCTCCAGACCTGCCAGAACTCGCTTTCAATGGCGATGCTTGCCATCGGCACATCGGGGCCGAATTGCTTGCTGGGAAAGGTGGTAACTTTTTCGTCGCTGCCGGGAACCTGGCGCGTCGAGACGGCGAGCACCACGCGGTCGCCCATATTCCTTACTGCATTGACGAATAGCGGGAAGTCGCGGTCTGCCTCCCGCCGGTCGAAATAGAAATCGATCAGAAGACGCTTGGCGCCGGCCCGGTTGGCGGCATCGACCACATTGGCATATTGCGTCATCGAAAAGTTGCGGTTGGGCGATTGCGCCATTGTGCGCTCGTCGAGCGCGACGACAACGACCTGCCCGGTAACCGCGCGATTGGCGAGACGGCCGACGACCATGTCGAGCACCCGGTCGGCGATTTCGCCAGCCGACGAAATGCCCACCGCCAGCGCAATCAGCAGCGACAATGCGATCGTTCGCCAGCTGATGATCAGACTTTTGACCGGGATGGGCACGCACGTCTCCAGCAATTGCCGGTCGTGCGTAGCCTCAGATGGTTATCATCGCGTTAATTATGAATGAAATCCTACGCCGGGCGATCGGGCGCAAGGCGCAGGATTTCGGTCAATTCAGGCGATTGCCGGCAGCGGTTCGAGCGCCGCATCGCCGGCGAGCGCCGAGGCGGCGAGGCCGGTCGCCGCGGGGACGATCTGTTCGAGGTAGAAGCGCGTCGAGACGATCTTCGCTTCGAGGAAGGCGCGGTCGCCATTGCCTTCTTCCAGTGCGGTGCGCGCCGCCTTGTGCTGGATCGCCATCAGCCAGCCGCACGTCGCCGTCGCAAGCATGGTGAGATAGGGATAGCTGCCCGCGAGCCGGTCGCCGGTGTTCGCGCCGATCATCCAGTCGGTGACTGCGCGGCACGCGCCCGCAAGCTGCTGTAACTCGGGGACATCGGCGGCACCCTGTGCGATATCGTCGATGAGGCCGCGGACGAGATCGCCGCCCGCCATGCCGAGCTTGCGCCCGACGAGGTCGGCGGCCTGGATGCCGTTGGTGCCTTCGTAGATCGGGGCGATGCGCGCGTCGCGATAATGCTGCGCGGCGCCGGTTTCCTCGATGAAACCCATGCCGCCATGGACCTGGATGCCAAGGCTCGCGACCTCGCAGCCGATGTCGGTCGCGTGCGCCTTGACCAGCGGGATCAGGATGTCGGCGCGCATCGCGGCGGCCTCGTCGCCCAATTTGCCGAAGTCGATCTGCGCCGCGGCATAATAGGTGAGGGCGCGCGCAGCCTCGGTCTGTGCGCGCATCCGCCACAGCATGCGGCGGACGTCGGGGTGCTGGTCGATGGTAACGGGGGTGCGGTCGGGCGAACCCGCGAGCGACGACTGGACGCGCTCTGCGGCGAAGCGCTGCGCCTGCTGCGTCGCGCGCTCGCCGATCTGGATGCCCTGGCAGCCGATCATCAGGCGGGCGTTGTTCATCATCACGAACATCGCGCGCATGCCGCCCATTTCGTCGCCGACGATCTCGCCAAGGCAATCCTCGTCCTCGCCATAGACCATCACCGCGGTCGGCGAGCCGTGGATACCGAGCTTGTGCTCGATCGACGCGCATTGGACGCCGTTCGAATGCGCGGGCTTGCCGCCTTCATCGAGGCGGTATTTGGGGACGAGGAAGAGCGAGATTCCGCGCGTCCCCTCGGGCGCGCCGGGGGTGCGCGCGAGGACGAGGTGGACGATATTGTCGGTGAGGTCATGCTCGCCGAAGGTGATGAAGATTTTCTGCCCCTTGATCCTGTAGAGGCCGGCATGTTCGCCCTCGGTGACCTTTTCGGCGACCGTGCGCAGTGCGCCGACGTCACTGCCGACGGCGGGCTCGGTCAGGTTCATCGTGCCGTTCCACTCGCCGGTGATCAGCTTGGGCAGCCATCTCTGGCGCTGGTCCTCGGTGCCATAGGCCATCAGCGCGTGGATCGCGCCGGGGGTCAGGATGCTGCAGAGCGAAAAGCCCATGTTGGCGCTGCCGAGCGCCTCGATCACCACCGTGGCGAGGGTGAAGGGCAGGTCCTGTCCGCCATATTCGCCGGGGCCGTCGATGCTGCCCCAGCCCGCCTCGACGAACTGTTTATACGCACCCTTGAAGCCCGGAGGCATGGTGACCTTGCCATTGTCCCATTTGGGGTTCTGCGTGTCGCCGACGCGGTTGAGCGGGGCATACACCTCGGCGGCGAAATCGCCGATCCCGGTGACGATCGCCTCGACCATGTCGGGGGTCGCGGCGGCGAATTTGTCGTGCGCGGCCATCGCGTCGACGCGCGCGATATGGCGCAGGACGAAAAGCTGTTCGGTGGTCGGCGGCGTATAGGTCATGGGCTGGGTACTTTGCTGGTGAATATCGTTGCGCGGGCGCTATAGCGCGGCATGGCCGATGCCTCAAAGTCCACAATTGTACTTCCGTTCGATAGCGCAGCTATCGCCGACGCGGTGGCGCTGGTCGCGGCGGGGCAGCCGGTCGCGGTGCCGACCGAGACGGTCTACGGCCTCGCCGCCGACGCGCGCAACCCGCAAGCGGTGGCGCGAATCTATGCCGCGAAGGGGCGGCCCGATTTCAATCCGCTGATCGTGCATGTGCCGGACCTTGCGGCGGCGGAGACGCTGGGCGTGTTCGGTGCGGTCGAGCGGGCGCTGGCGGCGCGCTTCTGGCCGGGGCCGCTGACGTTGGTCGTGCCGCGCACGTTGGATTGTCCGGTGGCGAGCATCGCGACGGCGGGGCTCGATACGATCGCGCTGCGTGTGCCGGGGCATCGCGCGATGCAGGCGTTGCTGGCCGAAACGGGCGCACCGCTCGCTGCGCCGAGCGCCAATGCGAGCGGTGGGGTGAGCCCGACGAGGGCAAGTCATGTGCTGGCGAGCCTCGACGGGCGGATCGCGTTGGTGATCGATGACGGGCCGACGACGGCGGGCGTGGAATCGACGATCGCGCGAGTGAAGGACGGCGCGGTCGAGATACTGCGGCCGGGGCCGGTGACTGTGGACATGCTGGCGGCGGCGAGCGGGCTTGCGGTGTCCGGGGTGAAGGGTTCGAAGATTGTCGCGCCGGGGATGCTCGAAAGCCATTATGCGCCGGGCAAGCCGGTGCGGCTGGGGGCAAGCGAGTTTGCGAGCGACGAATATGGTATCGGGTTCGGCGCGGTTGCGGGCGACTATGATCTGAGCGCCTCGGGCGATCTGACCGAAGCGGCGGCACATCTGTTCGATGCGCTCCACGCCGGGGCCGCAAGTGCCAAGCCGAAGATTGCGGTGGCGGCGATCCCGTTCGAGGGGCTGGGCGCGGCGATCAATGATCGGCTGGCAAGGGCGGCGGTTTAACTTCTCCCCTCCCTCTTGCGGGAGGGGATGATTAAGTCACGCCGCCGCGGGCTCGATGGGGTCGCCGTGCGGCGCCTTGCGCGCGACGATCAGGCAGGCGGCGACGATGAGCAATGCGCCGGCGAAGGTCGGCAGCGTGACGGCTTCGTCGAAGAAGAACCAGCCGAACAGCATCGCCCAAAGGAAGCCCGTATATTCGGTCGTCGCGAGGATCTGCGTCTCGGCGCGCGCATAGGCCCAGCTTAAAAGCAGCAACGAGGTGGTCGCGAGGATCGCGGCGCCGAGGATGTGCGGCGCGTGGCTCGCGTCGGGCACGGCGAGGAACCAGGGCGCGCCGAGCGTGAGGATCGCGGCGACGAAGAAATTCTGGAAAAAGGCGATCTCCATCGGCTCGGCCATCTTCGCCTGTCGCCGCGCGAGGATGAGGTTGTAGGCGTAGAAGATCGCCGAGAGGAACACTGCGCCGACCGCGAGCAGCGCCTCGCCCGAATAGTCGCTGCCGCCGAGTTTCCCCGCGACGATGACGAGTACACCGCAAAGGCCGAGCGCCGACGCCGCGATCGAACGCGGGCCGATCTTTTCGCCGAGGAAGATCGCGGCCATGTAGAGCGCCATCAGCGGCGCGACGAAGGCGAGCGCGATCGCTTCGGCCATCGGCAGCCGTGCGAGCGCCCAGAAGAAACTGAGCGCCATCCCCGCGACGAACAAGGAGCGCCAGGCGTGGATCCGCATCGTCGCGCGATCGGGCATTTTCGGGCGGCTCAAGAAATAGAGCGTGCCGGCGACGAGCGTGCCGGTGCCGGTGCGCCAGAGCACGGCGTTGTAGGCGCCGATGTCGATCGACAGCCCCTTCATCAGCACATCCATCGCCGAAAAGGTCGCGATGCCCGCGCAGGCGATCAGGAAGGGGATGACGGGGGAGGGCGAATCGGGGCGCATCGCCCGCCTCTAGCGGAGGGGTTCTCCCTTGCACAATGAAACGAAGGCGCGCAGCATCGTCTAGGTTATTGGGTGGCGTGGGGCCATGACGAAGCCGAGCAAGTTCTGAGCTGCTCGCGCGGTACGAAGCGGGCGCCAGCGAGGCGGACCTGATGCGCATGCCCGAGGGGCCGCCGTCGGGAATTCCCGATGCGCACGGGATGACCGTCTAGCGGAAGGTCGCCTGACCCGCGCCGTCGATGTTGAGTTTCTGGCCCGAGCAATAGCTGTTCGCATCGCTGACGAACCAGACGACCGCCGCGGCGACGTCGGCGGGGACGGCGACGCGGCCGAAGGGCATTTTGGCGTCGAGGTGGTGGATGTCCTCGTTGCCGGTGATCGCGCGCGAAAGCTTTTCGCCCATGTCGCTGACGGTGAGCGCGGGAGCGACGATGTTGACGCGGACGCCGTTCGGTAATTCCTCTTTGGCGAGTGCGTAGGCGAGGGCTTCGCTGGCCGCCTTGGCCATCGTGTAGGGCGCGCCGTTTGGCGAGTGGGTGTAGGTCGCGATACTGGAGATGATGATGATGTCGCTGCGCTTGTGGGTGCGCAGCTGCGGCAGCGCGAGGCGCGACAGGCGGTGCGGGCCGGCGGCGTGGACGGCGAAGAGTTTGTCGACTTCCTCGGGGCTGGTGTTGGCGACCGACAGCCCGCGGCTCGCGATGCCGGCGTTGTTGATCAGGATCGACAGCGGGCCGAAGTCGGCCTCGACCGCGGCGACCATCGCGGCGCAGGCGGCCTCGTCGGCGACCGACGCCTGATAGGCTTTCGCCTTGCGGCCGAGCGCCTCGATCGCGGCGACGGTTTCGGCTGCCTCCTGCTCGCCGCGGGTGTAGTTCACCGCGATGTCGGCGCCCGCTTCGGCGAGGCCGATCGCGATGCCGCGGCCGATGCCGCGCGAGGCGCCGGTGACGAGCGCGACGCGCCCCGCGAGGTTCATCCCGGCCATATGTCTCTCCCTAACCCATCAATTCATCATAGATGTCGTCGTCGCTCCGGCTCGCGGCGTTGCGCCATTTGGGGGCAGTTTTGCGGTTGAGGACGGTGCCGTTCGCATCGAGGATCGCGACGGTCGGCGTGCCCTTGATCCGGAAGCCAAAACGCCCGGGCACCTCGGGGTTCCGGCCCATGCCGTCGACATGCGGCATGCCGATGTCGGCGAAGACGATTTCGTAGCGGGCGCGCACCGGGGCGAAGCGGTCGGTGGCGATGAGGTTGGCGAGCCAGGCGCTGTCGTGGCACGTGTTGGTGCCCATGATGAGGAGGACGCGCTTGCCCGATTGCGCCGCGGCGGCCAGCGCGGCGTTGATCGCGGCCAGATTGTCCGTGTCGGGGTCGAATGCCTCGGTCTTGTAGGGCTCGGTGACGCCGGCGATTGTTCTTTCGGCGCTGGCGTGGGCGGCAAAGACGGGCGTGAGAGCGGCAAGCGAAGCGGCCAGAAGGAGCGCGGTGCGGCGGATCATCGTGCGACGATAGCAGGGGGCAGAAAAGCCTCAAGCCCCTCTCCTTCAGGGGAGGGGCGGCGAGACTTGCGAGCTTGCTCGCTAGGACCAATCGACATTCAGCCCATGGCGGTCTGCAAATGGCAATTTCCCGTGCTTCCGGTGCTCACGTACCAGATGTACGCTGCGCTCCGGGTCACGGAAAACCACCATTTTCGACTCACCCTG